>JAGCDZ010000011.1 GCA_017650905.1 Prevotella sp. | reverse complement strand
TTGGTGATTTTGGTCATCTTCTTCCACTTGAAATAGCCGGCAATAGCGATAAGGACATACAGGCCGTAAAGTCCTGCCTTGAAGGGAATACCTTTCTGGATATAGAGCATACAGCATACGACATCGACCACTATCCAGAACAACCACTGCTCCAGATATTTGCGGGCCAGTGCCCACAAGCCGACAAACGACAGCGCATTGGTAAACGAGTCGAGCACAGGCACGGTGGAATTGGTCCACGTAATGAGAATATAGTAAACGACAACCCATGCCACGAAGAAACACACTGTAGCTGGCAAATATTGTCGTCTGGGCATGTGAATGATGGGGAGCGCCTGCTTCAGTTTTCTGGTCTTCTTGAACTTCCACACATAGAGACCATAGAGAGCCGCCAAGGTATAATAACACGCCATGCCCGCATCACCATAGAGTCCATGCTGCCAATAAAGGATGATATCGAGTGCCGGCATGATGATGCCTATGACCCATAGGGCAATATGAGCTCGATACTCGAGCCAGATGTAAATCAGGCCCAGTACCGTGGTAAATATATCCAACCCATGTCCCGCCAGAAATGTAATCATCTGTAAACTGTAAACAATAAACTACAAACTAAAAACTAAAAATTCACCGACAAATGCGCCATTACATTAAACGGCGCCGAGGGAGCGAAGCCTGCGGCATCCATATCACGCAACCCCCACTCGTTGACGGCCTTCACACCGCCGTTAGCATCCTTCACAAACTGTGGGGCTGCCCAGCCATTGTTGTCGTACTTCGCAGAGAAAATGTTGTACAATGTCACACCGATAGTGGCATCCTTGATGCCCAACGGCTTCAGCGCAATATTGTATGAAAGGTCGATGTTGGTGTTAAAGTGGCTCTTCAGCAGCAGCGCCTCATAAGTAGTATTGCCATTCGACCACGCATCCTGGCACTCCATCTCCTTAAAACCGGTATTTGTCAGATACTGGTCGCTGATATACTGGCTCTGGATGCTGGCCTTCAGTCCCTTGTAATTGAAGGTCAGGATGTTATTCAGTATCAGGTCGGGCGAGAAACTCAGCGGAGTATCTCCCAGATTGTGCGTATCGCCATCGTTATCGGTGACCGTCCAGTCCTTGGCACGGTTTCTCGACCACGTGGCATTAGCATCCCAGCGTAGCCAATCAACGGGTTGCCAGGCAGCCTCCAGTTCGACACCGAGACGATAACTTTTGCCCACATTCTTGGCTATGGCTTCGCCAATATTGTTCAGTTCACCCGTCAGTACGAATTGATCTTTGTATGACATCCAGTACAAGTTGGCACCTGCAGAGAAATGCTCGCTCTGGAATTTGTAGCCTGCTTCGAAATCGTTCAGGCGTTCAGCTTTCATCTCGGTTCCGACATTGTCTTCATAATCGTTGCGTGTCGGTTCCTTATGCGCTATAGCATACGAGGCGTAAAGCCTATGATTCGGTGTAATGTCGTAGTTCAGTCCAAACTTAGGATTGAAGAAGTTAAACTTTTCATCGATGATGTAGCCTATGCCATACTTTAATGTACCATCAGACAGCAGGACGCAATTATGTCCATATTCATCGGCAGGGTCTTCCATTTTATAGTTGATACAACGGTACTGCAAATCTATAAAGGCACTCAGTCCATGTAGGAATTCATAGTTGGCTTTGGCATAGATGTTAAAGTCCGTCTTCTTGGCATTGTTACGGTAATACTCATAGTTGGGCACACCTACCACATTTCCGAAATGGTCACCATCGTATTTGTTCCAACCACCTCCGAAAGCAGCCTCTACCCCTTTACGGTCGTTATAGACCAGTGAGGCCACAGCGCCATAGAAGTCGTTAGCCATCTTCTTCTGTTCGATCAGGTTGCCTCGATCTATCCCATTGTCTGAGAGTCCGTACTTATACAGATAACGCTTACGCTTGTACTGCTCGTAGTAACCATCGCCACGAGTATAGTGCAATGCAGCGTTTAGGTTCAGCAGTTGGCTAATGCGTTGGTTCAGTATCAACTGATAGTTTTGCTGATGGTAGTTATCCGTCTGGTTGTCATAATATCCCGTAGGATTATCGTTGTCGTCGAAACCCATCACACCGCAGGAGTTATAGGTACGTCCATACAGGCTCTGCTCATATTTCGACGTATAGTTCCAGGCGTGATAAGTCTCCTCAACGCCATTCCAGGTGATTAGCTTCACCACCGTATTGTCTGAGAAATAGCCACCCTGGATGAGATAGCTATTGAGTTTTGTTGAGGCACGATCCAGATAACCCTTCGACCCGATATTCGACAACCTACCCTGAATGCCCCAATGACCATTAAGCAGACCCGTGCCGAAGCGCACCGTCTCCTTATGTGAGTAATAAGAGCCGCCTGAGAAGTCGAGGCCGAGATAGGGCTCCACACCGATATTCTCCGTCTGCATGTTCAGCGTAGCACCGAAGGCACCCGCACCGTTGGTCGACGTTCCCACGCCACGCTGTATCTGCATAGACTGTACAGACGAGGCAAAGTCACCCATATTCACCCAATAAAGCTGGGCACTCTCGGCATCATTCATCGGAATGCCATTAGCCGTAATATTGATGCGAGAAGGGTCTGTACCACGCACGCGAAGTGATGTGTAGCCGATGCCGTTACCTGCATCCGAAGTCATCGTTATGCTCGGCGTGAGCGACAGCAGATAAGGCACATCCTGACCGAAATTCACAGCCCTCAATACCTCTTTATCCATATTTGTATATGCCATAGGTGTCTTTTTCGATGCTCGTGTCGACACCACCTGCACATCCTGCAACTCAAGCGACAGCAGTGAGTCCAAACCATCGTTTTGTGCATTCACATTCACAACGCCCACCAGCGCCAACAACTGAAAAACAAATCTTTTCATACCTTTACTTTTTTACCTTTTTGCTTTTTACCTTTAAATAAGTGTAAAGGGGATTGCTTGTATTGATTATCCTGTATTCCATCCCTACGCCGGCATGATCCGGATCAGGTTAGAGGGTATCATCTCAGCCTGCGACCGCAGGCACCCCTTGAAATTCGGCTGCAAAGGTACGAAAAAAAAGTGAAAAGTGAAAAGTGAACAGTGAAAAATTTGCTACCGCCTGGATAAATTATGTATTAAGCATTATGAATTATGAATTATTTTCGTATCTTTGCACCCAAATCAAGGAAAAATATGAAGATACAGATTATCAACGGGCCAAACCTGAACCTGCTGGGGCAGCGGGAACCAGGCATCTACGGCTCAGAATCGATGGAAAACTGCCTCAAGGTGCTCCGCAGCCGCTACCCGCAGGTACAGATAGACTACTATCAGAGTAATGTGGAGGGCGAACTCATCAACAAGATGCAGGAAACAGGTTTTGCAGGAGGCTACGACGGCATCGTGCTCAATGCAGGAGCCTATACCCATACGAGCGTCGCACTGCACGACTGCATCAGGAGTTTGAAGTGCCCCGTCATCGAGGTTCACATCTCAAATGTTCACCAACGCGAGGCGTTCCGACACAAGTCGATGATCTCGGCTGCCTGTAAAGGTGTAATCTGTGGATTCGGACTCGACAGTTACCGCTTAGCGGTAGAGGCGCTGATTGGATGACCCTCGACGACTACATCCTCGCCCATACGGAGCCAGAGCCAGAGTATTTATACAAACTTTGGCGCGCAACAAACCTGCACACCATCCATGGAAGGATGGCCAGCGGACATCTGCAAGGACGACTGCTGAAAATGCTGGTCAAGATGATACGGCCCAAAAACATCTTAGAGATAGGCACCTTCAGCGGCTATAGTGCCATATCGATGGCAGAAGGCCTCGATGACGACGGACGGCTCTACACTTTTGAGATCAACGACGAGATGGAGGACTTCACCCGTCCCTGGATAGAAGGTTCTGAGGTGGCCGACAAGATTCATTTCATCATTGGCGACGCCCTCAAAGAGGCTCCTAAACTCGGTATCGAGTTCGACCTGGCGTTTATGGATGGCGACAAGCGTACCTATCGCGACTGCTATGAGATGGTGATGAGCATCCTCCGCCCAGGCGGGTTCATCCTTGCCGATAACACGCTTTGGGACGGCCACGTGGTAGACCATACCTACGATCGCGACCACCAGACGCAAGGCATCGAAAACTTCAACGACTATATCGCTGCCGACCCCAGGGTGGAACAAGTCATACTCCCCCTGCGCGACGGCCTCACATTAATTCGAAAGAAATAAGATGATGTTAGAAACGAATTATACTAATTATAACTTAATTCTTTTAATTTATTAATTGAAATAATTCGTGGATAAAATAAAAAACAATTAGGATAATTCGTTTCAGAAAAAAAAGAAAATATGCAAGAAACAAGACAAAACAAAATCGCGAGGTTGCTCCAGAAAGAGCTCTCGCTGATATTCCAACAACAGACACGGGCCACGCACGGCACGATGGTGAGTGTGACCAGGACGAAGATATCGCCCGACCTCAGCGTCTGCACCGCCTACCTGAGCATCTTCCCTAGCGAAAAGGGCGAGGAGATTCTCCAGAATATCAATGCCAGCAACAAGGCCATCAGATATGAATTAGGTACACGTGTAAGAAACCAACTGCGCATCGTGCCTGAATTGCGATTCTTCATCGACGACTCACTGGACTACATCGAACGTATCGACGAATTACTAAAGAAATAAGAGGTGAGAGGTAAGAAGTAAGAGAAATGAATTTTCCATTCTTTATTGCACGGCGCTATCTCTTTTCAAAGAAGTCGACGCACGCCATCAATGTCATCAGTGCCATTTCCATAGTGGGTGTGGCCGTAGCCACAATGGCTCTTGTGGTGACACTCTCCGTGTTTAACGGTTTCCACGATATGGTGGCCTCCTTCTTCACTTCGTTTGACCCCCAACTGAAAATTGTGCCCGTTCAAGGCAAGACGATGGCGGCCGATGACCCTGCTCTGACGAAAATCAAGGCCTTGCCACAGATAGAGGTGGCGATGGAGACGGTAGAAGACCAAGCTCTGGCAGTCTACCGTGGGCGACAGGCGATGGTGACCATCAAGGGTGTGGAAGACAGCTTCAGCCAACTCACCCATATCAACGAGATTCTCTTAGGTGAAGGACAGTTCGAACTGCATGCAGCCGATATGTTCTATGGCATCCCTGGCGTCCGGTTGGCAGAGCAACTGGGCACAGGTTTCACCTATGAAGAACCGCTTCAGATCTACGCCCCCCGTCGCGAGGGCCAACTGAATATGGCCAACCCTATGGACGGCCTTGTAACAGATGAGCTTTATTCGCCTGGCGTCATCTTCAACGTGAAGCAGGCCCGCTATGACAAGGGTTATATCCTGACCGACATCGCCTTTGCACGTCGTATCTTCGAGCAACAAGGTATGGTCTCTGCCCTCGAACTGCGCCTCAAGCCAGGTAGTAACTTTGAAAGTGTGAAGTCGGAAATCAAGAAGATTGTGGGTGACAACTGCTATGTGCGCGACCGCTTCGAGCAGCAGGACGACACCTTTAAGATCATGAAGATTGAGAAACTCATCGCCTACATCTTCCTGACCTTCATCCTGATGGTGGCCTGTTTCAACATCATCGGCTCGCTCTCGATGCTTATCATCGACAAGAAAGAAGATGTGGTGACCTTGCGCAACCTGGGTGCATCAGATCAACAAATCACACGTATCTTCCTCTTCGAGGGCCGACTGATTTCCGCGTTAGGCGCCATCATCGGCATCATCATCGGATTGATTCTCTGCTGGGCGCAACAGACTTTCGGCATCGTGAAACTGGGATCGTCGAGCGGTTCATTCGTTGTCAATGCCTATCCGGTGAGCGTCCATCCTGAGGACATCATCCTCATCTTCCTTACCGTACTCATCGTCGGCTTCCTGGCCGTCTGGTATCCCGTCCGCTATTTCTCACGCCGCCTTCTGGCATAAAACCAATAACAACATGAAAAAGCTATTTACAATGATTCTGACGGTCTGCGCCCTGATGATGGCAGCAGACGCTATGGGGCAACCGCTCCTGAAAACCCATGTGGAAACAGGCGTTTTAGAGGGCATCCTCGATGGTCCGCTCGCAGTGTATAAAGCCATTCCCTACGCAGCACCACCCGTTGGCGACCTGCGCTGGCGTGAGCCACAGCCAGCCAAGCCTTGGGAGGGTGTGCTGAAGGCTGAGGACTTCGGCCCATTGCCCCCACAACCCACACGTCAAGGTCGTACGGCTGATATGATGAGTGAGGACTGCCTCTATCTTGGCATCGCGACGCCTGCAAAAAGTGTCAACGACCGTCTGCCTGTCATGGTATGGATTCATGGTGGTGGCTTCCAGACAGAGCACTATGGCGGCGACCTGTGGAAACACCTCGCCCTGCGTGGCGTGGTCATCGTCAGCATCGAATATCGCACAGGTGCCCTCGGTTTCTTGGCCCATCCGGAATTGACCAAGGAATCGAAGGACGGACATTCGGGCAACTATGGTCTGCTGGATCAGATCTTCGCCCTCAAGTGGGTGCAGCGCAACATTGCCAACTTTGGTGGCGACCCCTCGAAGGTCACCATCTTCGGTGAGAGCGCTGGTGCCATCAGTTGCAGTCTCCTCTGCGGCTCTCCGCTGGCCAAGGGACTCTTCCGTGCCTGCATCAGTCAGAGCGGAGGCTCGTTTGCGCCATGGAGTGACCAGCCTCGCACTTTAGGCGTCGATGCCTCGCAAAAAGGAGCCGAACAGCAGGGCCTCGCCTTCCAGAAACATCTGAAGAAGAAGAACATCAAGCAGATGCGCAAGATGGACGCAATGGAACTCTGTGGCGGCGATGTGGGTTTCAGCGGTTTCTGGCCTTGTGTCGACGGCTATGTGATTACCGATGACCAATACCGCCTTTACCAACGAGGCGAATATAATGATGTGCCCGTCATCGTGATGACCAACAGCGACGAGGGCGCCCTCTTCTCACCCCCCAATATCAAGGCAGAGAATTACCAGAAGCAGGTGCAGAATATGTTTGGCGACATGGCCGACGAAGCGCTGAAAGTCTATCCTGGCAACACCGACGACGAGGCTTGGCACGGCAATGGCGATGCCTTCCGCGATCTCGGCTTCGCCTGGCCGTCATACGCCTGGGTGAGCCTGCAGACCAAGACGGGTAAGAGTCCTGCCTACGCAGCCTTCCTGGCTCAGCCCTCCACGATGAGTTTCTCACAGGATAAGCGTCGCCGTGGTGTCGCCCATGCAGACGATATCCTTTATCTGAACGGCCATTTCCTGACGCAGCCCGACAAATATCCCGCTGAGGCAGCAGTCGCAGAAATCATCCAGCAGTACTGGGTGAACTTCGCCAAGACATGCAATCCTAACGGCAAAGGCCTGCCCTACTGGCCTTCGTTCGACGAGACGAAACCCACCACAATGCAGTTCTCCAACGGTGCCTCGCTCATCATGGTGCCCAACCGTGAGCAGCTCAACTTCATCGACCGTTTCTACAAAGCTAAGCGCAAAGAACTCTATCGGGACGGTTCGCAATGAGTTTTGCAACTTTTTCCTCGTTCTTAACGTCTAACAGATAGAAACTTTTAAAGAGAACGATTATGATACTATCAACAACCCCACAGATTGAAGGTCATCCCATCCGCGAGTACAAGGGAGTGGTGACAGGTGAGACAATTATCGGAGCGAACATGTTCAAAGACTTCATGGCAGGCATCCGCGACATCGTAGGCGGACGCTCCGGTAGTTACGAGAAAGTGCTTATCGAGGCCAAGGACACCTCCATTCTGGAGATGATGCAGCGTGCTCAGGCACTTGGAGCCAATGCCATCGTAGGCATAGATATTGACTACGAGACCATCGGGGGTAACGGCTCTATGCTCATGGTAGCCACCAGCGGAACGGCCGTAGTCATCTAGTGACCACGGCATTCACAGCTGTTAGTCTTCGCGATATTCCAGAATATCGCCAGGCTGGCAGTCGAGTGCCTGACAGATGGCCTCGAGGGTGGAGAAACGGATGGCCTTGGCCTTGCCCGTCTTCAGGATCGAGAGGTTGGCTTGGGTAATGCCAATCCTCTCGGCCAGTTCCTGAGACGACATCTTGCGCTTGGCCATCATTACATCTACATTCACTATGATACTCATAAGGCTCGGTATTTAGATGGTCAGTTCCTGTTCTTCCTTCAGATCCTTGCCTTTCAGGATGATCTGCGAGATAATCATCAGGGCCAGGCCCGTTAGGATGTACATGCTGTTGCATTCATTCTTGAACACGATGCTATGGTCTGCCAGATGGATATGAGAAATGAAATACTGGGTGATGAGGTATGAGACAACCAGCTCATACAAATAGAGGACAGAAAGAAGTATGCCTGTGGTCTCAAGATACTTCGCCACTTTCGTCACAAAAATCTCTCCCCTGCGGATCTTGACGATGAGATTAACCACCATATACAATATCCAGACGAACACAATGATTGAGACCACCGTGGCCGATCCGATGAAATACATCGGGAAATTGGAATTTGCCCGTGAGGCAGGTATTCCCACTTTTATCTTTTGCATTTCCACCTGGTAGGTCTGGCCTTGAGCCGTAGAGAGGAGCACCTTGTGATCAGGTCTCGACCATGGGTGGACATTCACATCATAAGTATAATAGGGATGGCCGTAGGAAACGGTTCCGCCGTCAGGAAGGGTATCACAACTCATATAGTCAGAAGGAAGTTCTGCAAACTCCATGTTGTTGTCGGGTGCCGGACTCCAACCCATTGCATAGTAGTGGAACGTGTTGGTGAATCCCAAAACAATCAGTACTACAACGAACAGCGTGCTGTAAATCTTTAGTTTCTTATTCATAATTGATAATGTTTTATTGTTAAACGATAAATAATTTCGGTGCAAAGATAAGCACTAATTTTGAAACCACCAAATATTTTCAATAAAAAATTATCGTAAAACAATAAATTTAACTTTCTGTAACAAATAAACGGTCATCATCCTCAAAGAACTTTTTAATCATTTTCTTTGTATTTTCGATTTTTATTCTTATCTTTGTCCCATCAATAACAAATAACTAAAGATTATGAATAAAAACGAGAAATTTGTCATCACGATCAATCGTGAGTTGGGCAGCGGCGGTCGTACCGTTGGCCGTAAGTTAGCAGAAAAGCTGGGTGTTGAATTCTACGACAAGGCCGTCATCAAGGGTCTGCAGGAGAAGTTCCACCTCACAGTGGAGGAAATCGAAAAGCTCAAAGGCCGTAAGCAAGGCTGGTGGGCCGACTTCAAGCGCCAGATAAGCGGTGGCCCAGGTATGTCAGCCAATTACTATATCCCAAAGATGGGCGATGAGCCCGAACTTCTGGATACCGACAAGGTTTTCAAGACCGAAACCAAGATTCTCAGTAGCATTGCCGAGGAGGAGTCCTGCATCATAGCCGGCCGCAGCGGTTTCTACGTATTCCGCAACCATCCCAACCACTTGAGTATTCTCATTCAGGCCTCCATGCCCTTCCGCCTGGAGCGTGTGATGCGCAAGCAGAATCTGACTGAGGACGAGGCTCGCAAGGTGATTGAACGCGTCGACAAGATGCGCGAGAATTACGTACAGAAGTATACCAAGAGCTCACGCTACGATACCCGCAACTACGACTTTGTCATCACTGCCGACGGCAAGACCGAGGACCAGATTGTAGAGATGATCCTGATGTACATCGGATAAAAGCCCTTACATCTAAAGTACAAAGAGGGTATGCCTATTTTTTATAGACATACCCTCTTTCATATTAGTTCATCGGCAGACAGCGGCACTCGAAGTTGAGTTATGAAATGACTTTTCCTGTGGCTGAATTAATTCAGTTAAATACAATAAAATTCAGAAAGAACTGATTTAACTCGAAATCTTAAGTGCTTAATTATATTTCGACCGATTAATATGGTGGAATCGAAGATGAAAAGTTACGCCCTCGCCTCATAAATTATGTTCGTGGTGCGTAAACACAAGTTCAAGGGCGTGAAACAACAAAACCAGTTCGGGGGAGAAACTTTTGTAGGACGCTAAGGAAAGAAAAGCAGTTCAGAAAAACTGGAATAAGAAAATGGGCTGGAATTGAAAAGATGTCGGTCCCTTCTCACCTTAAATTCTCCTAAATTTTAAGAAAACATTTTCATTTCTAGAAAATAATACTTAATTTTGCGGCAAAGAATGCGATTATGAAAAGATTGATATTGTTGATTTTCACGATGGTTGCACTGACGGTCTCGGCGCAAGACAGTACGGCCGTGGTACGTTTCGGCTATCTCAACTACCAGCAGGCCCTGCAGTCGATGCCGCAGTACGCTTTGGTTCAGCAGAAGATGGCCGATCTCCGTCAGCAGTACGAGGCTGAGATGCAACGGGTGACAAATGAGTTCAACCGCAAGTATGAGGAATTCCTCGAAGGTCAGCACGAATTTCCGAAGACCATTCTTCAGAAGCGCCAGACTGAGCTGCAGGAATTGATGACGCGCAATGTGACTTTCAAGGAAGAGAGTCGTAAACAGTTGGCCGATGCCGAGCGTGAGGCCTTGGCGCCGCTCAAGATACTTCTGTCGGAAACAGTTGCAAGGATTGCCAGTGAGCGTGGCCTTGCCCTCGTGGTGAATACTGCCTCTGACGCTTGTCCGTATATCAACCCTGCTTGGGGCGAAGATTTAAACCAGTTCGTTTCGGATGCTCTCAAATAACCCAGGCCCAATCGGCATCTTCGACAGCGGCTATGGCGGTCTGACCATCTTGCATGGTATCCGCCAGATGCTTCCTCAGTATGATTATCTCTATCTGGGCGATAATGCCCGTGCGCCTTATGGACCGCGATCGTTCGACGTGGTCTATGAGTTTACGCGTCAGGCTGTGATGAAACTATTCGAGATGGGTTGTCACCTTATCATTCTCGGCTGTAACACGGCCTCTGCCAAAGCCCTGCGCTCTATCCAGGAGAACGATATCCCTCAGATCGACCCCAACCGCCGTGTGCTTGGCATTATCCGACCTACGGCAGAAGTCATCGGCGAACTTACTGAGAGCCGTCATGTGGGCGTCCTCGCCACCGAGGGCACCATCAAGAGCGAGAGCTATAACCTTGAAATCAAGAAGCTCCATCCCGACATCCAGGTGTCGGGCGTTGCCTGTCCCTTCTGGGTGCCCCTCGTAGAATACAACGAGGCCGATTCGCCTGGTGCTGACTATTTCGTCAAGAAACGTATCGACCAGATCATGCGCCTTGACCCGGAGATTGATGCCATCATCCTCGGCTGCACGCATTATCCTCTGCTCATGCCGAAGATCCTGAAATATCTGCCTGCCGGTGTGCGCATCATTCCTCAGGGCGAATATGTAGCCGACAGCCTTCGGAATTACCTGGAGCGCCATCCCCAAATGGAGGTGAAATGCTCAAAGGGGGCCACCGTCCACTATCTTACAACGGAAAACCCAGAGAAATTCAAAGAGTCAGCCCAACTCTTCCTCCACGAAACAATCGATGTAGAAAATATTACCTTAGGCTGAATACAGACACAACAAAAAGGCTGCCCAATGTCATCATGCATTGGACAGCGCAGTTATTTTGATAAATACTTTATTTCAGTCCGAGCTTGGCCTTGACCTGAGCGGTGACATCGGTAGAGAGCGTGGTGCTGATATAGGGCAGCGAATTGTTCTCCATGATGTAGACATAGTTGCCAGCGGTACCTATAGCCTTGATGGCATCGAGCACCTTGGTCTGGATGGCCTGCATCTTCTCGCCAGAAGCCTTCTGAAGAGCCTGCTGGTTGTCCTGGAAGCTCTGCTGGATCTTGGTGTACATATCCTGCAGTTCCTGCTGACGGCGCTGCTTGATGTTCTCGGGCAGAGTGGCCTGCTCCTTATCGAAAGCCTCACCCTTCTTCTGCAGCTCGTCCTGCATCGACTTCAGATCGGCCTCATACTGGTCCTGAAGGGCCTTGATCTCTGTCTGGGCCTTCTGATACTCCGGCATAGCCTGGATGATCTCCTGAGTATTTACATGTCCGAACTTTGCTTGTGCGTTGGCGGTGGTCAGACCGCAGATTGCGCAGATAGCGCAAATAATCATTTTTTTCATTTTTCTTTAAATATTTAGTTGTTATAAATTTCTAGCCTTTCTAGAGATTCTAGCGGTACTAGTTGGAATATCCTAACTTGCGAAGCACCTCCGAGGAGACGTCGATCTTGGGAGAGCCGAAGATAATGCCGGTATCGCTGGCACGATCGAGGATGAGCTGATAGCCACGAAGCTCGGCAACGTCCTTGACGGCATTGTAGATTTCGTCCTGGATAGGCGTCATCAGGGCCGTACGCTTCTTGAAGAGCTCGCCATCGGGGCCGAAGTACTTCTTCTTCAGGTCGGCAGCCTCCTTCTCCTTGGCGACGATGGCATCCTGCTTGGCTTTCTTCTGCTCCTGCGAGAGGAACACCACCTCGTTCTGGTAGTTCTTATACAGCGTCTGAGCCTCGGTAGTCAATGCATCGACCTCAGCCTGCCATTTCTTTGACACCTGGTTCAACTGTTCGTTAGCACGCTCATAGGCGGGAATATTCTTCAGAATATACTCCATATCCACCAGTGCGAACTTCTGGGCTTGTGCCTGAAGACTCACACAGATTCCACAGATTAAACAGATTAATAACTTCTTCATATTCTTGTCTTTTTTTATTGTGACATCACTTTGACGTGAAAACCATCGAATGGTTTCAAGTTTTAAACAACTCTTAACTTTAGAACTCCTGTCCGAGGATGAAGTGGAAATTGCTTCCGCCCTTCGAACGGGTGCCTGACTGGCTGGTGGTGACATAGTCGAAACCATAGGCCCAGTCGATACCCATCAGACCTACCATCGGCAGATAGATACGCACACCGAGTCCGGCAGAGCGCTTCATCTTGAACGGATTGAAGTCCTTGGCCCTTGCCCAGGCATTACCACCTTCGAGGAAGCCAAGGCCATAGATGGTGGTGTTACCCAGCATGAACGGATAGCGGAGCTCGAGGGTGAAACGGTCGTAGGCGTAGGCATTATAGGATGAGGGAGAACCTCCCTGACGCATCAGGTCATAAGACGAGGAGTAGGAAATGGCACCATTATCGTAACCACGCAATCCGATGGTCTCCTCGGAATAGCCGTAGCTGTAGCCGCTCATACCGTCACCACCCACGTAGAAGGTTTCAAAGGGCGAACGCTTGTCGTCGTTGTAGGAACCCAGCAGACCCATTTCCACACGCGTCATGAGCACGAAGCACTTGGAACCGCCTGTGAGTGCGGTAAAGGTGCGTGACTTAAACTTCCACTTGTGGTATTCAATCCAGCGGTACACATCCTGCAATTCATCCTCGTAAGTGGCCGACTGACGGTTCTTGGCCAGGCTGCCATAGTCCTTGTTGTCGAAGAGCGACCAGGGCGGTGTGAGCGAGACAGAGACCATGAATTCAGATCCATGACGCGGGAAGAGCGGGTTGTCGGTAGAGTTACGCGCCAAGGTCAATCCCAGGTTGATGTTGTTACAGTTACCATTCTGGATATAGAAGTACTGCCAGTCGCGCAGCATATAGCGGGTGTAACCCAACGTAGCGGAGAGCTGGAAATAGTCGTCAGGCCAGCGCAGGCGCTTACCCCATGACAGCGCTGCTCCGAACACCGTCATCGTCTTGTCATCGTCAAGCATCGACTCGTAGTTGTAGGCATAGGGGTTATAACCGCCATAGCCGTAACTGTAGTTATAGAAGTTGCTATAGAAAGCATTGTTGCGGTACATGCTGTTGATATCGCTCTGCTTCGAATAGAAAGCACTGACGTTGAAGGCATTCGGGCGCTTGCCGCCAAACCAGCTGGTTCCGTAGTTAGCGCTCAGTGAGCTATAATATGAACCATTGGTCTGGAAGTTGAAGCCCAGCTGCTCACCGTCGCCATAGGGCAGGATACCACGATGGAGTTTGTTCTTTCCAAAGAGATTGCGCAGCGAGAAGTTGTTGAACTTGATACCGATACGTCCGATGATACCCGTCTGTCCCCAACCGAGCGAGAACTCCAGCTGGTCGTTGCTCTTCTGTTCGAGCTGCCAGTTGATGTCGACTGTACCGTCCTCACCATTGGGCTTGATGTCAGGGTTGATGGTCTCTGCATCGAAGAAACCTGAAGAACCGATTTCACGGGCAGAACGCATGATGGCATCCTTGTTGAACAGATCGCCGGGCTTGGTACGAAGCTCACGACGCACCACCTCCTCGTAGAGACGGTCGTTACCATAGATGCGGACATGGTTCAGACGGGCCTGCGGATTTTCTATGATACGAATCTCGAGGTCGATACTGTCGTTGGTGATGTTCACCTCGACAGGCTCGATGTTGGAGAACACATAACCATTGTTATAATACCAGTTGCTGGCAGCATCATCGTCTTCCTGCAAACGTTTCTTCAGCAGACGCTGGTTATAGGCGTCGCCCTTCTTCATGCCCAGAACGGCATTCAGATAGTCGGTCGTCACCACCGTATTTCCCACCCAAGTAATATCCCTCAGATAGTATTTGTCGCCCTCGTCCACACGCAGGAAGACATTGACATGCTTCTCGTCGTTGTTCCACACAGAGTCTTCGATGATGGTGGCATCGCGGAAGCCCAGCTCATTATATTTCTCAATCAGCTTCTGCTTGGCCTCCTTATAGCGCTCTTCTGTGAATTTCTTGGCCTTGAAAAGGTTAGCAAACTTGCCTGCTTCGTGAATCTTACCGAAGGCACCCTTGCCGAAGAGCGAGCCCTTGATCTTCTGGTCGGAGAGTTTGTCATTGCCCGTGATAAAGATATTGCGCACCTTCATCTTGTCCTTCTTGTCGATATTGACATCGAGCATCACCTGACCCTTGTTGTTGGGATCGTCGCGCTGAACAATCGTGATCTCAGCATTCTTGAAGCCTTTCTCGTCGAAATACCGCTGCGCAAGGATCTTAGCACGGTCGATCATATTAGGCGTAATCTGACTACCCTTGATGATACCTAATTTAGCTTCCATATCGTCGCGCTCCGACTTCTTGATACCGATATAGTTGATGGTGCTCACCCGAGGACGCATGGCCAGGGTGATACGCAGATAAATCTTGTTGCCTACGATGGAGTCGGCACTGATCTGTGCTTTCGAGAACAAACCATGACGCCAATAGCGCTTCACGGCCTCGGTAATCTGACTGCCAGGCACTTCAATCTCCTGACCAACCACCAGACCGGAGAGTCCTGTCAGCACATAGTCCTCATAACCTTCGACACCCTCGACGGCAAGACCTCCAATGATACACGTGCGTGGCGTACCAGCATAAGAGATATCAGGATGTACAATCTTGTCCTGAGCAGTCGCAGTGATGAGCGAATAGTGAAGGGTGAAGAGCACTACCAGCACTTTCACCATCCATCCACTTGTCACCGCCTTATACCTTATTATATTATATAGCATCGTTTTCACTTTTCACTTCTCACTTTTCACTTCTTATTCTCCTCCTCTTCCACCTGAGCTTCGGTCTTTCCAAAGCGACGCTGGCGGCTCTGATAATCGACGATTGCCTTGTAAAGGGCCTCTTCGTCAAAGTCGGGCCAGTAGGTGTCGCAGAAGTAGAACTCAGAATAAGCGCACTGCCACAGCAGGTAGTTGGAGATGCGCTGTTCGCCACCCGTGCGGATCAGCAGTTCCGGATCGGGCATGAAGTTGGTGCACAGGTGCTGGCTGATGGTCTCTTCAGTAATGTCCTGTGGGAAGATACCGCCTGTAGTCAGATACTCCTTCCATCTGAGCATATCGTTCGGATGGTCAAGCTTGTCACGGACCTCGCTCACAATCTGGCTCACGGCCTCTGTGATTTCCCAACGGCTGCTATAACTCATAGCCATGACAACGGTCATACGGGTATTGTCTTTCGTCAGGTCTTCCATGTACTTGATCTTATCCTGTACACCATCGGGCAGTCGCTTGCGGTCGCCAATCATCCGGAACCTGATGTTGTTGTCGGTAAACAGATCCATCTCTACAAAACTGAGCACCAGTCCCATCAGTGCCTCAATTTCATAAGCAGGACGGTTCCAGTTCTCTGTTGAGAAAGTATATAGCGTCAGGAACTTCACCCCCAGTCGGGCGCACTCTGCTGTGATTTTCTTAACGGTGTCGACTCCCGCCTTATGGCCGAAGGTACGATCCAGCCCACGGTCCATCGCCCAGCGTCCGTTGCCGTCCATGATGATGGCAATGTGCTGTGGAATGCGGTTCATGTCCAAAAGCTCTTTCATATATCTTTATTATCTGTTTTCAATCCCTGTCATTGTGGCATGTCCTGCACTTGGCCCAGAGTTCATAGGTCACTGCCAGCTGCAGCACACTATAGCCGTCGGTGTTCTTGAAGAGTCCGCTGCTTTTGATGCCGTAAGGGTCTTCCTTGCCATCAAGCAAATCGCTCAAGGCGAAATGCATACGCCATTCAGCAGTGAGATTCACACGGTCGGCAATCTTGTATTTGACACCAGCTCCGATGGGCAGAGTTACTGCGAAGCCTTTCTCAGGGTCACCATGAATGGCAGATCCCAGACCCAGGGTGATGAAGGGGGCCAGCTTACGTGCTCCCCGATATTCTCTGCCTGTGCCATAAGCCCAGAAGTTGTATTCGAAGCGCAGGTTGACATCGATCAGGCTCTTATTGAACTCGTAACGCTCGGCTTCAGGATACCAGGTTTCTGCCTTGTCTGAGGAACCTTGTAGCTTACCATAGCCCAACGTGAGTGCCATTGCCATACGCGGATTTGCCTTGTATTTGGCCATCACGGCTCCCATCGGCTGCAGTTCGCCGAAAAGCGAGGTGTTATAGTCGCCCAGATAGTTCATGACGCCAGCACCAGCACCGATTTCCAACCGGTATTCCGGTTCGTCCTGGGCTTGTATGGCCGTTGTGACAACAGCCAACAGCATCGGCAGTATTATTCTCCGTACCATATCGTACCAGTCTCAGCACTCTCCAACAGCCAAATGCCGCCATTGCCATCAGTTGAAGCAGCTGCTATGCTGCTGATGGGCGACTGCAAGTCACTGGAAGTCTTCCAGGTAAGTCCCTGATCACAACTCTGGTAGATGTCACCATTGCCACCGATGGCCAACACACTACCGTCCTTATAGGGCAGCAAGAAATAGTGCTGGCCCTTGGGCAGGCGATAGATTCTGTTGGAAGTGATGGGGATATAAACCCAACTTGAATTGGTCGGATTATCATTATCGATAACTTTACGCCATACTACTGCGTATGTATCCTCTGCTTCGCTGTCGCCAACAAGCAGGGCATAGCTCAGTCCATTGTCTAATTTCCAACAGGCGAAGCTGCCATCGACGGGCAACAGACGACTGTCGTCATCGAGGGTCTCTTCGATACATGTAGCCCAATGATCCTGCGATGACACGATTCCGTTACCTGCTGCATTATAGGCAAACTCCCATCCTGCCATAGGCGTGGTGGGCATCGTGGTGCCTTCGGGCATCTGCTTCCATGCTATCTCCGAGGTCTCTGGCTGTGATTTAATGTTCACCTGCACCTGATAGGCACGGTATTTCTCTCCCGAGTTGTTATAGACGCGGAATTCGCGGATGGTCGAGAAGTCAAGAGAGTCAGCATTGCTATAATAACTCAAAGAATCGCTGATCGCACTTTTCACGGCAATGGTACCAGAATAGCTGGTTGCCGTCGCTGTTACCAGGATATGCTTCAGGTCACAATCAGCAGGCAAGGAGTCGGTATTGTAAATCTTGCGCTGATACTGATCGATGGTAAAGGGGTAACTGGTAACCGTGAGTTTCACCATATAGACAGAATCTCCGCCAGACTTACTGGTGGTATGGACATATCTGTTAACAGCCGAAAGCGAGAAACTACTTATGGCTGTATCGTCATAGACCGTTATATCTGCATCATTCGAGTTACCCAAACAAGAGGTGACTGCTATGGCGAAGGCCAAAAGCACGGCTATCGTATAGAGTTTCTTTTTCATCAATTCATTGTAAATTACGAAATTCTTGCTGTGGTAAGCGACTTTCGTCGAATCCGGCTGCAAATTTACGCACAATTCCTCAAAAATGTGTCATTTTCACATTATAATTAAAGAAAATAAGTTGAAATTTGACCGATTTTAAGTTAGTTTTGTTTTTTGTACTTCCTTTTTTTCATTTTTTGACGTAAATCACAAAAAAGTGCGGTATGAATCACTCACCCCGCACTCTTCCTAACGGATGGTGGTATGCATCAGCGTAATGACACTTAATATCATCGCTATAACGACGCAAACCAACATAACCGTCGTTTGAAAATCTAATAACATAAATCTTTACCTTAAAATCTAACTACTAAACCTAATGAATTTATGAAAGTAATCTCACGATTACAAGTGCAAAATTACTAATTTCTGACGACATCTAACAAAGAATAAGGGCGAATCCCGTAGGAATCGCCCTTTATTTGATGTAAGTCAAAAACTTCTTAGAGCTTCGGTCCTGCAGCTACGAGTGCCTTACCAGCCTCATTGCCCTCGTACTTCTTGAAGTTCTTGATGAAGCGGCCAGCCAGATCCTTAGCCTTCTCTTCCCACTCAGCGCGGTTCTGATAGGTATCACGAGGATCGAGAATGCCCCAAGCCACGCCATCGAGCTCTGTGGGAACCTCGAAATCGAAATAAGGAATCTTCTTGGTAGGAGCGTTCAGGATTGCGCCACCCAGGATAGCGTCGATGATACCACGTGTATCCTTAATAGAGATACGCTTGCCAGTACCATTCCAACCAGTGTTCACGAGGTAAGCCTTAGCACCGCTCTTCTCCATGCGCTTAACCAGCTCCTCAGCATACTTTGTGGGGTGCAGCTCGAGGAATGCCTGGCCGAAGCAAGCACTGAAGGTAGGAGTAGGCTCAGTGATACCACGCTCTGTACCAGCCAGCTTAGCAGTGAAACCAGAGAGGAAGTAGTACTTTGTCTGCTCAGGAGTCAGAATAGATACTGGGGGCAGCACGCCGAATGCGTCAGCAGAGAGGAAAATCACGTTCTTAGCCTCAGGACCAGCACTCTTCTTGTTCACCTTCTGGGCAATCTTCTCGATGTGGTTGATAGGATAGCTGACACGGGTATTCTCAGTTACGCTCTTATCAGCGAAATCAATCTTACCAGCCTCATCAACAGTCACGTTCTCGAGCAGAGCGTCACGACGGATAGCATTGTAGATGTCGGGCTCACTCTCCTTGTCGAGGTTGATAACCTTGGCATAGCAGCCACCCTCGAAGTTGAATACGCCCTCGTCGTCCCATCCGTGCTCGTCGTCACCAATCAGCAAGCGCTTAGGATCGGTAGACAGTGTGGTCTTACCTGTACCAGACAGACCGAAGAAGATAGCGGTGTTCTTACCTTCCATATCAGTGTTGGCAGAGCAGTGCATTGAAGCGATACCCTGCAGAGGCAGATAGTAGTTCATCATTGAGAACATACCCTTCTTCATCTCACCACCGTACCAGGTGTTGATGATAACCTGCTCGCGGCTGGTAGTATTGAAAGCTGCACAGGTTTCTGAACGCATGCCCAGTTCCTTGAAGTTCTCAACCTTAGCCTTAGAAGCATTGTAGATGACGAAGTTAGGCTCGAACTTCTCCAGTTCCTCAGCAGTGGGCTGAATGAACATGTTCTTTACGAAATGAGCCTGCCAAGCAACCTCGACGATGAAACGAACGCGCAGACGGGTAGCCTCGTTGGCACCACAGAAAGCATCCATTACATACAGGTTCTTGTTGCAAAGCTCCTTGATGGCAATCTCCTTCACCTTAGCCCAAACCTCCTCGCTCATAGGATGGTTGTCGTTGGGATAGTCCTCTGTAGGCCACCATACCTTGTCCTCGCTCTGTGCATCCTTCACAATGTACTTATCCTTAGGAGAACGGCCAGTGAAGATACCTGTCATTACGTTAACAGCGTCCAGTTCGGTGAGCTGACCCTTATCATAGCCGGTCAGTTCAGACTTCATTTCCTCTTCAAAGAGGAACTCATACGATGGATTGTGAGCTATCACGGTTGAACCAGTGATGCCATACTGTGTTAAATCTAACTTTGCCATATTACTAATCTAATTTAAAATAAATAATCCTTGTTATTTTTTCGGCTGCAAAATTACTAATAAATTGAGAATTAAGCGTTAAGAATTAAGAATATTTTGTGCGCACACAATTGTTTTTAGGTTAAAGAATTTAAAATTAATTGTCGGAGCGACACTTTTGCCACTCCGACTTATCAAAAGAGAATTAGTATGTGAATGATGATCCACCGAGGAATTCGCGTATCAGCGAAGTGGGTGGTATCTGTGTATCGGGAATGGGCTTGATATAATGCAGGAACTTCAGTAGACGATAGGCCTCAGCATGCTCCGGACAGTTCTCCGGCACCTGCTCTAACAGCGGTTCTGCCTGACTCTTAATCACAGCCAATTCAAAGAGCATCGCCGTATTGAACATGGCATCTGCATTCTCTTGGAAAGGAAATATCCACTTGTTCTCGCCAGCCCTGACAGAAGGCCATCGCCGGATGGTTTCCTGCGCCGACACAGCCCTGTACTTATGATCGCGGATGATACGACGTAGCAATCGGTTATCTGTTGTGGGGATATAATTATGGTTATCGAGCAGGATGGTTGTCAGTGCAGAGGCATAGACACGGAAAATCTGCTCCTCAGGAATCTGCGAGGTCAATTCCGGATTCAAGGCATGAATGCCCTCCACCACCAAGATCTCTTTCTCACCGAGTCTCAGTTTCTTACCACTCATCTGGCTTGTACCTGTGGGGAAATCATAGCGAGGCAGTTCTACTTCCTCACCTCGGAAGAGAGCCGTCAACTGTTCATTCAGAAGAGGCAGGTTCAAGGCATGAAGATGCTCGAAGTCATAATCTCCTTTTTCATCAAGGGGCGTTTTATCGCGATCCAGGAAGTAATCGTCGAGCGAAATGCCAATAGGCCTGATACCGTTGACGGCCAATTGTACGCTGAGGCGCTTACATGTGGTCGTTTTGCCTGATGACGAAGGGCCAGCAATCAGCACAAGCCTCAGGTTTGAGCGCCGTTTGATCTCGTCGGCAATCTTGGCGATCTTCTTCTCTTGCAGGGCTTCGCTGATCTTTATGAGTTCTGAGAAATGGTTCTGCTTCACTATCTCATTCAAGTCGCCAATCGTTCGCAATCCGAGAATATCCTGCCACTGGTGATGCTCCTTGAAAATACCGAACATCTTATCCTGATGAGTCATCTCTCCAAGTTCATCCGGATGTTCAGAAGAAGGTAGCCTCAGCAACAATCCGTCGTAATATTTCTCCAATCCGAAAAGATATAACTGCGAAGTATTTGTCAACAAGGCACCATAATAATAGTCTTTATAGCCGTCGATATCATAATAGGTGGTATAAAGACGCCCTGTACTGTTCAGCAGTTTCACCTTCGACCACTGTTTGAGTTCCTTGAACATCTGTATGGCCTCCTCCGTCGTTGTCTGATAACGATGAATGGGTAATGCCGAGTCGATGATTTCCTGCATCCGACGTCGGATGGCTCCAGCATCATCAAGCGTCACAGGACGCTCAATGTCCAAATACACATAATAGCCATTGCTGACTGGTATGTCTATCCAAACCTTACAATTAGGATACAAGTCGTGAGCTGCCTTACAAAGCACAAAGAAGAGACTGCGGGTGTAACATCTGTTACCACTCTGTGAGCTAATGTCAAGAAACTCTACGTCTTTCTGGCCAAAAATACGGTAGTGCATACCCTCGACCTTATTATTGACGCGAGCGGAATAGGGACCGTGTTTCATCTCTATGCCCGACAATTTGTAGATGTCCTCCAAAGTGGCACCCATCGGGGCCTCGATGATCTTCTCGTTATTGCGAATTCGTATTTGAACAAGCTTTTCCATATCGCTTCTTTTAATGTTTTAGGAGAAATTTCTGGCAAAGGTACAAAATAAATACGAAATATGAATGACCATTTAATTTTTTTTTGTATCTTTGTGGCCGAAATATCATCAAAAAGAAATTTCTATGTTAGTTTTGTTCAAACTACTCGGATCCCTTGCCCTGCTGATGTTCGGTATGAAGTCGATGAGTGAGGCTTTACAGAAAATGGCAGGTCCACAGTTGCGACACGTTCTCGGTGCGATGACCACCAATCGTTTTACCGGCATGCTGACAGGTATGTTGGTAACGGCATCTGTCCAGTCTTCAACAGCTACAACAGTGATGACCGTCTCGTTTGTCAATGCAGGTCTTCTCACATTGGCACAGGCCATTTCGGTCATCATGGGTGCGAACATCGGAACCACCCTCACGGCGTGGATCATGTCGGCAGGTATGTCTTTTGACATCACCAGTGCCGTCTATCCTGCGTTCTTTATAGGTATTATACTAATTTATCTGAAGAAATACCGCTATATAGGAGACTTCCTCTTTGGTCTTTCCTTCCTGCTTTTAGGATTGGGAACCCTCCGTATGACAGGCGCAGAGATGCATTTGGGCGAAAACCAAGCCGTACTTGACTTTTTCGCTTCCTTTGATTCTGACTCCTTCCTTACGACACTTATCTTCTTGTTGTTAGGAGGTATTCTCACGTTCTGCGTACAGTCGTCAGCAGCCGTCATGGCCATCACCATGATTCTCTGCTCCAGTGGTGCCCTGCCCATCTATCAGGGTATCGCCCTGGTCATGGGTGAGAACATCGGAACCACCATTACCTCAAACCTTGCCGCTCTTTCTGCCAACACACAGGCACGGCGTGCAGCATTGGCACACATGTTCTTCAATGTGTTTGGTGTCATCTGGATATTATTTGTATTCCGTCCCTTCATCGATGCCGTCTGCGGACTCGTGGGCTATGATGTCACGATGCAGAAGGAGGCTGTCGAGAGCAGTGTATTCTTGGCAAATGCTGCCAAACTGAGTTTTGTGCTGGCTGCATTCCATACCTGCTTCAACGTGGCCAACACCCTGATATTAATCTGGTTCATACCGCAGATTGAGCGTTTCGTATGCTGGGTTATCAAGCCTAAGAAGGTTGACGAAGAAGACGAATTCCGTCTGCATTTCATTACCTCTGGCATCATGAAGACCCCTGAGCTTTCCGTACTTGAGGCCCAGAAAGAAATACAGGCATTCTCTGAGCGTATGCAGCGTATGTTTAATATGGTACGCGAATTGCTCAATCTCTCCAGCAGTGCTACCAACAAGAAAGATAATAAAGCGGGTGACTTTAATAAACTGTTCACACGCATCGAGAAATACGAAGGCATCAGCGACAATATGGAACTGGAGATTGCCAAATACCTCGACTCTGTAAGTGACGCCCACCTTTCTGACGACACAAAGGCCAAGATCCGTGCTATGCTCCGTGAGATCTCTGAGTTAGAGAGTATCGGCGACGCCTGCTATAATATGGCCCGTACTATTTCTCGCAAGTATAATGGCAAGGAAGACCATTTCATTGAAAAGCAGTACGACCATATCCACCAGATGATGGAACTCACGGATCAGGCGCTGGCTCAGATGAACCGCCTGATGCTGGGACGCAAAGAGTCTTTCGATGTCAACCGCTCGTTTAATATCGAACACGAAATCAACAACTACCGTAATCAGTTGAAGACACAAAACATCACTGATGTCAACAACCACGAATACACCTACGCCGTGGGTACCATCTATATGGATCTCATCAACGAATGTGAGAAACTGGGCGACTATGTGGTGAATGTTGTCGAAGCCCGTCTGGGTATCCGATAAGCGGTTGAATGGAGAAAGATATTGTCAAGGGCTACATACGCTATCTGAAACTACAACGGGGCATGTCGGGCAACACCCTCGACGCCTATCAGCACGACTTGCGTAAACTGCTTGACTATTTGAAAGGCGAGCAGAAGGATGTTCGCGAAGTAACACTTGAGGATCTGGAACATTTTTCTGCTGGCTTGCACGATATCGGAATCAATGCCAGAAGCCAGTGTCGCATCCTGAGTGGTGTGAGAAGCTTCTTCCGCTATATGCAATTGGACGGTTATCGGGATGATGACCCCACAGAATTATTAGAGTCACCACAGATAGGAAAGCATTTGCCGGAGGTATTGTCGCCTGAAGAAGTCGATACCCTGGAAGCCAGCATCGACCTCTCAAAATGGGAAGGACACAGAAACCGTGCCATCATCGAGGTGCTATTCTCTTGCGGACTGCGAGTGAGCGAACTGGTAAATCTGAAGCTCTCAAGTCTTTATCTCGAAGAAGAATACGTTCGTGTCTTGGGCAAAGGCAGCAAAGAACGGCTTGTTCCCATTTCACAACGGGCTATCAGAGAACTGGGATACTGGTTCGACGATCGAAACCTGATGCGCATCAAACCAGGTGAAGAAGACTATGTCTTTCTGAATCGTTATGGCAGTCATCTGACGCGTACGATGATACTCATCATGATTAAGCGACAGGCAGAAACCGCAGGCATCAAGAAGACCATCTCGCCACATACCCTGCGACACTCTTTTGCCACAGCATTATTAGAGGGAGGTGCAGACCTACGCATCATACAGGCATTATTAGGCCATGAAAGCATTGGTACAACGGAGATTTACACACATATCGACACCTCGACACTCAGAAGAGAAATTCTTGAACACCATCCGAGAAACATAAAGAAATAAAAAGCAAAAAAATAAAGGATTACAGCAACTTTTCACTTTTCACTTTTCGCTTTTCACTTCTTTTTTGTACCTTTGCACCCAAATTTGAAGCATATGTCATACTTATTTTCATCAGAATCAGTATCAGAGGGACATCCCGATAAAGTGGCCGACCAGATAAGTGACGCCATATTAGACCAGTTTCTGGCTTATGACGACAAGGCACGTTGTGCCATCGAGTCGTTTGTGACAACAGGACAAGTCGTCATCATGGGCGAGGTGCACAGCGAGGTATACATCGATCTACAGACCATCGCCCGCAATACCATTAAGCGCATCGGCTATACCAAGGCCGAGTATCAGTTTGATGGTAATTCATGCGGTATCCTGAGTGCCATTCACGAACAAAGCGCAGATATCAATAGAGGTGTGGATAATGGAAACGAAGACGAGCAGGGCGCTGGCGATCAGGGTATGATGTTCGGCTATGCCACCAACGAAACAGAGAGTTACATGCCCGTTAGCTTGGATCTGGCTCACTTGATTATGCGCACATTGGCTGATATCCGCAAGGAAGGAAAGGTGATGACCTATCTCCGTCCTGACGCCAAGAGTCAGGTTACGGTGCAATACAGCGACGATGGTATCCCTGAACGCATCGACACCATTGTTGTGAGCACCCAGCACGATGAATTTGACGAGGATGAGATAATGCTCGCAAAGATTAAGGATGACGTGATTAACATTCTCATCCCACGAGTAAAACAACAGATACACTCTCAGAAGGTGCTCGACCTTTTCGGTGCCGACATCAAGTACTATGTAAACCCCACTGGCAAATTCGTCATTGGTGGTCCCCACGGAGACACAGGTCTCACTGGTCGTAAAATTATCGTTGACACCTATGGTGGTAAGGGTGCCCATGGAGGTGGTGCCTTTTCAGGCAAGGATTCATCGAAGGTGGACCGTAGTGCCGCCTATGCAGCCCGTCACATTGCAAAGAACATGGTTGCTGCAGGCGTCAGTGACGAGATGCTGGTACAAGTGAGTTACGCCATTGGAGTGGCCAAGCCTATGAATATCTACGTGAACACTTATGGTCGCAACAAGGTGGGAATTTCTGACAGTGAAATAGCCAAAAAGATTGAGCAACTTTTTGATTTGCGTCCGAAGGCTATTGAACGTACCTTGAAATTACGTCAGCCAATGTATGTCGAGACAGCAGCCTATGGTCACATGGGCCGCAAGTCGGAAGTAATCAAAAAGACTTTCACCAGTCACTATCATGAGACGAAGACCATCGATGTGGAACTGTTTACCTGGGAGAAACTCGACCGCGTGGAGGACATACGCAAAGCCTTCGGACTGTCATAAACTATGCTGACTAAGGATAGCATCTTTACAAGCACACCTGCCACAGACCTCATTGCCGATACCGTAGTGAGGCATCCGGCAAAGCCTCAGACACCCTACCAGGTGCTGCAGTTGTTGCCTAAGGATGCTACACCTGCACAACAGGACTCCGCCATCCAATCATGGTTCCAACCTGGAGAGATACACTATAGCGAACAGCCAGATACGCTCCACTTGCCAGGCCATGATAAAGGACATAACCCACGAGATATCCGTATACCCGACTATAACAAGGAACAGTTCTTGGCCGACGACAGTCTCTACCACCCTGAATTGGCACATGAACCCTTTGGAATGGCAGGTGACCCTGTTCCGTATAACATCAGTAATGATAACATCATCAGTTCCATCCTTTTGGGATGCTTTATCATGTCATTACTGGCTTTTTCCATCAGCAAGAACTACGTTATACAGCAAATCAAGAATTTCTTCTATATTCCCAGACGCGAGGATATTAAGACACCTACCTCGAGCGAGGTGACAGCTCTGATTTTCTTTGCCTTACAGGCTTGTCTCCTATTGGCAATGGCTTATTTCTTCTATGTGAAGGCCTATGTGGCCGATACTTTCGTCTTCGAAGATGAGTATTTGTTCGTCGGACTCCTCTTTTTAATAATCATTATCTATATGGTTCTGAAATATCCATTATATTCCCTAGTGAACTACACATTCTTCATAGGAAAAAATAATGGACAATGGTTATACACCATACTTTTACTTTCTGCCATTGAGGGGGCCTTACTGTTTCCTGCCATCTTATTCCAAAGTTATTTCGAAGCGCCACCCAAAAACATCATCATTTATGCCGTTTTTGTGCTCGTTTTAGTTAAAATCCTCACTTTTTATAAGTGTTTTGTTATCTTTTTCAGAAAAAAAGGGTTATTTCTGCAGATTATTTTGTACTTTTGCACCCTCGAAATCATCCCTTTGCTCGCTCTTTGGGGTGGACTTGGAATAATAACCAATGCACTGACAATAAATTTTTAGGACACCAATGATCAAAAAGATTCTGGTTTCACAACCTAAGCCAACAAGTGAGAAGTCGCCATATTACGATATTGCGAACAGATTTGATGTGGAATTGATTTTCCGTCCATTCATCAAGGTTGAAGGCATTACTGCCAAGGAATTCCGTACACAGAAGGTGAACATTCTGGACTACACAGCCATTGTTTTCACTTCACGCCACGCCATTGATCATTTCTTTAATATGGCCAAGGAACTGCGAGTAACGATTCCAGAGGACATGAAATACTTCTGCGTAACAGAGACTATCGCGCTCTATATTCAGAAGTATGTGCAGTATCGCAAACGTAAGGTCTTCTTCGGGGAAACGGGTAAGATTGACGATCTGGTGCCAACCATGGTGAAGCATAAGAACGAGAAGTATCTCGTGCCGATGAGCGATGTACATAGCAATAGTCTTGAGACTCTGTTCGATTCCAAGAAGCTTCAGCACTGCGAGTGTGTCATGTACAAAACTGTCAGCAACGATTTCACACCTGAGGAAGTGAAGACCTTCGATTACGACATGCTGATTTTCTTCAGTCCCTCTGGTATTGAGTCACTGATGAAGAACTTCCCCAACTTCAAACAGGATAAGATTGCCATCGCCACCTTTGGTCCTACGACGGCAAAGGCTGCAAGGGACGCAGGCTTACGACTCGACATCGAGGCTCCATCAGAGAAATATCCCTCAATGACGAGTGCCCTTCAGCATTTTCTGATTGAGAATCAGGAGTAATTATACATTATTATATATATAATGGCGGGCATCGCGTCTCCGACCTTCAACAAGCGAGAGCGCATCGTCAGCAGAAAACTGATAGAACAGCTCTTCAGTAAAGGCAGCAGTTTTTCCGTTTCTGTCTTTCCCTTGCGGATTGTGGTCATGGAGACAGCACGAATGGCAGACAATATACCCGTACAGGTTTTGGTTAGCGTATCAAAACGGCACTTCAAACATGCAGTGGACCGCAACAGAGTCAAGCGCCAGGTGCGCGAGGCTTACCGCCACCACAAACAGATACTAACGGAGAAGGTACAGCAAGAGCAGACACTCGCCATTGCATTCATTTGGCTGGCTGATGAGCTCCATGAGAGTGCAACGGTGGAGAAAAGCGTGAAAAGACTTTTGGGAAAAGTGGCTGAAAGACAGTTTAGAGGTGAGAGGTAAGAAGTGAGTGGTGAGAAGATAAAAGTGATTATTAAGAAGATCTGCGAGATCTGCAAGATCTGTGTGACCTTCATCCTGTGCCTGCCCATTGTCTTCTATCAGACCTGCATCTCGCCCTTTACCCCTGCTACGTGCCGATTTACTCCCACGTGTAGCGAATATGCCAAGCAGGCACTGAAAAAATATGGTCCCATTAAAGGACTCTGGTTGGCCATCTGGCGCATTCTGAGATGCAACCCCTGGGGTGGCTCTGGCTACGACCCAGTACCATAAGAAAAGATAAAAGTAAAAAAGAAAAAGAGATATGAAGAATTTTGTTGAAGAACTGAAATGGCGTGGTATGCTGGCACAGATGATGCCTGGCACTGAAGAACTCCTCCAGAAGGAGATGGTAACAGCCTATCTGGGTACAGACCCCACAGCCGACTCCCTGCACATCGGCCACCTGTGTGGCATTATGATGCTGCGTCACCTGCAGCGTTGTGGTCATAAGCCCATCATCCTTGTGGGTGGTGCTACAGGCATGATTGGTGACCCCTCAGGCAAGAGTCAGGAGCGTAACCTGCTCAATGCAGAGACCCTTTACCACAATCAGGAGTGTATCAAGAAGCAGGTGTCGAAGTTCCTCGATTTCGAGTCAAAGGACGCCAATGCCGCTGAGATGGTAAACAACTATGACTGGATGAAGGACTTCACCTTCCTCGATTTCGCACGTGAGGTGGGTAAGCACATCACCGTTAACTATATGATGGCGAAGGACAGCGTACAGCAGCGTCTGAACGGTACGGCTCGCGACGGTCTCTCATTCACAGAGTTCACCTACCAGTTGTTGCAGGGTTACGACTTCCTCTACCTCTATCAGCACAAGAACTGCAAGTTGCAGTTGGGTGGCAACGACCAGTGGGGTAACATTACGACAGGAACGGAGCTTATCCGTCGTACGCTGGGTTACGAGAATGAGGCATTCGCCCTCACCTGCCCACTTATCACCAAGAGCGATGGTAAGAAGTTCGGTAAGACTGAAAGCGGTAACATCTGGCTCGATCCCAAGCGCACTACACCGTATAAGTTCTATCAGTTCTGGCTGAATGTCAGCGACGATGATGCAGAAAAGTACATCAAGATCTTCACCTCGCTAGAGAAAGAGGTGATTGATGCTCTCGTCGAGGAGCACAAGCAGGATCCTGGCCGTCGTGTGCTGCAGAAGCGTCTGGCTGAAGAGGTTACCGTGATGGTTCACTCGCAAGAAGCTCTCGATGCAGCCATCGAAGCCTCTAACCTGCTTTTCGGCAAGTCAACGAAAGAGGGTCTGGAGAAACTCGATGAGCAGACCTTCCTCGATGTGTTCGACGGTGTGCCTCAGTTTGAGATCACCAAGGACCAGCTGGGTCAGCCTGCCATCGAACTGTTCACGACCATTGCCCCCGTATTCCCCTCAAAGGGTGAGATGCGCAAGATGGTGCAGGGTGGTGGTGTCAGCCTGAACAAGGAGAAACTCACGGATCAGAATCGTGAGATTACTGCTGATGACCTTATTGACGGCAAGTATCTGCTGGCTCAGAAGGGCAAAAAGAACTACTACTTGCTGATTGTCAAGTAATATTTGGCTGCAAAATTTTGGTACTTCAAATTAATTTTGTACCTTTGCAGCCGCAATTGAATAAATCGCTCACGCTCGGCAATTTGAAAGTGATCTTTCAGTGCACTTGTCTATCGCGATTTTGGACGATGGTGTAATGGTAACACTACAGGTTTTGGTTCTGTCATTCCCGGTTCGAATCCGAGTCGTCCAACTACTAAAACAACTTCTAAAACAAACAGAATTATGGCAAATTTATTTTCACTTGAAGGTAAGAATGCATGGATTACAGGTGCATCTTATGGAATTGGTTTCAACATTGCTAAAGCTTTCGTAGCTGCTGGTGCAAAGACCATCATCTTTAACGACATCAACGAGGCTGCCCTGCAGCGTGGTCTGGACAATTACAAGGAGGCTGGCATCAGCAACGTAAAGGGCTATGTCTGCGACGTGACTGACGAGAATGCTGTAGCGGCTCTTGTGGAGACCATCCATAAGGAGGTAGGCCAGATTGACATTCTCGTTAACAATGCAGGTATTATCAAGCGTATCCCCATGCACGAGATGAAGCGTGCAGAGTTCCAGCAGGTCATCGATATCGACCTCGTTGGTCCGTTCATCTGCTCATCGGCTGTGATTCCTGAGATGATAGAGCGTCGCGAGGGCAAGATCATCAACATCTGCTCGATGATGTCTGAGTTAGGTCGCGAGACTGTCAGCGCCTATGCAGCTGCCAAAGGTGGTCTGAAGATGCTCACCCGCAATATCTGCTCTGAGTATGGTGAGTACAACATCCAGTGTAACGGTATCGGCCCAGGTTATATTGCGACTCCACAGACAGCACCTCTTCGCGAGCGTCAGGCTGATGGCAGCCGTCATCCGTTCGACAGTTTCATCTGCGCCAAGACACCTGCTGGCCGTTGGCTCGATCCTTCTGAGTTGGGTGGTCCTGCCGTCTTCCTCGCATCTCATGCTTCAGATGCTGTCAATGGACACGTGCTCTACGTGGATGGCGGAATTCTTGCCTATATCGGCAAACAACCGAAATAAAACAGCACAAAAAAGGGGCTCCGTTTGGAACCCCTTAATTTTTGTTTACAAAATAAGGTTTAGAGAGCGTCTGCGAGCTCAGCACCAGCCTTGAACTTAGCAACCTTCTTGGCAGCAATCTTAATCTTCTCCTTGGTAGCGGGGTTGATACCCTCACGAGCTGGGCGCTTGGTTACACTGAATGTACCAAAACCAACGAGCTGTACCTTGTCACCATCCTTCAGAGCACCCTTAATAGCTGCTACTGTTGCGTCAAGAGCCTTCTTTGCGTCTACCTTTGAGAGACCAGCACCTGCTGCAATCTTCTCTACCAATTCTGTTTTGTTCATAATGATGTTAATTTAAAAAATTATAGTAAAAATTAAAATATTCATGAATTCCTTCGCAAATATAAGGGAAAGTTATTAAAAAAACAACAAAAAAACCGAAAAAATTGCTTTTTTATTGAAAAATAGTTGATAAAGCCCCATTTTTAGCCCCAAAACAAGATATTTTTCGTAATTTTGCGCCAAAATACTGAAAAGTGCTTGTGCATCCTATCAGTTATCACAAGAGATTACAAATTAGCAAATTACAGAAAAAAGATGTTTCGCATACCCACTATTACAAAGAATCTGTTGATTATCAACTTCATCGCATTTCTGGCGACGGTAGTCTTGCAGATGCGTGGAATCGACCTCGCTGATATCGGAGGTCTTCACTTTTTCATGGCTGAGGATTTCCACTTCTACCAACTGGTCACTTACCTGTTTCTACACGCTAATTTCATGCACATTCTGAGCAATATGTTCGGCTTGTGGATGTTCGGCTGCGTGATAGAAAACGTATGGGGTCCGAAGAAATTCCTTTTTTATTACATTTGCTGCGGCATAGGCGCTGGTTTATGTCAGGAAATAGCCCAGTTTGCTTCTTTCTATTTTACTATCCACGAGCAAGATCCGAGCATTGGTGTAGCTGAGCTCTTCGTAGTGGGACAGCAACTCAGCCAACAGTTGAATGCATGGACCACCATTGGTGCTTCAGGTGCTGTTTATGCCGTCATCCTCGCCTTTGGTATGTCGTTCCCCAACGAACGGTTGTTTATTATACCCTTCCCCTTCCCTATCAAAGCCAAGTGGTTCGTACTGGGCTATGTGGCCATCGAGTTCTATTCGTCCATCACAGCTGCAGGCGACGGTGTGGCTCATACGGCCCATTTAGGTGGTATGCTCTTCGGATTCCTGATGATACGCTATTGGAACCTCCATCCTGACTCCAATTTCGACCGTAGTCGTGGACGCGAGTTCTTTGAAGGCCTGAAACGCAACTTCGACCAACGCCAACAACAGAAGAACACCAGTAATCCTAACATGCACGCAGAGCGGGGCGGTTCGAAGCAGGACGATATGGAATACAACGCCCGCAAGCGTAAAAACCAGGAAGAGATAGACGCCATACTCGACAAAATCCGCAAGAGCGGTTATGACAGTCTGACCAAGGAAGAAAAACAAAAATTGTTCGAGGCCAGCAAGCAATGATCAAGCAAATCAAGTCATTTGTTGTCAATCTGATTGCTGGCGCCAACATCGCTACCATCTTGCTGATGTTGTTGGCTGGCTATTCCGACAGGATTAATCCAGAGCATCATCCCATCCTTTCCGTCATGGGCATGACTTTCCCAGTATTCCTGCTGGTGAATCTATTGTTCCTGTTCTTCTGGCTCTGCGTCAAATGGAAGAAGGCCTGGATACCTATAGCCGGCTTTGCAGCAGCATACGTGCCCATCACTTTGTTCATGCCGCTCAACATGCGTCAGGATGTACCTGATCAGACCATTAAACTCATCTCGTATAACGTCTGCACCTATGGAGGCAACTATAAATACGAGAAAGGTTTCGACACCGTCTTCAACTATCTGGCGCGTCAGAATGCCGATATTGTCTGTTTGCAGGAGGATGTCGATACCTGGCGAAGGTTCGTTATGCAGCGATATGAGAAAATATACCCCTACAACGATACCACTGTGCTTCACAAGAATGCCCTCATCTTCAATTGCGTGGGCATCCACACCCGATATCCCATTATCCGCAAGGAGCGCATCCAATATCCCTCAAGGTCCAACGGCTCAGTGGCCTACTACCTGAAAACAGACAAGGACACCCTACTGGTTATCAACAACCACTTGGAAAGCACTCACCTCACAGATACTGAGCGCGAGAACTACGAGCGCCTGATACGAGGCAAGATGAAGCGCGATACCGCCAAAACCGAATCGATGTTCCTTATCGAGAAACTGGGAAAGAACAATGCCAAACGTGCCCCTCAGGCTGATGCCGTCCATCGCTATATCGAAGCCCATAGGCAATACCCCATCATCGTGTGTGGTGACTTCAACGATACCCCCATCTCCTACGCACGACGCACCATCGCCCAAGGACTCACAGACTGCTTCCAAACAACTGGAAAAGGTCTCGGTTTGTCATATAATCAGAAAGGATACTATTTCAGAATTGATCATATTTTATGCTCACCAGACCTTCAACCATACAATTGTCAGATTGACGACGAAATGGACGCCAGTGACCATTTTCCTATCATCTGCCACATAAAAATGAGGGAAAATCCTTAAAAAAAGTGTCTTTTTTGACGAGAAATTTTTCCCTCTCAAAAAAAAGCACTATATTTGCACGCTAAAATATGCACGAACAGAATATAATAATATCAAATAATATTAAAAATCAAAATGCAAAACAAAGGAATTGTTAAATTTATTGCAGTGCTTCTGATTCTTGTGTGCTGCTTCTACCTTTCCTTCTCATT
>JAGCDZ010000069.1 GCA_017650905.1 Prevotella sp. | reverse complement strand
GATACATATGCAAACCATTTTGGCTGCAAAGATACAAAATCAAGTCCGTTGACTCAAAAAATCTCTGTAACTAACTATATTTCAATCATTTCAAAGAACGCTTAGCGATTTTTAGTGGACAGCAATGTCCTCTGTTATAGAATTTACTCTTCTCTACCTTGCTGTTTGGGGGACTTTCCAACAAAATACCACATAACTATCCAAAAGACGATTACGCAGACAAAAGCCACGGTGAACGTTGTGTCAGAAAACAGGTCACGTTTCGAGAAATTCGCGATGCCATGAAACGCAGTGCATAATAGCAATGAATGGGTTTCGCTCACCACTTTTCCTAATCCCCATGAAGCGAAAAGCAGAAGCAGGAAGAATGGCAAGCTACTTAGCAGATTTAAATCCAGATGCCACAGAAACCACATCACCGTGATGATAAGTACATACTGCCACACAGGCAAATTCCTGAGTTCATATTGTAAAAATCCTCGCCAACCAGATTCTTCCAATAGCCCATACGTAAATGCCACCAAACATGTCACGCCAAGCTCCCATCCGCCGATAATGCCAAAAACAATGCATGGTATAACTATAGTCGCAATGGATTTCCAGGCAGACTTGCCTAAAAGAGTGTATTCCGTTTTACGTTTGAAAATGAACATAGCCACCAATGCTCCGATAGCAGGACCAAGCCCTGTGACAAGCGCTGCGGAAGCTCGAAGTGCAAAGTTCGTTTCAATTGAAGGATACTTGTCGACAACATACAATGATACCAGGCGCAACAATAAGGCTATTATATAAAAAGTAACTATTGCGCCAATATGAATGTTCTTATAACTTAAATTATGTTTCATACTAAATTACTAAATTCCGATTTATCGAATTCCTCGGCTACTGTTTTCGTTTCTATTTCTTAATTAACTTTAGGATAGATTCGCGGACTGCTTCCGGCTCACTGGGACGTGGAGCATCATTGTTGACGATGTTGCCATTGGGATCAATAAGCAGGTAGGTGGGGGAATTTGCGGATGCTGAGATATTCTTCCACGGCCATTTGCTGCTGGTCGGGCAGCCGCAGGTTCACACAGTCCTCCCCATCAAGTCCGATGGCTTGGGAGGCCTTCTGCCAAGCACCTTTGGGCGATTTGTTGGCAAAGTACATATAGGTGACGGGCAGTCCCTTGAGGGCTTCGTGCAACGCTTCCACGTGTCTCATCTCATTCATACAAGGATTACACCATGTTCCCCAGAAGTCGACGTAGATGACGCGGCCGCGATAGGGGGCTATGAGCTCCTGGAAGATGTCCTTGCCGTCCTTAACGCTCTCCGCCTGTGTCTCGGCTTCCTCGTCAGAATCGGCCTCTTGCTGTGCTTTCGCAGCCAAGGCCTGGGTGATGTGGTTTTGCAACCAGCCAAAAGATTCGGTAGTGAGTTGACTGCGCAAGTATTCCTCGCGCTGGGGTGTCAGGTCGGGTACACAATACGTCAGGAAACTTTTTGATTTCATCATCTGCTTCACCTCGTCCGATGTATCCAAGGCATCAATCACCGAGCAGTCTTTTTTAAAAAAATGCAGTTTAACGTCTGATTCTTCTTCCGTGATTTCCTGCACGATTCCGTTTCGCGCCGAGTTTTCAAGGCTCATAACATGGCTGAAATAGAACACCGCATCCCATGGGAGAATTCTATCGGGATGCAAGAGTTCGTGTGTTTCCACTTCATACAATAAGTCGACAAACTCCTTGGGTAGTTTGTTTCCATTTTCAATCAACGTCCCCATATTCCGGGCAAAATGCCCCATGAGACAGTTCGTCATACTCCTTGCGAATCCGTAGTTGTCGATAGCGCGAAGAGTCGCCACATAGTCACCCGGCAGATCGGGGTGGGCCTTGTAGAGCGAGTCAATCCGATGAAGGTTCTGTTCGTGGACGTCACGGAGGAATTGGGCAGCCGCCTGAATCTCCATATCTTCCAATTGATTGAAGAAATACTCAATCTTCAGCGGATGGTCGATCTGCGCCTGATGAGCCTCGGCATTCTCGCCCGTAATGACGCAACGGTTGTTGATGTCGTCCAGCAGGATATTGGCTTCCGTTCCAGGACGGCAGAAGAGATTAATGAGTCCGCCTACCACGTCCTGAATCTTGTCCTGATTCCAAACCTGAATATGGAGCGTGCGATAGGCGGGGAATCTTCACCGTCCACTGCCCATTGTCGTCTGTAACAGGCTGGAGTGGAGAAGTTCCCAAAGCGATGAAATCCGGATATAGCACCCCGACCATCTCTCCCTTTGTCTTGCTGGCCAGCTGGAAGTTAATCGTAATCGTATCGGGTTTCTCCTGTGCCCAGCCCACCAGTGTGACGAGGGCGAGCAATGCTGTGATGATATTTTTCTTGTACATGTAATATTTTACTTATTTGGTCACAAAGGTACTAATATTTTGGGAGATTATTATTCTTTTAACAGAAAAAAGCACATCGTTCTTTATACACAAGCTCACGAAGTGTCTGACACCTTGTGAGTTAGCGGGAGAGCGAGGCGGTCACCTACCGTAAGGGTGACCTGACAGATGACTATTCGAATGATACGCTGGACTTTAACCGTGATTTCATCAGATATCCCGAAGCCTCTATAAGTAAAGAAAATGGTTACGTTAACGATAACGTAAAAAAATAATAGCGGAATGCACGGCGTTTCGCTATTTTTTCGTAATTTTGCAGCGACATAGTAATTTACAGTCGTCGCTTAAGGCTAAAACAAATAGAAATTATCGATAATTAAACAATGGAACAAGTATTCAGTTACATTATCAGTCTGGGTGCATCGGTGATGATGCCGATTCTGTTTACCATCATCGGTTTGTGTATCGGACTGAAATTCGGAAAGTCTTTGAAATCAGGACTTTATGTGGGTGTCGGATTCGTAGGTCTGGGCATTGTGACGGCCCTGCTGACGAACAACTTCGGTAGTCCGCTGAGTGAGATTTCAAAGCTCTACAACCTGCAGCTCGGTGTGTTCGACATGGGTTGGCCCGCTGCTGCCGCTGTGGCGTATAACACGGCTGTCGGCGCGCTGATCATCCCCATCTGTCTGGGCGTGAACTTCCTGATGCTCATCACGAAGACCACGCGGACGGTGAACATCGACCTGTGGAACTACTGGCACTTCGCCTTTATCGGTGCTGTGGCTTACTTCGTAATGGGGGAGAGTCTGGCGTGGGGCTATTTCGCTGCTATCGTGTGCTACATCAACACGCTGGTGATGGCCGACCTGACGGCGCAGAAGTTCCAGGGCTATTATGAGAACATGGATGGCATCTCGATTCCGCAGCCATTCTGTCAGAGCTTTACGGCTTTCGCCTTAGGTATCAACTGGCTGCTCGACAAGATTCCAGGTTTCTCGAAGCTCGACATCGATGCCGAGGGTTTGAAGAAGAAGTTCGGCGTGCTGGGAGAGCCGCTGGTGCTGGGTGTGATTGTGGGTGCGCTGATTGGTGCATTGGCACAGTTGGACATCAAGAAGATCTTGTTCCTGGGTGTGACGATGGGTGCCGTAATGGAACTCATCCCCCGCATCACCCGCCTGTTTATCGACGGTTTGATGCCTATCTCTGAGAAGACGCAGGAGGTGGTGAAGCGGAAATTCAACGGCAAGAAGGTGTATATAGGTATGTCGCCCGCGCTCGTGATTGGTCATCCGACAACACTGGTGGTCTCGCTGTTGCTGATTCCCGTGACACTGGGTCTGGCTGTGATTCTGCCGGGTAACGAGTTCCTGCCGCTGGCTTCATTGGCAGGTATGTTCTATGTGTTTGTAATGGTGCTGCCGTTTACGAAGGGTAACGTGGTGAAGACGTTCATCGTGGGTCTCGTGGCTGTGGCTATCGGTCTGTGGTTTGTGACGGATATGGCTCCTGCCTTTACGCAGGCAGCGCATACGGTGTTCGCACAGACGGGTGATAATGCCGCCAAGATTCCTGACGGCTTCGAGGCTGGTGCGCTTGACTTCGCATCGAGTCTCTTCGGATGGGTGATCTATAAGTGCGTGAATAATCTGCAGTGGGTAGGCATGGGTGTCCTCACCCTCTTCACCCTCGGTATGATGTATTGGAACCGCGTCCGCATCATCGCCGATGAAAAGAAAGAGAGAGAAATGAATACTGCTGAAATATAATAAGAAACGAATTCGACTAATTAAAACTTAATTTTGAACACGAATTATTTTAATTATAAAATACAAAGATGACCAAGCAAGAATATATGGATATGTATCAAGTGGTAGGAGCTGCAATGGAAGTGCATGGCGTGTTAGGACGCGGCATGGCAGAACCTATCTACCAGGAGGCTCTTGCTGTGGAAATGAAGAAACGTGGTATGATCGCTGAGCGTGAAAAAGAACTGCGATTGCATTATAAGGATGTTGTACTTGAGAAGACATATTTTGCGGATTTCTATTATAATGGTATTATTATTGAGTTGAAATCGGTTGAGGAAATTGCATCGGTCCATCGTTCACAACTATTCAATTATATGCGTATTACAGGTTTGAATCGCGGTATCCTTTTTAATTTCGGTGAAGATAGCCTCTATACAGAACGCTATCTTTATCAACCTCAATACGATAAGTTTATTATGCTCAACCATGATAATTATATGGACTACATCGATGATAATAATTAATATAATTTGTGGATGAAATTAATATTCAATTAGTATAATTCGTTTCAAAAAAAGAAATTTATTTAAACAACAATTGATATGAACAAGAAATCGATTTTGACTTTAATGCTTATGGGTAATTTGACGATGGGCTTCGGCCAGCAACACGTGAATTTCCAGACGGCCTGTCATCCTGAGGACGTGAAGCACTACGACACGAAGACCTTGCGTGAGCGCTTCGTGATGGAAAAGGTGATGGTGGCCGATGAGATCAACCTGACCTACTCGCACTATGACCGCTTTATCTTCGGTGGTGCGATGCCGGTGAACAAAACCCTGAAACTGGAGAACTTCCTCGAACTGGGTCTCGACGTGGATCCTGGTATCAAGGAGAAGTATTTCCTTTACAACCGTGAACTCGGCGTGGTGAACTGCGGCGAGGGTGACGGAACGGTGATTGTCGATGGTAAGGAATACGCTCTCTCACCGAAAGAGGCGCTGTATATCGGTCGCGGTCATATCGGCAAGGATAAGGATGTGAACAAGGAGGTGCTCTTCCGTTCGAAGGATCCCCAGAAGCCTGCGAAGTTCTATCTGAACTCGGCTACGGCTCACCAGCACTATAAGACGCAGTGGATTACGCTCGACGGCCGCAAGGGTTCGCTGAAGGCTGCCGTCTGGGGACCTGTGGGCTCGCTGGAGGAGTGTAACAACCGCACGGTGTACAAGCTCATCGTGAACGATGTACTGGAGGAGGGACCCTGTCAGCTGCAGCTCGGTCTGACACAGCTCAATCCTGGTGCTGCGTGGAACACGATGCCGCCTCACACCCACGGTCGTCGTATCGAGGCCTACTATTATTTCAACCTGCCTCAGGAGCAGACTATTGCCCACATCATGGGTGAGCCTCAGGAGAGCCGCGTGGTATGGCTGCACAACGAGCAGGCCATTATGTCGCCGGAGTGGTCGATGCACGCTGCCGCTGGTACCTATTATTATATCTTTATCTGGGGTATGGCCGGTGAGAACCTCTACTACAACGATAAGGACAATATCCCTGTGATCGACATCAAGTAAATAATATAAGAAACGAATTCCCCTAATTATATTTAATTTGGACCACGAATTTTTCTAATTATTTTTTAAGGAATAGAATTAAGATCATTCGTGGATAGAATTAAAACCAATTAGTATAATTCATTTCTAAATAAAATATGAATAATTAAAATTTATTTATATGACTCCAGTTCAAACATCAAAAATGTCCAACTTCCGTTGGGTCATTTGTGCGCTGCTGTTCCTGGCAACCACAATTAACTACATGGACCGTCAGGTTCTGTCACTCACCTGGAAAGACTTTATCGCACCTGAGTTCCATTGGACCGATGGCGACTATGGTACCATCACCGGTATGTTCTCGCTGTTCTATGCCATTGCCAACCTCTTCGCTGGTAAGTTCATCGACTGGATGGGCACCAAGAAGGGTTATCTCATCGCCATCTTCGTATGGTCGCTGGGTGCCGTGCTGCACGCTGGCTGCGGTTGGGTGGCTATGACCGTTCAAGGCTACGATTCTGTGGCTCAGTTGGGTCAGCTTACGGGCGATGCTGCTGTGGCTATTGCTACGATTTCCGTATGGCTATTCCTCTCTTGCCGTCTGATTCTCGCTGTCGGTGAGGCTGGTAACTTCCCCGCTGCCATCAAGGCTACGGCTGAGTACTTCCCCAAGAAGGACCGTGCCTTCTCGACCTCTATCTTCAACAGCGGTGCCTCTGTGGGTGCGCTGGCTGCGCCTGCTACGATTCCCCTGCTGGCCCGTGCCTGGGGTTGGGAGATGGCCTTCATCATCATCGGTGCCCTCGGTTTCATCTGGATGGCACTGTGGATATGGCTCTATGATAAACCCCGTCATAACAAGCGTGTGAACCAGGCAGAGCTGAACTACATCGAGCAGGATGCTGATATCGCTGAGGTGCAGGATCGCGAGACGGTGAAGGAGGAGAAGGTGATTCCGTTCTTCGATTGCTTCAAGTTCAAGCAGACCTGGTCGTTCCTCGTGGGTAAGTTCATGACCGACGGTGTGTGGTGGTTCTTCCTCTTCTGGGCGCCCGCCTATTTCAGCGACCAGTATGGCTATACCTCCGACTCGACGATGGGTATTCTGTTGATCTTCACGCTCTATGCCATTGTGACCATTGTCTCTATCGGTGGCGGTTATCTGCCTACTTATTTCGTGGAGAAGCAGGGTATGAACCCCTATCTGGGTCGTATGCGTGCGATGCTGATCTTCGCCTGTCTGCCTTTGCTGGGTCTTCTGGCACAGCCCCTCGGTGCTTATAGCGCTTGGTGGCCTGCCATTCTGATCGGTCTGCTCGGTGCAGGACATCAGGCTTGGAGTGCCAACCTGTTCTCGACCATCGGCGACATGTTCCCGAAGTCAACGATTGGTACTATTGTCGGTCTGGGAACGATGGCTGGTGGTATCGGTTCGATGAGTATCAACTTCGGTTCTGGTAAGTTCTTCGACTGGGCTGCTGACCAGGGCGCCAACTTCCAGTTCTTCGGTTTCGATGGCAAGCCCGCTGCCTATATGGTGGTGTTCTGTATCTGTGCGGTGGCTTACCTTATCGGCTGGTGCATCATGAAGACGCTGGTACCGAAGTACAAGCCCATCGAAATTGAGTAAACGAATAGTATTATAGTTTTTTAGAAACGAATTATCCTAATTGAACTTTATTTTATTCACGAATTATCTTAATTTTATTATTTTAACAAATTCGTGGTCAAAATTAAAAGGAATTAGGGTAATTCGTTTCTAAATATATCATTCAAGTCCCTTTTCTTTCCTCAATCGAAGAAGCTCCTTTTTATGCTATAGGGCAGGAACTGCTGTCGGATGAGGGTGTCGATGAGGGCTTTCGACATCGCAATGTTGTCCTTGCGGGTGTAGCGGATATCGGTAAAGACCTGCGCGAGTGTCTCCTTTTTATTGATTCTGACGAAGTGCAGGTTCTCGGGTAGGTGCTCCTTTTCATAATAATAATTGTCGATGTCCTTGCCCATATAATCGTTGTAGCGTTCCTGATGCACGAAACTCTCCATGGGTAGACGGTCGGTGAGTTCCGGCTCTTCGTCAGGCCAGCCTACGGTGAGGGTGGCGACGGGCATTGTGAGTTTCGGCAGGTGCAGGGCATCGATGATCTGCTGCGGTTGGTAGACGGTGGTGCCGAGATAACAATAACCCAGGCCTTCTTCGTCCATGAGGTTGCAGAGCGTCTGTGTGTAGAGTAGGGCATCAGAGGTGGCGTTAATGAACGACAGGAAGTTGTCGTAGCCTGGCTCTGCGTTGCGACATTTGGCCCAGAAACTGGTGCGGTTAAAGTCGGCACAGATAGTCAGCACCACAGGCGCCTCCTTGACCATCGGTTGGTTGAAATGATAAGGCGATAGTTTCTCTTTCATCTCCTGTGAGCGGGTGACGATGACGCTATAGAGTTGCAGGTTGCCCATTGTCTGGGTGCGTGAAGCCTCCGTCAGCAGGCGGTTCAGCAATTCGTCGCTGACTTCCTGACTGGTGTATTTGCGGATGGTTCTGCGTGTCAGTAAATTCTTCATAATGTACGTTTTCTTGTTTTTAATTTTGCTGCAAAGTTACGAATAAGCGAGTAAAAAATCAAATTTTTAATTGAATTTTTTTGCGCGTGAGTAACTTCGAACGTAGTTCAACGGTAGTGATTGTTTTCCAAAACGGGAAACTTTTTGTGAAGAATTCCTTGAAAAGTTTTCCTTTTTAGGAAACTTATGTGTAACTTTGCAGCCAGAAAGGACTATTGTTATGCAAGCAGAAACAAAAAATGAAATGCTCAAGCGCATTGCCGACGGGTTGACGCAGGTGGCTGTCAAGACGGGTAGTGACATGAATGGTGAGAGAATCGCCAGTCTGCTGGGACAGTGTTTTCAGGCCCTGAAACCGGAAGATGCCAGCAAACTGATGTCGTTGACCGATCAGGCACTGGCTGGTGCCTCTCAGTATCGCAATGTGGAGGTGACGGAAGTGCGTCCGGCTGTGTTGGAGTGCGATGTGGTGCGTTTCCAGAATAATAAGGAAAAGTGGGTGGCGCTGGTCGGTTTGCTCGACGGCTATCCCTATGAGATCTTCACCGGCTTGCAGGATGATGACGAGGGTATTATCCTTCCGAAGACTGTGACGCACGGTAAGATCATCAAGCAGGTGAACTCAGACGGTACGAAGCGCTATGACTTCCAGTTTGAGAACAAGCGTGGCTATAAGACAACGGTTGAGGGATTGTCGGAGAAGTTTAATCCTGAGTACTGGAACTATGCCAAGCTGATCTCCGGCGTGCTGCGTTACGGTATGCCTTTGGAGCATGTGGTGCGCCTGGTGGGCTCTCTCTCGCTGAAGGACGAGAGCATCAACACCTGGAAGACGGGTGTGGAACGTGCTTTGAAGAAATATATTCCTGGCATTCACGACGAGGACGATTCAGATACCTCGGAGGGAGCCGGTAACAGTGTGGAGCCATGAGGCTGACGGCTGGTTATATCCATTTGCGGCAGGTTCGTTTCCATGCCTTTCATGGGGTGATGCCTCAGGAGCGGCAGGTGGGGGCGGATTTCCTGCTTGATCTGAGGGTAGGATACCCTCTGGAACAGGCCATGCAGAGTGATGAGGTTGCTGATACGCTGAACTATGCGGCCCTCTATGATCTTGTGGCCCGAGAGATGCAGCAGCCTTCGAAGCTGTTGGAGCACGTAGCGGGAAGAATAGCTGAGGCTATCAGTCAGACCTTCCCACAAATAACCTCCATCGACTTGGAACTTACCAAGCAGAATCCCCCGATGGGAGCCGACTGCGAGGGTGCCAGCGTGGAGATACATTATTTAGTTTAGAGTTTAAAGTTTAGAGTGAAAAAGATATTATTCATCCTGATAACATGCCTCTTCTTTGTTGCATCGGCTGATGCGGCAAATAAGCGGTTCACGCTGGTAATCGATGCCGGACATGGTGGCGGCGATACAGGTGCCGTCGGTAAAGGCAAGACCCGTGAGAAAGACCTCACGCTGAAGTTTGCCCTCGCCTTTGGAAAACTGGTGGAGAAGAACTGTCCCGATGTGAATGTCATCTATACCCGTAAGACCGATAAGTTCGTGGAGCTCTATCGTCGTGCGGAGATAGCCAACAACAACAAGGCCGACCTGTTTATCTCGATTCATATCAATGCTTTGCCTAAGGGGCATGTTGCCCGAGGTTTCCAGACCTATACGTTAGGCCGTAGCCGAAGGACGGGAAAGTCGACGGGCGTTTTGGAAAACCTCGAAGTGGCCAAGCGCGAGAATGCTGTGATCTACTTGGAGAAGAACTACAAGCAGACTTATCATGGCTACGACCCCAATTCGCCTGAGAGCAACATCATGTTTGAGTTCGTACAGGACAAGAACATGGAGAATAGTGCCGAACTGGCTAAATACATGCAGCGTTATGTGTGTCAGGCTACGGGTCGTGCCGATATGGGTGCCCATCAGGACAATCTGGCTGTGCTGAGGCTTACTTCCATGCCTGGCTGTCTGATAGAACTGGGTTTTATCTCCACCCCTGATGAGGAGCGGTATATGAATACCAGTACGGCCACAGAGCAATATGCACGTGGCATCTATAATGCTTTCGCTGCTTATAAGAAAAGGCATGGAGGCAGCATCACGATTCCATATATGCCTAATCCTATAGAGGAAAAGGCACCGGCGAAGACTGAAGTGAAGAAGAAGGAGGAGCCACAGAAAGAGGTAACAGAGAATGCGCTTGCTACCAACGGGACACAAGAACCCCAGAAGGAAGAGCCTCAGGCCATTGCTGCTCTTGTAGAGACGCATCCGACATCAGTGACGCCAGAGCCTCAGGAAACACCTGCTCCGACGCCTTCCACGACGCCAGAGACTTCTCAGAAGGCATCCGAGCCCTCTGCGCCTCAGAAAGTCGCCGAGACGCCTGTTGCTACACCCGTGGCTACTGATGCCCCCGTTTTCAAAGTACAGATACTCGTCAGTTCCCAAAAACTCAAGGCCGGCGACAGTCGTCTGAAAGGTCAGACAGGTGTTGACTCCTATGTCGAGAACGGTATGACAAAATACACGGTCGGGGCTTCCGAGAACTACAATGAGATCTATCATCTGCGCAAGTCGCTGCTTGATAAGTTCCCAGAGGCCTTTATCATCGCCTTCAAGGATGGAAAACGAATGGATGTCCAACAAGCCATCAGGGAATTCAAGAATAAAAGAGTGAAATAAAATAAGAAAGGATATAAGGGCTATGAAGATTTTTTCAAAAGAGGTTCAGATTGCACTCGTTGCCATTGTCGGCATCGTCGTTATGTTTTTCGGCCTGAAGTTTCTGAAGGGAATGACATTGTTCTCTACTGCCGACAGTTATTATGCTAAGTTCACTAATGTAGCCGGCCTTTCGGTGTCGAGTCCCATCTATTCCAACGGCTATAGGGTCGGTGTGGTCGAGGATGTCATCTATAATTATGAGGGCTCCAATGAGATTGTGGCTGTTCTTGGCCTTAACAACAAGATGCACCTCCCCAAGGGTACGACAGCTGAGATCTCGAAGGATCTGATGGGCAATGTGGAACTCAATTTGATTCTTGGTCCTAACCCCGTTGACCAGATGGAAGTCGGTGATACTATCTTTGGCCACATCCAACAGGGTGCTCTGGCGAAGGCAGGTGAAATCATCCCTCAGATTCAGAAGTTAATGCCTAAACTCGACTCAATCCTCTACAATGTCAATATGCTGCTCTCTGACCCCGCCTTGAGCAATTCGGTGCATAATATCGACCAGATTACCGCCAATCTGTCTACAACGACCAACGAACTGAAGCACCTGTCGGCGAATCTGAAGACTCAGATGCCTGGGATGATGGAGAAGGCTGATAATGTGTTGGCTAATACAAACACCCTCACTAAGAACCTCAGTGACCTTGATATCGCTATGACGATGGCTAAGGTGAACAATACCTTGCAGAATGTGGAGCAGATGACCGCCAAACTCAATAGCAACGATGGTACGCTTGGCCTGCTAATGCGCGATCAGGATTTGTATCGCAATGCTGCTTCGACGATGGGACATGTCGACTCTTTGATGATCGATTTGAAGCAACATCCGAAACGTTATGTGCATTTTTCCATTTTTGGAAGGAAAGACAAGTAATTTAAATTTTGTCTAAATAAGAAGATTTTTCGTACTTCTTGAGGGGAGTTTTGCAACACCCTATATTTATGGCATTCAGCGCGAATTTAGGCGAGGTGATTATTTATTTCGTTTTTATTGAAGAATTTTTGTAATAGTCTCATTATCAGATGGTTTGAAATTTCAAAGAGGTTTTTTTTCTTGCCGGATTCGTGAAACGCTCTAACTTGCCGCTTATTAGGAAGTTACGGCAATTGTACAAAATAAGTATGTTTTTAGGGGATTTGGTTATTCCAAAAAAAAGTGCGAACTTTGCATCGCTAAATTAAAGCAATCGAGTATGGTAAAAAGTCAAAGTGCGCTTTGGGATGAATGTCTGCGTCTCATTCAGGCCAACGTCACAGAGCAGCAATACAAAACGTGGTTCGCACCAATCGTCTTCGAGTCTTACTCGGAGCGAGAGCACACGCTCATGGTGCAGGTTCCAAGTCCGTACGTGTACGAGTACTTGGAGCAGTACTACGTTGGCTTATTAAGAAAGGTACTCGCACGCGTATTTGGCGTAAACGTTATTCTCCGCTACCGCATCATTACGGTTGTGGGTGAGAATAACAAGAATACGGTTCAGGAGGTTGAAGGTGAAGTGCCTGCAGAGATTGAGGCTCCTCAGGCCGTCACACGCGGCAACCAGTCGCCCACGACGCTCGATGCCGCCGTTCCGCAAGGACTGAATCCCCAGCTGGATCCCAAGAAGACTTTCCAGAACTATATTGAGGGCGATTCTAACAAGTTACCTCGTACGGTAGGTCTCTCTATTGCGGAGCATCCGGGTAAGACGACGTTCAATCCCTTCTTTATCTACGGTCCTTCGGGATGTGGTAAGACGCACCTCATCAACGCTATCGGTGTGCGCTGCAAGGAGATTTATCCCGAGAAGCGTGTGCTTTATGTCAGCGCCCGTCTGTTCCAGGTGCAGTTCACCGATGCCAGCCGCCAGAACACGGTCAACGACTTTATCAACTTCTATCAGACTATCGATGTGCTGATTGTCGATGACGTGCAGGAGTGGGCTACCGCAGAGAAGACCGTCTCTACATTCTTCCACATCTTCGACCATCTGTTCCGTCTGGGTAAGCAGATCATTCTTGCCAGCGACCGTCCGCCTATCGATCTGAAATGGTTGCATGAGCGTATGCTGACACGCTTCTCCTGCGGTCTGATTGCTGAGTTGGAGAAACCTACGGTACAGCTCTGCATCGATATCCTCAACTCCAAGTGTCGTCGTGACGGTCTGAAGATTCCTGCCAACGTTATTCAGTATATTGCTGAGACTATCAATGGCAGCGTGCGCGATTTGGAGGGTGTGGTGAATTCGCTGATGGCTTATTCCATTGTCTACAATTCTAACATTGACATGCGTTTGGCCGAGCGTATCATCCAGCGTGCTGTGAAAATCGACAACCATCCGCTCACCATTGATGATATCCTGGAGAAAGTCTGCAAGCACTTCAACATTGCTCAGCACCTCATTATCAGCAAGAGCCGCAGGCGCGACTATGTGCAGGTGCGTCAGATTTCGATGTATCTGGCTCAGAAATATACCAAGATGTCTGCAGCCCGCATCGGACAGTTGATTGGCAACCGCGATCATTCTACCGTCATCCACAGTTGTAATACCATTGAGCAGCGCCTGAAGATTGACAAAGGCTTCTCTGAGGAAATCAGTAGCATCGAGCGGTCGTTCAGACTCAAGAAGAAGTAAAAGGCTCGTTTCGAATATCGAATAACGAGCCTTTTTCATGTTTATAAATGGATGCTGAAGCCTGCGATGAGCCAGCGACCTGGCTGCTCCACAAGACCATAATCGTGATATGAAGTATTGAGGAGATTGTTCGCCTCAATGTATGCTTTCCATGTTGTCTGTGCCCAAGTCAGTCGTGTGTCGATGAGGGAATAAGGTTCATATTCGTGCGTCAGTCCGTCGAAGTCTGTATATGTTCCTACACGGTCTTGCCAGCGTAGGTTCACTCCCAGTGACAACCGCTTTGTCATCTGTATCTGCGTCTTCGCCACCAACTTGTGTCTGAGGTATTCGAGGGCATACTGCGACACGATGTTCGCCTCTTGCTGCTTGTCCTGATGGATGTAGCCATAATTAATGGATAATTGATAAGGACTAATGGATAATTGGACGCCGGTTTCGAAGCCGATGCTGTTAATTGTCGTGTGGTTTACGCTCTGCCATTCAGCCTCGTCTCCCTTCGAAGTGTCCATAATCCAGTCGATCATGTTACTGCCATGATGATGCCATAGGGTAGAGTGAATAGAAAAAAGTGAATAGTGAGCAGTGAAGCCGACTTCGAGGGCTTGCATCTCTTCGGGTTTCAGGTGCGGGTCAGCATTGTAGCCTTGCAATTTGTAGTACATTTCCGTAAACGATGGCATGCGGAGCGAGGTGTTATACGAGGCATGCAGTTTCCAGTGTGGGGTAGGGCGATAACTAATGTCGATGCCCGGATAGACAGTCATGTTCATGTTGCTCCACGTGTTTTTTACTGCCACGAGGCCTGCAGAGACAGTCACCTGGTCCATCAGGATGTTATGCTCCAGATAGCCGCTGATGTTTGTACGGTTCACACCGAGGGTGTAGTCGCGGTCTGTCCTGTTGATGTGATGTGTTTGTGAGAGTGGTTCCCCTAAGTTTCCGCTCACGAGGTCCTCGTTGCGTAGTTCTGCTCCGAAAGCGGTCCTATTTCTTATTCTTCCCTTTTCCAAGGAAGAGCTAGACCAGTCGAAATAGGCGCCTGCACTCACGCCATACACATCCGTGCGGTTATAGTTGTATTTCATCTTCTCCGCTTGTCCCCGATAACCCTCATAACGGTCACGGTTCTGGTTCCAGTAGAGGCTGGCGTTCAAATGAAGCTGTCCCAGTTTGGTTCGGCCTTGAATAGCCGAAAAAAGTTTCGTGGTATGTTCATACTGCTCGTCTGCCTGCCATTTCGGTGAGGCCCAGAAGGTGCTCGATCCCCAGCCCTTGTCAGATATGCCTAAGTGCCAGTTCAATTTTATCGTCTCGTCCTCATACTGTCCTTGATAGAAGCCCTTCGAACCGTTGAAGTCTGTGTTCAGCTTTCCCGCTTTCGAACGACTCCATCCATCACTCCGTGAGTAGTTCGCTGAAAGCGAATGCCCTTCCACAGCGAATCTGCCTCCTACGTTTCCATATCCATACGATCCTCCTTCAGCATGAATATCAAGTTGTCGGTCATTTCTCTTACCTCTAACGTCGGTTACAATGTTGATCGCCCCCACCAGTGACGACGTTCCATATATCCTTCCCGCAGGCCCTTCGAGCACCTCAATCCTCACGATATCGCTCAGGTCTACGGGCAGGTCCATCGCGTTGTGGCCCGTTTGCGGGTCACAGATGTTGATACCGTTAAGCAGTAGGATGATTTGTTCGGAGGTTCCACCTCTGATTGAGATATCCGTTTGTGCACCAATTGGCCCTCGCTGGCGGACATCCACGCCGATGGCGTATTTCAGCAGGTCGTTAATACTTTGTACGGGCGCCTGCGCAATGTCAGCACGGTCCAGTACAGTTACCATTCTCGCAGCCTGACCTTTTGTCAGGGGCGCCCTCGAGCCGGTCACACTGACCTCCTCGAGCATCATCTCGCGGGCTGTCGTCGTGGCGGTGGAGTCGGTTACGATGGGATCCGTCGCAACACTCTCAGCAGAGGCGTAGGTCAGCGTCGATACGGAAAGCACGCTGCACACCACCTCTCTGCCTAGACAGGCGAAAAGCGAGTAGCCCTTGTTTCCGAACTGTCGGAACACAAGTACTGGGCGCTTCATGTTGAATCTTGGTTTGTACATCTGTGATAAACTTGCTTATTGCAAAACGATTGCAAAGGTACAAAAAATATGAGGATGGTGTATCGATATTCGGAATCTTTTCGTAACTTTGTGGCGGAAATAACAAATTACTTGAGATGAAACGTGTATTATTTAGCCTGTTTGTGGTGTTGATTGCGATGCCAGCATGTGCACAACAACTGATGGAGCATCCCTGGAAAGGGAAGCGAGTGGCATATTTCGGTGACTCGATTACAGATCCGAGGAATAGCGGGTCAAAGAAAAAGTATTGGGGATTCCTTCAGGACTGGCTCCAGATAGAACCTTACGTCTATGGCGTGAGTGGGCGTCAGTGGAATGATATATCGCGCCAGGCTGACAAGTTGAAGGAAGAACACGGTGAGGACTTCGATGCCATCCTCATCTTTATTGGTACCAACGACTATAATGCGGGAGTACCCATTGGCGAGTGGTTTACGGAGCGTCCGGAGAAAGTGGTAGCGGGTATTCATGAGCAGAAGCATCCTGTAGATCGTCTGCACCGCTATCCTGTGATGAGCGATTCGACTTATAGGGGGCGTATCAACAAGGCGCTCGATTATGTGAAACGCCTGTTCCCCAAGAAGCAGATTGTACTGATGACACCGATACACCGTGCGGAGTTCTATGCTAACGAAAAGAACTGGCAACCGCGCGAGGACTATACGAATCAGTGTGGGGAGTATATCGATGCCTATGTGCAGTCGGTGAAAGAGGCCAGCAACCTATGGGCAGTACCTGTAATCGATCTGAACGCCCTATGTGGACTCTACCCGTTGATGGACGAGATGGCCCAGTATTTCAAGAATGCAGAGAATGACCGCTTGCATCCGAACGATGCCGGTCATGAACGGATGGCGAAGACCATTATGCAGCAGTTGATTACTCTGCCGGTTTTCTGATATAATCGACGAACGAATAGCGGAAGTCGTGACGGTCATCGATGGGGTGATCCTCACGACTTTCTTCTTGCCAGTCGTTCTCGTAGGGTGGGAAGAAAGTGTCGGCTTCGGCTGGTGTGTCGTCAATCTCTGTGAGACAAAGACGGTCGGCGATTTTCAGTGCCTGACGATAGACGGAGGCACCGCCGATGATATAGATGTCCTCGTCGGGGGTGCAGTGCTGCAGGGCTTCTTCGAGGGAAGGGTAGACGTCGCAGTTTTCGAAAACCTTCTGCGAACGGCTGAGCACGATGTTACGACGATTAGGGAGTGCTCCTTTGGGCAAGGAGAGGAAGGTATTACGGCCCATGATAATCGTATGCCCCGTAGTGAGAGCCTTGAAACGTTTCAGGTCATTGGGGAGCCAATATATCAACTTGTTCTGATAGCCAATGGCCCTGTTCTTCGCCACCGCTGCGATTATGCTAATCATCTCTAAACAATAAATTATAAACAATAAATTAAACAGAAACTTCTGCTTTAATATGTGGATATGGATCGTAGCCGACGAGCTCAAAATCTTCGAATTGGAAGTCGAATAGACTCTTAACATCAGGATTGAGTTTCATCTGAGGTAGGGGACGGGGCTCGCGGGTGAGTTGAAGCTTGGCCTGCTCGATATGGTTCAGATAGAGATGGGTGTCACCAGTAGTGTGGATGAAATCACCTGCCTTATAGCCTGTCACCTGAGCCATCATCTGCAGCAGAAGGGCATAGGAGGCGATGTTGAAGGGTACCCCGAGGAACGTATCGGCTGAGCGCTGATAGAGTTGCAATGACAGACGGTCGCCTGCGACATAGAACTGGAAGATGGTGTGACAAGGGGGCAGCGCCATCTCATTGACCTCGGCCACATTCCATGCAGAGACAATCATACGACGGGAGTTCGGATTGTTTTTCAACTGATCCAATACATATTGTATTTGATCGATAGTGCCGCCTTTATAGTCAGGCCATGAGCGCCACTGGTGACCATAGACGGGGCCTAATTCGCCGTTCTCGTCTGCCCATTCATTCCAGATACGGACACCATGCTCCTGCAGGTATTTCACATTGGTGTCGCCCTTCAGAAACCACAGCAGTTCATAGATGATCGACTTCAGATGAAGTTTTTTCGTGGTCAGCAGGGGAAACCCGTCGTCGAGGTTATAACGGCTTTGGGTGCCGAAGATGCTGATGGTGCCTGTGCCTGTACGGTCACTTTTCTCTGTGCCTTCCGTCAGGATGCGGTTGAGGATATCTAAATACTGTTTCATTGTATATTGATGATTTTTATTTCTTCTGTGGGAAGATGGGTGGTCTTGATGCGCCAAGGCTTCGGATAGAGGTTGTTGGCGCGGTTGCCGATATTCTTCACCGGACCAAGAGGAAATCCTTTGTAGGTGACGGTGATGATGCCCTTTGGTGTGTCTACGGGCAATACGAGGGCCTCGCCACGCAGGTATTTCAGTGCCTCGAAATAGGAGAGCCCGGCTTGTGGATAATTGCCTTGAGGCAGATCAGAGGTGAGGCACTTCAACACAGAGGGGACAGGCCCTTTGAAATTCGCTGCGCTTCTCATACCAGGGACAGTCCCCCTATGTCGAAGCACTGCCATAAACAACCCTTCTCCTCGTGTGATGCCTGGGATGAAGCGATAGACGGGAGCGTCGAAGCCTTCGAGTAGCGAGCCTGTAATGCCCCATGATGGCTCTGTGGGGATGGAGAGTAGTTCAGCATCGTAGGTGTCTATGATCCAGCACACATTTTCTTCGTTTTCCTTTGTATTAAAGGTACACGTACTATAAATGAGGATACCCCCAGGATTCAGACACTCCCAGGCATCGGCCACAATCTCGCGTTGTAGTCGCCAACATTTCTCGACATTCTGCAGACTCCACTCATTAATCGTGGCTGGATCTTTACGGAACATCCCCTCGCCAGAGCAGGGCACATCACAGAGAATCACATCGAACTTCGCCTTGGCTTTGCGGAAGTCACGTGGGTAATTGTTGGTAACAATGCAGTTTTCCCAGCCCCATTTTGTGATATTCTCCAAGAGTATCTGGGCGCGGGTAGGGATAGGCTCGTTGCTGACAAGTGTACTTCCCTCAGGCAATATGGTACGCGCTGCTGTGGATTTCCCTCCAGGAGCTGCGCATAGATCAAGCATAGCGACAGGTTCCTTGATAAACTGACGCAACACATGACAGACAAACATCGATGCGGCTTCCTGAACGTAATAGCAGCCAGCATGGAAGAGAGGATCGAAGGTGAATTGTGGCCTTCCATCGAGATAATAGCCCTCAGGACACCAAGGTATCACAGAGGGACGGTTCTTTTGTGGCATCGGCGATATAACAAAAGAACCGTCCCTCTGTGATATTTTTTTCGGGTTCAGACGAATACTGACAGGGGCCTCTTCGTGGAAGGCCTCCATATAGCGACTGAAGCGCTCTTCGCCCATTAGCAGTCTTGTCTCACGGATGAAATCCTCTGGTAATTGCATAATTTGTTTGCAAATTTACGAAAAAACGAGGTCAGTACAAAAAAAATATGGGAAAAAACACTATCTTTGCAACTAATTTTAGATTTGTCACGTCAAACAGGTGTAGAAATCAAAAAACAAGTGAGATATGAAAAAGTATTTAATCGCAATCACAATGATGCTCGTCCTCGGATTGAATACCCAGGCAGCATCGCAGAAGCACCGCCATTCGTCCCGTACGGAGCAGGTGGACTCTACTAAGAACAATCAGGACGCAATCGAGGCCTTTTCTGACACGACATCGACTGCTGATGCCGACGATGCTGAGGACGACAAGTACATTACACACCGTCACAGAAGCGTCGTTTATGGTGGTAACGAAGACTTGAAAGAAGTCATGGATGGTTTAGGTGGCATTCTGGCTCCCACGATGATTTTCAGTATCATCGCTATGGTTATCCTTTTCGTCTTGGCACCGCTGATTCTCATCATTGCCATCTTCTACTTCGTGAATAAGAACCGTAAGGAACGTTACAAACTGGCGCAGATGGCCATTCAGAATGGACAGCCCATCCCCGATGATATCCTGAAAGAACGGACAGACTCATCTTTGAAGAGTAGCGATTATCAGACCGGTATGAAACAAATGTTTACAGGAATAGGCTTAGCCATTTTCCTCGGCCTCGCTGCAGGCAAGTGGGGCTTTGGTATCGGCGCCCTCGTATTCTTTATCGGACTTGGTAAATGGTTTATCGCTCGTCAGTCGGGTAATACCGGTGATGATCCTCTGAACAATAATAATCTGAATAATCAATTCAATAACAAATCAAACGTTAGTGACCTATGAGTAAGAGATTAATGCGCTCTAATGACAGAGTATTTGCAGGTGTGTGTGGTGGTATTGCTGAATACCTGGAGTTTGATCCCGTAATGGTTCGCATCGCTTATGCATTCCTCACCATATTTACAGCCTTCTGTGGCTTGATTTTCTACATCGTGTTGTGGATCTGTATGCCGGAGAAAGGCCTTCTGGAAAGGTAAAAAAGAAAAAAGGTGGCGGAACTCAACGACATAGCCCTCGTGACTCAGGTGGCGGTTTTCCACAACAAGTCGGCTTTCGACCAGCTTGTGAGGAAATATCAGTCACCTGTGCGTCGGTTCTTTCTGAATCAGACATTGGGCGATGCGCAGTTGAGCGACGACTTGGCTCAGGAGACCTTCATCAAGGCCTATCTGAACATCACTAAATTCCGCGGCCTCTCCAGCTTCTCCACTTGGTTGATGCGTATCGCTTATAACGTCTTCTATGATGATGTACGTTCGAGGAAGCAGACCGAAGACATCGACTCTTCAGCTGTGCTCCGACAATCTGCATCCTCCGGTGATTCTAACCTGAAAATGGATATCTATGCCGCACTGGCCTTGTTGAAGCCTGATGAACGCACCTGTATCACGCTGCAGCTCATTGATGGCTATCCCATCGAGCAGATCAGCAAGATCACGGGGATTCCCGATAACACAGTGAAATCGCATCTTAGACGAGGCAAGGAAAAAATGACAATCTATTTAAAAGAAAATGGATATGACCGATAAAGATAAAATATTGATAGACGATTTCTTCGAAGGAAGAAACGAACTGGCGGATCTCTTCAAACAGGCTGCTCAGCAGCAGATTGAGGACAACGGTTTTACCGAGCGGGTGATGCAGAACCTGCCCGAAAAGACAGTGACCATTCACAGGCTGTCTTGCCTGTGGAGTCTGTTCTGTATCCTGGTGGGTGCGGGACTGTTTTTCGCTTTCGGTGGCTGGCAAGTGCTTCAGGGGCTCTTCTATGGTGGTCTTCGTATGCTGTTGGGATGGCTCGAAGTCTTTGCCATCACGGCTCCTACCACCGAAATCAACATCAATCTTTGGGTTGTCCTTCTGTTGTTGGTGTTTGTATTAGTTTTCCTGCCCTATCAAACATACCGTAAGTTGTCTGCAACACTCTGAACTCCGTTCTGCGGTTTAGCTGGTTGCAGGTCTCCTGCTGTTCCTCCGGGAGGGCATTGATAAATTCTTCGGTCAGTTTATCACCTTCCTTGAGGAACTTGTATTTTTCAGCTACTCTCTTCTTAATCGTCTTCGGCATGCCCTCACCGTAGCCCTTTGGCGTCAGGCGGTCTTCAGCGATGCCATGCTGTATCAGATAGCGCACCACACTCTCGGCGCGCTGCTGCGACAGTCGTTCATTGTACTGGTCAGAGCCCTTGTAATCGGTATGTGAGGAGAGCTCGATAGTGATATGCGAGTTCTGATTTAATAGGTCTACAAGTGAGTCGAGCGCTGCCGATGACTCCGGACGCAGGGTTGCTTTGTCAAAGTCGTAGAAGATATTCTCGATCAGCACGGGTGCGGTGATGTTGTAAAGCGGGAACTGCAACACATATTCTTCCGATGCGTTGACGGGTTTCACGCGTAATTGCTGCTGGTGGTTGAGATAGCCCTTGCAGGTGGCCATAAAGACATAGTCGACATTGGGCTTGATTACCTGCTCGAACGAGCCGTCGCCTCTGACACTCAGTCTGATGTTAGTGCCGTCGTTACCCACCATATACACCTGTGCAGCAGGCAACTCGTAGCCTTCCTGCTCATACACCCAACCTTTCACGGTTTGGATGATGTCGGGATTGAAGAAACTGAAGATATGGTCGAAACCTCGGGCATCACCGCGATTCGATGAGAAGAAACCTTGATTCTTCATTCCTTCAAAGGTCATACCGAAGTCGTCACCTTGCGAATTCAGCGGGAAGCCCGGATGCTCGAGTATCCAACTCGTCTCCGTAGGCTTGGCAATGAAGATGTCGAGTCCGCCCATGCCAGGATGTCCATTGCTAGAGAAATAAAGGTCGCCGTTAGGTCGGAAGGTGGGGAACATCTCATCGCCAGGAGTGTTGACAGTAGCGCCGAGATTCTCCGCGCCTCCTGTCTCGTTGTTGCCATAGAGTCGGCAACGCCATATATCATATCCTCCCATACCCCCAGGCATATCGCTCACGAAATAGAGCCATTCGCCATCGGGCGATATGGCAGGATGGGCATAGCTCGAGAGCGTATCCTTCGAAATCTTCACCTCTGTGGCTTTGCTCCATGAGGCATCGCTACGGTTGGAGGCGACAACAGTGGCATAGCGGGGATAGTTGGCATCGGTGAGGCACTGTGTGAGATACATCGTACGACCATCGGGCGAGAATGCGCAGGCGCCCTCGTCAAAGTCGGTGTTCAATTCCGAATCGATGCTTTGGGGGCGTCCCCATTTGTCCTTATCATCCTTCTGAGAGAAGAAAATGTCGGCTGCTTTGGTTCCTGTAATGCCGCTGTATTCATCGCCTTGGGCCTCATTGCGGGTGGAGGTGAAGTAGAGTTGGTCGTTGTCGTCGCCTGCTAACATCGGTGAATAGTCGGCGCGTCGCGAGTTGAATATCTCCATGCGTTTCACGGTATAGGCCGAGCCCTCTTTCTTCCAGTCAGGTGCCTGACGCGCTCCTTTCAGCCCATTCTTTGCTAAGGATATCAATTGTTTCTTGTCTAAGGAATTGAGGATTTTGGGAATTACCTTATCGGAACGCTCCGATTTTCCCCGATTCTTTGAGTCCTTGGTATTATTATCCTTTGAAACAGTATCTACCTTTGTAGTATGATCTATCGACAGCGAATCAATTGCAATCTGGAAGTTCTTCGCAGCATCCTTGTAGCTACCGTTCTTCATCAGTTGCTGGGCCAGATAGAAATGTGTCAGTGAGTCGGCTTTCTTGTAGCGAATCACGTTGTTGTAGGCGGCGATGGCCTTCGAGGTGCTGTTGATGCGTCGATAGCAGATAGCCATCTTCACACTCAGTTCTCCACGCTTCTCCTTTTCCTTGGGTGGCGTTTGGGCGTAGGCCTTCTTATACTGTGCAGCGGCATCATAGTATTCTCCGACGGCATAGAATTTCTCTGCCTTCTTGATAGCCTTTTCGGCGCCACAACCCGTTAAGAGTATGGTGCCGATGACGATGGAGAATATCTTATAAAAAACTCGCATACCTTATAATAACGATATGCGAGTGTGTTTTATTGTTTCTTTGGTGATTTTACCTTCTTCAATTCTGCATCGGTGAGTACAGTTACCCGTCGGTTCGAGTTGTCGGCCATCACTTCATGTACAATCTCTGCCACCTGGACTTTCAGTTCATCTATAAACTGTTTGGCATCGTATTTCTGGTGTTCAATGTCGCGCAGTTTCTTTTCCCAGATACCTGTCAGTTCGCAACTCTTCAGCAGTTCCTCGCGAATCAGGTCAATGAGTTCGATACCGGTGGGTGTGGCGATGAGGCGCTTGCGTTCTCGTTTGATGTAATGTCGTTTGAAGAGGGTTTCAATGATACCGGCACGCGATGATGGACGACCGATACCGTTCTCCTTCATCGCTGCACGGAGCGTCTCGTCCTCTACGAACTTGCCTGCCGTTTCCATCGCCCTCAGCAGTGAGGCCTCATTATAATAAGGTGGAGGCGTGGTCCATTTCTCTGTGAGGGTAGGCTTGTGGTCGCCCGATTCCCCCTTGACAAAGGTAGGGAGCGTGCGCTCCTCAGCATCGTCTTTCTTTTCTGGGTTATCTGAATTCTCGGAGGACTCGGAGTTCTCTGATTTATCGGAGGTCTTGCCCTGGACCACGCGCCAGCCTGGATCAAGGATCTCCTTACCGGTGACCTTGAACTCCACTTTATCCTCTTCTCCATTGACTTCGCCGAGGACGGTGGTTGTGGAGAACTTACAGTCAGGCAGGAAGACGGCGATGAAACGGCGTGCCACAAGGTCGAACACTTTTTGCTCGGCATCTGAGAGATTCTTGGGAATAACGCCCGTAGGAATGATGGCGTGGTGGTCGGTCACCTTCGAGGTATCAAACACGCGCTTGCTCTTTTTTAAGGGTTTGCCGCCAATGGGCTTGATCAGTTCCGCATAAGGGGCCATCCCATTGAACTGCGTCTGATAGAGTCCGTTCATTGTCTGCGGACATTTGGGGTAGATATCGTCCGACAGGTATTGCGTATCCACACGGGGATAGGTGGTGAATTTCTTCTCGTAGAGAGCCTGTATCAGGTTGAGCGTCATCTCAGCAGAATAGGCAAACTTACGGTTGCAGTCTACCTGCAGCGAGGTCAGGTCATAGAGCTGTGGCGGCTGTTCCTTGCCTTCCTTCTTCTCCACCTTCGTCACCGTGAAAGGCTTGCCCTCAATGGTGGCAAAGGCCTTCTCACCCTCCTCTTTACTGGTGAACTTACCCTTCGTAGCTGTAAAGGTCGTGTCGCGATACACCGTTGCCAAAACCCAATAAGGTTCGGGCTTGAAGTTCTCGATTTCCTTCTGACGGTTCACGATGAGGGCGAGGGTAGGGGTCTGCACGCGGCCGATGGAGAGCACTTGTCGGTTTTGACCGTATTTCAACGTGTAGAGGCGTGTGGCATTCATGCCGAGTAGCCAGTCGCCGATAGCGCGGGAAAGTCCTGCCAGATAGAGGGGCTGGTAATCGGTCTGGTCCTTCAGATTGGCAAAGCCCTCGCGAATGGCCTCGTCGGTCATCGACGAGATCCAGAGACGCTTCACAGGGCATTTAGCCTGCGCCTTCTGCATCACCCAACGCTGGATTAGTTCACCCTCTTGTCCGGCGTCACCACAGTTCACAATACCATCTGCCGCCTGCATCAACCGCTCGATGATAGCAAACTGTTTCTTGATGCCGTTGTCGTCGATGAGCTTAATGCCGAAACGTTGGGGCACCATCGGTAGCTGAGTCAGGGCCCAAGGCTTCCAGGCCGCCGTATAGTCGCCAGGCTCCTTTAGGGTACACAAATGACCGAATGTCCAGGTCACCTGATACCCATTGCCTTCCATATATCCGTCGCGTGAGCTATTGGCGCCAAGAATACGTGCAATATCCCGCGCCACACTCGGTTTCTCTGCTATGCAGACTATCATTTCTTCGTTATCGTTTGTTTTGATTGCCGCAAAGGTACGAATAATCTGTGAATTATTGCACGTTCCTGCGAAAAAGTTGAGAGAAAAAGGCCGATTTCTCACATTTCTTCGTATCTTTGCATCCGGTAACGATAAGCGCAATCAGATGAACAAAGTCAGAATCACTGCCATCCGCCAGACCATTTATCCTGACCTGATGGCGAAATATGAAAACCCCATCGAGCATACCTGCGATGTCAGCGTAGACCAACAGTGGATATCCATCGATGGGATGTGTCCTGAGGGATTGTGTCCGTCGGCCTGGGCTTCCATGCGTGAGTTTGTGGAGGCATTGGCCCGAGGCGAAGGCAATTTCTACGATGGCTGGATGCAGAATCCTATGAGCGCCATGATTAGTTGCAACGATGGTTTTCGCCCCTTCAGTTTCTATCTCGAAGTGGTGGAAACTACCTAACTTTTATACGTGATGTTTGCCTCTTTCAGCATGTTACGGTAATAGTTGTTCACATCTTTCCAGTGATAGAAGGGGTAGCAGTCGGTCTTGATGGGCACCGAGGTTTCGTTTTCGTTCATTAGGAATTTCACAAGGATATCGTCCGATCCTTGTTTGCGGAAGAATATGAGCTGTACGTTGCCCGCCATCGGAATCAGGCGGAAAATGGAGAAGGTGTTGTGCAGGTTCTCCATATCGTCAGTGCCGCCGAGGGCTTCTTTCACGCCGAGGATGAACGAAAAAGGCAGCACCACGCTGTCGTGTCCGAAGCGCAGGCGTACACCGCTTTTTCCGGAAGCAATCATCAAGTCTGCCTCATCGAGGAAGTTCCTCAGCAGCGGGTAGATGGCGTAGTAATTGTGCTGCGAACCAGGCATCAGCCCTTCCCACAGACACCAACTGGCGTTGTACACACGGAAACCGTCGATCAGTCCGTCTTCCGTAAAGAGGTCGTTGAACGACAATCCAAGTTCTGGCAGACAAGCCATGTCGCTGGCGATGTTCCACAAGTGGTTGGCAAATTTGTAGCCGTCTACAAAGTCGCCTATCTTCTGCGGATCCTTGAAGAGCAGGGCTATCTGATGACGTCCGTTCAGTTTCTCATGTCGGAAGTTGTCCAGCTTTTCATAAAGTGGCCCGTCGGTCTCTGACTTCGGTATTACGATGCTGTCGTTAGGGATAATGTAGTACATGTCGTGCTCGCTGGCATCCATCTCGATGTCGATTTGTGGGTTCAGCGTCTTCAGCTCCTGACAGAAGTTTGCCATTGAGAGTATGCAACGGCGTACGGTCGATGAGTTCGCCTTCACGTGGACGGGTTGCATCAGCAGTTCCGGGTAATTACGTACCAACCGGTTGGCAATGTCGCGGTGCTGTCTGCCGCCAAGTCGTGTCAGGTCACCGTCACGATGGTATGCATCGGCGGCTGCCACTTTCAGTCTGCCGAGCAACTCCTGTCCATAGTCTGTCAGCCAGCCGCGTATCTGGGCGGTGTCCAACTTCCCGATGACGTACTCATAGGCGTCATTGTCAGTCATGTAACGGGCACCATGTCGGCCGTAATGACTCACGTAAAACGGTTTGTAGCCGTCGGGTGCCGGTGTCACGTGTCCAGTTGGGGTGGGATAATTACAGTAGTTTCCTGTAGCCAGACCAGGGTGAGCCAATAACTCTGCCCGCGATGTCTGGGCCTGCATCGGGGAGGAGATCAACCATCCCATGATGGCAAAGAACAGCATTAGTTTGTTAGTATTCATATTTATTAATCGTTATTTGCATGCAAAGATACAAAATAATCTCACTCATGATTATTTTTTTGCATTATTTTGAGGAAAAATTTGGTAGAATCGGAGAATTTGTGTACCTTTGCACCCGCAAATCAGAAAACTGAGCATTGCAAGCCAACATGGTGCCCGTAGTTCAGTTGGTTAGAGCGTCAGATTGTGGTTCTGAATGTCGTGGGTTCGAGTCCCACCGGGCACCCTCACCAAACTCCTGTTAGTCAATGACTTACGGGAGTTTTTGATTTGCTTTCGGTGAAAGAATTTAAGTTAAATTTAACCAAATTACTGCTAAATTGCTGTTAATTTTGCAAAAATCGCCGCAAAATCGCCGCAAAGCTTTCTTACGAAATGCATCTTTTATATCAGGAAGATAGTAATCTCACAGTTTGCAAAAACGAAGCAAAATCACATTCTATCGTCGAAAAGTGTGATTTTTTACACATTTTTCTTCTATAGAACGTGATTGAGAGATTTCAAGAACCTGGTCAGAAATATTTACTTGACGGTAAACCAAACGGACTCTTCCCTTTTCAGGAACATGTTCCTGTGTTCCACAACGTTCAGATTCCATACGTATACCAGCTTCAGAACGTCTTGCATGAACACAATGAGAATATCAGCATCCACATGCAGATATTCAAGATTTAACTATTTATCAAGCTTCGACTTTTAATGACTCTTGTTTCCTCTTCCGTCCCAATGGATGGACGTGGAAATTTTGTCGTTATCATATAAAGAAGCCCGACCTGCAAATGCAAGCCAGGCTTTGATTTTGTTTTGAGTCAGCATGTTATGAGACCTCAATGGCCTTGGTGACTTTCTCCTTCGGTGCGGTCTTCGGCATGGTGATGGTCAGGATGCCGTCCTCGACCTTAGCAGAAATCTGGTCTTTCACTACATCGTCTGGCAGCACGTAGTTCTGCTCGTAGTTAGAGTAGCTGAACTCACGGCGCAGATAGTGATGGTGCTTGTCCTCATGCTTGTGTTCCTGTTTGTTCTCAATGGCGATGGTGAGGTTACCCTCGTCGTTGATGGCTACGCGGCAATATTCTTTCTTGATGCCTGGAGCTGCAAGTTCCATCGTGTAGGCCTTCTCACTCTCCTTGAAATTGACTGCGGGTGCTGTACTGTTGGCACGAGGCATTAAATCAGTGTT
>JAGCDZ010000068.1 GCA_017650905.1 Prevotella sp. | reverse complement strand
TCCGAACATCAGGGCAAGGAGTTGATTCCAGCAAGTGAAATGTTTGACGTAGCGATTCCCATCGTACTTGTCAACAAGGTGACGGAACTTGTCGCTATCCAAAAACTCTATCAATTGAGCGAAGACGTATTTTGATTTGTTCATATGCAGCCATCTGTTTTGACTGCAAAGATACTAATTCAAATCGTCGCACCCTCAAAAGTGCTTGTAAAAGACTGAATTTCAATTATTTCAAAGACCGATTAGTCCACTTTAACGGGACAGTAGTGATTCTAAAACAAAATCTTACACAATTGAGGAGTTTTTATCAGGCAAGTTAATTCTTTCTACAGAGGAAATAGATCAGGGAAAACAAATGCGAGAGAAAATTATGAGGGTATTTATAAAAACTGATTATCAACTTACTGAAGATGATATAATGAAATATACTGGTCCGTACCCGGATTGGGGTGTTACTAGAGGAAGATAATAATTATGATATTAGCAAAGCTGGAGCGGTGAATCTGCGAATGTATTGTTGTATTGAGAAGGGGGCGCAAAGGTTCTAGGAACTTTTGTGCCCCTTTTGGTTGGCTACGGCGGGCTATCTGCTTCCCAAGGATAGGTGATCAGCTACGGGTAAGCGGGGAATTGACACTAAAGTTGCATACAATAGGCGGGAATAGTCCAATCTATTAGCGGGAATAGTTCAATCTACCAGTTTGCTACGTCCTCGCTATTTGGTGGAGATATGATGAGAAAAATGATGGTTTTGATGGTTCAGATTGAATGGTTTGGAGGGAAAAGGAGAGCATTTTGAGGCAGGAAAAGCGACTGTTAATTTTTGTAAAGTGACTTTAAGGCAACGAAAAGCGACTATTCTTGGCAGATCCTGATAAGTATTAATAGTAGCAATTGCGGCGTAGGCAGGGAAAACTTGTTACCCAGGCAGGGCGCAAAAATTCCCTAGGCAGACAGCAAGACAGGGGGCTGCATTCACAGATTCACAATTCACAGTTTATTTTTCGAGCCCCCTGCCGCTCAACTTGAACGGCGAATGTTAATATATATTTAAAAATATATAAATATGTATATAGATATAGATAGATATCTATCTCTACACGGGGGTACCCCCCTCTTGAAATAAAACTGTGAATTGTGAATCTGTGAAGATCACTCTATAGATGGTTTCATGCATTTCCGGGTGTCTAAGAATGGTGTTATGACAGATGAGGATGTCTATCATCAGCCGGATGCAGTCTATGAATATATCAAGCCAGGAGATGTCGTCGTAGAGTTAGGCTATGGACAGGGCTCCAACCTTCTCTATCTTGCCCATAGCTGTCCTGAGTCGCGGTTTATGGGTTTTGATCTTCGTAAGGTCAAGAATCTGGGCCTGCCGTCCAATGTGGAACTCTTCGAACAGGACTATAGTTCGCTTCCACAAGTGGCCGATGCGTCTGTCAATGTTGTTTTTGCTTTTGAGACCATCGTGCATTGCTCAGACAAGGAGAAGGTATTTCGGGAAATCAACCGGATCTTGAAACCAGGTGGCGTGATGATTGTTTATGACTATGCGCTTAAAGAACCCTTTGAAACATTTGATTATTATGTCCAGACTGTTATCTCATTGATTTCAAAGGGCGGAGCATGTTCCATGATAGAGTCGTTGGAAGATATGAATACACATTTTACGAATAGTGGTTTAACCTTAGAAAAGGTTACGGACTATACGCTGAATCTTCTTCCCGACTTGAGACGTCTGGAACGAAAAGCGAATAAGATCTTGTCACGGCCTTGGTTGACTAGGCTGGTTTTTGGTTGTATGCCTACCATCTTTACCAACAATATCATCATTGGTTGGCTTGGTTACGACTCGTGTAAGACCGGTTTGGGATTATACGAGGAATGGGTTGTCAGAAAGCTGTGATTTCAAGAACGTGGTTCATTCAATGCTGATGATGATGCGGCGATAGGCGGGCAGACGGAAAGGGCTGTTGTCGTGAACCTCACAGATGAGGTGCAGTTCACCTTTGTCTGCATTGGCAGGAATCTGAATGTTGGCTTTGGGCTGATCCGCCTGAGTGATGATGACCTTGGAGGTGCCGATCTCAGGCTGTTGCCACCAATGGAAAGAAAGCGTGTCGCCATCAGGATCAAAGGATTTCGAGGCGTCCATACAAATGGTGAAGACATCATCCTTTCCGACACTAGGAGGGACGGTTATGGTAATCGTGTCATTGGATACGGCTATCGAGGCCCCTTCAAGAGTAAGCGGGTGAACGAATTCCACCTGCTGAGATAATACAATATATGGATTAAGATTACCTCGGCCCTCGTTAGCCCACTGCATACGGGCCATGAAGTCGTTGAGTTCATCAGGATAGAAACGCTGTTTATAGCCCACGGATATACTGCGGAGCGGCTCCCGCCAAGAGGTCCAGGCGGTGGTCAGCGAGTCAGGACACATCCCTCGCTCGTGATAGCCAGCCCAGCCCGCCTGATGCGGATCTTCGGGGTCGTTCAGACCATTGGGCATCACATAGAGGAAACTGGGTGTGTCGCCTTCCACACCCCATTTGTAGGTGGGATATTCTTGGCCTAATGTCCCTTTGCCCTGGATATTTTCCTTGTGCTGTTGCCAGTGACGCTTGCCCAGTTCGCATTGCTCCTGCCACGTGCCCTCGTCCCAGATGAACTGAAGGTCGTCTTTGAACTCGCGTCGCAGCCACATGTGGGAACTGTAGGCACGGTCCATTCGCATGTTGTACTGCATATCCTGATCGGTGATGGTGTAGATGCGGAACTTCCTTACAAACTGCTTCAGTTTCTCTGTTGAACGTGTCTGTTTCACGCGCCAGATGGCTTGTGCCAAGGTGTTTGCACCACCCCATGCTGCCACATAGATAGGTCGCGGATCGTCTTCATCAGCCAGACGGATGAGCAGTTCGCTGCCTGGCGAGTCATTGCCCTCGCCGATCACCTTGATGCCCCCTCGTTCGCTACCCATCACGGCCCGACTTTTGAGATAGTCGGCACTTGGCCAGTAGCCGATTTGTTGCTGACCGTTCTCCTGTTCTATCGGCAGAAATCCTTGCTGGTCAGAGCGTTTCATCAGGTTTGGTACATCCTTCCGATAGGCCTCAATGGCACGAAAGAGATAATCTGCCCACTCTTTGGGATATGGGTCGCAGTTCCAGCCTACTGAGGTAATCAGCGCTTCCACCTCGAAACAGTCGGTGTATGCCATCAAGCGCACCATCGACTCCATATCGTCGGGTTCCACATCTGCAGGCGCAATATCCGTACATACTACTAACCGAGGCTTCAACCCGGTATCTCCCTTCGCCAGCCCCGTCGCCGAAACGGCCAGCAAACAGATTAAAGAAACAAGGTGCTTCATCATCTTTTATAAAAATTTATTCTGCCTCGAGCAGCAGGACGCGGCTGGACCAGTCGTTCTTCTTCGACCATTCGGGCTCGTTGCGGTAAGGCATTTCGAGACCGTGATTCATCAGGTAGGCTCCGCTGAAGGTCTTGCCTTCGATGTCGAGCGGCCTGAGGTCGATGCGGTTCAGCTCGTGGATCTTATAGTTCTTTGAGGCATCGAGGCCAGCCATTTTTACACGTGGCAGGTGCTCATTCTGGAACGACTCGGTTTTCCACCAGAAGAAGACGGACTTCGACTTCTGCTCGTTGACGTACATGAGTGAGGCAAGGCCCACTTTGTCGTAAGGCGAGAC
>JAGCDZ010000067.1 GCA_017650905.1 Prevotella sp. | reverse complement strand
GCGTCACCAGCCAGCATCCGGCGGTTCATCTCTATCTCGTCAGGCTTATAGGGCACAACGCGGTAGCCGCGCCTGCCATGCGAGCGGTACTGCCTGTAGCCCAGAGTCTTCATGGCACTGCCGATCTTCTCGATGGTCATCCTCAGGGCCGGATTGCCACCGATATGACCCAGGATGTCCGTGGCCGTGTAGAACTCCCCCTTCTCACCATCCTTGGGTGGGCGGAAATACCTGCAGATCGACTCCTGCTCCTGACTGGGTGTCTCAAAGGCCTTGTTATGTTCCTTCAGTACCGCTTCTTCCGCCTTGGTGAAATAGTGCCGGAAGCCCTGCCTGTAGAGCGCATAGGCCTGCCCGTAGATGCCCTCGTAGTTGAAGGGATGCTCCCACGGGCTGTCGATGCTTTCCACCTCGAAGGGCAGCCAGCGACGGTTGCCCGTCGGGTCGTTAAGGAACTGCACGTTGTTGCCCGTGCCGCAGAACGAGGCCACGTGGGGCATGTGCTCCGGGTAGTGGCCGTAGGGCTTACGCTCGTCGATGGCAGGAATCGTGACCACCGACTTCATCGTGTTCACCTGCGAGGGGCGCATCACGTCAAGCTCCTCATAGCACACCAGAGCGAATTGCGACAGCGAGATCAGGTCGTCCTTCGACATCTGGCTGGCATTCACCTTGATGCGGAAGTAGCCACGCAGTTCCGGCGGCAGCAGGTGAGAGAACCAGGTGGTCTTGTATGATCCCTGCTCGCCGATGAACACCAGCACGGCCTGGTTCACTTCCGTCTCGTCGAGCCAGCTGGCCACCATCGCCACGAGCCAACGTTTCAGGTACTCGGCAAACATCATCTGCTTCTCCACGCCCCCCTTGACATTGACCGACAGCGACAGCTCCATGATATAGTCCTGACCGTCCCACGGCGGCAGGCGGTTCAGGTAGTGCAGGAAGGGATGGAAGTTCTGCGCGAAGCCAGATTCGAGCACATCCATGAAGTCGCTCTTCCCTGTGGGTTTGATGCCCCGGAGGGCGTTCAGCAGCGTGTTTTTGAGGCGGTCGCTCATCGGCTGCCAGTCATCGCTGACAAACTGCGCCAGTTCGTTGTTCTGCCAGAAAGGATCCTCTGACGGCAGGCGGGCCTCAACACGGTACTTCACCTGGTTGTAGCGCAGGTAGACATGGTCACTCAAAAACGCCTTGATCTCCTCGGGCGTGGCATTCACCTCCCGCCAGTTCTTCTTGTGATCCTTACTACCCTCCCCTTCGGCAGCGGTTTTCTTCTTCCGTTTCTTCTTAGGTTTTTCTTCATCCATAATGATTATGTTATGCTGTGTAATCTGAGATCTGTGTGCGAAGTTACGAAAAGAAACGGGCACATGCAAGTTTTCGCGCCACGAATTTACGTCGCAGCGCGAAATGACAAGTCCACGGCTTTCACCCCTACACGTCAAACAGTTCACGGACGCGAACCTGCAATGCTTCGGCTATCAGATGTAGCCGTCGTACTGTCAGATCATCACGTCCGTTCACGATACTATTGATTGCTTGTCTGGACACACCCAACCGGCGGCCCAACTCTGCATCACTCACGTTTTTTTCTTCATCACTCGGCGCAGGTTCAGCTGCGACTCAAACATTTGCTTTTTCATTTTGTTTGTTGTTAAGTTGTTAGAAAAAAAATGAGGCAGAATTCTGCCTCATAATTATTATTTACGGTTTTAAAAGTTTGAGAAATATTACCTCATTCCCTCTGAAGCACCTATTGCCTGCTTGATATCCTCTAACAGATCCTCGCCTGCTTCGAGACCAATGCTGAGACGGACAGTGGTGTCAGGGACGGACATCTCCGCGCATTGCTCTGGGGTGAAGAGGCCGAAGATGGTCGAGGCAGGATGGATAGCCAGCGACTTGCGGTCGAAGAGGTTCGTGGCGCGACGGATGACCTGCAGTTTGTCAATAAACGCCCATGCAGCTTCTTTCGTCTCGAGGTCGATGGTAAAGACAGCGCCAGGCAATGGGCCGAATTGTGCCTTCGATAATTCGTAGAAAGGATTATCCTCCAAACCAGTATAGTTCACTCGTTTGATTTCGGACAGTGCCTGACACTGCTGGGCGAGCCACAATGTGGTTTCAGCCTGCCGACGGAATCGGATATCGAGCGTATCGAGACCCAGCGTTTCCATATATGCCACTTGCGGCGTCATCAGCGAGCCGAGGTTCGTCACCAGTTCGGTTTTGACACGGGCCGTAAATGCCAACTTCTTCCCTACCTTTTTCGTGCGACTCTGCAAAGCTGGAGATGGCGACTGTGACCAGTCGAACCGTCCATAGTCGATGAGCAGACCGCCAAGGCCCGTGCCACCACCAGAGATATATTTCGTACTGCTAACCACCTCGATATCTACGCCAGAATCTCCAGCATGAAAGGCAGGAAACGGCACGATGGTCGTATCGGCGATCAGGGGTACACCCTTCGCATGGGCTATCTCTGACAATTCCTTGATGTCAGCCACGAACAGCTGTGGATTGGTGATGATCTCGAAGAACAGCGCGGCGGTCTTGTCGTCAATTAGCGCTGAGACCTCGTCCGGCTTTGTGAAGTCGGCAAAGCGCGGCTCCACACCGAAACTGCCCAACGTGTCGCGAATCAGCGAGACGCTGTTGCCAAACAGGTGTTTCGAGGCCACGATGTTCAAGCCTGCGCCACTCACCGCCGTCAGGGCATAGGCGATGGCCGCCATACCTGTGTTCAATGCCGTTACGCTGGTGGCTCCTGTGATCTGCCGCACGCGCTCCTCCAAGTACGTTGTCGTGGGATTGGCGATGCGGGCATACGACGGATCCATCGAGCGGCCGCAGAAGGCATCGTTCATCGCCTTGGCCGAGGGGAACTCGAATGCCGCCGTAAGATACACCGGCATCGAGAGAGCCCCATAGGCGTCAGGTTTCTGATACTTTGTGGTTAATACTTTCGTTTCGTACTGCACGGTTTGATTTTACTATTTGACCATTTACAATTTGACTATTTACTGCGCTGACCCACGATCTTGCGGACGGCAACGACCAGTTTATCCACATCCTCGCGGGTGTTGTAGAGGGCGAAGGTGGGACGGACGCTCATCTCGTAGCCGAGGGCTCGGAGGGCGGGCTGAGCGCAGTGGTGACCAGCACGCACTGCGATGCCCTCCTTATCTAATAACGTACCAGTTTCGGGAACAGGGATGCCGTCGAGGACGAAACTCACCACCGACACGCGGTTCTTGGGATTACCAATGAGCGTGAGGCCTTTGATCTGGGCCAGTTGCTCGCGGGCATATTCGGTGAGTTGGTGCTCATGGTGCTCGATGTTACGGATGCCGAGACGACTCACGTAGTCGAGGGCGGCACCAAGACCAATAGCATCAGCCACGTTGGGTGTACCAGCCTCGAAGCGTGCAGGCGGCACGTTATACTCCGTGCGCTCGATGGTCACGTCCTTAATCATGTTGCCACCGCCCTGCCAGGGCTGCATCTTGTCGAGCAGGTCCTTACGGCCATAGACCACGCCGATGCCATTGGGGCCATAGATCTTATGGCCTGAGAAAACGAAGAAGTCGGCACCCAACTGCTGCACATCGACAGGTGTGTGCGCGATGGACTGTGCACCGTCGATGAGCACAGGGATATTATGACTGTGGGCGATGTCAATGATGCGCTTCACGTCGTTGATGGTGCCGAAGGTGTTGTTCACATGACCTACTGAGACAAAGCGGGTTCGTGGCGTGATCAGGCGCTCGAACTCGGAGAGAATCAAGTCGCCGTTCTTGTCTGTGGGAATGGCCTTCAGTGTAGCCCCCTTTTCATGGGTCACTTGCTGCCAGGGCACGATGTTGGCATGGTGGTCGAGTTCACTGACGATGACCTCGTCGCCTGGTGTCAAAAACTGTCGGCCATAGGTCTGTGCCACGAGGTTGATACCTTCGGTGGTACCACGTACGAAGATGATTTCCTCGCTGGTGGTGGCATTGATAAAGCGCTGCACCTTTTCACGAGCCTCCTCGTAGGCATCCGTGGCGCGGGCAGCCAGCGTGTGGGCACCGCGGTGGATGTTCGAATTATAGTTCTTGTAGTAATCCGAAATCTTATCGATGACCTGAATCGGCTTCTGCGTGGTGGCTCCGTTGTCGAGCCATACAAGGTCGTGACCGTTCACCTTCTGATTCAGCACGGGAAAATCCTTCTTGATCTGCTCCGAGTTCAGCGTATCGACCTCCTCGTAGTGCAGATTATGGAGTTTCTGCGTCTCAGGGATACCGATGCCAAAGCCATTGTCCTGAGGTACAACCTTTACTGAACCGCGCGTATCGTCAGCATCGCCGAAGTACGGCAGGTCGGCATAACCGCTTCCACCAGCCAGCAGTTGCTTGAAGCCCGCCTCTAGCTCCTCGAGGTGGAGCGTTTCGTCAGGGAATACACTCTGACGAACCTCCCTGGCTTCCTCGGGGCAATACTTTTGGGCGAGGTCACGCAACAGTGTCAGTGCACCGCCGTCCTGAGCCGGAAAACTATTGATGTCTGTTAGGTTGAGCATTATTTCTCTACTTTATTTCGATGCTGATAATCGTGATAATAGCCTACCTCCACATTCTCAAGCACGGCGATAGCATCGTCGGTGAGGGCGGCTAATGAGAAGTATTTCGTGAGCAGGTATGAGGCCACACCGAACTTGTCGAGACCCATCAGACGGGCACTCAGACTTGGTGCAATCTCGCCGGGGATGCCACTTTGATGCAGACCGATCACACCTTGGTTCTGCTCGCCAGTACGCACGAGGATGATCTTCGTGGTACCTACGCCACGCCCTGTCAGATACTGACCTTCTACCTCGACCTTGTCTGAAGGAATCAGGGGTACACCACGCCACAGGATGACCTTCGTGCCGAAGAGATCGGTGGTCACTGGGGGCACACCACGCCAAGTACACTCGCGCTCGAAGGCGGCAATGGCACGCGGATGGGCCACGAAGAAAGCGGGCTCCTTCCAGACAAGGCTCAGCAGTTCATCGAGGTCGTCGGGTGTCGGTGCGCCATAGCGTGTGGTGATGCGGTAGGCGGGGTTGGCTGCAGCCAGCAAACCAAACTGCTTGTTGTTGATGAGTTCCCACTCCTGACGCTCCTTGATGCTCTCGATCGACAGGCGCAACTGCTCTTCCAACTGGTTATAGGGGTTGTTATAGAGGTCGCTGACGCGGGTATGCACACGAACAACCGTCTGCAGCGTATTGAGACTATACTCTGTGGGATTCTCCTCGTAGTCGATATAGGTCTCGGGGATAATGTTGTCCTCCTCATGACCGCTCACCAGGTCAATGTGCTTCTCGCCATTGTCGTTGACAGAGGCCTTCAAGCGCAGTTGCTTATCGACAGCCTTATTGAACGTCTCGCGGAAGTCGGGCACCTCCTTGATAAACTTGATCAGTTCCTTCAGTTTCAGGCCAAGGAACACAGTAGGTGTGATGGCACGAACGCTGACGGTTGACTCCTGCTCGTCCAGCAGGTCAGCCTCACCAAAATACTCGCCGTCGCCCAAGAGCGCAATCCGCAAGTCCTCTCCGTGAGGACCCTTGCTGATGACCTCAGCCTGACCGCTGGCCACGATGAAGAAGCGCTGCTTGTCTTTACCTTCCTCCACAAATAGTTTATCGACATCCACCTCCTTCGTCTCGAACGAGCTCACCAAGCGGTTCAGGATCTCGTCGTCGAACTCCGAGAACAGCGGGATGGCCTTCAGGTTCTTCGCCGTAAACGAGGGCACGCCATTCACATACTGAATGGGCAGGCGATCGTTCTTGCGGAGTTCCACCTTCGTACGGTTCACGCGGAATGTGCCACCGCTCACCTGTACCCAGGGCAGCAACTTCAGAAGTAATCTCGGGGTGATACTGCCCATCTGCGGGGCGGTCTTCGTGGTCGTCGCCAGCCTTCTGGCGGTAGCAGTAGTCACACTACGCTGTAAATTAGAATCTGCCATAATCTTAATAGTTTTTATGTTAATACTACTTTTTTATCGTTACTTTATGAGTTGTTCCTTCAACATGCTCAATGGAGAGGACATTGTAACCCTGCTCCTTCGCGTTGCGAGGTACGTTTTCGAGGGGTTCGCCTTCTGCGAGCAGTACTTCAAGGATGTCGCCCTCGTTGAGCTTTGAAAGCTCAATCTTCGTCTTTACGAAAGTCATCGGGCAATGCTCTTTCGTAATGTCTAAAACCCTTTTCATTTTACTATTTGACTATTTACTATTTGACTATTTATTGCCGACAATTGTCCAATGGTGAAATGGTCCAATTGTCAAATAAACAAGGTTTGTCCGCCTTCTGAAAGGTTGAGGAATGAAGCCACACCGAGCACGTCTTTGACTTCGGGAATGAAGTCGTCTTTGGTCAGACCGAGCACATGCATCGCCATTTCGCAGGCATACAGATTAATACCTAATGCCTTGGCGGCCTCGACCAATTCTTCGAGTGTGGCCACGTTGTTCTTCTTCATCAAATAACGGAAGATCTTGGGACCTGCGCCGAGGAAGTTAAAGCGCGACGTAGGTGTCGCCTTCAAACCACCCATCATAAATCCGAAGATCTTGGTGAGCCAGTTGCCGCCTGTGAAGCTTCTGCCTTGCTTTTTCTTAATGGCATCAAGGCCCCAAAACGTAAAGAAGATGTTAACCTCATACCCTACTGCTGCTGCGCCCGTACCTAATGTAAATACAGCGGTCAGCTTGTCAAAATCGCCACTGAATGCGATGATGCTTAATTTCTTTTCTGCCATAATTTTGTCGGTTTAAATATGTGGGTGCAAAGTTACGGCGATTATGCGAGTTGCACAATCACCGTAACATGGCATACTGACTACCAAAAATGTGGTATTTTACTTTAAATCGTGGTCAGTCATCGCACAAACACACGAATCTGACCATACATTCTCGGCTGTTTCTATCATATCGATGATGGTATAGATGGGTAGGATGATACCCAGGATGGCGACAGGCGCGCCGATGCCCGACATGAGCGAAAGAGTCAGAAAATAGCAACCCATAGGAACGCCAGCATTGCCAATTGCAGAAACAACGGAAACGAGAATCCATAAGAGGATTGTACTCCAAGTGAGGGGTGTGCCTCCATTCTGCATCACAAAAAGTGAGGTGACAAGGATAAAGGCTGCGCAACCATTCATGTTAATCGTCGTACAAATGGGGAGCACGAAACGGGCTACATTCTTGCGAATACCTAAACGATTCTCGGCTGTCTCCATGGTGATAGGTAAAGTAGCGGCACTGCTTTTAGTAAAGAGAGCCATCAGTACAGCGGGCATCATTCGACCTAGTACATGAATGGGATTAAGTTTTCGCACCAAAAGGAACAGCGGCAGAATGATGAAAAACTGAATCACGTTGCCCCCCAGCACCACCAATACATACTTTCCAATCGAATCGACTACAACACCAGCCGACACTTGAGCTGACAACTGCGCCGAGAAAGCGACAATGCCCAAAGGGAGTGTCCAAATAAGAGCACGTATCAGCAAGAACAGCAGTTCCTGTAAACCCAATAGTCCTTTTACCACGACGGCTTTGTTTTCTGAATCCGGCAACTTCGAGAGTCCGATGCCGATGGCAAAAGCCAGAATCAACAGTGATAGGACATTGCCTTCGAGGAAAGGCTTGACGATGTTATTAGGGATAATGCTGAGAATATGATCGTAATAGGTTTGTTGTGGAGCATTAGCGATAACGTCATCTGCCTGACTGATGGCATCCACAGGAAGATTACCTGGTGCCACCAAAACATACAACACTGCACCCACGACAGCAGCAGCAATCGTTGTCAATAGCGTATAGATTAAGGTATGTCCGAATATTTTTCCCGATCCTTTCGAACCGAAAGTGGCAAACGTCGTAATCACTGCCAGCACGATAGTGGGTACTGCCAGCAACTGGAACAGTCGGGTATAAACAGTTGCAACAAAATCCATCAGACCATTGAGCCAGTTCAGTCCCAACAATCCCAATATCACACCCACCACGAGTGCTCCAATCCATACCAGTGTTCTTTTCATTTTATAATGCAAACGTCAAATTCAAATAAATATTGCGTCCTTTCTGAGGAATGTGGTTCCAATCGGCGTAAGTAGCATAGTGCTTGTCGAAAACATTTTCGATGCCAACTCGAACGGTCATCGACGAGCGCTCGAGCTTTGCTCGCTTGCTACCGAAGGGACGCAAGAAGCCATATTGTGCCGATAGGTTTATGATAGCCCATTCACTAGCAGCCGTCTCACCGTATTTTTTACCATAGCAGTTCTGTCGTGTATTACCCTTTACCGTGGCTTGTGCCTGCAGCCGTTGGTAATTGTATTGCAACTCCATCTGCCAACTGACGGGCGAGATAAGTGGCAAAGGGTCACCATCGGCATCGCGTCCACTACTGTAACTCACCTTGCCATTCCAGCGCAACTGCTCCATCAACTGCCACTCGGCTGTCAGCGAGGCATTGGCGATGGTAGCATGCGATATGTTGCCATAGACCTTCACACCCTCGGCATCGACAGTCATCGGCGACAGACGCGTTTCGAACTGGCCAATGATGTAGTTACTGAAAAGGAACACATTGCCATCGAGAGCTACGTTTACACGCTCCGTCGGATGCCATTTTACAGCACCATTCAACTCCACTGCCGACTCATTCTTCAGTGAGGGATTACCAATATAGTCGTATTGGTCAAATGTGTTGTTCAGATAATAGCCGTAGGCCTCTGTCACCGTAGGCGCACGACTGCCCCACCCTGCTCCAATGTTGAATTGATAATTGGCTACTGATAATTGATAATTGGCGGCGAGGCGACCTGTGGTCTGATGATAGGTATCCTGCATGCTTGGGAAGAACACGCGCAGGGCGTGATAGCCCTCTTCATTGTTCAGACGTTGCTGCTGCCATGCGACTTTGGCCGAGAAGCGCAGCGACTGGTTGCGAGCGATGCGCACGTTGTCTGTCAGCGCCACACCCGTATTCAACGTTCCCACGTCTGGCCAAGTCACCATATACATCGGAGCCGCACCACCTGGATACATCGTCATGTCGGCAAACAAACGGTTGTAATAGAGGTCATAGTTCAACGCTAGGTCGTGCTGTTTGAGGGATGTCGTCAGTAAGCTATAAATACCTGTCGTCCAACTCTTTCCCGGCATATCCATGTGAATCTCCACATCCGGACGCTTGGTATCGTCCATCTCGTGGGTGATATGGTTGTAGTAGGCCTTTGTCTCCCAACTAGCTCGCGAAAAAAGATGTTTGTACGACAGCGACGTAATCAATCCTTCTGCTTTCGCTACGTCCATGTTCAGGGCGGGATAACCAACATTGGTAGCACGATCGAAGATGAATGTCGCTTCCAGCATATCTTTTTCCGCCAGTCGTAAACCAGCGTTCGTAAAGATGTTCACCTTCTGGAACTGCGAGAATTGTAATTCATCGCTACCGCCCACCTTGTAGTTGTCAGCGTGACGATAGAAAGCACCTGCGTTCAGATACATCTTATGACTGCTCAGCGCTGCATCAGCACCATACACCTGTACATGGCCGTTCCATTCATGACCAGCCGAAAGACTGACGTGATACGGGTCATTATCAAAGCCTGTCTTTCGCAGCTTCAGATCCAAGCTGCCACCGATATTACCCGTGGCTTGCGGATTGCCGTCGAGGCCGCTGTTCAGGCTGATACTCTGCAGGTTGCCACTCTCTACATAGCTGGTCACTGGGTCCATCTTGTCTGTGCAAGCATAAAAGATCTTCATGCCATCGATAGTCGTTGAAAGGCGTTCCGTCTGCATGTTGTTCACCACTGGCTCCCAAGCATATGAGCCTCGACGTACGAGGTTCACATTGCGCAGTTCACTCAGATGTTCGTCGATGCTGGCCACCTGTCCTTTCACCGAACGTTTCCGTCCTCGTCCCGCTTCCGAAACGATGACCACCTCATCAAGGTTTTGCGCCTTTTCGGTGGTCACCGTGTCAGATAATAATATGGTTGATAGCAAAACAGTCAACATACTCAAATCGTTACCTCCCAATAGATGGAGCTGAATCCATCAGTCAGGTCATCGCCGCCAGCTACTACGTTGCCCTGAGCATCTTTTATGGCGAGGTGGATGCGCCAGCGACCTGTCATCGTCAGGTTCACCGTGCCCTGATAGCTGCCATCTGCCTGGCGTGTCAGCGCCACGTTATCGGGCGACGTGTGGTTACCCATGTCGGGCATGCGGGGATCAATCTCAATGGAGAACTGCTGCTCAGCAAGACCGTAAGGCGTCGTGGCGGGTGTATTCTTCTTCGAGACGTAGGCCGTGATGGTGTTCTTGCCCGTCTGCCAGTCGATAGGGTTCACCAGCGAGAGGTAATAAGTATCGTCGCCTACCTTGAACGACTTCAACCACTGCTGCCCCTCGGGCAATGCGTCGACAACGATGTCCTTCGCCTCAATGCCGCCCTTGTTGCCAAGCACGCTCACGTTGTAACCTAACGTCCATGAACCAGCCTCGCTGCTATTCATCACGAACGAAACCCAGGTGCGCTTCACAGCAAGATAATCCTTGTTAAATGACTCTGCTTTTCCACCCACAGGTGTACTGTGCTTCATATTCATCTTCACCATCAACATCAATGGCGAAAGACCGTCAATGTTGAAGTTCTTAATGTAGTTGCCATTTTTCTTTTTAGTAGCCACAAAGAATATTTCGTTATAGCCCGTATGGAACGATCCCGTCTTTGAATAGGCAAAGACATTATACTGTCCGTCCACCACCGTCGACAATTCCGGAATAATCTTCACCGTCTGCAGGAACCGATACACCTGCAGCGCCTCCTCTGCCGAGCAGCAGTCAATGTCGCCATCTATCGTGATACCGGGGATTTCAATCGCCTGACTTCCAAAATCATCATTCGAGTTGCAAGAGGTAAAGACAGTGCCTAAAAGCACTGCCAATACCCATGTTATGTTCTTTGTTATATTCATCATTCTATCAACTTTTAACTATTAACTATCAATTGAATTAGTAACCAGGATTCTGGGCGATGCCGAGATCCTCACCATGCAGTCCTGCAGGGATGGGTTGACGATAGTGGCGACCGCGGATGTTGTTGTACTTGGCCACGAGGTGGTTGTGTACCTTCTGGAAGTAAGCCTCCTGGTCGGCAGTGAAGGTCTGCTTCTCCTTCCAGTCGTCGGCGAAGTGCTTGTAGTTCTTCACCTGCTTGACAGATGAGATGAGGTTCTTCCAGCGGTAAGAGTTCAGCACGGAGAACTGCTCGTAGGTGAACTCATAGTCCCATTCGCGCTTGATCTGGTCGAAGGTGGGGGCGCTGACTTCGGCAATTCCGGCACGACGACGCAACTGATTGAAGGGCTCGGCGGCCTCGCTGTTACGGCCTAACTGCACAAGGGCCTCAGCCTTGGTGAGCAGCACTTCTGCGTAGCGGATCTCAATACGGTCGATGCTATTCTGCTTGATTTCGAGGTTCTCGGCATCGTCGTAACTCTGATCTACACCCTTTCCGTTGATAGGCGTGTAGACGGGTGAGTAGTAGTGGTGAACAAGACCTGTCTCAGGATTCTTAACCTCGACAAAATAGGTCTCGGCCAATCGCTTGTCATTGGGCTGTTCAGCCTTCCAATCGTCGTACAGGTCGTCATCGGCCACCTCGGTGTGGTTCTGCGTGTAGCCGTTGCCGTTCTCACCGTTCTGGAAGGGGAAGGTCCACGAGCAGTGTGTCTGGTGGTTGCCCTGAGCGTCGTTCTTGTCGCCATCGTGGGCAATCGTGAACAGGTGCTCGTTGGTGCCGCGCTTGTTGCTCTCGTATTCACGACCGTAGAGTTTCGAGTAGTCGGGGTCGAGAGCTAGGCGGCCGCTCTTGATGACCTTGTCGGCATACTCCACGGCTTTCTGCAAACGAGCATCGTTTTTGGTGAAGGCGGGATCGGTCTGCGACAAGGCGATGGCTGCTACCTGATCAGACGTCAGCGGGTTGTCGCCCCATACAAGATAGGTACGTGCCAATAATGCCTGAGCGGCCTGTTTGGAGGGCACACGAGGGTCGCCGCTATAGTCAAGCAGCAGGTTCTCGGCATCGGTGAAATCTTTAACCACTTGTGTCAGCACATTATCGATACTCTGGCGCTCAATGGTGCTACCGCCTTCCTCTGTGAATACGGGCACCTCGCCCCACAACTGCGCCAGCTTCAGATATGCTAAGGCACGCAGGAACTTGGCCTTACCCACAGCGGCGTTGTAACCAGCCTGGCTGACCTTACCTGCTTTCAGCGAATTGCTGACGGTGGTAATGGCCTCATTATCCTGGGCGATACCCAGCAGCAGGTGGTTGAAAATCTTGACCTGATACCACGTCGTCGGCTCTTGCTCGAAGCGGCTGTTCACAGGGCCAGCCTCGCTCTCCTCGCCCTCGAACGAGATGAGTTTGTTGGAATTCAACTCAATAATAAACGAGAACGATGAGGAGAGCGGCTGCCAGTGGCTGTAAACGCCGTTGACGAGAGAAATGGCACTGGCGTCGTCGTTCACTACGTTTGTCAGATCTATCTGGTTTCCACCTGTGTCGTTTGTGTCGTCATTGTCACTTGAGCAGGCTGTGAACCCTGTCGATGTTGCTAATGCCACAAGGGCTGCGAAAATGAATTGTTTCTTCTTCATACTGAAAACTCCTTTTACCTTTAATTAATACTATGTTTTGTTTGTATTGCTTTCTGGGTGCAAAGGTACGGCGATTATACCGACCGTGAAATACCACTCGCACGGCATTCTGTATACCAAATCATTGGTAATCGCCTTTATAGCGTCACATTCACACCAAAAGTGAAGGTGCGCGAGGCGGGATAAGCGCCTGAATCGGTACCGCTGCTCACCTCAGGATCATAACCTTTGTAAGGGGTGATGGTGAAGAGGTTCGAGGCGGTGGCGTAGAGGCGGATGCGCTCGATGCATTTCAGTTGCTTAAACTTGAAATTGTAGCCTACAGTGAGGTTTCGCAGCTTCAGATAGCTGACGCTCTGCACGTAACGGCTGTCAATATAGCCAAAGGGACGGGCATTGTTGGCCAAAGGAAGCGTGTTGCTGGCGTTGGTTGGCGTCCATGAATCCTTGACGGTGGTGAGCACATTGTAGGAATCACCCGTCAGTTCCAGGCGGCGTTGTAGGGCATTGTAGAGCTTGCCACCATAGCTGCCAGCGAATGAGGCTGAGAGGTCGAAATTATGCCAGCGCAACTGAGCAGAGAAACCATAGACGAAGTCGGGCTGGGTACTGCCGAGGATAACGCGGTCGTTGCCGTCAATCTTGTTATCATTATTGGTATCAGCATACTTCAGGTCGCCAGGTTTGGGTATCTGTCCGTTGACGGTGGGCAGTTTTGAAACATCCTCCCCCTGCTGCACGATGCCCACGAACTGTAAGCCGTAGAAGGAACCCAGCGACTCGCCTTTGCGCAGGATCTGCTGTTTGTCGGAGCCTTGAACCACGTCGTTTGTGATGCCCATATCGGTAATCTCGTTCTTGTTATAAGCAGCATTAGCGCTGATACTCCAGTTCAAATTCTTGTACTGCAAGAGGGTTGCATTTATAGATAATTCAATACCTTTATTTTCTACGTTACCCACGTTCTGCAACTGTGAGGTAACGCCACTGGCAAAGCCCATCGGTACCACCAGGAGCAGGTCGCTGGTCTTCTTGTAGTAAGCATCGAAGACGATGTTCACGCGATTCTTCAACAGACCAAGATCGAAGCCAAGGTTATACGATGCTGTTGTTTCCCACTTCAGATTGTCGTTGGCCGTATTCTGCTTGGCATAGCTGCTGGAACCACCATACGAACCAGTTGCGTAAGAGGTACTGAAAGCATAGTCAGAAATTTCCTGATTGCCTACGAGGCCACCCGAAAGACGAACCTTCAGATAGTTGATGCTTTTAATCTCACGGAGAAACGATTCTTGGTCGACATTCCACGAAAGACCGAGTGAGGGGAAATAACCCCAGCGATGGTCTTTGGAGAAACGGCTGGAGTTGTCGGCGCGGAAGGTAGCGGTAGCGTTGTAGCGGTCGAGCAGCGTGTAGTTGACGCGCGCAATGAGCGAGTTGAGTGTTGACTCCGAGATGCCCGTCTGCGGCGTGTAAGTACCTGAGCCATCGCCTAAGTTATACTGCTTTAGTGTCTCATTCGTAAAGTGATTTGTACGAATGTTACTATATGTTGAAGTCGATGTCTGACGAGTGTAACCCACAAGAGCATCGATGAAATGCTTATCGCTGATACCCTTCGTATAAGTAGCGGTGTACTCCTGCTGCCAAACATCGGTCTGACGGTTACCCGTGCCACCAATGCCCTGTGTGGCCAAGCCTAAAGATGTGTAGACGCCAGAGAAATAGTTTTGCGTGAGTTTCTCGCTGTTCAGGCCTATAGTGGCCTTCAGCGTCAGGTCACCAATGGTGTAGCTTGCCCAGACATTTGAGAGCAGATAGTTGTTGATGTTCTCAGCCACACTTTCCTCAAGATCGTAAACGGGGTTGGCAGCATGGTCGCCAATAGCGAAATAGGCATATTCATAGGGATTGGTGAAATTGTAGGATCCATCGGCATTATAAACGCTGATGACGGGCGGCATCAACAGGGCATAGACAAAGCTGTTGGTGATGCCAGCCGAGTAAGGCGAAGAGTTGAAGACCTGTTCCTCGGTAGTGGTGAGGCCCTGCTGCTTCGAGCGGCCATAGGTAACATTAACGCCAAACTTTAAATCCTTTTGCAGCTCCCACTCCACATTGGTGTGGAAGTTATAACGCTGGAAACCTGAATTCAACAATATACCATCCTGGTCGGTGTAGTTAGCAGAGAAAGCGTAGCGGTTTTTGTCACCACCTCCCGTGATGCTTAACTCATGACTCTGCTGAATGGCGGTGCGCAGTACAGCATCCTGCCAGTCGGTGCCCTTGCCTAAGGCGGCTATCTCAGCATCAGTATAGCCGCCCTTATTGCTAAAGTAGTCCTTTTGCAACAATGCCCATTCAGAAGCATTGAGCAAATCAAGCTTCTTGCTAATGTTGCTCACGCCTATATTATAGGTGTAATTAATGTGTGCCTGACGGTCACCCCGCTGACCCTTCTTCGTGGTAATGAGTATGACACCATTGGCACCACGCGAGCCATAGATGGCAGTGGCAGAGACGTCCTTCAGCACCTCCACACTCTCGATATCGTTGGGGTTGATGGTGGCCAGCGGGTTGAGGCTGCCCTCGATGCCGCCCAAGCCTGTAGAACCAGCGCTGGCATCCTTAAAATAGATAAAGCCATCGATGACGTAGAGGGGCTCGTTAGAGGCATTCACCGAGTTACCGCCACGGATGCGGATATGACTATCAGCGCCTGGCTGGCCGCTGCTGGATGTCACGTTGAGACCTGCCACCTGTCCACTTAGTGCGCCATCAAGCGTTGCCGACTGTGATTGACTGAACACCTCACCTTTTACTTTCGTCACACTGCCCGTCAACTGTGTCCGCTTTTGCGTACCATAACCCACGACGACAATTTCATCCAAATGTTGGTTTTCTTCGTGTAGTGTTACGACGATGTTGTCATCATTGCCCTTTACACGGATGCTCTGTTGCTCATAGCCCACATAACTGATTCTTAATTCCGATGGAAATGCCGCCACGTCAATACGGAAACGACCTTCGGCATCGGTTACCACGCCCACATGACTGCGTGAGTCGTAAATGGTGGCACCGATGATGGCCTCGCCCGTTCCAGCGTCGGCCACCTTACCGCTAATGGGGGTTGCCGACGCTACATAATTGGAAAAAATGGCTAAAAACAATGTAATAAAATGTGTTGTCCGAAAACTCTTCATACCTTACCTTATTATTAAATAACACCTATAGATTCTATGTGAATGAATCACGGTGCAAAGGTACAGCGGTTTTCAGACTCTCACAATCGCCATTATGTGGCATTCAGTATACCAAATAGAGGGTATTCTGCTATTTTAGGCACAAAAAAGCGATGCATCACGCAATGAAACATAACCGACAAATGCTTCAAGTCGACGCATCGCAAAGAAAGAACAAGTTTTACTTTCTTGTTTTTTATTTTCCTCCTTATAGGTGTACTTCCCTATCCACCACCTCGCCATTCAGAATCTTAAACGAGTTTAATTTTGGTTCTCCGCCCATGAGCGAGAGGATGGCATAACGGATAGTAGGATCATTCGCCAGACGCAAATCTTCTTGCGAAGGTCGCGAGGGCGAGGCTGGATGCGAATGCCAATTGGCGATAATCTTTAAGCCATGCTCACGGGCATAACGCAGAGCAACAAACTGATCCTTTGGTGCAAAAGAAAAGTGCTCCGACGAGTGATCGACATTTTCCATCCAATAGTTCTCGGTGACCTCGTCGCCTGTCCCCAACAGATAGCCGCACGACTCATCCGGTGCATCCTTCCGAGCCTGGGCTATCAGTTCATCTATAACGTTCTGTGGAATTTTCATATTGTTTAATGATTTTTTAAGTCGCACGCTGCCTGCTCGTAATCTATCAAGTGATTAATGGTGGGATTTGAACCACAGATGGCGCATGAATCGCGATGCTTCACAGGCACCGTACGGAACTGCATAGTCTTGGCATCGAATGTCAACAGACGGTTTGTCAGCAACTCGCCAACGCCTGTAAAGTACTTCAGTGTCTCAGCCGCCTGAATAGTCCCCAGCATACCAGCGATGGCACCTAGCACACCCGCCTGTGAACATGTTGGCACAGCTCCTGTAGGAGGCGGTTCCTTGAACATACAACGGTAGCACACCGTACCAGGCAGATGTGTAAAGGTCTGTCCATTGAAACGCAGGATGCCACCATGTGAGAAAGGCTTGCCTGCCATTACACATGCATCGTTAATCAGGAACTTCACGGGGAAGTTGTCGGTACCGTCCACGATGAAGTCATATTCCCTGATGATATCCAGCGCGTTCGATGAGTTGAGGAACTCGTAATAGGTATCTACCTGCACGTCTGGGTTGATGGATTTGATTTTCTCCTCAGCACTTTTCACCTTTGGCACGCCCACGTCCTTGGTGAAGTGAATTACCTGTCGCTGCAGATTGCTCAAATCGACTACGTCTGCATCAACAATGCCGATGCGTCCGATGCCAGCCGCCGCCAGATAGAGACTTACGGGAGCCCCCAGCCCGCCGGCACCCACCACGAGCACACGCGCGTTCATTATCTTCTCTTGTCCTTCTACGCCTACGTCCTGCAACAGGATATGTCGCGAATAGCGTTTTATCTGTTCTTCTGTAAAGTCAATCATCGCGAGCCTCCTCCCATGAAATATAAGAAATCGACCTTGTCACCCTCTTTCAGCTGGATTTGTTCCCAATCCTCACGCTCGGCAAACTCCTCGTTCACCTGCACGCTGACCATTTCCGGCTGTTGTACATTACTCTGATTGATCAGTTCACTCACGTTGAGCGGCAGGCTCACTTCCTGCACGTCTCCATTTACATAAATCTTTGCCATAACTTTGTCGGTTTAATAATATCAACTATTTCCGGGTGCAAAGGTACAACTAAAACCGCTTCTGTACAATCGCACAACAGCGGTAAACCGCATACCATACCATTGGTATTTTTCGGAAATATCATGGGCCTCTGGCCACGGCTCAAACTCAAGTTCCAGCTCTACCCAAGGCCGTGGCCACCATCAGCAGCGACAGACGAAATGATGCCAAGTTGCACACTCTTGACCGAGTCCTGTACGCTGACGATGCCTACAGGAGATTTTTGTGCCTGTATGTTTACTACTGCTGTAAAGACAGCTGCAGTAGCTAGAATTATTTTTTTTCATAAACTATGGTAAAATTGGCTGCAAATTCACCAATTATTTCGTAATTATAACTATCTTTGCAAATAAAATCTGCGAAAACAGGCTGCACCTCAGCATTAAACAAGCCTTATGCATTCGGTTTGCACTGTTTTTGTCGTTAGTTTTAAATGAATTTAGGTATTACGCGTATGATAGACCAGATTATTGCCTACAACTTATCAAATAAATAATATGATGGAAAAAGAAATCTACCTTGCTGGAGGCTGTTTCTGGGGAACAGAGCATTATTTCAAGCAGATTGAGGGTGTGGTGGAAACGGAAGTGGGATTTGCCAACGGACATACTACGAACCCAACTTATAAAGAAGTATATACCGATACAACAGGATATGCCGAGACGGTACACGTGAAGTACAATCCTGATGTGGTGAGCCTTGAATTCCTGTTGCAAATGTTCTTCAAGGCCATCGACCCGACAAGCCTCAACAAACAGGGGCACGATGAGGGAACTCGCTATCGTACTGGCATCTATTATACCGATTCAGAGGATTTGCCCATTATCGAAAAGGTATTTACCAAGGAACAGAAGAACTATCAGCAGCCACTGGCCGTAGAGAAACTGCCTTTGGAGATTTTCTATACAGCAGAAGAGTATCATCAGGACTACCTTGACAAGAATCCCACTGGCTATTGTCATCTGCCCCAGTCACTGTTTGACTTCGCAAGACAAGCGAAAGAAAAGAAATAACGCAAAAACAACCTTCCCGCCTCTCACCTTTTAATATATTGACACGCGAGGCGGGAAGAGATGGGAACATAGCCCTACATGATTATTTCATTCCGGACCGGCTGCTGAAGTTAATACGGACACCTTTGTCGTCAACCATCATGTCCATGCCTCCGCTGTTGCCGTTGCTGGCTGTCGGCTTGCGTTCACCGTCCAGTATCTCGCGGCACATGTTCTTGATATCGGTAACACGCTGGAGCGTCTCCAGATTGTCACCGCTGTAATGACCTGGAAAGAGGAAACGGATGTCATTCTTCTTCATATAGTTTTCGATTCTCTCGGCAGTATACATTTCGGTCGAAAGGTTGGTGAATACCAACAGGTTGGTCGATCCGAAAGCATCGCCACTGAATCCATAATGTCTGGCCTTGTCAAAGAACGTCGCGCTTCCGGCAGTATGACCAGGTGTGAAGATGACCTCTATCTGACGGCCGCCAAGATCAATCACTTCGCCGTCGTTAAGGTACTTAATCTGCCCCTTGTAGTTACGCATATTATTCGGGACGATAGGCATGTCACCTGCATTCAGATAAACCTCAGGGAAAGGGTCTACGCCTCCCACATGGTCGCCATGGGCATGAGTTGCCATCATGGTGACGGGCTTGGAAGTGATCTTTGCCACAATCTTGTCCAGTTCAGGTATGCGTGTCCCCGCATCAATCAGAATGGCGCGGTCATTACCCTCAACAAGGTAGAGCGACTCATTATAAACTCTATGTCCGTTACCTATCCATGTATGCTCGTCAAGTTGGCGGAACACCACTTCATCATCCTGGTAAACCACTTGGCCGCGAAGGTCACGGCTATTGACTCCTGTTCCCTGTGCATCAGCCATATACGGCATTAGGCTAAGCAGCATTGCTGCAAGAAAAATATTAGTTTTCATGTTT
>JAGCDZ010000002.1 GCA_017650905.1 Prevotella sp. | reverse complement strand
TTGACGGCTCTGGAAGTATTTACGAGTAAACCGTATCAAGGCTTCGTCCTTATCCATCTTTGCCATTGGCTTCACTTTATCGGCAGCAAGTGCGTAAGTGGCTTTCATCGGCAACAGTTCGCCACTACAGAGGGTGCCCGACATCTCGGCCATACGGATATGGTACGACAGCCGATGGTCATCTAAACTTATGCCTTTCTGCGCCAAAGCACGTACTAAATCCTCTTTCGTCGCACTCCCCAAGTCGGCAGCCGACTGTGCAAAGATGTCACGGATGCGCATCAGTTCCTCGTCAGGAATGCTGATTTTGTTGCTGCTCATCCAGCCCTTCGTAACAGCGATGGCCTTGGGCGCACAAAGGCCAATCATCATCCAGTAGTCCTCAGCGGCCACCAGCTGCCACGTGCCTCGCATCAGGTGCAGACGGATAATCCTCCCACTGTCGAAAGCCTGTTTGAATGCCTTCGCCGACGGCCTGCGCGTCCGTATCTCCACAGCCCACCGCATCATGCGGTACTCCTGTGCCTGCATGGCACCCATGTAGCTGACCACCTCGGCAGGATCACTGAACTGAGGCGCAACCAGCTGTTGGCTGAGAAGTCGGATGGCTATCGGATTCATTTTTCTTTGGCTTTTTTGGCAAACTCAAACAGCTACAAGGGCAGTTGGCTGTAGCCGTCAGGATTCTTTTCGAGATAATCCTGGTGATACTCCTCGGCGGTATAGAAGTTCTACAAAGGCAGTTTCTCTACATCCATTGTGCCGTTCATTAATTGTTCGCCTATTATCTTCATAATCGTATTGATTATTGATTGCACAAGTTATTTCTCTCGTAAAATTCCCATGTCACACAATGTATCGCCCCGCCTTTTCTGATAAGCGGCTTTGAATAGATAGGAATGATTTCCAAATCCGGAAACAGTCGTTCGAAGGTTTCGATGGCAGCGATGTCGTTCTCGCAATCGATATGTTCAGATAGGCAAGGAAGCAGGATGCCGCCAGGCACTTGCAGGTAATTGAGATAACACCACGAGTCCTTATCCTCCTTGCAATCAAATGACAGTTCCACGACCTCGAAATGCGCATCCAAAATCTTCCTCAACCTGTTATGGAACTGAGGAACATTATGCTTCCAGCAACCATTCAATAGTATTCTGTTCTCACCAAGGTCAGCCACCATTCCATCGGCATGACCATACGGATCCTCCATATCCCACGGAAGTAAGACGATGTCGGCACAGAGCGCGCCCCTTAGGCGCCGAATCAATTTATGCACGAGCCACTTGGGATTCTCGCTGAAAATCTTATCAGTCATTATGACCTTGTTACCACAGCGTACAAAATTGCCGCCGTCGAAGACGATATCCATGTCGGCCGGTGCAAATAGATTCAGTTCACGGCAAGCCTCTCCCTGCTCTGTGATGTATGGCAGCATTTTCTTGTCTTCAACTAAATAGTCCGGGCTGTACGTGTATCGTGCATACGTACCGGAATCAGACAGTCTCACCGGCATGTAGTCCCTACACCAATAATCGTTCGTGTGTCGCAGCTCCCTGTGCTCCACATGCAGTTTTTCGAGCGCAGCTGCAATAGCTTTGGCAACTTCTGCTGTTTCCTTCGACTTCCTGAGCCATTCTGAAGTGCAGATAATCGGATTGCTCATAGTTGTTCTTCTCTCGTAAAACTCCACAAACGTTCGCATTTTACCTTATTGCCGTCTGCATCATACTGATATACATTCTGTCGCTTCTTCTCCGTAACGGAAAGGGATTGTTGTCTTGGCTTATCCTTCCACCTGACATCATTGCCGTTGCCCAAGGCAAATCCATTCAGCAGCGAATAGAGGTAGGTGGATTGTGTATTGAATCCATAATTGGAGGACTTCATGAACATTCCCCTTTCCTTATCCCATATCAAGAACCACCCATCCTTGGTCTTCACTTCGTAAGAACGAATAAGCGCAGAGGCCCGATACTTCCCCACCTCACTCTCAAAGGCAATGTCAAAGCCAGAGGCGTGAGCATGCAGTGTCATAAGCGGGAAGTACGGCACCGTATCCAAGTCCCGGCCATTGCGATGATAAACGATTGGGTCATGTACCCCGTCTGCCTTCTCGCTGTGAAAATAGAACTCCACGGTTCGGATATAGACTTCGTAATCATCACGCACCTGGATATAACCTCCATAAAGGAGCGAAGGAGCAAGTTCCCTGAACATCTGCTGAAGTTCAGGTTCATTGGAAGCACCGTGAAATTCGGATAAAACGTCTTTTAGATTCATGATATGGAAGTATTGTCAATAACAGATTGCCTCGTAGGATTCTCCGATTTTGCTAAAATGGTCTTTAATTACTTCTGCCATGCCACGCAGTAGTTCATCGCTATGTTGGCTTAATTGTCTGGTATGTATTACAAGTCGCCTGCGGTCGGAACTATGATGTGTGTAAAAGCACATCCCTGTAGGACTTTGATGTTTTCCGTCTGGTAAATCAAAGGTGACATCGAAAGTGTTATCAATTTGTCTGTCGCCTTCAATGTTGTGGATATATGGGCCACAAGCAAGAATGATGACAGGGAATCCTTTAATGAAGTCTGATTCTTTTAATGTTTCTATTCGGAGTTTTCTATCATGGGCTTGTCGCAGACTGACGGTGTTATTGATTTCTGTGGTAAATGCGTCCATACAAAAGTCAGTATTCTCTGGGTCCATACATTTCTTTCCTTCGGGCCGAATGTAGTCAATCAACTTTTGATAAGCGTTCCAAGTCCTGTTTAGGATGGGGTTGCCGTTCTTGTCTTTTCTGTCTTTGTAAAAGCGACTTTGATGATACAATAAATGCAAATCGCCATTATTCAGACATGCCGTAATGTCATCAATATTCTTTTTGATGTGCTCGTCAGCATTCCCGCTCTGAGCAGGTTCTTGACCTATCAGGAGTATTTTGGCGTATGGGTTACCCAAACCGATATACTCATTCTTGTTCTTGCAAACATTAATATATGCTCTAAACAGGATTTCTCTTTCTTCTTTTATCATCATGGCCTTCATTGCTCTTTTGTTATTATTGTACCAGCACTGAACGGCTGGAGCTGCTCGCCCATCACGTCTTTCATTACCTCAAGCACATGGTCACCTGTGCAATGGCTGGTGTAGAACTGCGTTTCTGGATACATTGCTTTCAGCCTTTGAGCCAAGGCCTTTATCTCATCATCCGTCTCTTGTCCGTCGAGTAAGTGGAAACCACCTACAACGGTATAAACTGGCCAAGGACATGCCGCCAGAATATTCTCCAGTCCGCTATGAGCACAGCCTGTGAATAGCAGACCATCCACATACAGGGCTAGTTCGTGGCGAAAGTCATCGTAGATATAATTGCCATCAGCGTCCTGAATATAGAGATTCTGATTGCCCTTAGGCATAGGATGTTTCTGAGGGATATGGGCAATCACATGAAGACCTTCCAAAATCTCACAGGTCTGGTCTATCAAGACGAGTCTGTCTTCGCCTATCTCAGGCCACTCCGTGGTAATGCTATGCAGATTACCTCGCTTAGAAAAGAACTTTCCGCTCATGGCATCTGGCGAGACGATAACCTGAGCGTTCTGATTGTGTTCCAAGAAGTACCGTAAGCCGCCAGCATGGTCGCTGTGTCCGTGAGAAATGAAGACATAGCCCACATCGCTGAGGTCTATGCCCAACTGCTCTGCGTTTCGGACAAACACATCGCTTGCTCCAGTGTCAAGCAGGATCTTGTGCCGCTCTGTTTGCAGTAAAACTGACAGCCCATGCTCTGTAAAGAGACAGCTGTCATAGCTACGATTATCTGATAATACAGTCCATCTCATCGCTCACTCATCTTCGTAATTCTTGCTAATCATCTTCTACTTTACAGTGTAAATTTCCAAATTATTCTTAATACGCATATATTAATCCGTACTTCTCATGGAGCTGTCGGAGGGTTCCGTCAGCCTTCATTTTAGTAATGACGGAGTTGACAAGGGCGAGGAGATCGTCCTGTCCCTTCTGCATCAGCACACCAATCTCTCCGTGAGTAAAGGGGGCGTTCAATAGTGGGGCGGCAAGTCGGGCATCAGTCTGCACATAATAGGGAGCCTCTGTTAT
>JAGCDZ010000066.1 GCA_017650905.1 Prevotella sp. | reverse complement strand
TAAAGATGAATATGGCACCTTATATTTATATAATGAGACTCGAATACCATTATGATTCATAAAGCTTATAATATAATATCATTTTTGCTTACTGATACCGTTGTCTTTTTAACTGTCACACCGTAACGCTGTCACACCCAATTGTGTCTTTTTTGTTTTGCCGGATGAGATTATTTTTATACCTTTGTAGCCGGAATCAACTTATATGAGTAATGAAAACAAGAAAGTTATTTACGTTATTGATTTTGCTCTGCTTGCCGTTGATAGCGCAGGCAGCCAAGCCCGACAAGAACTTCCATATCTTCCTCTGCTTCGGTCAGTCGAATATGGAAGCTGGTGCACGTCCTGCTGAACAGGACAAGGATTTCAACGACCCTCGGTTCCAGTTTCTCGCAGCGGTCAACATGCCGCGTAAGGAGCGCGAGATGGGTCATTGGTATACGGCCATTCCGCCTATCTGCCGTGAAGGTAACAACATGGGTCCTGTCGACTTCTTCGGACGCAAGATGATTGAGTGCATTGACAATCGCTATCGTATCGGTGTCATCAATGTATCTGTTGCCGGCGCCAAGATAGAACTCTGGGACAAGGACGACTACAAGGCGTATATCGACAATGAGCGCGACTGGATGAAGGCTATCGTCAACCAATATGACGGCAATCCCTATCAGCGGCTTGTCGATATGGCGCGTATCGCTATGAAAGACGGTGTCATCAAGGGCATTCTCATCCATCAGGGTGAATCGAACTCCGACGATCCCAAGTGGCCGGAGCGTGTAGCCAAGATCTATCATGACCTCTGTACCGACCTCGGCCTTAATCCCAAAGACGTGCCTCTACTTGCCGGTGAGCTGAAGCATCAGGAGCAGGGCGGTGTATGCTGGCGTTTCAACGTGGACATTCTGCCTAACCTGCCTAAGACGTTGCCGAACTCTTACATTATTTCCTCGAAGGATTGTGAGAGTACAGGTGATCAGTTCCATTTCAGCACCGAAGGCATGCGCACCCTCGGCTACCGCTATGCCGAGCAGATGCTGAAGCTGCATAAGTATAAAAAAAGGAAGAAGTGACGTGAATACCAGTTACCAGGGCACATGACAACATGTGCCCTGCTTTTTTCCCTTGAAAATTTGGAAGATTTCGGAAAATAATGTACCTTTGCAACCACAATAAAACTATTTATGAATAAGTAATTAAAAATCGTATGAAGAAGTTTTCTTTATTTTTGATTGTGATGTTGGTATTCTCTGTGAATGCTCACGCTCAGGATGAGTGGCGACTCGACAGTACTTATGTTGAGGACGACAATCAGGTGAGGTCGGCGAAATACGAGTATGAGTATAACGCGGATAGAGAGTTGATCTTTGAGACCGAGACTGATTATACAAATGGAACGGTTTACAAGTATGTTTATTCCTATAACGATGATGGCATCATGGTGCTCTTAAGGGTGTTTGTTGGAGATGAAGTCATTGAGGAGCTTGAAGTAACGGAATTCAATGCGTTGGGCAACCCTAAGGTCTATACTATCAAATCAGCTGATAAAGGCCAACCTTTGTCACTCTACGGGAAATATGTGATGAGTTATACGGACGACCAGATGGTTCAAGAAGTCCATTTATGGAATGGTAGTGAATATGAACTATATTATGTAACTACCAGCGAGTTTAACGCCGAGGGGCAGTTAATTAAGGAAACAATAGCGCTTCCATATGGTGCAATGATGATTGACTATATGACCACCATCTATGAGTATGACCGTCATGGGGAAGAAACAAAGGCGACAGAGGTCGATTATTTGGGCAATGAAGTGACGACCTTCTCGGAGAATACTTATGACGACAACGGCAATCTGAAGAAGATCAGGAAAACGACTGAAGGTAAGCCTGCATCGAACGAATTCTTCTTCTGGAGCAAGTTCTCCTCTACTGGTATCAATGGTATTATGGCCAACAAGGTGATTACCGACTGGTTCGATCTGAATGGCCGTCATCTGAATGGCAAGCCTACGAAGAAAGGCCTCTACATTCTGAACGGACAGAAAATTATGGTGAAATAGAAAAGGTGGAAAATAAAAGCCTCGGAGCAAATCCGAGGCTTTATTTTTTTTGTCGTTTTTATTGTTTTATTTTCCGCGGAGAGCAGCGATGCTTTCCTTGAGGGCGGCAATTTTCTCCTCAGAGTCGCTCTGCTTCTTGCGCTCGAGTGCGACGACGGCCTCAGGCGCATTCTGCACGAAACGCTCGTTGGAGAGTTTCTTCTGGATGCCGGCGAGGAAGCCTTCGAGGTGCTTCAGTTGAGCCTCCATCTTGGCGATTTCGGCCTCGACGTCGATCATATTACCCAGAGGTACTGCAAATTCGTCGGTGCTAACCATGAAGGAGGCTGCGGTAGCGTCTTTCTCTGCGACTACAGAGATGGCATTCAAATTAGCCATCTTGGTGATAACGGCGTTAAACGGCTCATAAGCGTTCTGACCAACCACTTGCAGTTCGAGCTGCTCCTTTGGGGCGATATTCTTTGAAGAGCGCACCATGCGGACACCCGAAACAATCTGCTTCACATTCTCGATCTGAGCGGCGAGCTGGTTGTCGGCCTCGCTGGGAGCGGGGAGTGAAAGACTGTCGCGCATGATCGACTCGCCATCCTTGCGGTCGTAAAGGTGCTGCCAGAGCTCCTCGGTGATGAACGGCATGAAGGGATGGAGCATCTTCAGCAGAATCTCGAAGAACTCAAGTGTCTTGTCGTAGGTGAGCTTGTCAATGGGCTGTGCCTCGCCATTGATATAGGCGGGCTTCACCATCTCCAGATACCAGCTTGAGAACTCGTCCCAGAAGAGCTTGTAGACGGCCATCAGAGCCTCGGAGATACGGTATTTCTTGAAAAGATCATCGACCTCAGCGTTCGTCTGACGGAGCTTGGCCTCGAACCAGGCTGTAGCAATCTTGCCAGCCTCTGACTGCTCGATATCAGCAACTTTCCAACCTTTGACCAGACGGAAGGCATTCCAAATCTTATTGTTGAAGTTGCGTCCTTGCTCACAGAGGGCTTCATCGAAGAGAATATCGTTACCGGCAGGAGCAGAGAGCATCATACCCATACGCACACCGTCGGCACCGAACTTCTCGATGAGCTCGATGGGGTCGGGGCTGTTGCCTAATGACTTCGACATCTTACGGCCGAGCTTGTCGCGGACGATACCCGTGAAGTAGACATTCTTGAAGGGGAACGTGCCCATATATTCCTCACCGGCCATAATCATGCGGGCTACCCAGAAGAAGATGATATCGGGTGCTGTTACAAGGTCGGAAGTGGGGTAATAATACTTAATCTCTTCGTTGCCAGGTTTGTTGATACCGTCGAAGAGCGAGACGGGCCAGAGCCATGAAGAGAACCAGGTGTCGAGTGCATCTTCGTCCTGACGCAAGTCAGCATCAGTAACCTTGGGATCCTTCTGCTGAGCCAGTTTTAGAGCCTCCTCACGAGTGGCGGCTACCACATAGTCGTCATTCTCGTTGTAGTAGTAAGCTGGAATACGATGGCCCCACCACAATTGGCGCGAGATACACCAGTCCTGGATGTTCTCCAGCCAGTTCTTATAGGTGTTGACGTATTTCTGCGGATAGAAGTGCATCTCACCGTTGAGCACGGGCGGCAGGGCGATGTCGGCAAAGTGCTGCATCTTGAGGAACCACTGCAACGAGAGTCTTGGCTCGATGGCGGTATCTGGATTGCGCTCCGAATAGCCCACCTTATTGGTATAATCCTCGATTTTCTCCATCAGTCCGGCCTCCTGCAGGTCCTTCTGAATCTGCTTGCGGCAGTCCATACGGTCCATACCCACGTAAATGGGGCTCTGTTCGCTGATGGTACCGTCGGGATTGAAGATATCGATGGTCTCGAGGTTGTGGGTCTTACCCAGCATGTAGTCGTTGGTATCGTGAGCGGGAGTCACTTTCAAACAACCCGTACCGAATTCGATATCCACATAACGGTCCTCGATGACGGGGATGACGCGGTTCACGAGGGGTACGATGACCTTGCGGCCCTTCAACCACTGGTTCTTCGGGTCCTTGGGGTTGATACACATGGCGGTATCGCCCATGATGGTTTCAGGACGGGTGGTAGCTACGACGGCGTAATAGCCCTTGGCATCCTTGTGGATAATATTGCCTTCGGCCTTCAGTGCTTCCTCGTTGTCGAGGGCCTGCAGATCGGCCACGTAGTATTTCAGATGGAAAAGATGGCTCTGCTCTTCTTTGTAGATCACCTCCTCAGTAGAGAGAGCGGTGAGCGCCTTCGGATCCCAGTTCACCATGCGGAGACCGCGATAGATGAGCCCCTTGTTATAGAGGTCGACGAAGACCTTGATAACGCTCTCGGAGCGTGTCTCGTCCATCGTAAAGGCGGTGCGGTCCCAGTCGCAGCTGGCACCTAAGCGGCGCAACTGCTTGAGGATAATGCCTCCGTGTTCGTGAGTCCAGTCCCATGCATGCTCGAGGAACTGCTCACGGGTGAGGTCGTGCTTCTTGATGCCCTCGCCGGCGAGTTTCTTCACCACCTTAGCTTCAGTCGCGATGGAAGCGTGGTCGGTGCCAGGTACCCAACAAGCGTTCTTGCCCTCCATACGGGCACGACGCACGAGGATATCCTGAATGGTATTATTGAGCATGTGTCCCATGTGGAGCACACCTGTCACATTGGGCGGCGGAATGACGATCGTATAGGGCTCGCGTCCGTCGGGCTTACTCGAGAATAGTTTGTGGTCCAGCCAGTACTGGTACCATTTGCCTTCGACCTCTTTCGGGTCGTATTTGCTTGCTAATTCCATATGTTTATTTGTTATTTCTATGCTCAAAAACAGTAAAATCTCAAAAAATCGCTGCAAAATTAGTAAAATTCCACCGAAAAGTAGTAACTTTGCCCCAATAATTTAAGAATTATGCACACAAAAAAAGAAAAAATGCAGGCTTTCGGGCGCTTTCTCGACGTGTTGGACGCGTTGAGGGCCAATTGTCCGTGGGATAAGAAGCAGACGAACGAGAGCCTGAGACCCAATACTATCGAGGAAACCTATGAGCTTTGCGATGCCCTCATCAAGAACGATGTGCATGACATCTGCAAAGAGCTGGGTGATGTGCTGTTGCATATCTGCTTCTATGCGAAGATTGCCGAAGAGAAGGCGCAGTTTGATATGGCAGATGTGTGTAATGCACTGACGAAGAAGATGATTACCCGCCATCCGCATGTGTATCATCCCTCGCAGATCGATGCCGAAGAGCCTAAACCGCTGCCGTATGTGCCTGAGGATGAGAGTGATTCTAGTCAGACTAAGGTGACGACTGTCAGCCAGGTTTTGGAGAATTGGGAACAGATCAAACTAAAGGAGAAGGATGGTAATGAGAGTGTGCTCTCGGGTGTGCCTGAGGCGCTGCCCAGTCTGATCAAGGCCTATCGCATTCAGGATAAGGCCCGTAATGTGGGCTTTGATTGGGAAAAGAAAGAGGATGTATGGAACAAGGTGCGTGAGGAGCTCGATGAGTTAGAGGTGGAACTGCGCAAGGAAGACAAGGAAAACTCTACGAAGGAATTGGGTGATTTCCTCTTCTCGGTGATAAATGCAGCCCGGCTCTATAAGCTGAATCCTGACAATGCGTTGGAGATGACTAACCGTAAGTTTATCGACCGTTTCAATTATATCGAGGCACATAGTATCAAGATTGGTAAGCCTCTGAATAAGATGTCGTTAGAGGAAATGGATAAACTTTGGGAGGAAGCCAAGAAAATAGAGGTAAGAGGTTAGAAGTAAGAGCTAAGAAAAATAAAAGAAGATATGAAAAAGATTTTATGTTTTTGTGTGGCGGCAGCCAGTATGACTATCATGATGAGTTGTGGTGGTCAAGGCGGTCAGCAGCAGGTGATTGTAGAGGAAGAAGACACCTCGGCAGTCAATGTGATTCCTACCGATAAGACTCTTTACGGTCTCTGTGGTGAGGGTACGGCGATGAACACCCTTCAGTTGCTGCGCGACAACGGCGATACACTGGTGTTGAGCATCACGAATGCCGTAGAGGCAGGACAGGTGTTTGGCGGTCTGCTGGTGGGCGATCGTATCGCTGTGCTTCCCAATGCTACCGGTTCGGAGGCTGTCATCGTAATTAACCAAAATGATCTGCTCGGTGACTGGGTGATGCCCAATCCCATCGACGGCAGTTCAGAGGTCGGCATCCGCATCAAGGAAGGTGGTATAGCGGAGAGCATTGAGCAGAGCAGCATCATCTACAAAACATGGAAAATCTTCAACGGTCGTCTGGAAATCCTTTCGCAGCGTGATGGCGGTGGTGATGAGGAAGAGCTCAACCTCTATGAACTGGTGAAGCTGGGTCCTGACTCCTTGGTCTACCGCACGCTGAACAAGCCCAGAGAAGAGATGGAGACGTTTGAGTACGGTCGTTGGAAAGAACCTGAGAAGCTGGATCTTCATGGTCTGCAACTTGAAGACGCTGCTGATGAGTTCCACCTTTAATCAACGCAGACATTAGTTTGGAACCGTTTAAAGTACATATTTTAGGGTGCGGAAGTGCACTTCCCACCCTTCGCCATAACGCCTCGTCGCAAGTGGTCGAAGTGCGGGGAAAGATGTTTATGCTCGATTGTGCAGAGGGCACGCAGATGCAGCTGAGGCGCAGTAAGATACGCTTCACGAAATTGAGTCATGTGTTTATTACCCATCTGCATGGTGACCATTGTTTCGGACTCATCGGAATGATTTCGACCTTCGGACTCGTGGGGCGTACAGCTACTTTGCATGTCTATGGCCCCAAAGAACTGGGTCCTATCCTCGAAGGTCAGATTGCCTTCTTCACCCACGATCTGGGTTTTGAGGTGGAATTCCATGCTGTTGATCCCACGAAACATGCCGTTGTCTACGAAGACCGTAGCGTGGAGGTGGAGTCAATCCCGCTACAGCACCGCATGCCCTGTTGCGGCTATCTGATCCGCGAGAAGGCCACAGAGCCCCATATCCGTCCAGACATGATGAATTTCTACCACATCCCCGTCAGTCAGAGAAACAATATCAAGAAAGGCGCTGACTGGGTGACACCGGAGGGAGAGACCATCGCCAATGAACGGCTCGTGTTTCCTGCAGATCCTGTGCGCAGTTATGCCTATTGCAGTGATACCCGATATATTGACGATCTGTGGCAGTTGCTGCAGGGTGTGGATACGCTCTATCATGAGAGTACCTATGGTGACGACCACCTTCCACAGGCAGAGAAATATTGTCATACGACTGCACGACAGGCGGCGATGGTAGCCCGTCAGGCTGGAGTGGGGAAGTTGCTGTTGGGCCACTTCAGTTCGCGGTATGAGAATGAGGAGATTTTGCTCAAAGAAGCTAAGGAAGAGTTCGAAAACTGCTATCTGACGAACGAAATGGACGTGTTTGACGTCTAATTTGGGGGTATAAATGCATTTTTCCTTAGAAAAATTTTGTAGTTTCGCAAAAATATACTATCTTTGCAACATCTATAGATATATGCATATGCGAAAAAATTTACTTATCATTTCAATGATGGCATTTCTTGCCGTTCCTGCTGCAGCAACAACGATGGTGTGGGAGGAGCGTGGCGTGGCCGAGATGATTGATGAGCCCATCGCGATGACGATTGACGGGAATGCTGTCACAATCAGTGGTGCCCAGGGCCTGAAACTCATCGTGGTCTCGCTCACAGGCAGGCAAATTGCAGAGTATCGGATTGATAGCCCTGCCCAGCGTATTGAACTTAATTTGACCAAAGGGTGTTATGTTCTCAAGGTTGGCAACGTTGTGCGCAAGGTTTCCATTCGTTAGCATTTTCGCTTCTGATGGCCTGCGCACTGCTGGTTTCCTGTTCGACGGGAGACCGCGTGCCATCTGATGATGAACTTTCGACTTTCGGAAAATATGTCTATGCTTTGGATACTGTTCGGTTGGAACAGAGTCTGAAGCATATTTTATCTGCCGACACTTCGCATTGGGTGTTCGATATGGCCCTTAGGAAACGGTATGCCGATATCAGTAAGTTTGAGGATACTCCGTTGTGGTATTCGCGGATGGGGGTAATCGGTGAAGCTGATTCCTTGTTGGCTTTCCTTCGTCGCAATCTGCCTCAGAGCGGTCTTGATACCACAGCTTTCTTCCTTCCGGAGATTGCCAAAGATCTGGGCATCGTGCGTTCCCTCGCCTTCGACTCCGTGGGACAAGACATCAACGATCTGCTGCCGCGACTGGACTATCATCTTTCGAAGGCTTATGTGCGCTATGCTGTCGGACAACGCTATGGTTTCGTACGTCCTACACGTCTGATGAATAAACTCTTCAAGAGAGCCGACAGTGATGATTTTGCCAGACTCTTCGATGAGGATGTGAAAGAACCAAACTGTGAAGAAGCGCTTGCACAACTGGCCTCTGGCGGACGACTTGAGTATCTGACGGCTTCTATGCCCAACAACTCTTTGTATAAGACCTTGCAGCACGAACTCACGTCAGTGACTGGAAAAGAGGCTCGCAGACGCTTGGCTGTGAATATGGAGCGTTGCCGTTGGCAGATGAGTCGTCCTGATGACCATGAGAAGGTGGTGCTGGTGAATATTCCTGCCCAGCAGTTATGGGCTGTCAGTACCGACTCGGTATTCGATATGCGTATCTGTTGTGGTGCAACTGCGACGAAGAGTCCGTTGCTTCATAGTTCCATCAGCCATATACAGGTGAATCCCGACTGGATTATTCCACAGAATATTGTGAGGTCGGATATTCTGCGTCATGCAGGCGATACGGCTTATTTCGCCCGCCATCACTACTATATCGTGGACCGACGTTCTGGCGACAGTCTCGACGTTGCCGATGTGACCTCTGACCAGTTGGCGTCAGGCACACTGCGCGTAGGACAGCATGGAGGACCTGGCAATAGTCTCGGACGTATCGTCTTCCGCTTTAACAATAATTTCTCCGTCTATTTGCACGATACCAATAACCGTGGGGCTTTCAACCGTGAACGGCGCACCTTGTCGCATGGCTGTATCCGTGTGGAGAAACCCTTCGATCTTGCACGTTTCCTACTGCCGGATCTGGATGAGTGGGATCTGGACCGTCTGCGTATCTCGATGGACCTCCCGCCAGAGTCGGATCAAGGGAAGGAATATTTGGAGGAAAATGCGGAAGAGCCGCGCCCTTTCCGTCTGATGACCTATCACGATGTGACGCCTCGCGTGCCCGTGTACATTATTTATTATACAGCCTATCCGAATCCGGCCACAGGCATCGTCCAGACGTGGCCCGACCTATATGGTTACGACAAGGCAATAGCTTCTGCCATAGAATGTTTTTTGCCAAAGTGATATCAAACAGAGTGTTATAATGGACAAATACGACGATCAACATATCAAGGAGTTGCTTTTAAAGGCCGAGACCCAGCATAAGGGCTTCGAACTGCTTGTAAAACAATATAGCGAACAGTTATATTGGCAGGTGCGGCGTATCGTGATGACACATGAGGATGCCAACGATGTCCTCCAGAATGCCTTTATTAAAGCCTGGAACGGCTTAGAGACATTTCATGGCGACGCAAAGATCTTTACCTGGATCTCCAGAATTGCCATCAATGAGAGCATCGACTTCGTGCGCCGTCAGAAGAATCTTTCCATCGTCAGTGCCGATGATGAGGATGCGCACGTGGCCAATACGCTGATGGCAGATGAATATTTCGATGGTAACGAGACGGAGGCTTTGTTGCAGGAAGCCATTGCCTCGCTGCCCGAGGTGCAGCGAACCGTCTTCACCCTGCGCTACTTTGACGAGATGAAATACAGTGAGATGAGCCAGCGGCTCAAAACCTCGGAAGGCAGCCTGAAAGCCTCGTATCACATCGCCGTCAAAAAGATATCTGAATTTTTTAAGTCACATGATTAAACCTTTTATTATTAAATACGTCAAAAGAGTATGATGGAAGAAAAATATCTTATAGAGAAGGTCGGCAGAGAGAATCCTTTTAGGGTTCCAGAAGGCTATTTCGACACGCTCACGAGTCAGATAATGGCTAAAGTAGAAGCAGAGGGTGTCGAGGCCAGAGACATTAAGACGGGCAAGGAAAAGCGCGCCAAGACGGTGTGGCTCCGTCCTGTGCTTTATGCAGCTGCCAGTGTGTGTGCATTGTTCATCAGTGTTGTCGCCTATCAGTCTTATTCAGATCAGGGCGTTGCAGCACCTGCTCAAAATGTCGTGGCTAATAATCAGATGATGATGGATAGTTATTTTGATGAGGCCGCAGACTATGTGATGCTTGACAATCAGGATATTTATGCCTGTTTGTCATCTGACTATTAATTGATGTAAGTAATGAGACGACTTGTTATCATCGGTCTGGTGTGTTTGAGTGCGCTTGGAGCATCTGCGCAGAACTTCCCCCGACAGGGTTTCCCACAGCAGGGATTCCCTCAGCAGAATTTCCAGCAACAGCAACAGAGATTCTCGCCGGAGAAGTATCAAGCTGATTTGGAGCAGTATATCACCAAGGAGGCTTGTCTTACTCCGAAGGAAGCTGCCGCTTTCTTCCCTTTGTTCAGGGAGATGCAGAAGAAACAGCGCGCGCTCTATAACAAGATGCGTGAAGATGTGAGAATCAAACCTACTGACGAGGCTGCTTGTAAGAAGATGATCCAGAAGCGCGATCAGGTGGAACTGGAACTGAAGAGCATCCAGCAGACCTATCACAACAAGTTCTTTAGTGTGATGCCTGCTTCGAAGGTGTTTGATGTCATTAAGGCTGAGGATCAGTACCATCGCGGATTGCTCAGGAATATGGGCGGTATGGGTAGAGGTCCTGTTGGCGCCTTCCCTCAGCGGGGACAAGGCCTGCAAAGAGGGCAGGGACAACAGCCAAGAGGCCAGTCCAATACGAAGAAGTAGATGAAATTTTAAAAAGGGGAAATGAGAATACCGTTGCTCTATATCGGAGCAGCGGTATTTCTTTTATTCCAGCTTAGAACCCTCGAGGTTCTTAGGACAGAGCGGCTCCAGTTCGCATTTGTCGCAATGGGGCTTCCGTGAGGTACAGACATAGCGGCCATGCAGCAGAAGCCAATGGTGGGCGTCTGGGATATCAGCCTCGGGGATGTATTTCGTGAGAGCCATCTCTACCTTATAGGGCGTGTTGTCGCGTTTGCTCACGAGACCCAGACGGTGGGCTACCCTGTAGACGTGGGTGTCAACAGCAAGGGCAGACTTACCGAAGGCCACACTCTGTATCACATTCGCCGTCTTGCGACCTACACCAGGAAGATCCAACAACAGATTCATGTCAGAGGGCACTTCGCCATCATGCTTCTCGGCCAATGCCCTCGCCATCTTTACCAGATGATCAGCCTTCGAGTTAGGGTAGGAGACGCTGCGGATGTATTCCAATACATCTTCTGGCTCCGCCTTTGCCATTGTCTTGGCATCAGGGTAATGCCGGAAGAGTTCAGGGGTCACCTGATTGATGCGTTTGTCTGTACACTGGGCACTCAGAATGACGGCCACGAGCAACTGGAACACGCTGCCGAATTCGAGTTCCGTATTCACGTTGGGCATCTCTTTACGGAAATGCGCCAGAATCCTTTCGTATCGTTCTTCTTTTCTCATTGTGTGCAAAGTTACGAAAAAACGAGTGAAATGCAAAAGGAAAATGTTATTTTCTTTTTATTTCCGAGTGTAAGTAACTTCGGTGAAGCCAAAGTTACGAAAAGTCGGCAGCAAAACAAAGGATTTCATTCTTTTTTTGCTTATTACCGAATTTTTATTTGGAAATTACACAAATAATGCTTAACTTTGTGCCCATTAATAACCTATAGAGCAAACTAATCCAACTAAAGTATATGAGAAAACTATTGCTATCTATGGCTTGTCTGGCAGCGTTTCAGAGCTTTGCTGCAGACAAGACACCCGTGTGGAAAGATCCCAATGTGAATCAGGTGAATCGTGAGCAGAGACATGCGCATTTCTTTGCCTTCGAGAGTGAGGAACTTGCTAAACAAGGCGACAAGACGAAGTCGTCACGCTATCTTTCGATGGAGGGTATGTGGAAATTCAACTTCGTGAGGAACCATCAGGATGCTCCAAAAGATTTCTTCGGCCTGAAGTACGACGATTCGAAGTGGGTGGACTTCCCTGTGCCCGGATTGTTCGAACTCAACGGCTATGGCGACAAGATCTACAAGAACATGGGTTATGCCTGGGGTACGACCTTCAAGAGTGATCCGCCCTATATTGGCGAGACCAACAACTATACAGGCTCCTATCGCCGTACCTTCGATCTGCCTGCTGACTGGAAAGGGCAGGAGGTATTCTTCCATGTGGGCTCAGCCACCAGTAACCTGAGCCTATGGGTCAACGGGAAGTATGTTGGCTACTCGGAGGATTCGAAGGTTGCTGCGGTTTTCAACATCACCAAGTATCTGAAGCCCGGTAAGAACCTCATCGCCATGCAGATTATGCGATGGTGCGATGGCTCCTATCTCGAGGATCAGGACTTCTGGCGCTTTACGGGTATCGCCCGCGAGGTGTATCTCTATGCCCGTCCGAAGGCCTATATCGAAGATCTTACGATGACACAGGATTGGGTGGATCCCGGACGAGGCATTTTGAAATTTGATGCGAAGATCAAAGGTAATGCCAAAGCCACAGCAAAGATGATTCTGGATGATGGTCAGATCAGCAGTGAGATTGAACCCAATCATGAAGTTTATTGGAACATCGTTAAACCTTGGACCGCTGAAACGCCTCATCTCTATACCGTATTAATAGCGTTGAAGCAGGGCGACAAGGTGCTCGAGGTAATCAGACAGCGCGTGGGTTTCCGCCATATCGAGATCAAGGGTGGACAACTGCTTATTAACGGACAGCCTATTTTGATTAAGGGAGCCGACCGTCATGAGCTCGATCCCGATGGCGGTTATATCGTCAGTCTGGAGCGGATGATTCAGGATATCAAGATTATGAAGTACTTGAACATCAATGCTGTGCGTACCTGCCACTATCCCGATGATCCCCGTTGGTACGACCTCTGCGACGAATACGGTATCTACCTGACGGCTGAGTCGAACCTCGAGAGTCACGGTATGGGCTATCGTGAGCAGACGCTGGCCAAGCGCGAGGACTTCGAGAAGGCACACATTGAGCGTCAGGAAGGCAATGTGTGCTCCCATAAGAACCATCCGAGCATCATTGTCTGGTCGTTGGGTAACGAAGCAGGCTATGGCCCGAACTTTGAGAAAGCCTATGACTGGGTAAAGGCTTACGACAGTACCCGTCCTGTGCAGTATGAGCAGGCTGGCGATTGGGGAAAGACGGATATCTTCTGCCCGATGTATGCAGACTATAATCACTGTGACCGGTATTCGAAGGGCGATAATCCCCGTCCGCTGATTCAGTGTGAGTATGCCCACGCGATGGGTAATTCGATGGGAGGCTTCAAGGAGTATTGGGATCTCATCCGTAAGCATGCGAAATATCAGGGTGGTTATATCTGGGATTTCGTGGATCAGGGTCTGCGCGACAAGAGTCCGATTACAGGCAAGGAGATATTTACCTTCGGTGGCGACTATGGCCGCTATCCCGCTTCCGACTATAATTTCAACTGCAATGGTATCATCGCCCCAGACCGTCGTCTGAATCCGCATGCCTATGAGGTACGCTATTACTATCAGAATGTGTGGATATCGGATAAGGGTATTAAGGATGGTAAGATAGAGATCTACAACGAGAATTTCTTCAAGACGCTCGACAACCTCGAGCTCGAGTGGTTCGTAGGTGGTGCTTCTGCCGGACACCATCACGATGGAGATCGTCCTGAGGGTATGACCTTCGGACATGGTGGCACCTTTGCCGTTAATGGCATCGCCCCACAGGAGCGTAAGGTTGTGACCATCGACGCCCTCAAACAGACTGCAGACCGTGTGCTCGGTCATCATGGCGACCAGGAGATATTCGCTATCTTCCAGTTCAAGCTGAAAGAAGCTGAACCGCTGATGGAGAAAGGCCAGGTGGTGGCTCGTCAGCAGTTTGTGCTGAATCCCTACAAGTTCCCAGAGATCAAAGACGATGAGGCCAAGGTTCAGACGGAAGAGGTGGAGAGCTATGTGAAATTAGAAACTGCTGGTACCACCGTAACCTTCGGCAAGCGTTACGGCTGGATCGACTATCTCGATGTCGACGGCGTGCCGATGCTCCTGGATCGTGAGAGCATTACGCCCGAGTTCTGGCGTGCACCTACCGACAACGACTACGGTGCAGGTTTGCAGAACCGCTTCTCCGTGTGGAAGAATCCGCAGATACGCTTGAAGGAATTCGAGGTAGACGACAATCAGGTGGAGGCCACTTATGAGATGCCTGATGTGAAGGCTACCTTGAAGATGACCTATACGCTGACGGCTGAGGGTGAGGTGATTATCCGTGAGCAGCTGAAAGCGGACAAGGAGGCCAAGATCAGCCAGATGTTCCGCTATGGTATGCAGCTCCAGATGCCAAAGGCCTACAACGAGGTGCAGTATTATGGTCGCGGTCCTGTGGAAAACTATTGCGACAGAAACAACAGCGAGTTTATAGGCGTATATAATAATAAGGTGGCAGATGAGTACTATAGCTATGTCCGTCCGCAGGAGTCGGGCAATCATACCGATATCCGTTGGTTCCGCGTGATAGACGCTAACGGTAAGGGCCTCGAGTTCTACAGCAACGCCCCGATGGAGTGTAGCGCGCTGAACTATCTGTTGGCTGATCTCGACGATGGTCCTCGAAAGGAAAAGTCATGGGGCCATCATTCTGGCGACCTCATCGAGCGCCCGCTGACACAGGTACATATCCAGCAGAAACAGATGGGTCTGGGTTGCGTCAATTCGTGGGGTGCTTGGCCACTTGAGGGGTATCGGTTGCCTTATCAGGACTATGATTTCACCTTCGTCATCCGTCCGCTGAAGTAAGAATCATTTGTTTGTCAAAACCAACCGTCTTGTTGCAAAATGATAGCGCAAGACGGTTGATTTTTGTCAAATAGCGCAATAAATAATCGTTTTTTATACTTTTTTATGTAGCAAACTGTTGGCACATATCTTTTAAATTACTATCTTTGCACCCGGAAATGATTTATTAATTGTTGAGAGAGATGAAAAATATGAAGAAAATAGTACTTGCGGGAATGCTGTTCTTTGTTGGTACATTGACGCTGAACGCTACAGAGAATACCGCTGATAGTGAAGCGGTAGATACAACCTATATCAAATTGGACGAGAATCGTGAGCCCATCAATTATGTAAATCTGACGAAAGAAGAGTTGGAGGCGAAGGTTGGTGAGTTGGAGACGATTCTGGAAACAGAGAATTTCCAGCTGTATGCTGCTGGCGACTATACCTACAAGATTGTGAATGGCGTGGTGACCTCGATGGCCATCCAGATTCCTGACGACAATAACGACAAGGTGGTCTATAATCAGATTCTGAATGCTTTGGCTAAGAGCAATTCAATTAAGGATACCCACAACACGGGGGGTAACTACTATCTCTATGCCAATTTCCAGATTCAGTTCGATGATTTTGAAGGCTATGAGAAATTAACGTTCTCAGCCTTGGAACAATAGTCTGAATTAAACTATGATTCATCATACGCCTCGCTCTCAGGAGCGGGGCTTTTTTGTGCAGTACGGTGAGGATGGGTTGATTTTAATAATTAAAATATATCAAGTATAAATCATTAATTACGTTAATTCTATTAAATTTGCATCAAATAATTAACAAAACGCATTAAGGATTTTAAGAAATCAGCTATCTTTGCACCAGCAATTGAAAAGAAAATGAAGAAAAGTACGATTTGGATTATAGCAACGATCATGGGCCTCTCGTTCCTGGGGCTTCTGTTCTTGCAGCTCTCCTACATCGAGCAGATGGCGAAGATGAAGAAGGAGCAGTTTGACGAATCGGTGTACCGCAGCCTCTACCAGGCGTCGCGCAATCTGGAGATGAACGAGACACGGCGCTATCTGGAGAAAGATATCAAGGAGACGGAGCGTCGCGCTATTACCCAGGACACTATGACGGTCGACGGCCTGAATGGTACCGTGAAGCAGTCACATGAATTTGCTGTCTCTGCCGACGATGGAACAGCCTATTACAGCTTTGAGGCGAAGACCTTTGCCGTGAAGCCCGCCAGTGTACCCAAGGCGATGATCATGCGCACAGACAAGAGCAGTCTTATCGAGGCCTCGAAGTCGTTGCAGGAGATTGTCCGCAACCGCTATGTCTATCAGAAGGCCCTGCTCGACGAGGTGGTCTATAACATCCTCTACACCGCTTCCGACAAGCCTTTGAAGGAGCGTGTCAACTTCCGCCTGCTCGATCGCGATATCAAGGTGGAACTGCTGAACAACGGTATCAATATCCCGTATCACTTTACTGTTGAGACGAGTGATGGCCGCGAGGTGTATCGCTGTCCCGACTTCACCGACGAGGGTAGGGAGCATATCTATAAGCAGACATTGTTCGATCACGACCCCTCGCCGAAAATGGGTGTGGTGAAGATCCACTTCCCCGATATGAACTCCTATATCTTCTCGAGTGTGCGGTTCATGATTCCGTCGATGATCTTCACTGTGGTACTGCTCATCACCTTCGTGTTCACGATTGTGGTTATCTTCCGGCAGAAGCGCTACTCCGAGATTAAGAACGACTTCATCAACAACATGACGCACGAGCTGAAGACCCCGATATCGAGTATTTCTTTGGCTGCACAGATGCTCAACGACGACTCTGTGGATAAGTCGCCTGCCATACTCAAGCATCTTGGCGGAATTATCAACGACGAGTCCAAGCGTCTGCGTTTCCTCGTAGAGAAGGTGCTGCAGATGTCGATGTTCGACCGTAAGACGGCGTCGTTCAAGAAGAAGGAACTCGATCTGAACGAACTCCTTGAGAATATCGCCTCCAGTTTCTCCCTGCGTGTGGAGCATACGGGCGGTAAGATCTATACAGAGATTGAGGCTGTCGATTCGGCCATCTATGTCGATGAGGTGCATTTCCAGAATGCTATCACCAATTTGATGGACAACGCGGTGAAATACCGTAAGCCCGATGAGCCTCTCGACCTCTATATCCGTACCTGGAACGAGAAGGACCATCTTTGTTTCAGCATCCGCGATACAGGCTTGGGCATCAAGAAAGAGAACGTGAAGAAAATCTTCGACAAGTTCTACCGTGTGCATACGGGTAACGTGCATGATGTCAAGGGCTTCGGCCTTGGCCTCGCCTACGTCAAGAAGATCATCAACCTGCACGAAGGTGAGATCAAGTGCGAGAGTGAGCTGGGCAAAGGCACCACCTTCACGATCACCCTTCCAGTATTAGAGGTAAGTGGTGAGAGGTAAGAGGTAAGAGAATAGTAAAGCAACGAAAGATGAATGATTTCTATTATAGAAAGTTGAATGTCTATCATAAGTCTATGGAGTTGGTTGCCAATATCTATAGATTATCGAGAGGTTTTCCTGAGGATGAGAAATTCGGACTCTCTAATCAGATACAGAGAGCTGCCATTTCTGTCCCATCCAATATTGCGGAGGGGATGGGGAGATTCTCAAATAAAGAACGCATTCACTTCTTGGAGATTGCTAATGGATTACTGATGGAAGTTATGTGTCAGTTGGAGGCTGCAAAGCTATTGGGATATATTTCCCGGTTACAGTTTGATGAGCAGGAATTGTTTATCTCTGAAACAACAAGAATGTTAGTTGGATTAAGAAAAAATTTTGAAGATAAAATAGTATAAACCCTGGTGATTAGGTGGTGGCACATGGTGTAGCAGAGTAATCTCTCACCTCTTACCTCTTACCTCTCACCTCTAAAAACAAAAGTATTATGGACGAGAAACTGAAGATTTTACTTTGCGAGGACGATGAGAACCTCGGAATGTTGCTCCGTGAGTATTTGCAGGCTAAGGGCTTCTCTACAGAGCTCTGTGCCGATGGTGAGCTTGGCTATAAGGCCTTCCTGAAGACGAAGTTCGATATCTGTGTGCTCGATGTGATGATGCCCAAGAAAGACGGCTTCACTCTGGCGAAGGAGATCCGTAATTCCAATCAGGATATCCCCATTATCTTCCTCACTGCCAAGACGCTGAAGGAAGATATCCTCGAGGGCTTTAAGATTGGTGCCGACGACTACATCACCAAGCCCTTCTCGATGGAGGAGCTCGTGTTCCGTATTGAGGCTATCATCCGCCGTACCAAGGGTAAGAAGAACAAGGAGAGCACCGTCTACCGTATCGGAAAGTTCACCTTCGATACCCAGAAGCAGCTGCTCTGCTTAGGTGACGAACAGCGCAAGCTGACCACCAAGGAGAACGAACTGCTGGCCCTGTTGTGCAGTCATGCTAACGAGATCCTGCAGCGCGACTTCGCCCTGAAGACCATCTGGATCGACGATAACTACTTCAATGCCCGCTCGATGGATGTCTACATCACCAAGCTGCGCAAGCATCTGAAGGACGATCCTCAGATTGAGATTATCAACATCCACGGAAAGGGATACAAGCTCATCACACCTGAGGACGAGTAGTATTTAGAGGTAAGAGGTGAGAGGTAAGAGGTAAGAGATATGTTGGTAAACCCCCGAAATAAGAAAAATAAGGTAAAGGAAATTGGAAGTGGAAGAGGTATTCTCTCACCTCTTACCTCTCACCTCTTACCACTTATAGGAGTGGCGCTGGTGATGGCCGGCGCCCTCTTTTTGATTATTGCATTTCTGGCAGCCTGGACATCCAATAATCTGGTGCTGCTCTTGGGTCTGTTTGTCATCTTTATAGGCCTTATTCTGCATGTAAAATACGCAAAATCAGGTGAAAAGTATTAAATCTTGTTAAATATCTCTCACCTCTCACCGCATACCTCTCACCTCTCGAAAAATCTTAGTACCTTTGCACCCGCTTTTCAAAGCACATTATTAATTTTTTATTTATTATTTAGTATGAATCAATACGAAACCGTTTTCATTTTGACTCCCGTTTTGTCTGATGACCAGACAAAGGAAACGGCCGCAAAGTTCAAGAAAGTCCTCACCGATAAGGGTGCAGAGATTATCAACGAAGAGGCCTGGGGATTGAAGAAGATGGCTTATGCTATTCAGAAGAAATCTACAGGTTTCTATTTCCTCGTAGAGTTCAAGGCAGAGCCAGAAGTGATCAAGACATTGGAGACCGCTTTCCGTCGTGACGAGAAAGTGATCCGTTTCCAGACAGTTAAACTCGACAAGTATGCTGCAGAGTACGCTGAGAAGCGTCGCAACAAGCTTGGCGCAAAAACAGAGGAGGCTTAATTATGGCACAGGACGCAGAAATCCGTTATCTTAACGCTCCTTCTATCGACACGAAGAAGAAGAAGTACTGCCGCTTCAAGAAGAGTGGTATCAAGTACATTGACTACAAGGACCCCGAGTTCCTGAAGAAGTTCCTCAACGAGCAGGGTAAGATTCTTCCCCGTCGTATCACCGGAACATCTCTGAAGTATCAGCGTCGTGTGGCTCAGGCCGTGAAGCGTGCCCGCCAGATTGCTCTGCTGCCTTACGTAACCGATTTGATGAAGTAAAACAAGGAGGACGCAAGTATGGAAATTATTCTGAAAGAAGATATTATCGGTCTGGGT
>JAGCDZ010000065.1 GCA_017650905.1 Prevotella sp. | reverse complement strand
GGCTTCGCGCTGACGATCAGCACCAGCGGTAGCGGTTCCGCAACCATCAGCCACGACGGTAATGCTGTGACTTCGGGCGCAAGCCTAAATGAGGACGATGAGGTGGAGATCAGCATCACGCCTGCTGAGGACCAGGTGCCTACGGCAACGCTGAATGGCTCGGAAGTAGAGCTCACTGAGAGCGGCGGTGTGTATACCGGTAACTTCGCGATGCCCGCACAGGCCAGCACGCTGGTGATCAACACGGGCACGGCTGAGGGTGATGACGGCTTCGACAAGGACTAACGAAAGGAGGTGACCTGTGAAGAAGCGGGTGATTGAGATTGCGGCAAAAGTTTTACAATGACGTGACAGGCTCTGCAAACTTGAAGATCAGTCAGAAGCCCGTCACTATCAGCGGCATCACCGCCGAAGACAAGGTGTACGACGGTACCACGACAGCTACACTCAACACTGACAACTTCGTGATTGATGGAAAACTGGAAGCAGATGCCCTGACCATGATAATCAGCAAGGCCACTGCAAACTTTGCCGACAAGAATGCCGGTGAGGGTAAGTCTGTAATCATAAGTGGCATCACCCTCGGCGGCTCAGACCGTAACAACTACCTGCTCGCCGAGCAGCCGACCGGCATCACCGCTACTATTTCAAAGAAGATACTGTCCGTGACCGCCAACGACAAGACCATCAGCTATGGCGATGAGCCTGATAACGATGGTGTAAGATTCACAGGTTTTGTCGGTGAGGAGGACGCCTCTGTACTCGACGGAAACCTCACCTATGCCTATAACACAGCTACCAACGGCAAAGGCACGGCCTATACCCCCGGCAGTCCTGTGGGCACCTACTACATCATCCCGAGGGGCCTGAGCAGCACCAACTACAGATTCGTCTACAGGACGGGCATACTGACCGTCGAAGAGAAGATATTCGATTATGCCGACGGCACCATCACCCAGGATGAAAACGGCTATACCGTGAACATAGATGAAGGCACGGGAAGTGCAAATGAACTGCCTGATGATGTGGAGCTTGACAAGCTGACCTACAGCCGTACGCTGACACATCCCGGAAACGGCATCGGTGATGTGCTGGTTGATGGCGAGGCCGCCAACCTCTATACCGTCTGTCTGCCCTTTGCTCCTGTGGCGGATGAGAATGTGAAATACTACACGCTGAACGGTATCAGCGGCGAGACGGTCAATTTCACGGAGGTGACGACGGCTCCCGCCGCCAACACGCCGTACCTCGTCGCCGTTACCGGCGGTAACGCTATTGAAGTGAGTTGCAAAGACGTGAAGGCGACCTCGATGAACATCAACAGTACGACTATTGACGGCTACACGTTCAACGGTACGTTCACTGGTCTGACGAATGCCGAATCTGCAGGTAAATATATCCTCCAGAACGGCAACAGATGGGGTTTGGTGACGACTGAAAAGACCAATGCCAGAATCCCACCGTTCCGTGCTTACATTGAATCAGCCAGCGGCGCACGCTTGCTGATAGGTAGCATCGATGGCGAGACAACGGGCATCCGGTACATCCGCACCACAGATACCGACGGCACCAACCAGAGGTATGACCTGAACGGTCACCGCATCGCCAGCCCGACGAAGAAAGGAATCTATATTCATAACGGCAGAAAGGAGGCAGTGAAATGAAAAAGACATATATCATTCCGCAGATGGAAGTGATTGGCTTGCGACCGACAATATTCCTCTGTTCAAGTGGCATAACCGGTGATCTCGACGGCATTGCCGACGAGCCCGGCAAAGCCCGTGATTTCGACTGGGACGACGAACCAGCATGGTAGACTATTGCACTTCAGGATGCATGATGCACCCTAAAAAAAGACTTTAATAGTTTAGGGCAGCTTTCTGCCCTAATTTTTTTTTAACTCTTTTATAATATAAAAATGGAAAAGCAAAAGTATGAATCGCAGCTGAACCTGCGTAGAGTGATGATGAAAAAAACATGAGTGATGCAGAACTGGGGCGCCGGCTGGGCGTATCCAGACAGACAGTGAATAACGTCATAAACGGACGACGTGATATAACGGTCAGTCGCCTTCATGAGGTCGCGAATGCACTTGGAGTGCGTGTTCGCGACCTCTTTGATAAGTAGGGTGTAAACACTCAGGCTGTCATTTCGTCTCGCGCTGCAAAATTGTGGTGCGGAAACTTGCATGTGTCTGTTTCTTTTCGTAACTTTGTCACATATAGATTAAAATTCACACAGTTATAAACGATCTCATAGAGTATATGAGCGAAGAAAAGAAACGAAAGAAGAAAGCCACTGGGGGAGATAGCGACGGGAAGGAGCATAAGCCAAACTGGCGGGAGGTATATGCCACGCCCGAGGAGATTGAGCGTTTCCTCAACGACCGCATCTACCTGCGACGCAACCTCGTCACGCTGCGTACCGAATGGTGGGAGCCGTCGAGTTATGACAGCGAGGGCACCAGGGTGTGGCAGCCCATGAGCGACTGGAAGCTGAACACGCTGTGGCGGGAGATGATGAGGGAGAAACCTGTATTGTTCGATCACATGAGGAAGGTGATCAACTCCGACAGCTTCCCCGACTACCATCCCTTCCGCTATTACCTGGAGCACCTGCCGCCGTGGGACCGTCAGACCGACCATATCCTGATGATGTCGCTGTCGGTCTGTGTCAAGGGCGATGCGGAACAGCAGATGCTGTTTGCCGAGTACTTCAAGAAGTGGCTCGTGGGCATGGTGGCAGGCTGGGTCGACGACCGCGAGGTGAACCATGTCATCCTGATCTTTATCGGCGAACAGGGCATCTACAAGACCACTTGGTTCAACTATGTCCTGCCGCCAGAACTACGTTCCTACTTCTATACGAAGACCAATGCCGGGCGGATGACGAAGGACGACCTGCTGGTGCTGGCCCAATACGGACTCGTCTGCTACGAGGAGCTCGACACGATGTCGCCACGTGAACTGAACCAGCTGAAGTCGCCGTGACAATGCCATCGGTCGATGAGCGGGCACCCTATGCCTCGTATGCAGACCACCGCAAACATATTGCATCGTTCTGTGGCACAGGCAACAATGTGCAGTTCCTCTCTGACACCACAGGTACGCGCAGGTGGCTGCCCTTTGAGGTGGAGAGCATCGAGTCGCCTCGCGAACATCCGTTCGACTACGAGGCCATCTACGCACAAGCCTACACCCTCTATCAAGAGGGGTTCCAGTACTGGTTCTCACCGAAGGAGATCAGACAGTTATCAGAGCATAACAGCCGGTTCGAGACGCCGAAGGACGAGCTGGAACTGGTGGACTATTATTTCAGTAAGCCATCTGGCGCCAATGCCGGGGAGTTTATGCCGACGGCCATCGCACTGCAGATTGTCAGCACGCTTGGTACGCGGGTGAGTACTGTGGCCTTGGGCCGAGCCTTCTCGAAGCTGGGCTTTCAGCAAGCTATGAAGGACAGATGCCGCGGCTTCTATGTCGTGCGCCGCACGGATGAGGAACGCCGCATGCGGGCCCGTTCACTGGCCTTCGAGGCCGGTCGTGAAACGACACAGATCACAGATGACACAGAAGTGTTCTAACAGCCCTCGCGTACCGCGCACACCTATGCGGTACGCGAGGACACTATCATTTTATCTGTTATATCTGTTGATCTGTTTTTATTAGTTTAGAGTTTAAAGTTTATAGATTAGAGCAGATGAAAGCAATGTCGAAATCGGAACTGGCGGAAGTCGCGGGTGTGACCACAAAAACCTTGATGAGCTGGTGTGAGCCGTTCCAGAAGGAGTTGGCAGCCATGGGCATGCAACCCAACATGAAGGTACTCCCGCCACACATCGTCCGATTCATTGTAGAGAAGTTCTGCATCGACGTGGAAGATTAATAAACACTTTCACTACTGTCCCGTTAAAGTGGACTAATCGCTCTTTGAAATAATTGAAATTCAGTCTATTAAGCAGGTTTTTGAAATGAAACGGACTTGATTTTGTAACTTTGCAGCCAAATACAATTGACTGCTATGTTCCAAGACAAATACGTTTTTGCTCAACTTACCGCTTTTCTGAACAGGACTCAGTTCAACAACTATGTTCGCAAGTATGATGGTAATCGCTACGTGAAGCACTTCACCTGCTGGAACCAGCTGCTTGCAATGATGTTCGGCCAACTGAGTAATCGCGAGAGTCTTCGTGATCTGATTGTTGCTTTCGAAGCACATCGTGCCAAGCAATACCATCTTGGATTAGGTCGTGAACCTATCGCCAAAACGACTCTTGCGTCAGCTAATCAGAATCGTGACTACAGAATCCTCGAGGACTTTGCCTTCTATATGATGAAGGAGGCTTGCGAGAAGCGAGCGACCAACATCTTGGATATTCCAGGAAAGAAGTATGCTTTTGATTCAACAACCATCCCGTTGTGTCTGGCAACATTCCCATGGGCGAAGTTCCGAAGAAAGAAGGGAGGCATCAAAGCCCATGTCTTATATGACATTGAGGCTCAGGTTCCAGCCTTCTATACTGTGACCACAGCATCTAAGCATGATTCAACGACAATGTCCTCAATTTCCTGTGAACCAAACGCTTACTACGTATTCGACAGGGCTTACGACTCATTTAAGGAACTCTATAGGATACACCTTACAGAGTCTTTCTTTGTTGTCAGAGCCAAGACGAACTTGAAGTATAAGATTGTCAAATGGAAGCGAAGAATGCCAAAGAACGTACTGACTGATGCGGAAGTAAAACTGACTGGCTATCTCTCGGAGAAGAAGTATCCAGAGTCATTCAGACTCATTCGCTACTATGACGAGGAAGATGACCGTGAGTTCACTTTCCTGACGGATGCAAAGCATCTTTCCGCATTGGATGTCGCAAATCTCTATAAGAAAAGATGGCTGGTAGAACTCTTCTTCAAATGGCTCAAACAGCATCTAAAGATAAAGAGGTTTTGGGGTACGACGGAGAATGCTGTCCGCATACAAATCAGTGTGGCCATTATCACATACTGTCTCGTGGCTATCGTCCAACATGATATGCGATTGGAACGTTCTACCTATGAGGTCTTGCAGATCCTTAGCATCTCATTGACAGACAAGACTCACCTTCGAGACCTGTTCGATAAGACTAATTTCAACGATGTCAAAGATCAATTTGGTCCCCTCATTCCGGGGTTATTTGATTAATATTTTAACTCGTCCCATTTTAACGGGACACTAATGAAACACTTTTTTTAATGAAATAGCCAAATAACTCTCGAAATATTTGGGAGTTACAAAAAATATCCTTATCTTTGCACCAAAATTATTTAAGCTCCGCCATTCTTTCTTGAATGGACATGGCCGTCTTCGGGCGGCTTTTTTACTATAAATCGAATATTATGGCACAACGAGTAACATTCTACGTCGACGGTTTCAATTTCTACTACGGCCTGCGTCGTACCAAACGCAACGAGCCTCAGTGGGGCGATTATTATTAGATTGACATGGTGAAACTCTGTGAGGGCTTTCTTGGCGATGAGCAAGAACTGGCTAAAGTTGTCTATTTCACAGCCTCGCCTTTGAATCCCGAAAAGAGCAGCCGACAAAGTGCATTTCTCAATGCCAATAAACTTATCAATGGCGACCGCTTTGAAATAATCCGTGGTAAGTACCTTGATAAGCAGATACAATGCCCGAATTGCCACTATACCATCTCGCGACCAGAAGAGAAGAAAACAGATGTGAATATTTCTGTACGGATGATTGCCGACTGTGTACTTAATGCCACCGACAGCATCGTCCTTGTCAGTGCTGATAGTGACCTCGTGCCACCATTGGAATTCATTCAGCAGCAATACCCTGAGAAACGTATAAAAGTTTATTTTCCGCCTTCCAATTTCAGTTGTGATTTGAAGGACAACCTGACACACCATAATAGCAAGCCTGTCTTAATGTATAAAAATGAGCGTCGTTTCCGCGATGCTATTATGCCTGATGTAGTGACTGACGGTTCAAAGCGTTATGAGGTACCGGAGAAATGGAAACCCAATAATATTGTTAGCGTGTAGATCGGGAATAACGGGAAGAATGTGGAGGAAATGGAAGCAAACGGAAGAAAGCGGAAAGCAACCTTCCGTTTTTTCGTATCTTTGTACCCGGTAAGCAAGACGAACCGAAGGGCTATCACTTACGGTTTGTTCAGATATCTCGGACGACTCATTCAGATTATTCCTTACCCCCTATAGGGACTATCTGAACACGTCATAAAGACTATCCGGATAGCACGAAGAGACTATTTAAACGACGCGTAGTTGACCCCCTCCCGCCTCGGCTGCCCAAAACATTATCATTTATCAATTATCATTTATGTCACAGAAGTACATTAAATCACAGAACAGGAATTCGCACAATGCGAAGAGTTACGGCAAGTACTATGCGACTGCCGTTTACGACAACCATTTCATCGGTACTGAGGAACTGGCCGAGTTCATTCAGACCCAGGCCTCGGTGAAGAAGTCGGACATCAAGGCTGTGCTCGACGAGCTGGGCGCTGCCATGAAGCACTACTTCGAACTGGGCCAGAAGGTGAAGCTCGACGGCATCGGTATCATGAAGGTAGGCTTCTCGTCGATCGGCGTGGCCAGGATCGAGGACTGCACCTCGGCCACCATCACCACGCGCCGTGTGCTGTTCCAGCCGGAGACGGAGCGCGTCGTGGTAGGTCAGGAGAAGAAGCCTGACGGCAGCGTCAAGCAGAAGTACGTCAACGCCATCACCCTGCTGAAGGACGTGGTCTTCGAGGAGACGCACGACAACGCCATGAATGCCGAGCCGGAGGGAGATGATGAGTCGGGCACTGAAGGCGGCTCAGATACCGGTAACGGCGGTGGTGGGACGAACACGAATGGCACGAATGGTGGAGCCTCCGGCTCCGGTGGATCGGGAGACTCTGGCCAGAGCCAGTCGAGCGGCTTTGCACTGACCATCTCAACCAGCGGCAGCGGCTCCGCAACCGTTACGCTCAACGGCAGTGCCGTGACCTCGGGCGCAAGTCTGAGTGAGGACGATGAGATTGAGATCAGCATCACGCCTGCCGAAGATCAGGTGCCCACCGCTACCCTGAACGGCTCACCGATTGAGCTCACTGAGTCGGAGGGCGTCTATACCGGTAACTTCGCGATGCCCGGTGAGGCCAGTACGCTGGTCATCAATACCGGCTCTGCAGGTGGCGACGACGGCTTCGACAAGGACTAGAGATGTCTGATGTCTGAAGTAAGAAGTATGAAGTAGAAATTTAAAATGAATGCTTTATGAAGAAGAGAGAAGTAGCCAAGTTTATTGCGCAGATCATCGCGTCGGTAGCGACGGCGATACTGACTGCGCTGGGTGCTGTCAGTTGCATGTGAACATCAGTATTCACCAGCATGAGAACCATCACCATGATTGTCATTCACTGTTCTGCAGTAAGACCTGACCAGACCTCGTCGGCCGCTCAGATCGACTCGTGGCACCGCCGCGATAACCATTGGAAATTTGGTATCGGCTACCACTACGTGATCCGTCGTGACGGAACGATTGAGCCAGGTCGTCCGGAATGGATGGTCGGGGCCCACTGCGTAAACCATAATGCCCACTCGATCGGCGTCTGCTACGAGGGCGGGCTCGACATCCGCGGTCAACCCGACGACACACGCACTGAAGCTCAGAAGGCTGCCATGCGACGACTGCTTGAGGAACTCCACGGCCGTTACCCCAAAGCGGTGATTGTAGGTCATCATGACCTGGATCCCCAGAAGGATTGTCCCTGTATCAAGAATGTCGCTCACGAGTATGCCGACTTGCAGCCATAATAAGAGAATCCTCGTATCAATTGATATGGGGATTTTTTGTACCTTCCCCGACCTTACTCGAATGTATCGTGAATATCTGGAGACCAAAGAGACCGAACGAAAAAAAAGATGAGTTCTGCACTTGTGCATTCTATTAAATATCGTTAACGGTGAATGTTTTTCGCAAGGAAACATGCTGTGATACTGATATTATTTGTATATTTGCACCACTGACATAATTCAAGTAACTATGAGTCTTCTAAAATCTATTTTGAACATGGTGCTCAAGACAGCTGTTGAGAGCATGAACCAGCGGGAGGAGCAGCCTACCAGACCGGCTGCCGCAACGTCTAAACCCGAACCCGTTAGCAAGACCATCACTGATTTCCCTGCCTATTTTGCAGAGATTATCAGCATGGAGTTCCCACAGTACAGCACGAAGCGCAATGTGCCTGTGACCGAACTTGCCGGTTATGCCACCGACGAGTTCAAGCTCTATGAGTCGCGCCCGCAACAGTCATACAAGGCAGAATGGGGTGCCCCCTACAGTTTCGTACTCTATCAGGGCGGAGCGCCTGCAGGTATCGTGATGCTGGGCGACGGCAGTAGCCACAGCAAGAACGTGAAATACCTGATTTCAAGGACGTATGCCAAGAAGATGGGGCTGCCCTACATCAACTTCTACACGCAGTACCCGAATGAAAGGGCATACGTCATCAACCGCATCAAAGAGTTCATGAAACTTTGACTTCTGAAGGGAAAGGGGATGCAACTACCTGCGCCTGCGAAGGACGAAGCGATGCCCACATAACTATGGTCTTGCAGGCGACTGGACATCGTACCGTCACGTGATCGAAAACGTTTTCGATTCAAACAAATTCCCCTTTCCCTTTTTCCCTATATGGAGCGTATCCTCGACCTTCTTTCCGAGCAGCAGACGTGGGAGGATTTTCTGACCTATCGTCTGCTGAAACGTCGTTTCAACTGGTATGAGTTCGATGAGGCCGACACCTATGTCTCTGAGAAACAATATCGCGATATGGTAGCAAGGCTACAATGTGGCGAGCCATTGTCGGTGCCTACCCGCCATCTGGTTAACAAGATGGGCAGCGGGAAAAAACGGGTGGTCTATAGCTTCCCTCCTGAAGAAATGATCGTCATGAAGGTGATGGCCTTCCTACTCTACCGCTACGACGCGCAGCTCGCGCACAACTGCTACTCGTTCCGCCGAGGACTGACGGCACACGACGCCATTCACCATCTGGTTCGTACCATCGACAACCGCCCGATGTGGGCATACAAACTCGACATCCACAATTATTTCAACTCCATATCCATCCCACAGCTTTTGCCCATTCTCAGCGAGGTACTGGCCGATGACCAGCCGTTATACGTCTTCTTTGAACGACTGCTCACTGACGACCGTGCATTATCGGGCGACGAAATCATTTGCGAAACGCACGGTGTAATGGCTGGTACGCCCACTTCACCATTTCTTGCCAACATCTATCTGCGCGAGGTGGATCGCCATTTTGCCGACGCTGGAGTGCTATACGCCCGCTATTCTGACGACATCATTCTCTTTGCTCCTGACAGGCAGACACTCGACCGACACATCGGCGAGTTGAACGCCTTTCTTGAGAAATACCAACTTGAGGTGAACCCTGACAAAGTGAGAATCTACCGACCTGACGAGGCTTTCGATTTCCTCGGATTCAAATGCAAGGGGCATCACATCAACATTGCCGATGCCACGCGGCAGAAAATGAAAGATAAAATCAGACGCAAGGCCCGTGCGCTGCAGCGATGGCGAAGCAAGAATGATGTGGACGGCGAGAAGGCTATGAAAGCACTCATCCGTCACTTCAACAGGAAATTCTTCGAAAGCGATGATCCCTCGGCGCTGACCTGGGCGAGGTGGTTCTTCCCCGTTATCAACCAGACTGATGGTCTGAAGGAAATAGACCGCTACTTGCAGTCAAACCTACGCTATGTGGCTACAGGCAAGCACAATAAAGCTAACTACCGCATACGGTATGACCTACTCAAGAAACTCGGCTACCGAAGCCTAGTACACGAGTTCTATGTCTTCTGAACACTCCCCGTGACAGAAGACGTAGAAAAAAGCTAAACAACAAAAAGATAGGCCCTTGAAGGCGAATTTACTGTCTTTGCACCAGAATTCAGAACTCTTGTATTTTATTCAATCTTTCCTGCCAGCCGCATGCGGGCGGCGGTGGGCGTAGCCGGAGCTGTGATATCGGCCGTGTTCACCTGTTGCTGGTCACCGTCGATATTGAATTGCAGGGTGGCTCCGTCAGTGCGTACGTCGATGGTGACATTGGCGCCCATCACGAGGGGCAGATTCACGTCGCCATGACCGCCAGGAAAGCCGCAAAGCACAGGGATATTGTACGATTCCAGCAGTTCGTGAAGCATCGCCTCCACGTTCTCGTAGGTAAACTCAGTGCCACAGTCGGTGAACTCGCCAAGGATAATACCCTTGCAGCGATCGAGCACGCCGTTCATCTGGAGAATGCGCATCTGACGGTCGATGTTGTGCATCGACTCCTCCACCTCCTCAACGAAGAGGATGAGATCTTTGCCCTTCGTGGCATCAGCCTTTGAACCGAGGTTAGGTACGAAGGTGCAGAGATTGCCGCCTACGAGCGTACCAGTAGCCTTGCCAGTGATGTTCTGTTTGTGTGCAGGCACTTCGTAGCGGGGCACCTTACCTAAGAGCAGGTCGCGCATCATAGTGCTGGTCTCGTCGGTACCACCCTTGGCCAGGAACGAACTCATGGTGCCTTGTATGCTCATTACGCCGGCACGTGTCAGCAGTCCGTGCAATGTGGTAATGTCGCTGAAACCCACCAGCCATTTGGGCGATGCCTTCAGCTCATTCATCGTCAGCTGGTCAATCAGTTGAATGGTGCCGTAGCCGCCACGGTTGCAGATAATCGCTTTGATGCTGGCATCGCTGAGTGCCCAACGGATATCACTCACGCGCTCGGCCACAGTGCCGGCATACTGTCCGTCGACCTTCTTGCCCACATTAGGGCCAACGACTGGTTCCAGTCCCCACGAGCGCAGCACGTTGGCCGTCTTCTCCACGTTGTCCATCGGAGTGAAGTACGAGGGCGAGATCAGTGCCACCTTGTCGCCTGGCTTCAGATAGTCGGGTTTCTCGCAATTCAGTATCACCGGCTGGTCAGGGTTTACCACCACAGCATCATCATCGTTGCTGCACGAGGTCTGCGTGAGGCCGCAGGTCAGGATGGCGGCCATCATCCATAAACATTGTTTCTTCATTTGAATCATTATTTATTATTACGTTATCTCTACAGAGTCATTGTGTACGGATGCAGACTAATCTTTCCGCATCTTGTGGAATGACAGACCCAAGCCTGGGAAAGCGATTGTCGACAATAAGGTCTGGACACTGAACTTAGTCAATTCTGTGATATCCTTCAGTGTTGCGATGCCAGCAACCGATACAGAGAGTGCGATGGCAATGACAGTGAGGACGACCAGCAGCTTGTACGAAACGTTGATTTTCCCCTTTTGATGCAATATGCCTAATAGAAGTACGATGCTTGCCAGGAGAAATGCCAAGCCATTGAGGCCTTTCAGCAGACCGAGCCAGCCCATACCCGCACTGTCTATCACACTCATAACCGTTCCAATCAAAAAGAAGCAGCCAGCAAGACCAAAGAAGGTATAGCCTATGATGGAGATCCATTTTCCACCAAGCTTGCGAGGCTTGCCCGTTGCAGGGTCGATGGCCTGGCCGTTATACTTGAACTTAATCACTAGCTTGCGGATACAAATACTTATCACGATGAGCAAGGCCATGACGCCGAATATGATCCACTCTGTTTTTCCTCTCCCGATGAACATCAGCAAAAAGAACACTACAAGGAAAATAAGTGATCCGATGCTGCACCACTTGATGTTCTTCGAGTAAATTGACTCCTTTTCCACGAGGGTCTTCAGGTCATAGGAGCCGTAATCCTCCTTCTTTGTCCGTTTGAGGATGAAGAATCTGAAAATCAGTGAAGCCACCCAATACACACCAAATATGATAATGCCCATCAGCGACAGGCGGCCAATGGCCCAAGCCCACCATGCCATTGCCGGCACAAAGAGCAGGTTACCCCAGATTAATGCCTCCTTGGTACTCTGGCGTATATCGTTAAACTTGCGCATCATTGCCTCGCGGAGCTGCTCGTCGGACACAATCTCCTGACCGTCCAACCTTTCATCCATCAGGTTGTAAGCAGCTTTCAACTCTTCCAGCTCATGGAGCTCTAAAATATTTTCTGACATAGCTTTTACGAATTAATTGTTAAACTTTGTTTTTCGTTTCCTCGTCACGACATAACTCAAACGAGTTTGGTTCTGTTCATGACTTATCGGAAACGTTTGACATTGATTTAAGTTGTTCCTTGATGCGGAACAGACGGCTGGTGACGGCAGCGGTAGAGAGGCCTACGATAGCAGCTATCTCGTCATAGCGCATGCTCTCCAGCCAGAGAAGGATGATAGCGCGGTCGAACAACTCAAGACGGTTGATACGCTCATAGAGCATCTTGATCTGCTTACCACCTTCATCGGAATCACTCATTACACCTTTGTCGATGACCAGCGGAATGGTTGGTACATTCCATTTCTTGCCTCGCTCAATATTGCAGCAGGTGTTCAGGCTTACGCGCCATATCCACGTTTTAGGACTGCTGTCGCCACGGAACTTAGCAAAGCCTTTCCAGAGGTTGACCAACACTTCCTGGAAAAGGTCTTCAACATCAGTTGGGTTGTCTGAGAAAAAGTAACATACCGTGTAGATTGTCTTACGGTATTCCCGGACCAGTTTTGTGAATTCTAACTCAATTTCTTTCATCTTTTTGGAAGTTAATTCAACTACTTAGTACCCACTTTTGAGAATTCCTTTCGTAAAAATCAGAAAAAATTTCAATTTTTAATGAAATGGCTGGCATCTGGGGTGATGTCAGCCATTTCTGCACTTGTTTTCCAAGGGCGTCACCCCTTGGTCATGTCAGGAGGGATGACTATCCTCCGAAGTTGTCGTACATGATGGATTCGGGATCGACGCCGAGCGAGTCGAGCATCGAGACGACGGCTGCCGACATCGGGCCAGGACCGCACATGTAGTATTCCACATCCTCGGGAGCCTCGTGGTCCTTCAGATACGTGTTGAGCATCACCTGATGGACGAAGCCCGGGGTGTACTTCACGCCAGCGGCATCAGCTGCGGGATCGGGACGGTCGAGGGCCAGATGGAAGTGGAAGTTGGGATACTCCTTCTCCAAACCCAGGAAGTCGTCGAGATAGAACACCTCGTTCAGGGCGCGGGCGCCATAGAAGTAGTGCATCTCGCGATCGGTGGTGTGGAGTGTCTTGGTCATGTGCATGATCTGTGCGCGCAGCGGAGCCATACCGGCACCACCACCAACCCAGATCATCTCCTTCTTCGAATCGAAGTGCGGATGGAAATCGCCGAAAGGTCCGCTCATGATCACCTTGTCGCCGGGCTTCAGCGAGAAGATGTATGAAGAGGCGATACCTGGGTTGACATCCATGAAGCCACTCTTATCGGGCTTGAACGGCGGTGTGGCGATACGCACGGTGAGCATGAAGACATCGCCCTCGGCAGGATAGTTGGCCATCGAGTAGGCACGGATAGTGTCCTCGGGGTTCTTACACTTGAGCGGGAACAGGCCGAACTTCTCCCAGCTGGGCAGATACTCGTCGCCGATGAGCGACTTGTCGAAGTCCTTATCATAGTCGATGCAATCGAACTTAGGAATCTTGATCTGAGCGTAGGAACCTGGCAGGAAGTCCATGTGCTCGCCTGGAGGCAACTGTACCTTGAACTCCTTGATGAATGTAGCCACATTCTTATTGGAGATGACGGTACACTCATACTCCTTGACGCCAAGGATGCTTTCGTCGACATGAATCTTCAGGTCACCCTTCACCTTGCACTGACAGCCAAGGCGCCAGTGGTCCTTAATCTGCTTACGGGTGAAGTGGGGCTTCTCGGAATCGAGGATTTCTCCCCCACCCTCAAGTACCTGAACCTTACACTGTCCGCACGAGGCTTTACCACCGCAGGCAGAGGGCAGGAAAATACCATTCTGGTTGAGCGTAGCCATCAGATTGTTGCCCTGGGCTACGGAGATGGTACGGTCGCCATTAATCTCGATATTCACATTGCCCGAGGGCGAAAGATACTTCTTCGCTACGAGCAGGATAATCACCAACAGGATGATTACCAGGAGGAATACTCCTATACTATATGCTATAAACTGTGCCATACCTTATTATATATTAAGTCCAGAGAAACACATCATCGCCATAGCCATAAGACCGACGGTGATAAACACAATGCCGAGGCCCTGCAGGGGCTTGGGAACGTCGCTGTACTGCATCTTCTCGCGAATGGCACCCATGGCTACGATGGCGAGCATCCAGCCGATACCGGAGCCGAAGCCATAGACGATGGCATCCCAGAGGGAGGTGATGGCCTGCGAGTTGGAGGGATCCATAAGGATACGCTGCTGCATGAACAGCGAGGCTCCCATGATGGCGCAATTAACAGCAATCAGCGGCAGGAAGATACCCAGGGCAGCATAGAGCGAGGGCGAATACTTCTCGACCGTCATCTCGACGAGCTGCACCATACCGGCAATCACGGCGATGAAGAGGATAAACGACAGGTAGCTGAGGTCGACGCCCTCTGTGAGGCAATCTGGACCGAGCACTCTGGTCTGCAACAGATAGTTGACTGGAACGGTCACCGTGAGTACGAAGGTCACAGCGAGTCCGAGACCTAACGAGGTCTTCACCGTCTTCGACACAGCAAGGTAGGAACACATGCCGAGGAAGAAGGCGAAAATCATATTGTCCACAAAGATGGACCTGAACAGTAATGATATTGTGTGTTCCATAACTTACTTCTCCTTATAAAAATATGCACGATGAACCCAAATCACACAACCCACGAGAATCAATGCCATAGCGGGCATCGTCATCATACCGTTGTTCATGTAGCCGAAGTCGTAGCAGGCATCGGGGATAATCTGGAAGCCCAGCAGCGAACCGCGTCCGAGGAGTTCACGCACGGCACCCACAATGACGAGGATCATGGCGTAGCCCAGACCGTTGCCCACACCATCGAGGAACGAAGGCCAGGGCTTGTTCTGCATGGCGAACGCCTCGAGGCGACCCATCAGGATACAGTTGGTGATGATCAGACCTACATACACGCTCAGCTGAACGCTCACGTCGTAGGCGAAAGCCTTCAGGATTTGAGAGACGATGGTTACGAGAGCCGCTACAACCACCAGCTGCACCACGATACGGATGCGGTTAGGGATGGTGTTGCGGATGATGGAGATGATCACATTCGCAAAGGCGGTGATCACCGTTACGGCAAGACCCATCACGATGGCAGGCTTCAGCTGCGAGGTGACGGCGAGAGCCGAGCAGATACCCAATACCTGTCCGAGGATTGGGTGGTCGAGGTTCAACGGATTCGTGAAGACCTCTTTATTTTGTTTACTGAATAGTGCCATAGTTTACTCCTTCTCTACTTTTTTCACTTTAATCATCTTCTTGAGTTCGGCATCACTGATGTCAGAACCCGATAATACAGACTTCAAGAATTGATATTTCAGTTCCGACTCGTCCATATCAAGATCGTACTCACCTGTCCAAAGACCAAAGGTCTTCTTAATCATTTCGTCGACACCATTCGATGTCAGCGTAGCACCCGTCACACAGTCTACCTGGCACTCGGGATCCTCCACCTTCTTCACGACTGAGAGCACCACATGCTTGCAATCCTCATCAAAAATTCGTTTTCCGATGAACTTCTCCTGCCATTCCTGCGAGTCTTTAATCTCGGCACCGAGGCCGGCTGTCTCGCTCTCATGATTGAAGTATGCACCATAGACTGAGAAACCACCCTTTTCAGGATCGAGGCGGACAGACATATATCCACTAATACCGCCCCAGAGGCCCATACCCTTCATGCCATAGACCATGAGTGTCTCTCCGTCGATCTCGGCAATCAGCAGTTCATTCCCCATGAAGTCGCTCTCTTCTTCAATGACTTCCTTGTATTTGGCCTCGGCCTCTGCACCATCAAGGTTGCGGATGTTGAGCGAATAGAGAACCTGTATCTTTCTGTCGAGCTCAACATTTCTGTCCTGCATCGGTTTCAATGCCTTGTAGACAAATGCCAGCAGGAAGGCCACAATGACGACCAATATCGCACTATATATAATAATGTACGAATTCGAATTAGTATTCAGTTTCATTTGGTACCTCCTCTCTTTAATCGTTTCGAGATATTGCGCTCCACAACGAAGTGGTCGATGGTGGGAGCAAACATATTACCAAAGAAGATGGCAAGCATCATACCCTCAGGATAGCCGGCATTCATCACACGGATGATAATGGCCATCGCACCGATGAGGAAGCCATAGATGTACTGACCGGTTGTCGTACGGCAAGAAGTGACAGGGTCGGTAGCCATGAACACAGCACCGAAAGCAAAACCACCCATGACAAAGTGCTGCCACCACTCCATCGATGAGCCTGTGGCCTGGAAGATGTATGCCAATACAGCACCGCCAACAAATACGCTCAGCATAGTGCGCCAAGAGGCAATGCCTGTCCATAACAGGATCACGGCACCAATGGCGATAGCGATGAGCGAAGTCTCACCAATAGAGCCGGGGATGAATCCAAGGGCCATATCCATGACAGAGGCATCAGGTGTGATATTCTGTGCCATCTGTCCCAGCGGTGTAGCTGCCGTAAATCCATCAGGCAGATCGTTACCCAGTCCGAAGATTGAACTCTGTGCCACCCAGATGGTGTCGCCCGTCATCTTCGAAGGATAGGCGAAGAAGAGGAACATACGGGCTGCGATGGCGGGATTGAAGATGTTCATACCTGTACCGCCGAAGATCTCCTTGCAGAAGATGACGCTGAAGGCGCAGGCCAGAGCCAACATCCACAGCGGACAGCCGATAGGGATAATCAGCGGGATGATGATACCAGATACGAGGTAACCCTCCTGAATCTCCTCACCCTTCCACTGAGCCCAGGCAAACTCAATACCCAGACCGACGATGTAAGAAACGAGGATCTTGGGCAGTACTGCCAGGAAGCCATAGAAGAAAATCTCGAAGAAACCTGCACTTTCGAGGGTGCCTGCAGCGAGATAGTTCTGATAGCCGATATTATACATACCGAACAGCATGGCAGGCATCAGGGCGATGACCACCATACTCATAATACGCTTCGAGTCGATGGCATCGTGGATATTCACGCCACCAGCCTTCGCCGTGTCGTTGGGCACGTAAAGGAAGGTCTCAAAGCCGTCGAACACCGAGCGGAAGGCATGTAGCTTGCCACCCTCCTCGAAATTCGGCTTGATCTTATTTAAATAATTCCTTAAAAAGCTCATAGTCCTTATGCGTTTTCTTTACGTAAAATGTTGAGACCTTCACGCACGATGCGCTGCAATTCAAGTTTTGAGGAGTCGATGAACTCGGCCAGAGCAAAGTCCTCAGGGGCTACCTCATAGATGCCTAATGCCTCCTGACGGTCGATGTCGCCAGAGATGATGGCCTTGATGAGGTATTCGCCGTAGATATCCATCGGCAGCACACGGTCGTACTCACCGCTCATGATCATGTGGCGCTCACCACCCTTCACACGGGCATCGAGCGCATACTGCTTCTTGCCACAGAGCCAAGAGAAATAGCTGCGGTTGACGGAGAACTGCTTGAAGCGTGGGAGAATCCATCCCAGCATCTCGTCGGCATCGTTACCCTCAGGAATTACAGTAATCTCAGAAGCATGAGCACCCAGGTAGCCTTCCTTCGTGGTAGGCTTGCCTGTCAGTACATTACCATTGATGATACGCACACTCTTAGAGGCATCATAGCTGTTGGAGAGCAGCGTAGAGAGTTCCTCACCCACCAGCATATCAACGTAGGCAGGACTTGTAATCTCGCTACCACAAAGGGCTACGGTACGCGTGAGATTCACCTTACCGGTATTCAGCAGACGACCGATAAAGAGCACTACGGTAGGATCGCCGATGGTCCACACCACTTCGCCCTTGTTCACTGGGTCGATATGGTTCACCTGAACGCCTACATTACCTGCCGGGCACTTGCCGTCGAAGATATTCACATCGACATCCTTCATGCCTACAAGCTTTGAACCAACGCCAACACCCAGATAAGTCTTGGCAATCTTCGAGAGGGCTGTCAGACCCGTCTGGAAATCCTGTTCCTGACCTGCCACCTCATACTCGAAATCAGCAGCGAGGGGTTTGTCCCTGAGGGCAGAAACAAAAATTGCCTTCGGCTGGACACTTGGATTAGTGGACACAGCATAAGGCAACTGATTGATGTAACCAAACAAGCCTGCTTCCAGCAGCGCATTTATCACCTGCTCGCCACTCATGCTGCCGACATCGCGCTTACCGAAGTCCGTAAACTCCTGCTGCGCATCGGCATCAACCTTGATGCAGAGCACTTTCCTGCGTTCGCCACGCAACACCTCGCGGACAGTTCCGCTCACTGGCGAGGCAAACTTCACCTCGGGATACTGCTTGTTGACAAACAAGGCATCCCCGGCTTTGACCTTGTCACCCTCCTTGACAACAACCTTCGGAGTAACCCCTTCGAAATCGTCAGGCACTAATGCATATTTGCCATTCGACTTCAACTGGATCTTTTTCTCCTCAGCCTTGCCTTGAAGATGAATGTCCAAGCCTTTGCTTAATTTAATTAAGTTACCTTCCATTTATATAAATG
>JAGCDZ010000064.1 GCA_017650905.1 Prevotella sp. | reverse complement strand
ATTATTATGTGATATCGTTCCCTTTGTCTATACCTTTTATATATTATTAGGTGAAATTTGTTTGTTTTGAGGAATGATATAAAGACTACTATAATCAGATGAAATCGGAGTTTATTCAGGAGATTGTTGAGCGCACTATGTCCGTGTAGTCCTTTCCCGACAAAACTACAAATTGCAGCGTTATTATGTATAATATCGCGTTTTACAGATTTTCTTTGTACTCACCGACCATGCGAGCGGCGAAATAGAGGAGGATGGTCATAAGATGAAGATTCAGCCCGTTTATGAATGAAGTTTGGAACTCGGAGTGTAGTCAGCTGAATTTTAAAAAAAGCAGTGCAATAGCCTGCTTGATACCATCCATCAATACCGGGTCATATGACTTGCGAGGATGGGTATCACGGCTTAAGCCATCCGAAAGCCGAATAAGTCGGCAATAATAATCGCCTGTATTCTGAAAAAAAGTATCTCGGCATATCAGTAATTCGAGGTGCTTTTTTCGGCGTAGCCAGTCCTGAACGGCAGACAAGGTGGGAGCGGAATAGCACCTGGCTCCCCGACCACGTGTTTCCTTGGGGGCATTATAGTCCTTCAGTATAAGTTCCTCGCCCTCGGCTGTCTGTAGTTCTCCATCGAGATCATAGTATGATAAGGTGGGTTCCCTGAAACCCAACTTCCATAGCTGTCTCGCCATAACCTTATCTACTACTACCTGCTTCAGCATACCTTTGCCTTTTGGGTTGCAAAGGTACGAATATATTTTGAAAAGGCGGTATATATTAAGGCATCATTGATGCGATTTAACGCTATTTACCTTGTACTGCATCTTTATCGCCTGACATCTCGCAGTTTTTTCTTGTCAGGGTTACCTAGTTCTTAACACCTTTACGGGTGCAAAGTTCGCAGAATGCGCAATCCACCAATAACCAGTCGCTCGCTCCCTATTCAGAGGAATTTTCCGTAGCAGGCTTCCCAAATGCGCGTATTTGGGTATTCTACGGAAAATTGCACCGAATTTCTTGGTTTGGATTGCATTGCCATTCAGCACTTTTAGCACCGGTAAAGGTTAAACCGCGATAACGCAGACAATGAATTAAAAAAAAACTACGTGTCAGGCAAGATGAACCTGAACAAAAATAAAGGTTTCCCGCTCCTACGTAGGCAATAAAATCAAGACAAGCGATATGACGATTTGCTTAAACACATACACCCCCAACCGCTACCTCGGACATGCAAGCTTCGAGGCGCAGATAACCCACGACTACATCCTCAGTTTCAAGAGCGGCAGGTCGGCAGCACAGAAGAGGGCAGCAAGGGAGGTGTGCCTGGCTCTGAGTATGACCAACATGGAGAACGTGGTCTTCGCATGTATTCCCGCCAGCTGTAACCGCACCAACACACTGAGGTATCGCAACTTCTCTCAAATGGTGTGTGAACGCACGGGAGCCACCAACGCCTACGGACATATCATCATCAACGGCAAACGCTCGAAACTGCACCGCAGCAAGGCGCACTTGGTGTGTGATGCAGCCAACGAGGAGATACACCTCGACCCGGACATGTTCAACGCTTCTGCCAGAGTCCTGCTTTTCGACGATATTGTCAGCAGCGGCAAGAGCATGAGGGAGTTCGCCAAGATGGTGGAAGAGACGGGAGCCAAGGTTATCGGCGGTATCGCACTCGGACATACGAAACATTATAAACACTAAATATTCAAGACTATGCAGACAGCAGCAGTAAAAAGACTCCCGATCAGTTCGTGGAGCATGGAGGACAGACCTTCAGACAAGATGATTGAGTTAGGAACAAGCGCACTCACAGACGCAGAACTTCTGAGCATCGTGATTGGCAGCGGTACGCACAAGGCTTCGGCTGTGGACATCGCCAAGCACCTGTTGGCAGACCATCAGAACAACCTCCATGAACTGGGCAAGGCTGAGTTCAACGAGATTTGCGAGACGGAGGGTATCGGCACAAGTATCGCCTGCCGCATCATGGCAGCCATCGAGTTAGGCAAGCGCAGGCAGATGGCGCAGATGGGTGACCATCCTGACCTGTCAACGGCTTTCAGAGTACACCAGTTCATGCGCCCGTTCTGCCAGGATCTCAAAGTGGAGGAAGCCCATTTGCTCCTGATGAACCAGAACTACCGACTGATTAAGCATATCAAGTTGTCGCAGGGCAGCATCACAGAGACCTTGATGGACATTCGCCTGATCATGAAGTATGCAGTACTCAACAACGCCACCATCCTGACCGTCTGCCATAACCACCCCTCGGAGAACACTTGCCCCAGCAGGATGGATGACGAGATAACGAAGGCAATCCAGAACGCCTGCAAGCTGATGCGCATCTATTTCGCCGACCATGTAATCGTGTGTACGGAGAACTATTACAGCTATCGGGAGAACGGCAAGGTATAAACGGAATCAATTCATAACATATAAATCAATACAACAATGAACAAGTGCGTAAAAATCACATTCCAGCCAATTATCTGGAGAGACGAGAATCTGAACAATGCAAGTGCAAGGATTGGCAGCACGACATGCCATGTGTTCGGTGAGACCAAGGAACAGTTATTTGAGAACATCAAGCAAAAAATATGGGCGATGTCCTCAGAGGCTCACATCCTCGACGAGGAAGTGGCTGCAGAGTATAACCAGTGGATTGCCGACAGTTGGAAGGCAAAGAGCATACCGGCAGAAATCAAGAACATGGGAATGCGGGATATGCGCTATGCCCTCCCCTACTCCAAAGAGTTCAAACAATGGCTCAGAAAACATAACTGATATGGTGAACATCAATGGATTCGACTTCTATGAGGAACCGGGCATCTGTGGAACATGCCCCTTCCTCATTACTGGCAACACCAGCGTGTCAGGCATTTCCTGTCATTGCGACCGAGGCCTGTGCATCCAATGGAATGAGGCGCATCACACATGGGCGAACATACCACGTCGATGCAAGAAACTCTTCAAAAGTGCCTTTGCGCTATACAACGACAGCGGAGAAACATTAGTAATAACCAAGAAGGAATAAGGTATATGAAAACGATTATTTGCAAATTCAAGTCCGATGGTACGGACATCAGAAAGACAGCCGTCATCAATGATTCGCTGGATACCCTCAGTAAATCCAAAAGAAACGAGGCAACTGACATTATTGAGCCTGATACGCTGGACTTCGAGGGATGGTGTATCTACTTTGAGATAACAGACACGCTTGCCTATGAAGTCATGTTCGTATATGACCAAGAGAAAGACATAAAGACACTGAAACCTGTCAAGGCCATCACATGGGATGGATCTGACATAGACCATGTAGCCATTACGGATGTGCAAGAGGCATACGTCACGATTCGTTAGAAATAAAAGTGTTAAAATGCCGACAAATGCGAGGATATTGTTAACTTTGCAACCATTTAAACGATGATGAAGATGAAGAAACTCATGCTTTTACTGATGCTGATGATGGCACTGCCATCGACAGCCCAGAACACAGATAACCCATTCCCCAAGAAAGGCTATAAGGTCAAATGGATTAAGAGAACGCCTCATGGCTTTGAGTCGTACGCCTGCACTATCAGGAAGTTCGAGGACAGCGACACCATCTACTACATGACCTATACCCCACCCGACCTGCAGCCCGATTGTGTCTGCTTCAGTCTGATACACCAGAAAGGGGCAGAGATGATTGCTGATGCAATGGAGCATCTGAACAAGAGCGAGCGCATCAAATGGATAAAGGGTTATTTGAGATACACCCATGCCTGTCAGGTAGATCCTATCAACAGGTACAACGACTATTGGACTTACTTCAAACCCAAGATACGGGAGAGAACACTGGGCAAGAACTTCTCTTTGTCCGCAGCCATCTACGCCTACAACAGAGACCGGGCTAAAGATGCCAGGTGGGCTGACACAACGCCAGAGCAATGGCTACAACTCTATCAGGCTGCAAAGGTGATCCTGCCGCTGATGGGAGCCGGAGAAGATACGAAAACCCTCTATGACAAGATATGTACCGAGGGTGGCTATTGATGCACCAAAGTATTTAATCTTTAATAAAGAAGAAATGTATGATAGATAAAATACTGTCCTTTACCGCCTTTATAATCCTATGGGCCATCCTCTTCATTGGGTTGGTGATTGTGCCCAGAGAGAAAAGAAAGGATGTTCCCCGTACCAAGCAGCCCAAGGACAAGGTGCCTAAGCAGCAAAAGCCGTCAGAGAAACCCCTGAAAAAGGAGACCACTCGTGCTGATAAGGAGCGGAAAGAAGAGGATAAGCGCCAAGAGAAGGAGGATAAAACCCGCCGCAAGCGTGAGAAGGAGTTGGCCAAGAAACAAATGCAGGAACACGAGGCACTGGAGCGTAAGACCCGTGAAGAGAAACTACGCAAGGAGGCTGAGAAAAAGGCTCACGAAGAGGAAGAACGCAAACGGGATCGTGAGCGTAAGAAGAAACGTGAACGCGAACGTCGCAGACGGGCAGAGGAAGACCGTAGGAAGCGCGAATACGAGGCGATGCTCTATGACGAGTACCGCCGCCAGCAAGGTTTCAGCTCATAGCACTCATGGTTGTACGAGTCGGTCATAACGAAAGAGCTGGTATTTGCGGATAATCTGCTCGCAGAGCTGGACGTAATCCCTGGCAGTGGCGTAGCCTGCGGCTTTCAGAGCAAGGAGCCAGTGGTGATAGTCGGTAGAGGGATAGCTATGGCAGCGTTTGTAGCGGTCGGACATCAACAGTCGGGAATGATGGTCGATGCTCTCCTCGACGGTAGCATAGTTGCAGAACTTCTCGTCCGGCTTGTCGTCATTGTGCAGACTATAGGGTCTGCCCTCGGCCAGCCACTGCGGACTACACTTAATGCCAAAGTAGTTATTACCCTTGCGAGCCAGGTCTGAACGGCCCCAATCACTCTCGAAGGCCATTTGGGCCAGCGTCACTGAGGCTGGGATGCCATATTGTCGCTGTTGCTTCATGGCGGCAGGGGCATAGTGTGAGAGGAACGTCTTACGATCCATCCGCTGGTATTGGCTGATACTGTCGATGTCGGCAGTAACGCCCTCGCCCAACAAAGCCGTACAGGCTTCTGCCCTCACGTCCCCTATATATATTAATAATGTATAGGGGTCGGTCAGTGCGCCCTTATAGCGGCAGGTGATATGCAGATGACTTCCAGTAGAGCGCCCGGTATTCCCGCTGATGGCCACCACATCACCGGCAATCAAATCGTCGCCCTCACTGACCCTGACCTTCGACAGGTGGCAGTAGCTGATGGTGTATTCCCCATGCTGCAGCACTACATAGTTGCCAGAGCGAGGGTCAGCACCAACCTTCTTCACCGTGCCATTGAACATGGCATATACCTCTTCATAATATGCTTTCAGGTCGAGACCGTTGTGTGAGGCTTTGGCTCCAGTAAACGGGTCACGGCGAGTACCAAACGGCGAATTGACCTTTACATGCTTCAACGGATATGATACGCTCAGGTATCGCTGAATCCAAAAATCTCTGTCCGTCGCCCACGCTTGGACTGACAGACAGAGCAGGATAACGCATAAAATGAGTGAACAAACTCTTCTCATTGGATAAAATAATTTTTTATACGATGAACAAATTTTACGAGTGCAAAGGAACACATTTTCATCGTCACCCAATGCCAATATAAATTATGTTCCCTGAATTAACAACTCACGATGTCATTCGTTCATGAAACGTTAATTCACGAACTAAAACTTCATCTGACTGCCCGTCTCACCACAAAGCCATACCTTTGCAGCACATTTACAAAAACTGAATAGACAAATGGCAAACAAAGAACATTTCAAGCAAGAGGAAATTCCATACGGAATCCTTGCGAAGTTTGGTCTCACTCAGGAAATGATTGAGGACCTTCCACAGAACGTAATACACCGTCTGCTTTCATCGCGTACCACGTCCGTGTTACCTATTGTTACTGAGAACATCGACGGCGAGACAATTCTGTCATACGCCCGTATCTCACTCATCCGTCTGGATGACGGCTCAGTAGATGTGTACTTCATTCCCAAATGGGTGGACGAAGATCTGGAGGAGTT
>JAGCDZ010000063.1 GCA_017650905.1 Prevotella sp. | reverse complement strand
CTCCAAACGCCAATACATAACACCGTCTGAATATGTGCTAATTGCCTCAAAATTAGGTATTTAGCCTCAAAATATAACAAACATAACATACATAACATAACAAATTCGTTTTCCGTATATTTCGGAAAATGGGAGTGTTAAATGGGTAGATTATTTATATAATTATAATTATATAAATAATCTAATCTCCTTACCTCCATTAATCCCCCAAAACACACATTTTCCAAAACAACCAAATTGTTATGTTATGTATGTTATGTTTGTTATGTTTGTTATGAAACGAATGTTAATGCCAATGTTTACGAACCTTAAAAATCATCCCCACTGGTTAATTATCCCAAACAAAAAAGCCTGCCACTGCAGGCTGGTTTGTTAATCTTAATTATAATACTATGAACACACGACGTCATCACGACGATGTATATCTAAATCCAATTATCCGGCCGATGCAAGACATGGCCATTTGGCAACGTGACCTCATCGGGTAGCATGGACTGTATAAAACGTGCTCTATAGTGCCCAAGCCAGATTGTGTTATCACATTTGCCTGCCAATGCAAATGAATTTTGATTTGGTGGCACGAATATATATACGGGGTGATTAGGGGCAGATGTTTTGATGATTTCCACAGAGGGTATCATATCGCTGTCGGCTGATACAATGACGGTAATATCGCATCGTTTTGTATACATATCCGACAACATACCTGTAGCCACTCTTACGTCAGATTCCTTTTCCTCATAGGTTTTGTTCTTAAAACCGCAATTTTGGCATTTGAATTTCTTTTTCTTGTATCGGCCAAGATGTAACTTGAATTTTGGATTCATATTGTTAGCGCTAAATAGCAAGTCCTGATTATCCGCTGCCTGTTGGTCATCCAGAGGGCGTGCTGAATAATAGTTAACTTCTACTAATACCTGATCATCAAGCATCATCTTCTCGAAAAACTTGACGATATCGAGCCAATAGGTTTTCTTCCACCTTTCGCCTCCATTGCGCAAACCATAATAGAAATTATAGCCGTCGACATAAACAATCACTTTTTTCTTTTCCATAGTTTTAAATTTAAATAAAGCCTCCCGAAGGAGGCTTGAGCTTCGGTATATCTCACCCGAGCGGGATTTCTGGTGCAAAGATACGTACTTTTTTTGAAACTTCCAAATATTTGGGAGAAAATTTTATTTGATCGCTATAAAATGCAGTATCCCCTTTATGTCTTAATGTTATAACAAATGCTCCGTCCCGTTGTTACAACATCCTTATGAGTTCGAACCTGTGTTTGCTGCGGAACCGACGCCTTGATGGCCTAACGGTATGACCAAGTATCGCTCCGCGAGATAGCTGTGTGGACAGGCACCTGAGTAACGGCAGTCGTCATACCTAAGTACCTGTCCCCAAGACTGTTATGATTTCTTTCGTTTGTTTTCTATTGCCTTCTTCTTTTCACTGGCTAGTCTGCGCTCTACCTTCTTCACATCCTCCTCAGCAGGTAAGTCTTCTGGAACTACACCACGTTCTAAAAGAATACGACGAACGGCTGCATTGTTATCTATATGTTCTTGTGTAATTATTGTTTCACTCTGTAGGTCTTTAGCCTGCACATTTACACTGGTCAGCTCTGCAGCAAAGTCCTTAGCCTTGATGCTGATAGTGGGCAGAAAATCTGCCAAAGGGCGATTGGTTGGTATATTCATTTTCCGTTTTAATGTTGAAGTACTTAGACGGAAGAGTGCTTGATCACCTTTAGAGCGGATAACGGCAAAGGTTTTATCGTTGATACCGCGTTCATATAGAACACCAGACAGTTTCTTTTCTGTTTCCTGTAATTTAGCGCGCGCTTTTACACGTTCCACTTCAAGAATACGCTTTTCTATTAGTTCGGCTTTTCTTGTCTGAACGGCAAAGTAGGTCTGAGCAAAAGCAATTTGTTCTTTACGGGGATCTCCATTTTGCGCAACCAAGTAGCAGGCGTAGCGAGTGAGTAGATAGTCATCTATCTCTTTCTCAGCACCTTTTAGCATGGGTATCGTTTTCCTGACGTCAGGAAAATGATCCTCTACGCTCTGGCCAACGTTGTTACATGCTTCTTTGGCCTTGTTAATCACATTTGTGAAATTCTCCCACTTACTGTAACCAAGGAGCTCCTGTAGTTCTCTCGCACTCCAACATTCAACTCCATTCACATCAAGGGCATATTGTTCAAATGCCTTGTACAACTGATTGATAATTTCTTTTTTCATAGATAAGCAATTTAAGAATTACAAAATTATATCGTCTGCAAACGATAATGGTATTTTTCAATACTTCCAAATTTTAGGAGAAAATTTTATTTGATCGCTATAAACCGCAGTATCCCCTTTATGTCTTAATGTTATAACAAATGCTCCGTCCCTTTGTTAATACATCCATCCGTTACACGATAAGAGGATGTACAAAAAATATAAAGCCACCCCTAAAGGCGGCTTTTAAAATGGAGTAGTGTCGGTTCTGGCTTGCTCCCCTCGGAATTACCGGATAGTCTGAACTCTCATTCTGACGCTGCAAAGATAGGAACTATTTTCCAAACTTCCATGTTTTTGAGACACTTTTTATTTTATAATTCTATAATGTTGCGGAGATCCTTTTAAACATCCTGACTGTATCAAGGCAAAAGTCCATGCGTTTTAGACGCCACAAGGTGGTGGCATGAGTATGGTAAATAGATCTTTATATTAAATAATGTGTAAATTTGAGTGAAAGCATTTTGTTTTCAAATATTTTTTGTATTTTTGCAGCAAGTATCGCCGATACTTCGTAAACGATGTCGATTAATATAGTTCCTTGGGTGCAAGGTGGCGGTATGATTTTTGTGGGTAAAACAATAACGACATGAGCAGTTATTAGGAGAACATAGAAACCTGAGAAATTTCTAAATTAAATCAAGTTCATGGTAATTGTGATTGTTCGCGTTTTTAGCGTGGACGTCACTTATCACTTGGTTGGGCAATCTCAGGGCCTCTATGTTCGGTAAGGAGCGGACACGCTTCTTTCGTTCATAGGGGTCTTGAAGTATCAACCCAATATAATTCCGGTAAGTGCTTTTGCCATTAGCTATAAGCGCAAAGAATGCCAAACAAAGACGAGAGTCCTTCCTGTATTGACATCAGGGAGGACGACCTGTTGGCATTGTCGGCGGAGGTGCTTGATACACTGCTGCGTGACCATACCACAGGTAAGAACATCTTCTGGGCGACGCATGACTACGAGGCGCTCGGCACAGAGTATGATTACCATTCTGAGATTCTGCCCCATCTGATAACGGGTGAAAACGGGATGGTAATCAGGCCGCGTGTGCTAAAGTCCAAAGAGGAACAGACAGATAGAGCCAAAGATATGGCAGAGGTGTTTACGCCATCCTGGGTCTGCAATGCTCAGAACAATTTGGTGGACGAGGCATGGTTCGGACGGAAGGATGTATTCAATGTCGAAAACACCACGAACCATACTTGGAAAGCTAATCCCGACAAAATAGAATTCCCAAATGGTAAGACGTGGAAAGACTACGTCCGCGCCACCCGTATGGAAATGACCTGCGGCGAGGCTCCCTATCTGGTAAGCCGGTATGATGCTACTACTGGTAATCCCATTCCCTTGCAAGAACGAATCGGTCTGCTTGACCGCAAATTGAGAGTCATCAGCGAGAATGTTGATGTTAGTGGTGACTGGCTGGATTGGGCACAAGTAGCCTATAAGAATATCTATGGTTTCGAGTGGCAGGGCGATAATCTGCTGTTGGCCCGCGAGGCATTGCTTTGGACATTTATCGAATACTATCAGGCCAAGTTCGGCAAAGCTCCGCTCCTGAAATCCATCAACTACATTGCCTATATCATTTCCTGGAACCTTTGGCAGATGGATGGTCTGAAAGGTGTCGTGCCTGACAGTTGTAAGAATGGTGTGACTGAGAAAATCCAGACTCTTTTTGGTGAAGAAGAACAGACGGTGAATTGTGCGGGGTGCCAGCAAGAAGACATCCGCAGGCACAACGGTATCTACTGTCTCATTCGCGACTGGCCCAATGAAAAGAAGAAAATCCGATTTATAGATCTTATGAAATAAAAACCTATGGCAACATTTGAATCCTCACTGAAATCCAAGCTGATCTATGTATTCGCCATTAACGACGAGCGACATAAGGACTGTCTGAAGATCGGCGAGACCACTATCGATGAAGATGATGGCAGCGATCTCTTCAATAATGCAGAGTCTTTGCAGGAGGCTGCCCACAAACGCATACGCCAGTATACCAAAACGGCAGGCATCGCCTATCAGCTGCTTTATACGGAGATCAGTATCTTTGTGCGTAGCGGCATGATTATGACCTTCAACGATAAGCAGGTACACAAGGTGCTGGAGCGTAGCGGCATCAAACGGAAGGAGTTTGAAGGTGTAAGTGGTGCTGACGAATGGTACTGCTGTGATTTAGAAACGGTAAAGAAAGCCATTGCGGCAGTAAAGAAAGGTGAGACAAGTTTGCATCCTTCCGACATCACCCAAGGACAGTCGCCCATCATCTTCCGTCCAGAACAGCAGGAAGCCATTACCAAAACTCGCAAACGATTTAAGAAAGGTAACCAGATGCTTTGGAATGCCAAGATGCGATTTGGCAAGACACTTTCAGCCTTACAGGTGGTAAAGGAAGAAGAATTTACACGTACCCTCATATTAACGCATCGTCCTGTAGTGGATAAAGGATGGTTTGAGGATTTCCAGAAGATATTCTACAACAGGAAGGATTATCGCTATGGCTCAAAGGGCAGTGGCGAATTGTTCGGAAAACTCGAACAGTTGGCAGGCAAGGGATGCAAGTACGTTTATTTTGCTTCCATGCAAGACCTTCGTGGCTCAGAACAAGTAGGTGGCAAGTTCGACAAGAATAATGAAATCTTCACGGCTAATTGGGACTTTGTTATCGTTGATGAAGCGCATGAAGGAACGAAAACAGAACTTGGCCAAAATGTGCTGAAGGAATTGATCAAGCAGGATTCCAAGGTTTTGCAACTCTCAGGCACTCCCTTCAATCTTTTCGATGACTACTCAGAAGAAGAGATTTTTACATGGGACTATGTAATGGAGCAGAAAGCCAAACAGGAATGGGCTGTGGATAATCCCTATGAGCCCAACCCCTACGCCTCATTGCCTTCCATCAATATCTATACTTACGATTTGGGCAATCTGATGAGTGAGTATGTGGAAGATGAGAAAGCCTTCAACTTCCGCGAGTTCTTCCGTACCAAGGACGATGATACCTTTATTCATGACAAGGATGTTGACAATTTCCTTTCTCTTCTTTGCAAGGAGGATAAGGACAGCCTTTATCCATATTCCAACGATACCTTCCGCCGTGTTTTCCGACATACGCTTTGGGTTTTACCTGGCGTGAAGTCTGCTCGTGCGCTGAGTACCAAACTAAAAGCACATCCCGTTTTTGGTATGTTCCAGATTGTCAATGTGGCTGGTAATGGTGATGAGGACGAAGAAAATACTGAAGCCCTGCAGATGGTGAACAAAGTCATTGGCGAAGATCCCGACGAGACCTATACCATCACGCTCTCTTGTGGACGACTGACTACTGGTGTCAGCATTAAACCATGGACAGCTGTATTCATGATGTCAGGCTCGTTCAGCACTTCGGCGGCCCAGTATATGCAAACCATCTTCCGTGTGCAGACACCGTTTACCAATCATGGTCGCATGAAGGAACAATGCTATGCCTTTGACTTTGCGCCTGACAGAACGCTGCGTGTATTGGCTGAAACTGCAAAGGTTTCTGCAAAGGCAGGCAAGCAGACAGAGGAAGACCGCCGCATCTTGGGCGACTTCCTGAACTTCTGCCCAATTATCAGCATCGACGGTTCGCAGATGAAACCCTACGATGTGAATAAGATGATGAGCCAATTGAAGAAGGCCCAGATAGAAAAGGTGGTACAATGCGGTTTCGAGGATGGTGCACTCTATAACGATGAGTTGCTAAAGCTGACGGATGTTGAGTTACAGGACTTCGATGACCTGAAGAAAACCATTGGCACTACCAAAGCAATGGCAAAGACAGGTGACATTGACGTCAATAACCAAGGCTTCACAAAAGAGCAATACGAAGAAAAAGAACGTCTGGAGAAGAAGCCCAAGAAGGAACTGACACCTGAAGAGAAAGCCCGATTGGAAGAGCTGAAAGCCATGAGCAATCAACGTAAGAATGCCATTAGTATCTTGCGAGGAATATCTATCCGTATGCCGTTGCTGATTTATGGTGCAGAGTTAAAGGATGAGAATCAGGAAATCACCATTAATAACTTTGCTTCCTTGATAGATAATCAGTCGTGGGAGGAGTTTATGCCAAAGGGCGTAGACAAGGAAAAGTTTGAGAAGTTCAAGAAGTACTACGATTCAGACATTTTCCGCGAGGCTGGTAAACGCATCCGCGAAATGGCACGTGCAGCGGACAAGTTCACTATTGAGGAAAGGATAGAACGTATTTCTGCCATCTTCAATACCTTCCGCAATCCAGATAAGGAAACCGTATTGACTCCCTGGCGGGTAGTTAACATGCACATGAGTGACTGTTTAGGTGGTTGGTGTTTCTACGATGAGGAATACAAACAGCCGTTGTCAATACCCCGCTATGTAGATCAGGGACAGGTAACCAAAGATGTGTTCCGTCCTGAAGCTCATATTTTGGAAATCAACTCAAAGAGTGGTCTTTATCCCTTGTATGTGGCGTACAATATTTACCGCTCTCGTGTAGATGCAGCTAAGACTAAATATGGCGAAGTCTCTCACGGCTTTGCTATGAAACTGTGGGATGCCACCATCGAAGAGAATATCCTCGTGGTCTGCAAAACCCCAATGGCAAAGAGTATCACTAAACGCACACTTGCTGGCTTCCGCGATACAAAAGTTAACGCGCAATATTATCCAAACTTAATTGAAAACATTTCAGAACGCCCAGAGGCAGTTGTCAACACCTTCCGCGATGGCAAGCATTTCTGGAAGATAAACCAAGATACAAATATGAAGTTAGATGCAATAGTAGGCAATCCACCGTATCAGGAACTTGATGGTGGAAACAATGCAAGTGCCATGCCAGTCTATCAACATTTTGTAAATGTTGCAAGGCAAATCAAACCACGGTATATATCTATGATTATGCCATCTCGTTGGTGTGTTAGCGGTAGAGGGCTTGATGCCTTTCGCGAAAGTATGCTGACAGACAACCATTTCTCAAAGATGTATGATTTCAAAAACGGTGGTGACTGTTTCCCAGGAATTAGAATTGGAGGAGGCGTCTGCTATATATTGTGGGATGCAAACTATAATGATACCAAATTAGAGATAACGAATATGCCAAAAGTGGCACCTTCACAACTAAGACCCAAGAGGGAGTTTGGATTGGATTTTCTTATCAGAGATAATGTTGTAAGAAGTATTATCTATAAGGTTGAAGCTGTCGGTGAGCAAAAGATGTCAATATTATCGTTCTCTCAGAAGCCCTTTGGTTTCAGAACTAACTTTATGGGGTTCAATGATAGTGGAGAAATAAAAATATATACAAAAAAAGATAAGATAGGATTCGGCTATGTATCGAGAGCCGAAGTTACAAAAAATGCCGAATACATAGACGAATGGCAAGTTGTTACCTCAAGAAGCACCTCAGTACCAGAAGAAGATAATGGACAGGTATTGCGAGAAGTACAAACATTCATTTCCGAGCCTGGATCTGTTGTTACAGAGTCTTATGTCGTCGTTGCTTCATTTAAGGAGGAATTGCAAGCCCAAAATTGTTTGTCATATCTTAAAACGAAGTTTTTCAGAATCCTATGCCAAGTCACCATTGTCTCTCCTGATGTATCAGCAAGGACATTCGATTTAGTGCCAATCCAAGAATTTTCTCATCCATGGACTGATAAAGAGCTATATATAAAATATGGTTTGTCGGATGAGGAAATTGCCTTTATTGAATCAAATATTAAGTCGATGAAATAAAAAGTTGGTTAAATATTTGGAACTTTCGGAATAAATTCCTATCTTTGCACCGTCAGAAATGACTAATCCGGTATTTTCCGCGTGGGGGTAAGCCCGTATCGACCCTGCCCCGTTTTTAAAAGCCACCCTTTGAGGCGGCTTTTTTATTTTACGAATTTTCGCTGGAATTGTATCAGAAAGAGTGGATTCTCCGCTATACGCCTTGTTACAACAATTGCTTTCTTACCTTTGTAAACTAGAACTTCAATTGCTTTTGGATTAATCTGAAAATACGATCTGATTTGTGTGGCCATCAGTCGTGGGTTGTATTTGGTGCAAACGTTTATAAGTACATGGTTTGTTTGGCCTATCGATTCCATCAATCTATTTTCTAACGATGCCTTCCCTGAAATAGTTTTTAAGTCGTACATCTTAAAGATGCCTTTATTCTCAAAGATAAAATCAGCAGTCCTTATTCCCTTAGGATTGGGAAGAATATACACCTTATTGCCATGAACAACTGCTTTGCGGGCTGCATCGAGTAACATCGGAAAGTCCTCTCGATGACTACCTTCAGCAGCATAGATATCCCTTTCATTTTCAATAAGTTTGAAAATGTTATATTGAGCCAGCATTTTTAGCTGCCGCACGAAGTCGGCTCCCTGCAGAATATGGAGCCGAGCAAGTTCTAATGCAATATCGTATTCTGGCATTCTTCTTTTATTTATAATTTTTGCAAAGGTAGTCATTTTTAGTGAGAATACCTACATATATGAGTTGAAAAAGTTAAATTCCATGAAAAAACATGGTGCCAAATGTCTATCGTGATGGCAATAAGTGCTTTTTTATTACTTTTGTATACGATTTAGAAACTATGGTTTTATGACGATTAATGAAGCATGTATAAAAGTCCTGACTGAATTAGGAGGAAAAGCTCCTTTGAAGCTCATTTGCTCGAAAGTTCAAGAGATGGTTGTCTTCAAGGGTGCCACTCCTTATAATAGTATATGTACAGAGTTGATTAATCACCCGAAAAACTTTCGTCGATCAGAAGGACAAAAGGGTTGGTGGGAACTTACTTCCTATCAAGAGGAAATTGCCGAACTTAAGAACCAAATTGTGGCGTTAACCGAGACGAACAAACAACTAATTGCAATCCCTAAGGAAGCTGAGTTCGTTGACAAGTTTCTGAAAGAGGTCATGAATGATTATAAACGTAAACGTGGAGATGCAGATCCAATCAGAAACATCTTAAGACACATGGGCCACGAAGAAGCTGCTGCAGTACTCGATGCATGGATTGACGCAAAGGAAGATGAGTTGACCAAGGCATTGTTACGTTTGGCAGAAAAACCGACCTACAAATATGAGCGTGGGGCCATACATTTGGATAAGAAAAAGATCATTGATACAGACAATGAAGATGATAAGAATGGAATGATAGAATAAATGGCTATGAGTGAGAAGTACAAATATGAGAGTGGTGCCATACATCTCGACCACCATAAGGAGTTGCATCTTGGCAAAGTCAGCAGTACCGACGCCAAGGATTTGATGCGGGAATTCTTTGAGCGGGAAGTCGAGGATGTAGATGTATATGAGGAAGTAATTGATGGACTTGCTGAGATCCAGGAGGAGATGAAGGAATTGAAAGTAACAAAGAAAGTTGATGCTTCAAATAAAGAAATGTCTCTAACCTCAGAGGAAAAAATCCGGCAATGTATTTTCTTGTTGATGAATGAGCGAATCATGGTAAAGAAGAATGGTAAAAACATGGAGGAACCGCTATTTAATCTTCAGAACCACTGGCAAGCTATATATAGGATTCTGGTGGATAAGAAGTATTGTAAGGATTCTGATTTTGAAGGTTTCGATCTGTTTATTAAAAAGGTAATACCTGACGAGGTTAATGCCCCTTACAAGAAATCATCGGTAAAACAAATCAGTCAGACGGATTTCAACAAACCTTTTGAAAAATGGGAATACGATGCAGAGACATCTGGAACGCTTAAACCTTTTGAAAGGATGAAAGCTGTTGCGCAGCGTTTTCTTGAAATTTTAGAGGAAAAGGGACTTTAGTCTTTACTTACGTTTTTACTCACGTCTTAACTCTTAACCCACGTTTTAACCCGAAAAGGAATTCCTTGCCGGGTATTTTTTTGTTCCTACCTTTGCGATGTGAATTTTTAAACATACGCATTATGGAACATTTATTTAAAGTAGAGGAGATGACGCCGTTGGTGGAGATTCAGCCAAAGGCAGGCAGTCCGAATCAGGACCCCCTCAAAAAGATTGAAATGAATCTGACAGATGGTATTAACACGGTTCGCGCAGAGGCCTTGGGAAGAGTGGCTGAACGCATCGCCAATCTGGTGAAGGACTGCAAGAACCAGGAGCACATCGGCCAGCTGGCCATGGTGGACTTCACGCTGGAGCGCCGCGAGGGACAGACCCGCGAGGACGGCTCAAAGAGCTATTTCATAAGCTTCAAGGTGAACAACTTCGCATTTATCCAGGAACTCGTTAAAACATTCTAAGCTATGGTAGAGAAATTGGATTTCAGTAAGAACAAGACGCAGGAGCTGAGCCTGGAGAACTTGTCGAAGACCTACTGCGAGAATTATCCTAACGGCGAGCCCGTTGGCGGCATCTTCCACTACATCCTGATTGCGGGCATTCTGGGACGCATCGAAAGGGTAGGCCTGAAGCCGGAGCTGCAGACCATCACTGCCGCCGACAACCGCGACCGTCTGCGCCCGGGCGTGACCATCTTCAAGGAGCGGGAGGAGAAATACGGCGAGGGCTCGTTTGAGAGCCATGCCCTCCGTCGCGTGTACGCGATTATCAAGGTGAAGGACTTCGAGGACAAGGACACGGACTACAACTGTGCCATCTCGTATCACCAGAAGGGCATCTCGGTGGGCTTCGGGCCGCAGGTGCGCGTCTGCCAGAACATGATGATCATGGGTGCCCGCTATTTCGTGTCGACGAGCTGCCTGGGCGGCATCATGGGCAAGCGCGAGAACATGAAGAACGTGACGGAGCTTATCACGAAATGCGACGAGGTGCTCGAAGGATTCTCGGAACATGTGGTGACGTGGCGCGAGCAGCTGGAGCAGCTGAAGACTGTGAAGCTGGAGATGGACCAGTGCCGCGTGATCTTCAGCCGGCTGATGGAGGAGCGCATCCTGTTTGACACCGCCAACAAGCAGCTGCACAAGCCGCTGATCTACCCGCTCAACGACACGTGTATCAAGGCGGCCTATGAGCGCTATCTGGCGCTGGTGACACCCCACTCGAACAAGGCCATCACGGCCTGGCAGTTCTATAATATCCTGAATGAGGACCTGAAGCCGAGCCGCGTGGATATGCCCGTGCTGCAGCCGCAGATGGTCAGGCTGAACGATTTCCTGATGAAAGAAATAGAGCATTTATAAAGAAACGAATTCAACTAAAAAGATAATTAAGAAACGAATTCAACTAATTATATTTAATTTGGACCACGAATTTTTTTAATAAATAATTAAGAAACGAATTGCCCTAATTTGGCATAATTTTATCCACGAATTTATTTTAATTAATAATTAGGAGAATTAAGAATCAATTAGGATAATTCGTTTCTAAAAAATAAAAATAATTATGAAGGATAATTTGAATTTAGAGAAGGATGTGCAGCTGGTGACGGAGGCGGACGAGGAATATTCATCGCGCCCCAAGACCAAGCCCGAGAAGGTGATCAAGGGCAAGCTGCTGATATGGCCTGAGACGAAGCAGTACTACTTCGAGGGCCGTAAGGAGCACCCCGAGATGAAGCGCGAGGTGATGCACGACAAGGGCGGTGTGAAGATCGCCAAGACCATGGGCGAGAAGGAGTCGTCGTATATCATGACCGTGAAATGCTCGGGCGACGTGGAAGACTACGAGAGCCTGCTCTGCCACAAGGTGGTGGACTCGCTGAAGGGTAAGATGAAGAACGAACCGCAGTTCGGCAAACCGCAGTTCCTGATTGACCGGCCTGACCAGCTGCAGGCATGGATCCGCAAGAAGGAAAAGAAACTGCGCTGCCTGCTGACGCTCGACTTGGGCAAGCCTGCCGAATGCACCTTCGTGGACCTGTCGGAAATGTCGGCTGAGATCAACAAACTGATTTTTAATTCAAAGAATCTGATAAAGTAAATAATAAAGAAACGAATTCAACTAAAAAGATAATAAAGAAACGAATTGCCCTAATTTGACATAATTTTATACACGAATTTATTTAATTAATAATTAGGAGAATTAAGGAAAGAATTAAGGTCAATTAGGATAATTCGTTTCTAAAAAAAATAAATTAAAAATTAATGTAATATGAGATCGATTTCACCTACATCCGTAAGGATGCTGATTGACGAGAGCAAGAACCCTGACGTGGTGCAGGGTTTTGCTTTCCACGCCAGGTCGTTCTATCAGGCATGCCAGTTTGTGGCCGACCGGCTGTTGGATGTGATCAACATGCGTTTTAACCTGCTGGAGTTCAAATATGAGATGATCAAGGCCTATATGTGCTGGCTCGAGGAGAACGAGCTGGAAAACAATGAGGTGAACGCCAGGGAGTTTTCGAATGTTTTTCGTAAGGAAGTGGCAAAGAGAATGTTTGAAAAGTTTAGGGAGTAGTTTAGAGTTTATAGTTTAAAGTTTAAAGATGAAGTTATGGCTATATGTATTCAAAAAGTGTTTGGTGCGCCGTGTGAACCGATTACGGCTCAGGACTTCGAGGCGATGCTTGATGATCCTGCTGTGGCTGAAACATATCGGATTTGCCGGGCTCATTATCATCAGTTTGAGCAGCTGACGGTTGTAGGCAAGGAAGCTGAGGCGAAGGCTGCCAAGAAAGACTACGACGCACAGAAGAAGACGCTGGCGGGGTGGATCTTCTCGCTCTGCGACATTGTTGAGCATGAATGGATTGACACCAAGGGCGTGAATCATGGTGCTGCGAAATGGCGGCATCAGGAGCACGGTCTGCTGAACGGCCTGTATATGGTTGACCTTGACCATTTGGACGACCCTATGGAGACGTGGCACGGGATGCTGAAGGCCGATGTGTTTAAGCAGACCTATCAACCGCAGTTGCTCTTCGCCTATATGACGCCGAGCGGGCACGGACTGAAGCTGGTGTTCGTGGCCGACGTAAAGCATGGCAACCTGGCCTCGAACCAGAATGCCTTCTGCAAGGACCTGGGCCTGCCCAACGACAAGTCGACCAAGGACAGTTCAAGGCTATCGTTCGTCTGTCCCCGTTCGGAGGTGCTCTTCTATGATGCCCGTCTGCATGAGGTGATGGATACTGAATTCATCAGGAAATACCAGCCGATGTATTCGAAGGGCCTTTCCGAGCCGGACCTGTTCAAGGACGAGACGGAAAACCCTATAGGCGCTGGTACTCCGAAATCATCAGAAGCCGCCACGAAGCCCGCCGGTGCATCAGAATCAGCATCCGCTGACTTTGATGACTATCGGTATGAAGGGCTGGAGATACCAGTGATTATCGACAAGTGGCTGACGCACTTCGACACGTCGGTGGGTAAGCGTCATAAAGTACTGCTCAGGCTGGCGTCGGAACTCAGGCATGTGTGTGGGCGGAATGAAAACCGCGTGAAATACTTCGTGAACCAACTGCCGTGGGTGGTGGACCTGCGCAAGGAGGGCGACCCCGTGGACAAGACCATCGAGGACGGGCTGTCATACAAGATGAGCATCGCCATGCCCAAGGTGATGTATCAGACATTGAGGGAACTGGGCTTGAGCGGTAGGATTACGAAGGACGCTGCCCTGCAGGCCATCAACGACGAGGTGACACCCGTGTTCCTGGAGTTCGGAAAGGAGATTGACCGGCTGGCACCCGACTTCCCCTGTCTGGCGGAGGTGTGCTACCACATGAAGACGCCGCAGAAGCCTGCCTGTCTGTTTGTAGGCGGTGCCCTCTTCGGCACGCTGATGACCAGGTGCTATTACTACTTCTACCACCGTCCTGAGGAGCAGCGACGGCTGAACTACGAGGTGTTCGTGATTGAGGACCCTGCCTCTGGCAAGTCGTTCGCAGGCGATCTGTATAAGATCATCCTGTCGCCCATCATTGCCTCGGATGCCGTCGGCAACAAGGCCATCAACGATTTCAAGAAAGAGTCGAAGAAACGCGATAAGTCGCTCAAGGAGCAGAAGAAGGATGCCATTGTGCAGCCGGAGGTGAAGATTCGAATCCATGGTTCAAGAACCTCGAACCAGACGTTTATCGAGGATATGGTGAACTGCTATGAGCAGATGCCTGACGGTAACCGTATCAACCTGCATCTGTTCACCTTCGACTCGGAGCTGGAGAACAGTGCCCGTCTGGGCGGCTCCTCGCAGGCGTGGATCGACAAGAGCGTGTTTGAACTGAAGGCCTTCCACAATGAGGAAGACAACCAGCAGTATAAGAACGTGGAATCGGTGAGCGGCCCCTTCAATGTCTACTGGAACTTCATCTACACAGGCGTCCCTCTCAGTCTGTCGAAGAAGGTGAACATCCGCAATTTCGGCTCGGGCCTCTATTCCCGTCTGGCGGTGCTGCCCCTCTGTGCCAATGCCTTCGATGTAATTCCCCTATACAGGCGCAGCAAGCAGAACCTCGAAGTGGTTGACAAATTGAAGGAGTGGGCATTTAAGCTCGACCAGACGCATGGCGAGCTGCCTTTCTGGCCGCTGGTGGAGCATACCTATTACTGGATGGCCGACATTATGAAACTGGCTGAGTTGGAGGAGGACAAGATTACGGCGATGCTCGTGAAGCGTGTGCCTTACTACGGCCTGAATGTGGCGGCGCCATTTATCGTGATGCGCCATTGGGCAGAATGGCAAAAGTCGGGGACATTTAAAATTGACGAGAAAGACAAGGCGCTTTGTTCGGTGATCCTCGAGATCCAGCTATATACACAGAAGAAATTCTTCGGCGGTCAGGCGAAAGCTTATTATGAGAATAAGTATGCCGACGAACAGAGCAATAAAGTGAATTATTATTCGAAGTCAGACCGGCTGTTGGAGTCCTTGCCTAATGAGTTTACACAAAATAAACTCATAGAAGTTGCCAACGTGAGTGTTGAGGTGGCCAGAGTTCAGATCTGGCGATGGGTAAAAGACAAGAAGGTGGAGAAAAGCGGTCGGGGAAAATCTGCGAAATTAAAGAAGCTGGTCGGGAAAACATAACAAACATAACATACATAACATAACAAATTGTTTATTTGAAGTTTATGAATAATGTTGAAATGAATAAAGACATTCGCTTATCGCCTCACTTTACGCTCGGGGAGCTTTGCAAGACGAGTTATCATACCTTGGATGGGAATATCCCTTCGCATGTGGCGATTGAGAATCTGAAGCGCCTCTGTATATGGCTTGAGCTGCTGAGGGATCAGTATAATGAGCGGTATGGCGATGGGGTAGGCGATATCCCTATCATCATCAACTCTGGCTATCGGAGTGAGGAAGTGAATCGGAAGTGCGGGGGCGCGAAAGGCTCCAATCACCTGACGGGCTGCGCGGTGGATATCCACTGCTATGGCCCGGAGCAGATGATCCGTCTGGCGGGAATCTTGCTGGATATGGCGGATGGGACTAAAAGGGATTTTGATGAGCTGATCCTCGAGAAGCGCGGCACGACGTATTGGATTCACTTCGCGGTGCGTCCGAAAGATAATCGCCGCAAGATTCTCTTCGATATCCAATAGATAAAAAGAAACCCTCGCTGATGCGGGGGTTCTTTTATTTGGTAAGAAGATTGATAAAAATGATGTTGGCAGATTAAATAAACGGAAAAAAACTTTTAAGTTTGAAAACTTTTGTGTAATTTTGCGGCATATTATGAACTTAAAGCGAAAAGACAATGAAATTAACAGGAAGAAGAGAAAGTAGTAACGTAGAAGACCGTCGTGGTCTGAGTGGTGGTGCAAAAGCCGGTATCGGTGGCATCGGAGCCATCATCGTGGCTGCACTGTTTGCCTGGATGAGCGGTGGCGATCCCGTATCTGCCGGCCTTCAGGCTGCACAGCAGCAGATGCAGGCAAAGACAGAGAGTGTCGACCCCGAGAACTTCACCGAGGAGGAGCAGCAGCTGGCTACCGAGTGCAAACAGATTCTTGCCTCGACCGAGGACGTGTGGGGCAGGGTGTTCCAGGAGTTGGGACGTACCTATGAGCCGCCGACACTGGTGTTGTTCAGCAATCAGGTGAATTCGGCCTGTGGCTCTGCTACGGCTGCCGTAGGTCCTTTCTATTGCTCTGGCGACCAGAAGCTTTACATCGACCTCTCGTTCTTTACGCAGATGAAACGTCAGCTTGGTGTCGAGGGTAACACCTTTGCCTATGCCTACGTGATTGCCCACGAGATCGGTCACCATGTAGAGAACTCCTTAGGTATTCTGGGTAAGGCCCATCAGCAGATGAACCAGACTGATAAGGTGCGTGCCAATCAGATCAGCGTGCGTCTGGAGCTGCTGGCCGACTACTATGCCGGTGTGTGGGCTCACTATGAGGATGCCATCAACCACTCGATGGAGTATGGCGACCTGGAGAAGGGTCTGGAACTGGCAAAGGCCATCGGCGACGACTGGCTGCAGAAGAAGGCACAGGGTAGGGCAACGCCTGAGTCATTCACCCACGGTACTTCCGATCAGCGTAAGCGTTGGCTGAAGAGGGGCTACGAGACTGGCAACATGTCGACCTCGACCTTTAATGTGCAGAATTACAACGACCTGTAATCCGCACTTGTTATAAAGAATGAAAGCACTGCTCCGGCCTGTCGCTGGTACCCAGAGTACGAGAGGAAAGTCCGGGCAGTATAGGGCACCCCACTTCTGAAAATGGAAGCTATTGGTGACAGTAGGTGCCGGCAGAAGAAAATAACCGCCCCTGGAGTGGGCAAGGGTGAGAAGGTGGTGTAAGAGACCACCAGCTGATGGGTGATCATCAGGCTGTGCCGACTGGGGACTGCAAGTTCATGTATACCGTCGTCTGAGGGTTGCCCGCCCGAGTAAACGAT
>JAGCDZ010000062.1 GCA_017650905.1 Prevotella sp. | reverse complement strand
GATGTAAAGCGTATCGTGAACGAGCCTACCGCTGCCGCTTTGGCATACGGTGTTGACAAGGCTAACAAGGATATGAAGATTGCCGTATTCGACCTGGGTGGCGGTACATTCGATATCTCCATCCTGGAGTTCGGTGGCGGCGTATTCGAGGTGCTTGCCACCAACGGTGACACCCACCTCGGCGGCGATGACTTTGACCAGGTCATCATCAACTGGCTGGTTGAGGAGTTCAAGAAGGACGAGGGTGCCGACCTGACCGCCGATCCTATGGCACTGCAGCGTCTTAAGGAGGCTGCCGAGAAGGCCAAGATAGAGCTGTCATCATCGACCAGTACCGAGATCAACCTGCCGTACATCATGCCGGTAGCCGGTATTCCGCGTCACCTTGTAAAGACCCTGACACGTGCCAAGTTCGAGCAGTTGGCCAACGGTCTTATCCAGGCCTGCCTGGAGCCCTGCCGCAAAGCCATGTCCGATGCCGGTCTGAGCAACTCCGATATCGACGAGGTCATCCTGGTAGGTGGTTCAAGCCGTATTCCCGCCGTTCAGAAGCTGGTTGAGGATTTCTTCGGCAAGGTACCTTCAAAGGGTGTCAACCCTGATGAGGTCGTGGCAGTAGGTGCTTCCATCCAGGGTGCCATCCTGAACAAAGAGGGCGGGGTAGGTGACATAGTCCTGCTGGATGTAACCCCGCTGACAATGGGTATAGAGACCTTGGGCGGTGTGATGACTAAGCTGATTGACGCTAACACCACCATCCCGTGCAAGAAGAGCGAGGTATTCTCAACCGCAGCCGATAACCAGACAGCCGTGACCATCCACGTGCTGCAGGGCGAGCGCCCCATGGCATCACAGAACAAGTCCATCGGCCAGTTCAACCTGGAGGGTATCGCACCCGCACGTCGTGGCGTACCTCAGATTGAGGTAACATTCGATATCGACGCCAACGGTATCCTTAAGGTATCGGCCAAGGATAAGGCTACAGGCAAGGAGCAGGCCATCCGCATAGAGGCCAGCTCAGGTCTGAGCAAGGAGGAGATAGAGCGCATGAAGGCTGAGGCCGAAGCCAACGCCGATGCCGACAAGAAGGAGCGCGAGAAGGTTGACAAGCTCAACCAGGCCGACTCAATGATATTCCAGACCGAGCAGCAGCTCCAGGAGCTGGGTGACAAGATTCCGTCCGACAAGAAGGCTCCTATCGAGAGCGCCCTCAACGCCCTGAAGGATGCCCACAAGGCTCAGGATCTGGCAGCCATCGACAAGGCAATGGCCGAGCTCAACACCGCCTTCCAGGCAGCCAGCGCCCAGATGTACCAGCAGAGCGGCGCCCAGGGTCAGCCCGGCGGTGGCGCAGGCTTCAACGGCGGCGGCTTCAATGGCGGTGCCGGCGCAGGTTCAAGCAGCAGCAACTCCGGAAACGCCGGCTCCGACAACGTCCAGGATGCCGACTTCGAGGAGGTCAAATGAGACGCATAAGTAAAGACATAACAAAATACTATCAAATGGCGTGTAGCTCAATGAGTTACACGCCATTTGCTTTTTATGGGTTCATGCTGCTTTTGACATATTAATCCTTTTTGTCACCAAGCAGTAGTTTCAATTGCTTGTCGAAGTCACTCATGATTTCACGATCCTGAATGACACGGAACTTGTCGTATTCCGTGAGTGCCTTTTCTACTCAGATTTGCAGAAAACTACCTGAAGCAGCAGCAATGGCAGAAAACACTTTCATTGATGACTGCAACTTCCAGCGTTGGAAAGATGTGTTTGGAACAGGCCTTCGTGTCTTTATTGATGGTATCGATGGTGCTACCAGCGTAGCACAAACGTCTGGTGGTGGAGGAACTTCAAGTGATATGCCTTGGCGTGACAAAGATGAAGACTATCTCCATTGGGCTTACCGTGCCATGCGTTATGCCCATGCCAAGCACTACCTAGCGTAGCGCCAGCTGGCCAGTGGCTCGGTGGACAGAAAGATGCTGCACGTGCCATTGCGAACATACTCATTGTCTTGATAACGAATGCCGGATTTCTTGGACGTATAGCCCTCACGCGCTTCGGCGAGGAGTTGAACAGGCTTTTCGTCCATACAGACGACGGGACGCCGCTCATCGTACGGGCGGCTATACACCTCCAGAATATCCTCCATCGCGGCTACGAACGCTGCACTGTGTTTAGTAGGAATGCACCAGCACTTCTTCAGGTGAGGCTTATATTCGTTTTTTTTAGAATGCGTCCCACCTGCGTATGAGAGATCGAGTCTATATATCCCAGTTTGACCGACTTGTCGGCAAGAAGTCGCAGCGTCCATTTGGCGTAGCCCTTGGGCGGTTCCCCGCAGGCCATGGCGATGATGTGCGCCTCGACTTCTCCGGTGACTTTCGCTTCGACGGGGGGCGTCTCCCGCTTCTTCCTGTTCACGGTAGCTTCGAGTCCCTTCTCGCCGTAACTGGTACGGACTTTCTGGACTGTCGTGGCGGAAGTGTTGAAAGCAATTGCTGCTTCCTGAACGGTCATGGGCTTCTTTCCGTTCTTGTCTACAGCAAGGAGGATATTGGCCCGCAGGATGGCTCTGGCCGGCATCCTGCCAGACTTCACAATCTTGGTCAGTTGCCTGCGCTCGGTCGCAGTCAAACTTACCTCGTACTTCTGTATAGGCATAATCGTATCGTGTTGAGTATCGCTCAACAAAGATACAATTAATATTTGTTTTATACAATATTTAGATGTTACAATATACTAGTGTATATCAAATCAACCATTTAGCTCCTCAGACAGATATTGCAAGTGCTATCTATCAGAAATCATTTCTTGCCAACAACCCAACGCTGAATGAAGACTACCATTTCTCCAATCACTTCTATTTTGAGTTTATTGTATAATGCCAATTGTGACTTCAGGTGTCCAATAGTGCCATTAATTTTAATATTGTATTATCTGAGCCAAAATCTGGAGAAGCTCCAAAGAGACCTTTAAGATAACTTCTTTCAAGTTCTTTGTCGAAGCGTAAATTAAATTTCTCATCTAAGCGATTTAGTGATAAATATGTGTTATGGTTGCCAGAAATTTACAACTTCTTTGGGAACCCATATAAGGACTGGTTGAAAGATTATGGAAAAGGAATGTGATGCTGTAAGTTCAACAGCATTCTGAATGTGATTTGGCGTCGAATAGTAAAACCATTCGTGTGTCTGCTCATATCAGAAGCAATCGAAGCGATAGTAAAGGTCAAAAGAAAAAATGATTATTGTTTCTTTTAGGATTGTGCCATAGCGATGCAAGTCGTTATGGCAATTTTTCATTTTATATCAATACGAGTAATATCAGAAATATGAGTAATACGCTTTTAAATTTGCTTAAAACGCAAATAAAGAAATAGAAAACCATAAAAACATGCTGTAGTTTTAGATATAAGCTGTACCTTTGTGCCATAAACAACGATAAATAGAAAAAATGGTACAGGACATCAATAGGCTGAAGGTGGTTTTAGCCGAACAAAAGAGAACAAATAAGTGGCTGGCTGAGCAGTTAGGGAAAGACCCTGCTTCGGTGAGCAAGTGGTGTACCAATGCATCACAACCTAGCTTAGAAACTTTGGTGGAAATCGCCAGAAGCCTCAATGTGGATGTGAAAGATTTGCTTTGGTCAACGAAAGAGCGATAAATAAACAACTGGGAATATGAGACTACCGATCAACATAGAAGAACTTCTGAGCGGACGAGCTGTAGAAGGTGACCGCATAGAATACAAGACGGGATGGAATCCTGATGCTATCTACCGTACCATTTGCGCATTCGCCAATGACTTTGACGAGACAGGTGGTGGCTATATCGTGGTGGGAGTAAAAGAAGAGAACGGCCATGCCATAAGACCCGTTACAGGCATTGACCCTAACCAGATAGAACCTATAGAGAAGGATATGGTAGGATATAACAACCTGATGCGTCCGTACTATCAGCCCCGATTGTATATAGAAGAGGTTGACGGAAAGACGATTCTCGTCATCAAGGTTACTCCAGGTGAACGCAGGCCATACAAGGTGCCTGACCAAATAATGGCGAAGCAAAAGACGTATAACTACTACATCCGCTACAATAGTAGCAGTATCGTTCCGAAAGACGAATACGAGCGAGAACTGATAAACCTCGCCAATCGTATGCCCTTTGATGACCGTGGAAACGACGACATAAAACTGACGGATATATCGCCATTGCTCCTGCATGATTATCTCGTAAAGGTAAAGAGTAGTCTTGCTGACATTTCGTTGACAGACCACATGGAGGATGTGCTGGAGCAGATGGACTTATTAGAGGCTGTACCAGAAGGATGGCGCATCAAGAATGTCGCAGCGATGATGTTTTCTGAGCGGCCTGACCGTTTCTTCCGTCAAGCTCAGATTGAAATTGTTCTTTTCCCAGAAGGTAGAGAAAAGAATCCCAATAACCTGATTGAGGTAGAACCCATCAGGGGCAGTGTGCCGCAGATGATAGAGAAGACGTTAAGCTATCTGAACACCAACATCATCAAGAAACAGATTATTAAGCCCAAGGATAGGGCGCAATCCATAACATTCTTCAACTATCCCTATCAGGCTCTTGAAGAAGCTGTTGTCAATAGTCTGTATCATAGAGATTGGACGATTCGGGAACCTGTTGAAATCACCGTAGAGCCTGAACGCATATCCATTCTCAGTTTCTCTGGGCCAAACCACACCATCCCGATGGAGGCTGTCCAAAAAGGTATATCGCTACGTTCACGTCGTTATCGCAATCGAAGGTTGGGAGAGTTTCTGAAAGAATTAGACCTCACAGAAGGCCGAGCTACTGGCATCCCTACTATTCAGGACGAACTACAGGCTAATGGATCTCCAGCAGCAAAGATTGAGACGGACGAAGAGAGGACCTATTTCCTTATCGACATTCCGTGCCATCCTTACTTTGTCAATAAAGAGATTACGACTGATTCGAACGTGGTTACTGATGGCAATGTCACCAAAGATGGCGTAAAAGGTGGCGTAAAAGGTGGCGTAAAAGAATTGACTGAAATCCAGGAGGTTATCGTAAAGGAAATGTTGTTTGACCCATATATCACAACGAGTGAACTGGCGCAAAAAACAGGTATTAAGTTCAGGACTCTGCAACGGTATGTCTCTCAGCTGCAAGCAGCTGGTATCATAATACGTGAAGGTGGTCGTAAGGAGGGCAAATGGGTAATCATTAACAAAGAATAATATGCCAAAGTGGTTTCATATAACGATTTCCGTATTGCTGGCGTTGTTGGCAATCGGGTTTTCCATCCTGATATGCGGTAAGCATCACTGGGGATATATCCCATGTGCCGCCATCGCAATTGTGCTGTTTGCTTGCTTCTATGGATTCCTTCGTTTATGTTTTTGGGCGGGAGCAAAGATAGCTTTTGCTTACGCAGATGCCTTTCAAAAGTATGTCCGTCCTCGTATAGAGGTGGAGGCGATACAGAAATACATCGTCGAGCATCCGGTTGAAAAGCCAGTTCAACAATCTCCCATTGAAGAAATGGCAGAGCATAACCAAATTCTCAATCAAGAGGAACGCCTACGTAGATTCATGGAGACTTGCAAAAGAGAACGTGAACAGTTCGTTGCTATAAAAGAAAAGGCAGACGAAGAAAAGTTGGCAAAGGTTCAGGCGTATGTGCGTCAAACCTTGATGCCTTTCGATTTCACGGACGAAGAACTATTCCAAGTGAGCGAGTGTGTTGTTTCATTAGTTATCCATGGCGTTGTCGTGCCCACACTTCCGATCAAGATTGAGAAGACTGGCAAGAAGGAACAACTCACTCAGCATGACTTGGCAAATCTCAGTTGGAATATTGCCAATCAGTACAACATTCCGAATAAACTGGCTGCTCAGTTTGCACAGTACACCTTCCCAGCCTGGTTCTGGAACACCACGACAGATACCCTGGCAAAGAAGCTGAAGCACAGGTCAAACGACCTCTACATCAAGATTGACGAGAATATCATATAATTAAGTGAAATACAATAATCAAAGATAGAAGAAAATGTCATTAGTAATAAGCGTTTACGTTGGTGAAGGCATCGTTTTGGCTGGAGATAGCCGGAGTTCATTCAATGCAGCATATAAAACCATCGGAAAAGACGGACATCCAGAAAAAGAAGTTCATCACCATTCGATACATGTTTCAGACACAACTTATAAAGTTTTTGTCACAAACAGCCATGTTGGAATCCTAACATGTGGAGACGCATCGGTTTTAGGAATACCAATAGTGCAGTTTATAGAAAATTACATTCGACTGCATAATGAAGATGATGTTGATAAAATAGCCCATTCAATTGGCGATTATTTTCACGCAATAGATTCACATTTGAATACACATTTTATAGTTGCAGGGTATATTCAAAATGAAGACTCTACATTTTAGCAACGCGTTTACCAAGTTTTTACGGCAGAAGAAATGGTGAATCCTCGGAATGAAGTCGGAAGACAAGGAGCTATATGGGATGGTATCACGGATATTTTAAGCCGACTAATGCAAAATATAGCGTACAAAGTTGAAGGAAAATACATAGATGGTGAGCCTGTAGAAATAATGTGGAACTTTTTTACACTCCAAGATGCTATCGATTTTGCTCAATATGCGATTAAGGTAACAATAGACACTTTAAAGTTCCAGAAGCGTGAAAAATCTGTTGGTGGGCCAATCGATATATTAGTCCTTAAACCAGGAAGTCATCAGTGGATTGCTCATAAAGAGTTACATTTATAAGTGTCTAAGCGATGACATTCAAGATGGTTTTCAATAGATTTTATACAACATATTTGTACCAAGTATTCGTAACTTATTGATATTCATATACGATTAGATTAGAGGAGGTCAAATGAGGCGCATAAGTAAAGACATAACAAAACACTATCAAATGGCGTGTAGCTCAATGAGTTACACGCCATTTGCTTTTTATGAGTTCATGCTGCTTTTGATTGACCATTTGTCCGAAGGAATTCAAATTTTTCTAACAGTGTCGGACAAAAGGGATACTTCATGTCATTCTCATCAAATTAAGATGTTCGGGATTTCCGAACAAGTTTAGCCCCAGTATTGGTGTCAAGTCGATGAATACTAATATTATGAGCATTTGTCCGAAGCTTACAAAATTTTTTGGATAGTGTCGGACAAATGGTATTTCGCTTTCTTGTGGCCAATTCTTTCAAAGTGCTTTTTTTGCACTTTGAATTGCACTTAGAGAACTCTTACCAAAAGCAGAGACAATGATTCTTAACTATTATTACCGTCCAACAACATAAATCCTTTTATCGTCAGCAAATAACGTTGACGGGGATGATGGGGATTGGCAGGATACTTCATACACACAAATCCTTCTCTTATTGCTGGTGTAAGAGAATAATCCATAAAGTTCGGACGGTTCTTCAAACCTACGGCTTCCATCATACTCTTCACACTCATTTCTTCTTTACCGATTGCCAATACCAAACGTGTAACATTCTCCGAAGAAGGTTGTATGTCGATTGAACTTGTACGGGTACTTGTATGGGCACTTGTATGGGCATCGTTCTCATCATCTTTATACCCAATCAGCATATATCGATTCTTCAGTTCGTTGTTTTCACCGAGCAGCAAATTACGGAAAAACTTTACGAGGTACAACCAGCGTGGCACCAAGTTCTGGTGGTGGCGGCACATCAAACGATATGCCGTGGCGCGATAAGGACGAAGACTTTCTACATTTTGCTCGCCGTACTATGCTCTATGTTCCTATGGTTCGGTATCTCTGCCGGGGATGGTTGGGTACATCGGGATACTCCTTTTCCAGTTTCTCAGCCAGTCGCGGCAAGACTTT
>JAGCDZ010000061.1 GCA_017650905.1 Prevotella sp. | reverse complement strand
TGCAGACTCTTTGCCTGATGCCTGGGGCAATCAGCTTTTCGACCTGTGGCGACAACAGAACCATCTGGCCAATGCCGACATCACGCCTTTGGACAAACTCTCGTTCATTGGCAAACGTGGCATGGGAGCCTTGGAGTTCCAACCAGAATACGCCCGTGAACAAAAGGCTCAGAAGATTGACATGAAATCGTTGGCTGACTTGGCAGAACGTATCTACACGGAGCGAGAACAGGCTCGTATCATGCCTGATGAAAACATCACTATGCAGTCACTGTTGACTGTCGGCACATCTACAGGTGGCCGTCAGCCGAAGGCCATCATTGCCATCAATCGAAAGACGGGTGAGATTCGCAGTGGTCAGATATCCGGCTTGAAGAACTATGACTACTGTCTGCTGAAGTTCGGCAATACGCAGTACAGTTCTTGCGTCCCTTCGGTAGCAAGCGAGCATAGCTCGAGCGCGGCTGAACTGGAGATGGCCTACTATGAACTGGCTACGATGGCAGGAATCCGCATGATGCCGTCGGAACTATATACCGTTGACGGTAACAACCATTTTATCACCAAGTGTTTCGACCGCGATGGTGAGAGGAAGATTTATACGCAGACTTTGGCTGCCATTAGTCCTGATGCTGACAGCTATGAGCAGCTGATAGCCGTTTGCCGTAAGCTGCATCTGCCTGAATCCGACTGCCAGGAGGTGTTCCGCAGGATGGTATTCAATATTCTGGCCAACAACACCGATGACCATAACAAGAACTTCTCGTTCATCATGGAAGGAGATGGCAGTTGGCGACTGTCACCTGCCTATGATATCACCTATATCATTGATAATGGTGGCTTCCTGCCTAACGAGGATCACTGCCTCTACATCAGGGCCAAGCTCCGTGGAATCACTCGTGAGGATTCCATCCAGTTTGCCCGTGATAACGGCATTCGTCGGCCTGATGCCATCATCCGTGATGTTGTTGCGTCCCTTAAACAGTTCCGTACCATTGCTACGAAATACGGTGTTTCTGAACAATGGACGGGTAGGGTTGAGACTACGATTATCGACCACCTGAAGGAATGGGGTGAATGGCAGGAAGATGTGGCAATGCTAAAACAGACTATCAACGGCCATTCGCTTGCCAATATCCGCATAGAACAAGCCTATAAAGTCAATTTCCACTTGCTTGCTGAAATCGATGGCAAGGAACGTAAGTTCGTCATCGGCAAGAACAAGGAGGAGTTTGCGCTGATCGAGAAGACTGGTATTGCCAACCTGTCGGCTGACCAGCTTAATGCTATGGTAGAAAAATACTTTTTCTCTTGATTGAAGAATTATGAAAAGGATACTCTAAAAAAGCTGATTGATGAAGAAGATATTTGCAATAGCCGCCATGACTTTAATTTCCATTACAGCTTTGGCACAGGACATTGAGAAATACGTTTCAAACCAGATGCAGATATATCCGAAGTCGCGGTTACTTGACATCTATAAGTCGTGTTTTCAGAACTATATGGGTGCCGAACATCTGGTGTCGGACAAGCAGATGGTCAAGGCATATCTGGATGAAGAGTTGAATACTACCAGCCTTGATGACCTCATGCCCTGGTACTGCGAGCCATGCGGCATAGACAGCAGCTATTACCGTGTCAGCATCAGGGCCATCAAGGAGGATATCATCACTGAAGACCAACTGCTCGATGCTTTCATCCGCAGTGCAAATTCAGAAACAAGGCCTTCTGTGGAGTCGTGGAGTGAACGATGGCACAAGATTATTGGTACGATTGACCAGATGAAACTGGATTTGCCGAACTACCAAGAGGATAAACAGTTCATCGACAGCGTCCTTTCCGCTGGGAAATACGCCATTAGCCACTCACCCGACTACCGCGAGGCCTATCATCCGCACTACAGGATTGTGGAGCGAAACATCTTTGAGAAGGAAATCAAACCACTGATAGATAGAGGACGGAAATAGTTGCTATCTCTTCCTTGCCCTGAAATACAGCATAGCACCTTCTACATGGAAATCGAGGATGTCATAGTACGGTTCCAGCCTGTGCTTCACATCGTCGGCAGTATCGAAGGGAGGCGTGAACCATCCCATGCGTGTCATCACTGTACGGGCGAGCCAGTCGGCAACTTTCTGCTCACCAGCTACATAGAAACAAGCCAATAGTTCACCGCCAGGCTTTAGTGTACGTAGAATCTCGGCGTAAGCCTTTTCCTTGGCAGGAAACACGTGAAGTCCGTTCATGCAGAGTACTTTGTCGAAGGTTCCTTCCACGAAAGGTAGTACGCCAACATCGCCCTGCATCGTCTTAATGTTAGTAATGCCAGCCCCACGGAACCGACTTTCGGCCTGTTCAAGCATATCCTGACTGTAATCCAGACAGGTAATGTCGGCCTTGGTCATACGACGATACTTGTCCTTTGTGAATACAGCTGTGCCTACAGGTACATCAAGCAACTTGCCTGAGAAGTCATCAGGAATCCAATTCAGTACCCTGCGGGCAATCTCGTTATCATCGACACCGCCCCACAGCAACTTGAAATATAGTTTGCTCCACCATTTACCCTGAGTAATCGCGTCGTCGTAGAAACTCTTGCTGAACTTGTACGATTTCTTAATCTTGTCTGCCATAATAATCTTCTATTTGTTTGACGCTGCAAAGGTATTATATAATAAACGCAACTGAGTTGCAATAACTCTTTCATGAGCAAAAATGCCTAATACACCCCAGAATGAAGCCCGTGGTTCAACAGACGCTCGAAAAGGTGAGCTACGATCGTATTCTGGATATCTATAAGGAACGTTTCAGCGATGCTGCCAACTTCAAGACAGTCATCATTGGCAACTACGACGAACAACAGCTTCGCCAGTTCCTGTGCCAGTATCTGGCTGTACTGCCTGCTACCAACAAGCATGAGCAGACCAATGATAGTAATATCCCGAGAATTGTTGGCGGCACTTCGGTACACAAATTCGTTAAGAAACAAGCCACCCCGCTGGCCAATGTTGGCATCTACTATACGGCCGATGTTCCTTTTACTCCGCATAGTGACTTGGAGCTTGACTTCCTGAAGCGCTGTCTCTCGATTGCCTATACTGACTCTGTACGTGAGGAGAAGGGCGGTACTTACGGTGTTAGCGTCGACTTCGAACTCGATAAGGAAGACAAACCCAATGCGACGTTTACCATATCGTATAATGCCGACCCCAACCGATACAATGAGCTGAATCCTATCATCTATCAGCAGTTGAAGAATATTGCCGACCATGGTCCTTTGACTTCAAGCATGGACAAGGTCAAACAATATCTCATAAAGCAGTATGCTCAGGTTGCCATTACCAACGATTATTGGAGCTACATCATCTGGCACGAGCTCGACGATGATACCGACTTCGACCGCGACTACTGTAAGATGGTTGAGGAGATGAAGGCTTCCGATGTTCAGCAGATGGCCCAAAAGATTCTTGCTGCCAAGCGTTGCATAGAAGTGACGATGCTCTCAGAGTAATTCGTACTTTATCTTAAACAAGTCCCGACGGCATAACACTCGGTTTTGAGTATTGCGCCGTCGGGATTTAGTTTTTTTCTAATAATATCAATTATGGTTTCACACCAAGAATCGTGGCATACATCGGCTTCTTCCGGTGGATTTCCGTCTGTGCGAACCCGGCATCGTCGAGCAGAGCCTTTAGCTGTTCTGGTGTGTAGGCGGTCATGCCCTCCACGAAATTCGTCCACTTGGAATCGGTATCTACTACTTCAACCATGATGGCAAAACGTCCACCAGGCTTCAGCACCCTTTGAATGCCCTTCACACAGCCTGGCAGATTCGGCCAGAAATAGACCGTCTCGATGGCCGTCACAAGGTCGAACATCCCATCTTCGTAAGGCAGTTCAGCAGCAGATCCTTTCTGGACGAACACCTGTTTGTCGAGCACGTCGGCATTCTGTTTGCGAGCCTTTGCCACACTCTCGTCTGAGATGTCGATTCCATAGACTTTAGCACCTTGGCTTCTCTTGAGTAGTCTCTGCAATGTTTTGCCGCCGCCGCAACCGACATCGAGCATCGTCCAGCCATCCTGAAATTCGATGAGTCCCAGTCCCCAGTTCGTCAGCGGAGCATGCGTCAGGTTCATAAACTTCAGCATAGCGCGTCCCATCCGTCCCTTCGGGTGGGCGCAATTGGTGAAAAACTTTTTTAAAAGTCCCATAGTTCTTATTTTTTTCCTGATTTGATAACCTTTGCAGCGAACTGGATGCCAACAAAACCTGCGATGGCAGTCGTGAGGGCAACGGCTATCAGTCCCCAAGAACTGCCAAACGTCATGAGTCTTTTGGCATAGTCAATACCCAGTTCTTCGGCGGCTCCCTGATAATACCATTCCGTGCGTGTCCACAGAGGCAGGATCCAGGCAATGACACCGATTGATAAGATGGGATAAGCCAAGGACTGTCCTTTTAATGAGGTATTACCGATAAATTGTCTTACGACATCGGAAAGCACGCCAGCCAATAGCATCAGCAGGGTCTCAGACAGATCGCACTCGCCAACTGCAAGCAAGAAGGCTGCAAGCATGAAAGCAAACAATGTGCCGACACCGAATTTCTGCCATCTCACGGCAGCCGAATAATAAGAGAGGGCCCCAAGTATGGCTGCAATTACCGGGAAGAATACCCATGCATAAGGGGAAAGATACCCCAGAAAAGCCGTCGTGAAAACAGTCACGACATACAGGACAGCAAAGCCCAGAATCTTGAGATAGTTGCTTTTGTTCATAACAATACTCTTTAAAATGGGGTGCTTGCCTCACGGCTGGCACCCCTAACTAAACTAAACAAATACTCTTTATGAATGTTCATTATACTTGAAATGTCTATTGAGCGTGCTGGCATTTTTTACACTTCCCTTTACGCTCGCAGTATCGCTCGCACTGCGCACAGATGTCGTAGCCGAGCATGGCTCCGAGGATGAAGTCCTCTTCGGGCGACAGCTCATTGAGCGGACGGGTAACGAACAGACGGATGGCATCTAGACATTCGCGGCGACCGAAATAGACGTTCACGTTCTCTTTGCCAGCGGGCTGTACCACGTAGTCTATCGACTGGCGGCACAGACGATGGCAGGCCTGTTGCTCGAAACGGCGGTTGCAGGTGAAAAGTATCATTCTACGCACTCCTTTCTTATATTCATAGATATGGTTCGCAAGCACCTTGGCCTCCGGCCCAACTGTTTCACGCTCGGAAGAGTCGATGCGAGCATCGCTCTTCTCTCGCTTACTCAGCACTTTCATTTCTGATGGAACCACCATCTGGCCCGTCTGGCTCATTCCCGACGTTTCGTCGCCTACCCGTTGCCTTTCCGTCATCTGCTGCATACACCTGAACGATTTAGAGGTTTGGAGAAATCTCGGCAATCCACGCATCAATACGTGTGTCCGTCTTGTCATCCTCGTTCACATCATCGAGGGGTAGGCCGATGAACTTACCATTAACAACGGCCTCCGAGTCATCGAAGGTATAGTCGTCAGTATCTACGGCTCCCACGAAACGGGCTCCGCTGGCCTTGATACCGTTATACAACTCACCGATGCCACCCACGAAGGTGTCACTATAACTCTCGCAGTCGCCACAGCCGAAGAGGGCGATGGTCTTGCCGCTGAGGTCAGCCCCCTGCAGCACCTTCAGACCGTCGTACCAGTCATCTTGCAATTCACCTGCGCCCCATGTCGAGGTGCCGAGGATCAGGTTCTGGTTGGCATTCACCACATCGGCTGTGAGATCCTGCACGTTGATGGCCTCACAACCTAATTTCTGGGCTATCTTCTCTGCGATAGCCTCGCACGTTCCTGTCGAGGAACCGTAAACTACAATTGTCGCGTTCATTTCTATCTTATCTAAAATGGCTAAAAATTCTGGGTGCCAAAGTCAGTGCAAACCGAGTGCAGAGAGCTTGCTCTGTGCCGAGGTGCCGCCTGACTTCGCAGTGTGATCAAAATCACGCTGCAAAGGTACGACGAAAATCCCGACGGCACAATACTCAAAACTGAGGTTTTTGCCGTCGGAATATGCAGTGTTCCTAATGAAACGCGATTAGCAAGAAATAGGTATTTACGGTTGGAAGGTAAGCCAAAAATAATAATGGTGGTTATTATTTTGCAAGAGTGTACAAAAGTAGCTAAAATAACTTGGAATAACAAAGAGTAATTAAGAACACTTAACACAACAAAAGCCCTCAAAATAAGAGCTTTGGTAATAGTTTGTTCATGTTATTTTAAATTATTGATAATCATCTACTTGCCCACGCAGAATCTACTTTCCGACGCAGAAGTTACTATCTGCAAATATAAGTGGCTGATAATCAGCGCACATGCCTCTAATTACGGGGGACAGATACTATGCCGAGGGACGGAGGAGGGACGTAAAATATACAAAAATCTGCAAATGAAGCTGCCGTCAAAAATAAAATATACAAAAATCTGCAAAGACGTTTTTCCAGTTCTTTGTATATTCACATTCGTTAACACGGATTTTTGCACATTTTTGTATTCTCTGTGAAGCGAGTGAAGTGCGACTTCCAATTTCTGTCCCTTTAGGTACATTTATCTTTGCAGTTCTTTGTATATCTTTGTAATCTGACGAAAAATGGGCGCATTTTATAACTCAAAATTGGCTTGTTAAAAAGTGTCAACACTGTTTTTGTCCCTCCGTGATATATCAACCCATTTTACGGATTTAGCAGATTTTTCGCTTTAATGTCGGTAAGTCACTGAGATATTGGTTTTATTGTCAGATG
>JAGCDZ010000060.1 GCA_017650905.1 Prevotella sp. | reverse complement strand
GCGCCTGTGCCCTTGTACTTCGAGCGGGTGGTATTGAAACGATAGGTGGCGGTGAACTGAATATTTTGTGAGTCACTGTAGTTCCACTTATCGAAGGTCACGCTGTAGCCGTAGGTAATCATGGATTGGCGGGCTGTGCGGAATAGGTCGTTGGCGCGAAGTTGGAGATTCCAGCCTCCCACCTGACGCGATATGCCAAGATTGATTTGCCATGATGGTTTGAGGTGAACGTTTTCATAGTCGCCCGCTGTCCTGCCATTGACAGAGGCAAAGAGCGTGAACTGCTTACCGAGATTGACAAAATTCTCCCATCGAGGCTGTATCAGCGGGGTGTTGAATGAACGTATGCCTTCCAACGTCTGCTGTTCGTAGTTCTGTTGATACAAGGATACTCGCCATGTTGGTGCCCATCGTCCAATCTTTGGCGAAAGTGCGAGGACGGCACTAATGGAGGTCAGGTGGTCGAGGTTCTGGTATTGCAGCAAATTGATAGGTGAATCCTTCTCGTAGGCGGAATACAGATCGGCTATGTAGTCCTTGGTTCGCTGGTAGGATAAAGAGGCATAGACCCATTTGTAGATGCCCGACAGGCTGACGTCATGTCGGATGGCAGGCCGGAGCAAGGGATTGCCAGCCTCATAGAGATAGCGGGAATCGTATTGCACGAAGCTGCGCAATTGCCAATAAGACGGGCGGCTGGTCTTCTCGGTGTAAGCCAATGTAAACTTCGCCTTGCCGATAGGGAATGTGATGTCTGCGTTAGGGAACAGACGGCTATAGGTACGGCTTTGTTCGGGTACAATCGACCCAAAACTGTAATAGTCGGACGTGACATGTTCATAGCGCAGACCTGCATCAAACTCAATCTTTCCGACAGTCCATTCGTAGGAGAGGAAGCCCGCCGCCATCTGTTCCTTGATGCGGTCGTCGGTAGATGGCATGAACTGCTGTGAGTTGGTATAGTTATCGGTGCGGTCAGTATTCGTGTATTCGTAGCCGCCTTCCAGCTTGCCCGTGGCAATGGGATAAGTGAGTACGAGTTTCGACGCCCACATCTCACTACGCTGGTTGCTGTGGCTGTTCACGAATTGCTGAGACCTATCCACGTTAGTTTCGGTGATGTCCTGGTTCAGGCGGGTTGTCTTCTGGTAGTAGTCCGTGTTGAAGTCTATACCCAGTTTCCCTGCCTTGCCGTTGTAGTAGGCATTCAACAGATGGGAGAAAGGGTAGGTACGGTTTACCTCGGTTTCGTATTGCGTGTGCTCAATTTGCTCTCCATTCTTATAGACAGTCTCTGTCATGGGCCAGTTGGAGGAATGCTCGATGGCATCCTTGCCTGTATCATAGCGAACGCCTACAGAATGGTTGTCCGAAATTTGATAGTTTACGCCCAACGTTAAAGACAAAGTGTGATATTTGCTTTTTATCAACATGTCCTGAAGCTCCTTCCAGTAGCCTGCGGAGGTTTGCGTCTGGTTGTTGCCCCGCTGTTCTTGATAGAGGTGGCTGAAGCCGTGCGACACTTCGCCAAAGATGTCGAGGCCGTTCGTGCGATAGTTTAGGCTTACCTGTTCACTCGTAGAACCATAATGGCCCTGCTTTGCCCATAGTCTGCCAGAGCCGCTGAAGCCATCACCAGCTTTTTTGACGGTCTTGATGTGGATGACTGCACTAACGGTTGCTGAATATTTCGCGCCAGGATTGGTGTCGAGTTCAATGCTGGCAATGTCCTTTGACGATAGACGGTCAAGCTCTGCCGTGCTGTGTAACAGTCTGCCATTGACATATATAAGCGGAGTTCCCTTGCCAATCACCTTGAAACTTCCATTATTACCGTCCACACCGGGCAACAATGCGATAACGTCATTGGCCGTACCAGCCTCACTGAGCATCGTGCCCTGCACATTCACCGTCAGCCCGTGACCACCCATCTGATAATTCGGTCGTTCTCCCCTCACTGTCACATTCCCCAAGGTGTAGGTGTCGGGCTGCATCCGTATCGTACCGAGTTCTGCATTGTTACATTGCTTGTAAATCGTCTTGTAGCCTACGAATGATATTCGTCCGAGGACAGATTGTTGTTCGCAGGGAATAACAAAGAGGCCACTCTCGTTCGACACGCCGCCTGTAATCAGTGTGGAGTCCTGCGGCGAGAGCAGGGCGATGTTGGCGTAGGCTACGGGCTGGCCTTGCTCGTCGATGACGGTGCCCTTGTATCGAGTGGTCGTTTTCTGCGGACACTCCACGATGATTTCCCTGTCATCAACGGTCATGCGGATAGGATAGAAGCCTATCATCTGGCGGATGGCATCGGGCACGGACTTGCGGTGTACTGAAGTGGTGATGCGGAAGTCCTCCAGTTCGTTGTAGAGGAAACTGATGGTATAGTCCTCGGTCTGCTCGTTCAGTTGGCGCAGGGCCTCGCTGAGCGACACGTTGTTGTATTCGCGCGTAATCTTTTGGGCCTGTACTCCGGCAAAGACAAGGCTGCAGGCAAGCATTGATATGATTCTCTTCATGGCTTATTCTACTACAATCTTGTCTGACTTCAGTTCTACGGTGATGCTCTCAAAGAGGTTGAGACGATGCAGCACGACGTCTAGCGTCTCGTCCTGTTTCCATACAAAATAGAAACGGAGCTGGCGTGCATCGTCGTTCTGGAAGTCCACCTCCTTATTATAATATGATGCAATCTGAGGTAGCATCTTATCCAATGCCACATTGTCGAAAACAATAGGCTTTGTATTCGTTGTTGTGTCCGTCTTGACAGTATCTGTCGGCAATGCCGATGTAGGCTTGGCAGATATGGTTTGTTCTGCCTGCATAGTCTGCGGTTTTGGATTGCTAATCATTCGTACGATGTGGATGGCAGCGAATGCCACTCCTGCCGTAAAGAGGATGCCGATGATGCTTGCTGCCACCTTGTAAGGGAGTATGCCCATTAGTTTCGTAATGGTGACTGTATGTGGCTCGTCTTTTTCAAGGGTTTCCAATTCATCAGCGTGTTCCGCCGCGAACTTCTCCCATTCCTGATCCGCGGGGACAGATTCCTTTTCGACTTCCCGCTTCACAAAGGCTTGCTTCGTCAGCGCGAGCAATTCCTGGTTCTCTGCTTCTAACTGGTCAAATTTGTCTTTCTGTTCCATATTAGTTATCGTTTTGCTGTTTGTTGCTGAAAATGTTCCTTGATTCGCTGTACCGACTGTGACAGATGGTTGTAAACCGTCACTTTGCTCACGCCCGCAGCCTGTGCCACTTCCTCGTAACTCATCTCACGGATAAACCGCAGTCGGAAGATCTGCTGGCTGAGTGGTGGCAGTTCCGCCTCGATGAATTGCATCAGCCGTTCCAGACGGTCGTCATCATTCATCGAAACGATCTGACTTTGCATCGAGTCCTGCAAGAAGTGCTTTTCCACCCGTTCCTGCATAGATTTGTGGCTAATTACGTCGCGGCACCGATTGCGCACGGCAGTCATCAGGTAGCCTTCCATTCTGTCCTTCTGTGGCCTGTCACCATCCCGTAACAGTCGGGCGAAGATGTCGCTCACCACGTCCTTGCTCTCGTCGGCATCATAGAGCATCGTCCTTGCCAGACGGTACATCTTGGCATAATGCTGACGGTATATGTTTTCAAATTCTTCTCTGGTCATAAACAGACTTTTTAATCAGTCATACACTACAAGGACGATTTTGCGAACCGAAAAACTAAGCAAAACGATAACTTTTTTCAAAATCCCTTCATCTTTTCCCGTTTATGAAATAATTTTTTTTGGTGCAAAGTTAGTGAAAATTCTCCATATAGAGTTTTGTGAATACGTTTCGTTACTATATCTTGATTTGCATTTTGATGATAATATTTCTGGGTCGTATGTTGAAGGAATACAAAGATTCTGAGAGGGTGCCGAAGGAGGTGTAGCGATAGTCTGTTTCGTCAAGGAGATTGGTGGCTGCAAGAGCGAGGTCAATGCGCTTGGAAAGGAGCCAGCGGACAGAAGCATCGAGAAAAGTGATGCTGGCAGTCTGGTCGGTGGAAAAGCGCGTGTAATAATGCTCTGCGCCGAAAGCAATATGCCACTGGTCGGTAGGCAGAAACGTAACTGACAGGTTTTGACGTATAGTGCTGTGATGGCTGGAAACTGCATTGACCTTGTATCGGTTGTTAGTGTAAGTCAGGCGATAGTCGGTGGAGAGCCAGCGAGTGAATTTGCCAGTGAACTTGGGTACAAGGGTGATGAAAGTGGAGTTGTAGGGTTGATCTACGCCCTGACGCATCATCTTGGCACTGGAATGTCCAAAAGACGCATCAATGCCTATAGTGATTTTGGCTGACCAAAGACCTTTGCTGATACCACCATTCAGTTGAGTGATGGAGACGTTGTTTCCAAAAGCAACAAATTCGTTGAGAATACGGTCACCAATGAATAGCTGGTTTTGCATCAGGGGCTGATAGTCCTGTTCGTATTTTGCTGAGAGATTGGCAAAGAGCGAGGTAATGGGGTTTCGGTAGCGCAATCTGACGAAAGCCGAGCACTGCCGTATGCTTTCTGCGGAAGGTGTCTGAAAGGTGAGGTTTCGGAAGTCGGACATAATGACGGTTTGTGTGTAACTGCTTGGTGCGACAGGCTGGAGGCTGTAGTTGAGATAAGCGGTAATGTCAGTCTTGGCCGTGAGTTGGTGGCGAACATAGACCATTGGCGAGATGGTCATAAGGTGCTTACTAGTGGAGGTGTCAGCCAGTCGGTCTGCCACATGATAATAATAGTAGCCAATGGGCAGTGAGAGTGTGAGCCACCAGCGGCGGTGCTGATAGCGGGCTTCGGGGGATGCGTATGTTTTGAGGACGGTGAAGTTCCGGCGGCCCTCCAAAGGATAGTCGGGCAGCATGAGACCACTGAGACTGCTTTGGAAACGGTGCAGGTTGAGGTCGATGCCGCCACGGGCGTAAAACGACCAACGACGTAGAAGCCAGCCATAGCGGGCTTCAGTAATAGAGCGGAAGTCGTCGGTGGTGAGGTCTTGCAGAACACTGTCGGCAGTAAGCGAGTGTGGCCGATGGGCGTAGCGGTTGTACGATGAGATGGTCAGTAGATGGCTGTCGATGCGGCGAACCAGTTGTAAATCGTTGGTGATGTCGAGGGCAGGGAGGTCGGACTGCTGCCGCAGCGTTTTAGTACCGCTGACGGCAGACGTGGCACGATTCCATAGAGCATCCACGCTCAGATTGTCTTTCAGATAGTTATTGCGCCGGTTCAGTTGCAGCGACCATTCGCCGTTTAGTTGGTGTTCGTGGCTGCGCATAGTGTTCTGCTCTAAGAACGAGGGGATGTTCTTGTCGAAATAGCGCGTGGTGCAGGAGTTAATAAAGTCCAAGCGGTCAGCCTGATAGGTGGCATTCAGCTTGACATCAAAGCCATCGGCCACATGGTGGGCATTGCTCAACTGTGCCAGAAACGAAAGATTGTCGCGGGTGCGCAGTTCGTCGAGCGGTGCTGAGGTGGTGCCGATAGCGATATAGTCAGGCCACGGATTGTCATTATAGCCACTATTGAGGAGAGTGTAATCAGTATGCCTTTGGCTCTGGCTGTTGGGATTCCATCCCGTGTCGTTCAGTCGCAGCGTTTCCATGTTCTGCCATTTCTTGGCAATGCGCATAGCAAACAGGGATGCATCGTAGAGCAGAGGCTCGGCACCTATGCCGCCATTCAGGATGCCAATCCAGCGGGCACGGGCGGCTTCTTTAAGTTTGATGTTCAGTCCAGCTTGCTGTGAGAACTCTAGGCCTTCAAGCACCTTTACGGGCTGGTGGTTCTCCATAATCTCTACGCTGGCCACGTCGTCAGGGGAGATGTTATTGGTGGCCACGCCGTAGCGGTCGTTCACGAAGTCAGAACCGTCGATATAGAATTTGTTGATAGGCTCGCCGTTGTATTTGATGCCCCCGTCCTCGGCCACTTCCACGCCCGGCAAGCGACGTAGCACGTCGGCCATGTTGCGGTCTTGCTTTTGCGCCCACTTACTCATGGAATATACCAGCGTGTCGCTTTTCTGGATAATGTCGGGAGCCTTAATGATAACGTCTTTCAGTTGTGTGGCCTCCGGCTTCATCTTGATGTGCATCGGACCTTCGGTAACATCTACCACTATACTGCGATAGCCCATTGACTGTACACGGATTTTTTGTGCCTCGCCCTTTAAGGAGAAACGCCCGTCATTGGTGGTGAAAGTATAGTTTTTCCCACCGACGACCTGTACGATGGCACCAGCCACAGGTTCGCCACTTTCCTCGTCGGTTACGGAACCAACAAGAACCTTCACCTGTCCATAGCATAGGGGCAGGTGAAGATACACGTATAATAATAGGATACCGACTCGTTTCATCAGATATTACTTCCAGTCGCGTTCGATGTAGTCGTATAGCAAGGTTCGTGCCTGTGTGATGTCAGTGCGAGGCTGGCCGTCGGCACCCACCACATTCACGTTGACGCCATTCACGTTCATCATATATGCGAAGGGATCGGTGTCGAACCTTAACTTTGTGGCATAGAATTTGGGGCGAGTGGTCTTGTTGAACGGCACTTCGGGTATGGTGATGGCTCGGTCGGCCTTAGAGTTTATACCCACACAGGTAAACTCATACTGACGACCCTCGTCATAGACCTGCATGATGAATCCTGGCAGGCCGCCAAACTTCCACGGTCCATCGGCAACAGGTATGGAGTCTGTATAAAATGCTGTCCACTGTCGGCCACGGAAGTTGCACACGGCACTCTTACATTCATAGCCCAAAATCTCGCACGTCTCGTCAGTCAGCGTCCATTCTTGAACGGGTATATTCTCTTCGTACTGGAACCAGTCAGTAGAAACCTTGTCGATGACGGTGAAGCGCCCCTGCGGATAGTTCTTGTAGATGCTGAAGGTCTCGCCGCCTATGTAACGGTCGGGATTCGCCTGAATTTGTTCAGCCGTTGAGACGCGAATAAGTGAATCAATCTGCATGGCTCGGAAACTCGTGAACTTCGACAAGCCGTAACTCACTTGCAGTGTCATTCGGTCGGTTTCGGTCTGGCTGACATCGGTCGTGTCGGTCAGGTACTTGTAGTCATACATGAACTCCATCACCGCCTTGCCGATTTCATTCTGCTCCGACGGGGTGGCAGTGTTAATGCCTGAAGCCTTGCCTGCCTTGATTACATACACTTCCTTCCTGTGCTCCACTTCTTGTGCCATCATAGTGCCGACAAGGGCAGAGGCGAGGACGATAGATAATACTTTTTTCTTCATTTTATTTACGTTTTGATGTGAAATCGGGTGCAAAGTTAGAACGATTATGCTCCGTAGCAGAAAATAATTATTACTGAATTATTACTATTGGGCATTTTTAGGATTCTTTCGGGCGAGGGTTCATAATAAAATATGTACTTTTGCAGCATGGAAAGAAGAATCAAGTTCATACATGGCCTGACCATCTGCGCCATCGTAGCCTACAGCATCGTGCAAGGCTATTGGCTGTATAGCCGTTACCGACTGTCGCTTGAAGAATACAAAAGCGAACTGTACAGTACGATTATTGCCTGTGCCGAAGAGGAAATGGCCATCAGGAATACATTGCCACATCCTCCGAGGTTCTACGGAAACCGTCTTAAGAAAATTCTCGAAATAAGGGGGGACGATGCTGTTGAGACATGGAGGTATGAAGTCTTTGCGCTTGATACGCTACATTACATTCCCAAAGGAACAGATGCCCAAACGTATCTGCTGGATTATATAGCCAGCCTCCATGACAGCCTTCCTACGAAACTGCCCAAAGGCTTGGAATACTTTGTGTTTACTTGTGACAGCAAGGGCCACGAAGACATGGGAACAAACCAGTTGGTTGAAGCCCTCAACCGCTTCACCGTTGACCATCAGCATCCATTCCAAAAGGAACGGCTCGACAGCATCCTGCGGTCAAGAAGCATAACGGCTCAAAGCATTACAACCACGAAAGCCGACACGATGATTTGGCAACCGTCCATGCAAGCAGATGGCTCCATTTGGCACCCCGTCATGCAAGTGTCTTATCCATACGACATCTTCGAGGGACAGGAGGTTGTGGTGACAACGGCCATCAGTATTTCGCCAGTCATCCGTCGGATGGCCTATACATTACTAATGACTGTGCTACTATCGGTGTTCCTCATCTTCTGTCTGGTCTATCAGATACTGACTATCCGCAAGCAACGGCACATCGAGGCCATTAGGCAGGAGTTCCTGCACACGATGATTCATGAACTTAAGCGACCCATATCGACGCTGAAGATGTGCGTGTCGTTTATGGGCAACGAAAGGATGATGCAGGACGAAGAGAGTAAACAGCGCATACTGGCCAGTTCGTATCATGAACTGGATAACCTGACTTCGTATTTCTCGAAACTACGTGACATCACACTGAGCGACGCTACTGAAATACCATTGGTAAAGTCAGACTTCTCTCTTCGCGAACTGATAGAGGAATGTATCGGCAAGCAGAACAGTCCTACAGGCAAGGAGTTGAAGATGGAAATCGTAGGTGATGATGATTTGAAGATAAGGGCAGACCGTATTCATCTGGCTAACATTATCTGCAACCTGCTGGAGAATGCCATCAAATACTCCCATGAGGCCGTGACTATCAGAATTGACTATCAACAACGCACGGACGGGCTGCTACAAATTACTGTTGCAGACAATGGCATCGGCATTGCAAAAGCAGATCAGCGGTATGTGTTCGACAAGTTCTACCGCAGCGAGACAGCGAAGGACAAGGCTATCCCCGGTATCGGGCTTGGACTGAGTTATGTGAAGTTGCTGGTGGAAGCACACGGAGGTACGATTACGTTTGAGAGCACCGAGGGCCAGGGTACAACATTCACTATTATAATACCGCAGACGGATGGAAAAGATTAGGATTCTGCTCGTTGACGATGACCGCCAGAACTCCGAGTTCCTGCGGAAGTTCCTGGAGGTGGAGGGCTACGAAGTAACTTACGCCGAGAATGGGCGCAAGGGTTGGGAAGCGTTTTCTGCTATTCGGCCCGATTTGGTGCTGCTCGACGTCAACATGCCTGTGATGAATGGTTTTGAGTTGGCACGGCTCATCCGCGAGCAAGACCGTGACGTTCTTATCTTTTTTCTCACTGACCGTACAGAAAAGGCAGACCGGCTGAAGGGATTCGACTTGAAAGGCAATGACTATATCCCCAAGCCGTTCTATCCTGAAGAACTTATAGCTAAGATTAAGGAAAGGTTTGAGCATCGCCAGTCCGCACCTTCCACTCGCATGACTATCGGTCAGACAGTTTTTGACAGCAATCTCTCAACCATAGAGATTGACGGAGTGGTGCAACATCTCTCAGCTCGCCAGTCGGAAATCCTCACCATCCTTGCACAGAACATAGGCCAGACCGTAGAGCGTGACACCATTCTCCAAACCGTTTGGGGTAATGATAGCTACGCCAATTCTCTCGCTCTTAACGTGCAGATTACATATCTCCGCAAGATGCTCGAAGCTGACACTTCCATCTCCATCGTGTCACTAAAGAAACGAGGGTATATTTTGGAGGCGAATAATGGGTAAGGTCGGCGCGGCATCATGGCCATCATCCAAGAAACCATCCGCTCAACAAGGTATAGGATTCTTCGCCATTAAGTTTCGAAGTGTGGTATGCAATCAGCAGAATGTGAGAAAGTAAGTGATGATATCTCACCGCGACTTTTACGGATTATTAATGATAGAGTTTACAATCGCTTATATAGACCGAATGGCAGGTTCTTATTGATGATTGCAAGGAGATGCCATCGCTTGGTGACATAGGCTTTCGACTTTCTACGATGGATGGCTGCGTATATCTGACGGGCAACCTTATCAATGGGCATCACCCAGAAGAGACCTTCGCCTTTTGCCATAGCAGTATCAACGAGACCGGGACGGACATCGGTAATGATTATGTTACTGCCTGACTTGAAAGCCTTCTTGTGCAGGGCTTCCATGTAGTTGATTTGGTAGGCTTTCGTCGCACTGTAGGCAGGTGCCATCGGTTCACCACGCAGCCCACCAGCCGAGGTAATGGCTACGAGGTGACCGTGACCTTGCTGTTCGAAGATGTGGTAGAGTGTATCAATGACGAAAGTCCAGCCTTTGACGTTGGTGTCAATCGTCGGGCGTTCCACGTCGTAGTTGAGAGAGGGATTGATCTCGCCCGTGCCAGAGCAGACAATGGCTAAGTCAATGCTTCCAAGTTTTCCAAAGAGTTCATGAATGGCCTTTTCGATTTCAATCTGTTTGGTGATGTCTGCTGTGGTGGTGAAAGTACTGTCGGGATGCTGTTGGCGCAATTCTTCCAATAGATTCGTCCTTCGTCCAACGATACCGAGAAGATTACCTTCAGTCACATATTTTTTAAAAAGGGCTTTGCCTATGCCAGATGTGGCTCCAATGATGATAATGTTCATATTTTGTCCTATTATGATGTTTAACAGAATGCAAAGTTAATCACTTTGCTCAAACATCACCATAGAACAATGCCAAGAAATGGGGCTATAATAGTAAACTCTCAAAATGGTTTGAGAGTTTCATACAGAAAAGGTGATTTCTTTCCTGATTTTGCTGATAGTTGTCGGCGTAACCTTCAAGAAAGATGCTATGTCCTTCAAGTTGATTTGCTGAACAATCTGAGGACAGCGATTGAGCAACTGGATATAGCGCTCTTTCACGGTCAGACGGTAGGAGTCGAGATGCTGCGAATAAATCTGAAGAAACAAGTGCTTGTATATCTCACTCGTCTTTTCCTTCAGATATTTGTTCATCTCGAAGAGGCGTTTCAGTTCTTTACCGTCAATCAGATAGACCTTACTTGTCGTTTGTGCAATAATCGAAACGTTTGCACATAGATGTTCCATGCAATTTGGAAAGTCGGCGACAAACTCATCCGTAAAGGCGAAGCCTGTTATATAGTCCTTCTGCTCAGAAAGATTTCTTACGCTATACTTGAAGCATCCCTTTTCGACATGGCCTAACCACTGCGAAGGTTCACCCTCGCATTCCAATACTTCACCTCGCAGAAACGTCCTCTTCTCTCCATGCTCCTCGCAGTACCGCCGCAGAACCTCCAGATCCAGTCCCTCCTTGTAGGTGTTGAAGTGTTTGTTTGCTTGGTGTGTCAAATGTTTTTGAATGATATTTCCTAAAAATCCCATACTCCACAATAAATAATTAGGGGATATATACCCTACAAAGGCCACTATTCGTCGCAATGTCTACCCATTCCAATCTCTGATACCGCTTCATAATCTCCATGCCCCATCTCACACCTACTTCATTTATCTCGCCTTGAATGTTTTCTTCCGTTAATTCCTCAGGGGCAAGATGTTGGTTATGTTGGTTTATCCAACAATTCCATGCTTCGCTTTTGATAAGACGCTCTTTTCGCACATCGAAGGGCAATGTTGGTGGAATTGATTTATTGAGTCTATATTTTGCCAGTTCCCAAATTTGCATAACCCTTTCCCCTCTTTTAAAAGCCTCTTGTAGTTGAGCTAAGAATGCAGGTTCTTGTAATTCGGGTTGTTGTCTCCAATAGTTGTTTAAGTTATCAAACTCTTTACGTCTAATATCATCAATCTGTTTGTAAACATCATCCTGATAACTTACAACAAAAGGGCTTTCACTCTTTTGGGGATTATTGCCTTCCCACAATTGATTTACTACCGGTTTTAATACCGAAAATAGCGCAGATCCCAAACTATAATCTTGCTTACCTAAATCCTGATACTTAATAATCCAAGTTTCCCTGCGATAATATACATTTAATAGATAGAGAGCTGCCAGTGCCTGAATAAGAGCCTTAACATTACCAACACACAAACAAGCATACCTGTCATGTTTCACCGCTTGATAAGCTTTTTCCCAGTATGTCCCTTGCCGCTTATGGGCTTCCTTAAGTGGTCTCAACACCCGATTCTCATCTTTTGTCAGATTTAAAAAAGGAGCCACCACAAGCACACGTTTATTGTGAGTTTCCCATTTTATATCTATCAACTTTAAGCAGTCTTCATCAAACTTAATTGTATTGTCGCCTCTCTGTTTCTCACCATTGAGATCAAAATACAACTCCTTTGAAATTGCTTCTATTTGAACGCAACAGCGTACCAACAGATCTGCTATATGTGGTGAAAATGTCAGCAATTGAGTAGAACATGTCTCTACCACCTCTAGACCGTTTCTGTTTATGATTTTTTCGTCTGTTATAAAAATGTACTTTGACATCTCAATAACCTCTTTCTCAAGGTTTATATATGTTTGCCAATAAATATCTGATTTTTTCATTATCTAATGATTTTTATATGTAATAAAATGTTGCTATCCAGAAGATAATAGTTTTCTACGTATCTTCTCGAATTCATTCTATTCTCTTTACATTTTTATCCCCATTATATTTCTAATGATTTTTTTATAACCACATTCAAACTTCTTTTTATCTTTCTCTTTCATCCCCATTTCCCACTTATTCATCACAAAATGCCGATAGGAAGTACACCGTGTTACCATGTCTCGTCCGTTTCTTACATGAGTTTGATAACTATATAAGAGATTATGGAATTGTCCGAAATCTTTATACGACCACGATGCAACTAATATCAGCATATCGTAATCTATGACCAGCAAATCACCTATTTGCTTCTCATGTGCTTTAAGAATCTCGTTCCCTATAATTCTCAGCTTTAACTTTTGATTCATGAGATAATTAATTCCTCGCACGCCAAACAAACGACTGTTGACAACTATAATAGGATGAACGACGACCTTCCCCTTACCATAGAATTCCTTCCAAGGGTGTTTCCCTGTAAAGAAATCCTCCATATTGTTCACAAGTTGTGGCAGTCCTTTATTCCTACCTCTAGTCTTCTTTTCTTTATTTAGTCTGTCATCTATGAAATTCATCAGCATGTCCATATTCCCTCCATCTGCAGCTTCCCTTTGCACCCTCATATCCTTAAATTCAAACAAGAACAAATGATGTCTGGTTTTGATAGCGGCATCAGGTGCCGATTGCTGAGCTCCAAAGCATAAATCATTATATATTCTGATACGTTTGTCTCCTATCATCTGCCTAACCAATCCATAGAACAATTTTTTCTCGGCGAACTCTTTAGTTAGCAAATTCATGATAGCATTGTCTGAAAGAACTTTTTTCAAATCTTCTTTTACACTCCACCAAAATCCATCATATATAAGATGTGAATAATATGGTTGTGAAGCTATCAAATACTCATCTTCCGACATCTTCAAGACAGGATACTTTCTGAAACAGGTATTATCCAACATTTCTTGCTCTGTAAAAATGGATGTCATCTTTTCTGTGTCCCAGATGTCAATACATTTATCTGATATATAGTTTACAAATTCGTTCCACAGCCTTATTGCATCGGTTTCCACATAGTCCTGTTTACGAACATAGTATAATCCTTCTTTGAAGTTTTCTTTTTCATGATAAACTGCAAGGGGCATCTGGGCCAATAGCATATAGCTGAACTCATTTTGGAATCCATATCTATTAACCACTCGTTTTATTGCTTCCCCAACTTGTTTATGTTCTTTTCCAAATTCAAATAATGCAATATATTTCAACATTTGAGCTTTCTCCAGTTCCTTTTTGTTTTCACCGAACTGATCCAGATTTAACACATCTTGTTGCATGATGATTTTGGCATCGCGTATTTCTATTTCTCCGTCTATCTTTTCCAGAACGCCCTTCTCACGCCTCATTTCATTACTGTTTTCTGTCAGTATAGCTTTCAGCAGAGCCTCGTAAGCTTCAAAAGTCTCTCCAATACCAGCATACTCATTGGGTAACATCAATACTTTCTTCAACAATCTGTACAAAGCCTGATGATTTATCAGCGTTAGCCATGTTCCCTGATAGTTATCCTCTACTTGTTTCAACTTACGGAAGTGTTCTTTTACCTCGCTCTTCTCGTTATAATTTTGAAACATCATCTGCAAGCTCCGTTTTGCATCCATCGAGAAACTGTCAAAGCAATCCACACTAATCATGTGAATCACGCCTTCTATCAACCACCGTTTGTTTATTCCCTTTAGATGTGCTTGTGTGTTTCTCTCTCTGTCATTATAGAAATCTGAATATTCCACAGTCTTTGTCACATACGAATGATATCCCAACTTCTTGGGATGTTTAGTAACAGTGGCCAGAACTTCATTACTTAGTTCCTCTCCGCCTATCATCTTCTCACCTTTCATAAACACACCAAATGACATTGTCTGGTTCATGATATTCGTTGTATAGTCACCCACAAAGAGAGTCTTAGGATTAAAACTTGTCTTCTGGAAATATTGCACGAAATAATGTAGGAAACCATATTTCTTGAAGTTGTGCTTGTAGGTAATGAGTATGCCTAAATCAGTTAACACCAATGGGCAAACTCTACTAACTTCCACATTTTGGCGCGCGCACTCCTCAAACATCCTTTTGTTCAAGTAGTTCTTCCATCCACCATCCACATGCCTGGTGTCTGCCAGAACAAGCACAAGGTATATTCTACTGTCTTCATCAGCATTTTTATCCCAATCAAACAGGCCGTCTTGTATCCTTTTAGCATTCCTTACCAGCTGACCAACACCCTTATAACGCCATTTGTTTTTCTCTGTATCTAGATACCCAACAAAATCCTTATCGATCTCATCTATAAGTTGCTTTGTCGTTCCATCTGCCTTTATTTCTTTTGGTATTCTGATATCCTTGCATTCAAAGAGTATAACATCTTTTCCATCACGGATATAGAAGTCTGGTGGTGAACTCAATTTCTTTTCAGGAATCAGTGACTTACATTCTTTGTCAGTGAGAGATAGCCAGCCGAACGAAGCAGCCACCTCTTTTAAACAATTAACAAGAACGGTTTCCTCAGAGAATTCAGTGGTAAATATCCTATTAAAACCCTGGAGGTCATTTCCATGCTTACTTTGCCACAATTCATTAAAGGTAAGTTCTAAAAATTCATATTTGTGAGTGGAAGCCGTACCTTCTGAATCAATTCAGTTGGCAGAAGCCCCTCAAAGGGCATCCCCGGCTCGCGAAAGTGTTCGTTTATCCACTCATTTGACTTGATTTTTTGACGATAGGACACAGTTACCCCATAGAGGTGATAAGCTGCGGATGGTATTTGCTGATTTGCGCATATCTGAATATGTTGTATATGAGACAGGTGAGAGCCGTGGCAGCCTTGGCCCGAATGATGCCGATGCTGCGTACAAATGAGCCGTTCATGGAGCCCTCTATGAATCCGAAGATGTGCTCCACACGGCATCTGGTCTTGGACTTCTGGCGGTTGCTCTGCTTCTGCCCTTCTGTCAGAGGGTTGTTGCGATGGCCTTTCTCACAGATGACAGGAGTCATTCCGCACTCCCTGACCACATCGTCTTTCGACTCGTAGCCGGCATCAAGATACAGCGGCTGGCCTTTGTCCTTCTCCTCAATGAGGGGCTTGATGACATTGGAGTCATGGACGCTTGCATCCGTAGTGACGTATTTCTCGATAAGCTTGGTCTTCTTGTCGGCCTTGGCATGGAGCTTGTAGCCATAGTGCTTCTCGTCGCGCTTCTTGGCCCAACGGGCATCCGTGTCCTTGTGGCACTTCTTGTGAGGCTTGTCGTTCCACAGCTCTTTGCCGTTGTCCGACTTTATCAGCTCGTTCTCCTCACGGGTGTTGCGCTGCTTGGGAGCTTCCACAAAAGAGGCATCGATAATCTTCCCCTCGTTGAAGGAGAGGCCCTTGCTGTCAAGATAACTGCGGAACTTGTCGAACAGAGCATCAAACGTGCCTGCCTTGCTCAGGGTGTTCTTCACATTCCAAACGGTCTTTTCGTCAGGGATCTCATCTACGGTATGTATGCCAAGGAATTGGCGAAAACTGGTGCGGTCGATGATCTGATACTGAATCTGTTTATCACCCAAACCATAATAACGTTGCAAGAATATGACTTTGAACATCAATACCACATCGAACTGCGGACGGCCTGCCGTCGACTTGCAGTCTTTCTTTACAAGGATGTCCTCCAACTCAGGACGGAACATCTCAAAGTCCACAAGGACAGCAAGCTGCTCTAGTGGGTTACCCATTGCAGACAGGGCGGCTATGGTGAGTTCCTCTTCAAAGAGGTTCTCGCCCTTCGGTCTCCTATATATCGTCGTTTTCTTCATGATTACGTCGTTTGATACTGCAAAGGTACTGAATTATATTGAAATATCGACAGAAATATCTGACTATTAGTTAATTAATTTTTAGAACATCCCT
>JAGCDZ010000010.1 GCA_017650905.1 Prevotella sp. | reverse complement strand
TATATATATTATTATTAATTATAACTATTCTATTTAATTTTCTAACCTATTTATGCAAACTAAAAAAACAAAAATGCAAAAATGCCAAAATGCCAACTTGGGATTAATTATGAGTAGCATTGTTTTTTTCATATTCCTGCTAAGTATCGGAGCAAGTTTTGTGCAGCGTACAACGGGCTTCGGCTTTGGCATCTTCATCATGACGATGCTGCCGTTCTTCCTGCCGACATATGGTGAGGCCACGACTCTTTCTGGGCTGTTGGCCATCACCACCTCGGCTGTCATTGTTTGGAAACAGCGGAACTTCGTCACTTGGAATCGGCTGTGGCCGATACTACTGACGTTTATCATGGTCTCAACGATAGCGATCTTTGCCCTAACGCGCATTGAGGACCTCATACTGAAGCAAATCCTGGGGGTGGCACTGATTGTTATTAGCATTTATTTTGCGCTGTTTAGCCAGAAGATAAAATTGCCAACAACAAAGAAAGTGCAGGTGACAGCAGGAACATTCAGCGGACTGATGGGAGGCTTCTTCGGTATGCAAGGCCCGCCAGCTGTGCTTTACTTCATCCAGTCGGAGCCTACCAAGGAGCACTATATGGCCATGACGCAGACCTACTTCCTCATGGGTAATGTGATGATGACTGTTGTGAGAGCCTACAATGGTTTCCTGACTACAACTGTACTGACGGATTATTGCTTCGGAATTGGCGGAGTCGTTATCGGCACCAGTTTGGGGGCCTATATGTTCAAGCACATTCCCAACCGTATCTTCCGCTATATCGTCTATGCCTACATCGCCGTGAGTGGTGTAATCATACTGTTATCGTCATGCCACAGCTAAAAGCATGAAGTTGGTTGCCCATCACGGTCTTTAGTATAGCGAAGACCTTATCACCAGTACAATGGCTGGTGTAGAACTGGGTATTGGGATAAGCTTTTATCAGTCTCTTTGCAAGTTCGGTGAGTTCTTCCTCTGTCTCATGGTCATCAAGCAGATGGAATCCTCCGACAACGGTCTTAACGGGATATGGACAAGCCGCCAGAATATTCTCAAGTCCGCTATGGGCACAGCCTGTAAAGAGCAGGCCATCAACATATAGCGCCAACTCATGTCGGAAATCATCATTTACATAGTCGTCATTCGCGTTTTGCACAAACAGATGCTGGTTTCCCTGTGGTATCGGTTGTTTTTGTGGGATATGGGCAATAATATAAAAGCTGTCAGCTATTTGCTGGGTCTGTTCTATCATCAGGAATCTGTTTCTATCCCCCTCTGGCCATTCTGTTGTGATGCTGTGCAGATACCGTCTTTTAGAAAAGAATTTGCCGCTGACTGCATCGGGTGATACGATGACTTGTAGCTGATGGTTTATCATCATCAGGTGTCTTAATCCTCCTGCATGGTCGCTATGACCGTGAGAGATAAATACATAGTCGATGGTACTGAGGTCGATGCCTAAGTGCATTGCATTACGGATAAAGACATCGCTGGCTCCGGAGTCGAGCAAGATATGATACTTGTCGGTCTCCAGCAAAACAGATAAGCCGTGTTCTGTCTCTAATGAAACATCACAGCTCCGATTATCAGATAATACCGTCCACTTCATATAAATCCAATGACAAGGATGATGCTATACGGATGCAATAAAGCAAATTTATTTGCAAAGGTACTCATAATTCTCCTTTTTTTCGTATATTTGCAGCCATAATTAACAAAATAATGGTATAATATGAAGGTTTTATTGATAAACGGAAGTCCACGTGACAATGGTAACACGTTCACGGCGTTGAGCGAGGTGGCCAAGACGCTGAACAGTGAGGGCGTTGATACCGAGATTATCGGCATCGGCAAGCAGGCTGTGCAGGGTTGCATCGCGTGTGGCATGTGTGGAAGGAATGGCGCAAGATGTACTTTCCATGATGATCTATATTATAGGGTATGGAGAGCCGTCAAGGATGGTATCGACGGATTGGTTGTTGGTTCGCCTGTCTATTATGGTGGTCCGAATGGTTCGCTCTGTGCCTTGCTCGATCGTGTGTTCTATTCTCTGAGCAGTGAGCTGCGCTTCAAGCCTGCTGCCAGCGTGGTGGTATGTCGGAGGGGTGGGGCATCAGCTGCCTTCGACCGTCTGAACAAGTATTTCGAGATGTCGAATATGCCCCTTGTCAGTTCGCAGTACTGGAACATTGTATATGGTCAGACACCTGGTCAGGCAGCACAGGATGAGGAAGGCATGCAGACCATGCGAACTCTTGCCCGCAACATGGCCTGGATGATTCGTAAGCTCAATGTCAGAGAAGAGGGGCATCCGGAGTTGGAGAGTCCGTTGAGAACGAACTTCATCAGATAGTTATGAGCCTGTCTTACTGCTCATGTAATACCTAAATTCATAAAAAATATATTTGCAAAGTTAGTGATAATTACGGAATAATTGGTAAATTTGCATCGACATTTATGATAGTTTATGAAGAAAGTATTTTTTTTCAACAAGTATGTCACAAATAATGTTATGCTCGATAGTGTGACCAAATACCGCACAGCCTACACCGTACAGAAAAACGACACCCTGAAAGAGCTGAAAAGTTGGGAAGAGAAAGTTATTCCATACAAATAATATATGAAACTGAAGAAGCGAAAAATCAAGTATGCTGCAATATTCTGCCTCTGCTGGTTTGCCATTTTAGTCTTTCTGGTTGATGGAGTCCTGAAATTCCAGACATTGGTTGACTATTTCGGCTCATACGTATTAGTAGAGATTACGCTATTGCTATTGGTGATTCTACCCACATTGGCTGTTTATAAATATACAAAGATATGAAAAAGTATATCTTATTTGCCACCTTGCTACTGATAATTTCAGCCTGCGGAGGCAAGAAAACCCAGACGGAAGGTGCTGATGCAGCTGTTCTTGACAGTATCAGTCAACAAGGTCAGACGGCCGACTCAACGGCGCTGAAAGCAAAGGAAGAAATTGTCGGCATTATCAACGAACTGTATGCCGCCGCTTCCCATAACGCAACAGACATTGACGGACGTTTTGCCTGTCATGCATGGCGTGACACAGTGGCTGCGGTTAATGAGAAGGATGCTCGTGTGGAGGAAATCGGTTTCTTCAATGAGGACTATTGGACGATGATGCAGGATGCAAATCCTGATGATCTGCAGGCTCGTGACATCCAGTTTGAGCAGTTGGACACAGAGAAGGGTAGGGCAACGGTCGGCTTCATTCTTCATAGTTCTGTTCAGACTGTCCACATGAAGTTCGCCTTCTGCCATGAGGATGGTGACTGGCGTGTACACGACATCATCAAATTCTACAACGATTCCGATGGCAAAGAGTCTTCCTTCAGCTATATGGAGTCGATGCAGAAATATCTTAGTGAACCGGTGGAGGAAGCTTCAGAACTGACTTATGCCAATATGGCTGGAATATACGATAGTTTTAATGAAAAAGGTGGCAATGAGAGCCGAATCGGTCTGAATAAAGACGGCACAGCCACATGGAACATGATTGGCAGTCTTCACTTTACGGAGTATACTTATACCATCAATGGAAATACCATCTGTCTGAAGGTTAAAGGTGTGGAATCAGAGGAGGAATGCTATGAGTATGATTCCAATACCCGTAGCCTGAAGAACGAACAGGGGGCTGTCTATTATCGTCAGAATGTTGATTAGAATTAAAATGATGAATAAGAAAAGACAGACGTTTGCAATATAAACATTGAGTCAACAATGTTGCCGAAAAGGAGGTTAAAAAGAATGAATTATTCTTTTATATGCCTAAAAAAGACTATCTTTGTACCCCATTACCATGCAAATGACAAAGAGCAAAACTATTATAGCTTACCTGATGGTTGTCGTATCCATCCTCTTCCTCTCCTGTACCAGCAGACAGAGTAAGGCTCCTACGGGCGATATCTTCGACGAGGCAAACCTTCCTGCTGCAGAGAAACTGATTCGGGAGGCCATGAATGTCTACGATTCCAGCCTTATACTGGCACTCACTGACAGCTTGGAGAAAACGGGTGATATCTCGGCCGTTACAGCCTGCTACTATAGAGGTGCAGCAGCTGCCAATAAGGGAATGCTGAAAGTGGCAGAGCAACATCTGAAGAAAGCCGTCGCTAACAGTCAGCCCGAAGCGGCAGATCTGAGAGCGTACCTGAAGTCGAGGGTTCTGCTGTCACACATCCTGTCGGCAGAGAGCGAATATGAAGGTGCGCTGAACGAAGCCTTGCCCACGATGGCGATGATGGATTCGCTGGGTAACAAGGACTATGGTGACCTCACGCATTTGCGTATCGTGATTGGTGAATGTCAACAGCACATGCGCATGCCAACCGAAGCTGCTGCTTCCTTTAATAAAGCATTCGTTCTGTTACGTGAGTGGATAGATGCCGACACCACGGGCAAGGATATGCCCAGAATCATTCTTCGTCTCGACAACATCGCCACCAGCTATATCCATACGTCAGAATATGCGAAAGCCAAGATGTGGCTCGACAGGGAGGACTCTGCGCTGGCTATCTATGTCACAAGGCCGGGTGTCGTTGAGAAGCAGGCCGATTTTCTGAGAGGAACCATCCAGATCGACCTGGCCACGATGTGCCAGCAATTAGGTCTGAGCGACGAGGCAGCCCGACATTATGACGAGCATCGCAAGACCATTTTCTCAGAACGAAATGTTGCACTCATCAATGCCACCGACTACTTGATGCTGGCTGGACGCTATGCTGAAGCCGCCGATAATTACGTCTATCTGGACAATGTGTTCGAAAAGCGCAACTTGGACCTTTCACTCGACAACATCGGTACCTACCTATTGCCGAAAATGCGTGCTAATGTTATGGCTGGAAGGAAAGACTCGGCCATAGCCGTTGGCATGAAGATAGCAGAATGCTATGACTCGGCACTCACTCGTCAGAAACAGGATGTAACGGCCGAATTGGCCACCGTCTACGACACACAGGGTAAGGAGCGTCAGATAGCCGAGCAGCAGATGCGGTTATCGAGAGCCCGTATTTTGGCACTCATCGTGTCAATCTTTGCGCTCATCGTGTTCTTCATCATCTTTACAATTGTGCGCAACCGGGCTGCTAAGCGACTGGCTAAAGTGAATGCCGCCAAAGAGCGTATGGAGAGTGAGTTGAGCATTGCCCGCGACCTCCAGATGTCGATGGTGCCAAGAGTGTTCCCAAAGTACGAGGGCCTTGACATGTATGCTTCGATGACTCCTGCCAAAGAGGTTGGTGGCGACCTGTACGGCTATCTGCTTCAGGGGGATGTGCTCTATTTCTGTATAGGCGACGTCAGCGGCAAGGGTGTGCCAGCCTCACTGTTTATGGCTCAGACCATGCGTCTGTTCCACATACTGGGTTCACAGGGCATGACTCCTGCTGAGATTGCCACCCACATGAATGTCGAGTTATCGGAGGATAATGAGCAAGGTATGTTTGTCACTATGTTTATCTGTCGGCTCAATCTGAGACTTCATCTGCTTGAGTACTGTAATGCAGGGCATAATCCGCCTGTGCTGGGCAACGCCGACGGACAATTGTCGTTCCTCGATATGGAGGCCAATGCTCCCATCGGGTTGTGGCCTGGACTGGAATACGTGGGCGAATCGATTGACTTCTTCAAAGACCGCTTGTTGTTTCTTTATACCGACGGTCTCAACGAGGCTGAGAACCCCTATCAGGAGCAGTTCGGTGATGACCATATCATCGAGATACTGACATCATTGTCTTCTAAGAAAGCCCAAGACATTATTGAAGCTCTGGATACAAATGTGAACCGTTTCCGTGATGGGGCCGAGCCTAACGACGACCTCACCATGATGTGTATAAAACTATTGTAAACACAAAAGGAGTCCTTTCTTCTGTGTATTAGTAGATGACGTATTGCGCTTTGGTTTTGTGGAGGATGATGTTTTTCTTCTTCATCTCCTCCACACTTATATTGCTGTCGGTTGTTACGTCGTTTAATGAATCAATTTCCTCCTTATTGTTGTCATTCTTACTGTTTACTTCTTCTATATCTGTTTTCTGTTCCTCTGGCGTCACTTCATTTTTACAACTGCCAAATGAAAGACATAACAGAACCGCTATAAGAATCCCTACCTTTTTCATGTTTACCAATTATTCTCCCAATTTCTTAGCTGGCCAACCGTTGTCCTGATACAGTGTAGCTGCAATACCGCGCTTCTTGACATAAACTGCTAATACCTCGGATCTCAGTTTCTCACGCCTCTGTTCATCACTATTGATGGCTTGGAACGCATTGAACTTGTCACCGAAGATATTCTTGGCAGAAGGCAGGTTTCTGGAGCCGTCCTCCACTTGTTCGAAGGCCGTCACTTCGAAGCCATTCTCTGTCTGTCGGATGTGCATCAGTCCAGGATGGTTACCGCCTGATACGCATTTCAGTGTGTCACCCACCAGATTGTAGTTAAATACCCAATAATCACCCCATACCTTAATGTCTTCGGCATTACGATCGTCAACACCAACGATGCTGTGGATAGGTACACTGTATTCTCCCTTTGCATAGTTGCTTCCGATAGAATCAGCCAGATAGCGGTCGATGGCTGGGAAGAAGGTGATTTCCTGCTTGTTGACAAGTACAATTTCCTTGTTCTCGTATTTCTTATCAAGGATGATGATAGAAACGGGCCGGATGCTGAATGTTTGTTTCTCACCAGTATTCACCTCGTAGGTGTAGAGAAGTGAGTCGCCTTGTTCTTCCACCTTTACAGGATTGATTTCCGTTGCGAAATCTGTTACAGGGAGAACGATGGCCAATGCAAACTGCTTCGTGAAATCTATGGCTGTAGGCTTGCCGTCTTTGCCCATTGTCGTGGCCATGCCGAAAAGCTTATTAAACTCCTCCTCTGTTGAGATTTTAGGATTTTCAGGAATCACCTGATCATTCTTGAAGAAGTAGTTCTGGGCTACCTCAAAGGCTACCTCGTTACTTTCCTCGTTGTTTTCAACTACCGTTGACGGCTTATTGGTGCATGCTGCTATTACAAGCAGTGTGGCAAAAGCAAATAGAATCTTCTTCATATATTTCAAATTATGACTAAAGTGTGAACTTCTCCATCAATCAGCTATGGTTTCTCCATCTTTTCAACATCGGGAAGAAGCCTTGCATCATTTGCTTGTATTCCTCCTTGGTCATTGGTTTGGGCATCTGTTTGTTGACCTCATCTACGAATTGGGCACAATGTTCAATCATTTCGTCCATTGTGCACTCCTGTAGGAAGTGCCCGTCAGCATAGCAGTATTTGCAGTAGTCGAAGTTTGTGCTTCCATCTGCGTTCGTACCGCAGTCTTCATTCTTACTAAGCGGCATCCCGCAACTCTGGCAGAACTGAGGTAGCTGACCTTCTTGAAGTGTCTTTTCTTTCTTTGGGAAAGTATTTTCGTAGGCCTCGAAAGCTTCTGGATTCTCATCGGCCACGAAATAACCCTTGGGTGGGCAATAGGTTCCCTCGCGATCACCCCAATAGCCTGGTATCAACTCTTGGGCAAGAAAATACGGAACTTCAGATTCTCTCGGCTCTGCGTGGTAGTGAATCTTCATCTTACTGGCAAGATCGAAGCCTGCGTGCTTGTAGAAATCAATATTTCCCTCCATGCACAATAAACCGATACCCATTTCTTTGGCTTTCTCCAACGCATATTGCAACAGTTTCAGACCATAACCTTTGCGCTTGTAATCAGGGTGAATACTGATAGGACCGAATGTCCACGAAGGAAAGCAACTTCCGTCGTCAAGGATTATTCCGGCTTTTGAAAACATCACATGACCGATGATAATATTATCCTCTTCCATCACGAAATCCAGCTCAGGGATGAAATCGGGGTTATTTCTATACTGATTGAGCACATAATGTTCTGTGCATCCTGGGCGATAAACGTTCCAGAATGCCTCGCGAGTAAGTTTCTCAACCTCGCAGTAATCTTGTGGTTGTTCTAATCTTATTTTCATAATTTTCTATAGGGTCTCGACATCATAATTTCGAAACTTTCGTTGCAAAATTAGCAAAAAAAAATGTAATAATACTATGTTTGTAGATTGATTTGAGAATTATTATGAAAATATGTTGAATTATAGGGGAAATAGCAGTGAGAAGTTTGACTCTACTGCAGGGAATTGGGCAACACTGCCGAGCATTTATATAATGTCAAGACATTCACTAAATTCTTCAGCTAGGCCATCCCAGTCCACACTATTTTTTGTCTTACCCACCAGAGATATACATGTTTGTTGTCTATGTGGCTGTTCCTATATACCCTTGAAATGACCTTTGCTCTGAATCTGCTGCTTTTTTTTAAGTTTTTCTTGCTAATATCAGCAAAAAGCACTACCTTTGCAGGCAATTAAAAAGTAAAAGGTAAAAAAGTAAATAATAAAAAAGGTAAAAGGTTAAATGAAAAAGCTTTTATTGGGAGATGAGGCGATTGCCCAGGGTGCGCTCGATGCAGGCCTGAGCGGTGTCTATGCCTATCCAGGCACTCCCTCTACTGAGATTACAGAGTATATCCAGGACTCGCCATTGGCCAAGGAACGTGGTGTGCACAGCCGTTGGTCGACCAATGAGAAGACGGCTATGGAGGCCGCTCTTGGTATGTCGTATATGGGCAAGCGGGCACTGGTGTGTATGAAACATGTGGGACTGAATGTCTGCGCCGACCCCTTTGTGAACTCGGCGATGACGGGTACCAACGGTGGTATCATTGTTCTTGTGGCCGACGACCCCTCGATGCACTCGTCACAGGACGAGCAGGATTCACGCTTCTATGGAAAGTTCGCCATGATCCCTACATTGGAGCCCAGCAGTCAGCAGGAGGCCTACGACATGATGGACGAGGCCTACGAACTGTCAGAGAAGATGCATCTGCCCGTGCTGATGCGTGTGACCACTCGTATGGCACACTCCCGTGCTGTGGTACAGGTGAAGGATACACCCCGTGAGCAGAATGAGCTGAACTACGATGCCCAAGCTTCTAACTGGGTGCTGCTGCCTGCCTTCGCCCGCAAGCGTAATATTGTAGTAACCGGTCAGCAGCCCATCCTTGAGCAGATGGCTGTCGACAGTAAATATAATCAATATATCGATGGTAGCGACCATAAGCTGGGTATCATTGCTAGTGGTATTGCCTTCAACTATTTGATGGAATGTTTCCCCAATGGTTGTCCATATCCTGTGCTGAAGATTTCGCAGTATCCGCTGCCTAAGAAGCTTATTCGTCGTATGACCGACGATTGCGAATATGTGCTGATTGCCGAAGAAGGTCAGCCGTTCATCGAGGATCAGGTGCGTGGTGTGATGCCTGGAAATGCTGTTATCAAAGGCCGTCTCACTGGCGAGTTGCCTCGTACAGGTGAGTTGAACCCCGATTTCCTGAAAAAAGCTTTGGGTATTGAGAGCGGTGAGAGTTATGCACCCTGCGAGGATGTGACACCCCGTCCGCCTGCACTCTGTCAGGGTTGCGGCCATCGCGATGTCTATACTGCCCTTAATGAGGTGTTGCGCGAATATCCTAACGCCCGTGTATTCGGCGATATTGGCTGCTACACCCTCGGTTTCCTGCCACCTTATAAAGCCATCCACTCTTGTGTTGACATGGGTGCTTCAATTACGATGGCAAAGGGTGCCTCGGATGCTGGTCAGTGGCCCGCTGTGGCTATCATTGGTGACTCAACGTTTACGCATAGTGGTATGACTGGTTTGCTCGATGCTATTAACGAGAATGCCGACATCACTGTGATCATCAGCGATAACCTCACCACCGCTATGACGGGTGGACAGGATTCGGCTGGTACTAATAAGTTTGAGGCAATCTGCAAGGGCTTGGGTCTTTCTGAGGATCACCTGAAAGTGGTAAATCCTATCCCTAAGAATATGCCTGAGATTACGCAGGCTATCCGTGATGAGATTAACTACCACGGTGTGAGTGTCATCATCCCGCGTCGTGAGTGTATGCAGACACTCCAGCGTCATCTGAAGCAGAAGAAGGCCGCAGCAAAATCGTAAATTGTAAATTGTGAAATTGTAAATTATGAAGACTGATATTATACTTTGCGGTGTAGGAGGACAGGGTATCCTCTCTATCGCTACCATCATCGGTGAGGCTGCCATGAAGGAGAACCTCTATATCAAGCAGGCCGAGGTACACGGTATGAGCCAGCGCGGTGGCGACGTACAGTCAAACCTGCGTATCTCAAGCAACCCCATTGCCAGCGACCTGATTCCTTTAGGAGGTGCCGATGTGATTATCTCAATGGAACCTATGGAGGCGCTGCGCTACCTGCCATTCTTGGCTAAGGACGGTTGGATCATTACTTCGAGTGCTCCTTTTGTTAATATTCCAAATTATCCTGATATTGAGAAGATTAAGAGCGACTTGAATGGTGTTAAGAACGTTATTGTTCTCGACATTGAACAGGCAGCCAAGGATAATGGTGTGCCCCGTTCTGCTAACGTCATCTTGTTGGGTGCTGCCCAGAAGGCACTTGGCATCGAGTACGATAAATTGGAAGAAGCCATCCGCCGTGTCTTTGCTCGCAAGGGCGAGGCCATCGTCGAAGCCAATATCAAGGCTCTCGCCATCGGCCGGGCTGCACAGAAATAATAGTTTATAGTTGAAAGTTTATAGTTTATAGATGAGTACACCTATAGATAAAAAGATTGTTGACGGATTAGTGGCAGAGCTTGGTATCAAAGACTTTGCTAAGGCAACGATCCGTGAGGTAAAGCAAGTAGCTGCTAAGGCTGAGAAAGCGAGTGGCGTAGAGTTTATCAAGATGGAAATGGGTATCCCCGGACTGCCTGCAGCTCAGGTGGGTGTCGATGCTCAGATTCAGGCATTAAAGGACGGCATAGCTCACTCGTATCCCGATATCCAAGGCGCTCCCGTACTTAAGGAGGCTGCCTCTCAGTTTGTCAAGGCCTTCATCGGCATCGACATTAAGCCAGAGGGTTGCATCCCCGTGAGCGGCTCTATGCAGGGTACTTTCGCTTCGTTCCTTACCTGTTCTCAGCGCGACAAGCTCAAGGACACCGTGCTCTTTATTGACCCGGGATTCCCCGTTCAGAAGATGCAGTTGGAAGTGATGGGCGTAAAGTACGAGACCTTCGATGTCTATTCCTATCGCGGCGACAAACTCCGCAAGAAACTTGAGGGCTACCTGAAGCAGCGTAACATCTGCGCCATCGTCTATTCAAATCCCAACAATCCCTCGTGGATTTGTCTGCGTGAGGAGGAGTTGCAGATAATCGGCGAATTGGCTACGAAGTATGATGCCATCGTGATGGAAGATCTAGCTTACTTCGCTATGGATTTCCGCAAGGACCTCTCCACACCGTTCGAGCCACCTTATCAGGCCACTGTGGCCCGTTATACTGATAATTACATGTTGCTCATTAGTGGTTCGAAGGCTTTCAGCTATGCAGGTGAGCGTATCGGAGTCACTTGTATCTCTGACGCCCTATTCCATCGCCATTATGAGGCGTTGTCAGAGCGTTATCAGGGTCTGCCTTTTGGACCGGTCTTCTCTACGCGTATGCTCTATGCTTTGTCGTCTGGCACGAGTCATAGTGCCCAGTACGCCTTAGCTGCTATGTTGAAGGCTGCCTATGAGGGAAAGTACGACTTCCGCAAGGAAATCAGTGTCTATGGCGATCGTGCTCGTAAGTTGAAAGAGATCTTCTGCCGTCACGGCTTCTATGTCGTCTATGACAAAGACCTTGATGAGCCTATCGCCGACGGCTTTTATTTCACCATCGGCTATCCTGGTATGACCAGTGGTCAGCTCGCCCTTGAATTGATGTATTATGGTGTCTCGGCCATCTGCCTCATTACATGTGGCTCTGAGCAGGAAGGTCTGCGAGTCTGCACCTCCTTCATTGAGGATCATCAGTACGACCAGTTGGAAGAACGCATGCGGATATTTGAAACAAACAATCCCAGATAATAAATAATCCCCGCCAATCAGCGGGGATTATTCTTGATATGGTATACTTATTGAAACAATAGATGAACAAATTATTTGAAAAAAGAAATTATGAACTTAAATTGTTCTATTGTGACAAAAATGCTATATCAAGTGATTGTTTTATACACAAATATTTGTTTTTTATTTTATTAATGACTATATTTGCACTCGATAACTAGTAATTTTAATCTATATTTATCATTTTCCATTTTTAGCAAAGGGGCTTGTCTGAGAAGATCAGCCTCTTTTATTTTGTGCCTCTTCTGCGGAATTCGGAACAGGTGATGGCGGTAGCAATGGCCACATTAAGACTCTCGGCACTGTCGCCTTGATGGAAATTGGGTATGAGCAGGCGGTGGGTGACACGTTGGCGTACAGTCTCTGAGATGCCGTTGCCCTCGTTACCCATCACGATGATACCTTCCTGCGAGAGAGGCTGCTGGTAAATGTCATCTCCATCGAGCAGAGTTCCATAGATTGGGTAGGATGGGGGAAGAGAGTCGAATAGCTGTAGCAGGTCACAATATATAATATGTACGTGTGCGAGACTTCCCATCGTGGCCTGTACCACCTTGGGGTTGTAGGCATCGGCGGTGTCTTCGCTGCAATAGATGGTATCGATGCCAAACCAGTCGGCAATGCGGATGATGGTGCCGAGGTTACCAGGATCCTGTATGCCATCAAGAGCAAGGTAGAGGTGAGAGGTAAGAGGTGAGAGGTGAGAGATTGAAGAGGGAAGAGGGAAGATGGCGAGCACCTGCTGAGGATTCTGAAGAAAGCTGATACGTCTGAGTTCATCATCAGTAATCTTAGTGAGCACGGTGGTGTCGGGTATATTGCTGGGACGCCATTCGTCGGTAGCAAAAATGGCTTTGGGCTGGTACTGCTTCATGAGGTCACCAACCACTTTCGGACCTTCTGCTACAAAACAGTTTTCACGCTTGCGGAATTTTTTCAATTCCAACTGACGGATATATTTTATCTGATTTTTGCTAATCATTTCGCTTTTTGTTTGCAAAGATAAAGATTTATTTCTATCTTTGCAAGCAAATTCGTGAGATATTGATGTCAAGACACCAAATAGGCCTGTTGGCCATCGCTTTTTTGCTCATGCTTTTCAGTGCATGCTCTACCTCGCGTGATATTCCGGAAGGTGAAGTCATGCTGAAGAGCGTATCGGTGGTGGCTGATGGGAAATACAGGGATATCAATACATCTCAACTGAAGACTTATGTGCGTCAGAAGAGTAATTCTCGCTGGTTCTCTATCGCTAAGATTCCCTTGGGCATCTACCAACTGGCAGGAGACGACAGCGCCCGCTGGATTAACCGTACGCTTCACTCCATTGGTGAGGCCCCCGTGCTGTTTGATACGATACTCGCTCGAAGGTCATGTGAGGAACTGCAACTGGCACTTCGCAACCTCGGCTATCTGGATGCACAGGTGGAATTGTTTACGTCCACCAATCGAAAGAAACTGGATGCCTTCTATGTGCTTCATCCCGGCAGTCATTATTTTATTAGGAATTTGGAGTATGATATTCAGGACAGTGTGATAGCCCGTCTGTTGAAGAATGACAAACGAGGTCTTCATGAAGGTATGGTATTCAATGTAAACGCCCTCAACGAAGAGCGTTCCAGATTGACCTCTTTCCTGCAGAATAACGGCTATTACCGTTTCCATAAGGAGTTTATCAACTTCCTGGCCGATTCTATTCAGGATTCCCATCAGGTGGATCTGACCCTACAATTGAGACCTTATCGTACGAGTGACATCAAGGACACGCTGCATACGCAGTATACTGTCAGACGGATCAGTTATGCCAGTGGTGACCCGCAAGACTCGGTGATTCATCTACGTGACCGTGTATTACGCGAGAATACTATGTTGACAGAAGGTCAACCATACTCGGCAGAAGGACTCCAGAATACCTATAATCACTTTGGTCGTCTTGGAGCGGTGAAGTATACCAATATCAATTTCCAGACCACGCCTGACTCTGCCATGATTGATATGGATGTACAGGTGCAGACCAATAAACCATCGACACTCAGTTTTCAGCCGGAAGGCACGAATACGGCAGGAGACCTTGGAGCTGCCGCTTCGCTGACCTATCAGAACCGTAATCTGTTCCGTGGCTCTGAGACATTCAGTGTGCAGTTGCGTGGTGCCTATGAGGCCATTCGCGGACTGGAGGGCTACCGCAACCAGGACTTTGTGGAGTATAGTTTGGAGAGTCGTCTGTCTTTCCCACGTTTTATCATGCCTTTCCTGAGTCGTGAGATGCGTCGGAAAATCATTGCCACCAGTGAAGTGTCGTTGCTTTACGATACCCAGAACCGTCCGGAGTTTCATCGTCGTGTGCTCTCCGCTGGCTGGCGATACCGTTGGAAACCCCAGTCGCGTTATGACCAGTATCAGTTTGATCTCCTCGATCTGAACTATATTTTCATGCCTTGGGTCAGCGAGACCTTTAAGAACGAGTATCTGCAGGACAACAGCAACTATAATGTCATCCTCAGGTATAACTATGAGGATTTGTTTATCATGAAGACCGGTTTCGGCTATAGTTACAATAACGGTCATGTGGCCATTAAGACGAATCTGGAGACAGCAGGTAATCTGCTCAATCTGGGTAGTTATCTGTTTCATGCCGAGCAGGACGGTGATGGGCAGTATCGTGTCTTTAACATCGCCTATGCCCAATACATGAAGGGAGACGTAGATTTTACCTGTAATCTGCTACAGAACTATCAGGACCAGCTGGTATTCCACTGCGGTTTAGGCATAGCCTATCCTTACGGCAACAGCACGGTGCTGCCGTTTGAGAAACGTTATTTCTCAGGTGGTGCCAACAGTGTTCGTGGATGGAGTGTGAGAAGTCTTGGCCCTGGACGCTATAAAGGTCGTGACGGTAACATCAATTTCATCACCCAGACGGGTGACATGAAACTGGACTTGAATTTGGAATACCGTACACACCTTTTTTGGAAATTCGGCGGTGCCTTGTTTGTGGATGCGGGTAACATCTGGACCATCCGTGATTATGAACAGCAGCCCGGAGGTCAGTTCAAACTGCAGAACATTCTCAGCGACATGGCTGTAAGTTATGGATTGGGCCTTCGCCTGAATTTTGATTATTTCATCATGCGTTTCGATCTGGGTATGAAGGCAGTGAATCCAGCCTATGAGACGGAGGAAGAAGAGCATTATGCCATCATCCACCCACGTCTAAGTCGTGACTTCGCTTTCCATTTTGCTGTGGGACTGCCGTTCTAAAACATTAAAATTGTATAATTCTTTGGTTGTACAATGTTTTTTGTGTACTTTTGCACAAAATATAAATCAAAATGCTGAAATTTGTATCGTTTGGGAGCGGTAGCAGTGGGAATTGCTATTATCTCGGCACCGCAACCGACGGATTATTTGTAGATATAGGAGTTGGCTTAAGAACGCTAAAGAAGTATGCGAGGGATTATGGCATCAACCTTAGTTCGGTGCAGAGAATCCTGATTACGCATGACCACGCAGACCACATCAAGTCTGTCGGTGCCTTCAGCCATGATTACAACGTGCCTGTCTATGCCACAGAGAAAGTTCATATGGGTATAGACCATAATTACTGTGTCCAACGGAAACTGCTGAAAGAACAGAAATTGTTTTTGGAGCCAGGCACCACTGTCAGGTTGGGTGATTTCCTGGTGACACCTTTTCCTGTGCCTCATGATGCCAGTGAGAATGTAGGGTATAAGATTGAGGTCGAGGGTTTGGTCTTTGTCATTATGACGGATGCTGGCAGTGTGACTGAGGAGATGAGGGGATATATCGGAGAGGCTAATTATCTTGTGATCGAGGCCAACCATGATGTGGAAATGCTGCAGGGTGGTCCTTATCCTCAGTATCTGAAAGACAGGATTATCAGTCCGAGTGGCCATCTGTCGAACAAAGATTGCGGTCACGTGTTGGCAGAGAATATGACGGAACGGCTGAAGCATGTCTGGCTGTGTCATCTGAGTGAGGAGAACAATCATCCGGAGTTGGCACGGAAGACGGTGGATGCCATTCTGCGTAGTTATGGAATCATCCCGGGAAAGGATATTCAACTGGAAGTTCTGAAGCGGAAAATGCCCAGTGAAGTGTATGAATTAGAGTAAAAAGTGTAAATTTGATACTTTTTTAAGCAAAAAAACGACAAAATGTTTGTTGGTTTCGCAGGAAAGTTATAACTTTGCCCCCGAATTTAAACAAAAGCAAAAGAAAAGATGATGAATCTCGGCCTAATTAGCACCATTATTATTATTCGACTGCAGGGCGTAGTCGGAAGTGATTTGGGTGTATATATAAAATAGGTATAGGATACATAAGAATATAGAGCCTTTCTCACTTCCGAGTGTGAAAGGCTTTTTTGGTTTTAGACATAAGAACAAAAAATCATAATTAATTGAAACAAAAATGAACGACAGACTTTACATTTTCGACACGACACTCCGCGACGGAGAGCAGGTGCCTGGTTGCCAGTTGAACACCGTAGAGAAGATTCAGGTAGCCAAAGCGCTGGAGCAACTCGGCGTGGATGTGATTGAAGCAGGATTCCCAATCAGCAGTCCTGGAGATTTTAATTCAGTAATCGAAATTTCAAAGGCGGTGACATGGCCCGTTATTTGTGCACTGACACGTGCTGTGGAGCGCGATATCGATGTGGCCTTTGAGGCCTTGAAGTACGCCAAACACAAGCGCATCCATACGGGTATCGGTACAAGCGATGAGCATATCCAGTATAAGTTCAACTCCACCCGTGAGAAGATATTGGAACAGGCAATAGCTGCTACGAAGTATGCCAAGCGTTATGTCGACGATGTGGAGTTCTACTGCGAGGATGCCGGCCGTACCGATAATGAATATCTGGCCCAGGTGGTTGAGGCCGTTATCAAGGCGGGTGCCACTGTGGTGAACATCCCTGATACGACAGGCTATTGTCTGCCTCAGGAATATTTCGAGAAGATCAAATATCTGAAAGAACATGTCGACGGCATCGACAGGGCCATTATCTCAACGCACTGTCACAATGACTTAGGCCTGGCAACGGCTAATACTTTCAGCGGTGTGATGGCTGGTGCCCGACAGGTGGAGGTGACAGTCAATGGTATTGGTGAACGGGCTGGTAATACCTCGTTGGAGGAAATTGCGATGATTCTGAAGTGCCATAAGAACCTTGGCGTTGATACAAATATCAATACCACGAAGATTTACCCCATCTCACGTATGGTCTCTTCGCTCATGAATATGCCCGTACAGCCTAATAAGGCCATTGTCGGCCGTAATGCCTTTGCGCATTCCAGCGGCATCCATCAGGACGGTGTGCTGAAGAATGTCCAGACTTATGAGATTATGAATCCGAAAGATGTGGGCATCGATGATAACAGCATCCTGCTGACGGCACGTAGCGGAAGGGCAGCCTTGAAACATCGCTTGCACATGAACGGCGTGGATCTGGAGGAACAGAAACTCGACAAAATCTATGAGAAGTTCTTACAGCTGGCTGACAACAAGAAGGAGGTGAGCGATGCCGATGTGCTCATGCTGGCGGGTGCCGATACAGCGGATTCACATGCCGTGAAGCTCGACTTCCTGCAAGTGACGACAGGCAAGGGTGTGAAGAGCGTGGCCTCCATAGGTCTTGATATTTCCGGACAGAAGTTTGAGGCAGCTGCCTCCGGCAATGGTCCTGTAGATGCAGCTATCAAGGCATTGAAGAAGATTATCATGAAGCAGATGACACTGAAGGAATTCACCATCCAGGCTATTTCGAAAGGTTCTGACGATGTGGGTAAGGTACACATGCAGGTGGAATACGACGGCTCGTTGTACTACGGCTTTGGTGCTGACACTGACATCGTGACGGCTTCTGTGGAGGCTTATATTGACTGTATCAATAAGTTTAAGGTTGAGGAATAGTATATTAGATTTTATAGATGAATACTTTATTTGACAAGATATGGGACAAGCATGTGGTCCAGCAGATTGAGGACGGTCCCACACAGTTATATATCGACAGGCTTTATTGCCATGAGGTCACTTCACCACAGGCCTTTGAAGGCATGAGGGCAAGAGGATTGAAGTGTTTCCGGCCCCAGCAGATTTTCTGTATGCCTGACCATAATACGCCGACACATGATCAAGATAAGCCTATCGAAGACCCTGTATCAAAGAAGCAGGTTGATATGTTGGCAAAGAATGCTGCCGATTTCGGACTGACACATTATGGTATGATGTCTCCCGATAACGGTATCATCCATGTGGTAGGTCCCGAGAAAGGACTGAGTTTACCTGGCATGACGATTGTCTGTGGCGACTCCCACACTTCTACCCATGGTGCGATGGGCGCTGTGGCCTTTGGCATTGGTACCTCAGAGGTCGAGATGGTTCTGGCCTCACAATGTATCCTTCAGCAGAAGCCCAAGTCGATGCGAATTAGTATCAACGGTAAACTGGGCAAGGGTGTGACAGCCAAGGACGTGGCCCTCTATCTCATGGCACAGTTGTCGACTTCGGGGGCTACTGGCTATTTTGTAGAATATGCTGGCGATGTGGTCAAGAACCTGTCGATGGAAGGTCGTCTGACGCTTTGTAATCTCTCGATAGAGATGGGAGCCCGGGGTGGTTTTGTAGCTCCTGACGAGACGACTTTCAATTATATAAAAGGTAAGGAATATGCACCGAAGGGTGAGGCCTGGGAGCAGGCGGTGGCGGAGTGGAAGACCTTGAAGAGTGGCGATGATGCTGTCTTCGACAAGGAACTTGTCTTTGATGCTGCAGACATTGAGCCTCGTATCACCTACGGAACGAATCCCGGTATGGGCATTGGCATTACTGAAACGATTCCAAACGAGAGTGGAGTCGGTTTTGAAAAATCCCTACAATATATGGGTTTTAAGGCTGGACAGAAACTGCTTGGTACCAAGGTCGACTATGTGTTCTTAGGGGCCTGTACCAATGGTCGCATTGAAGATTTCCGTGCCTTTGCATCAATTGTAAAGGGACGAAAGAAAGCACAGGATGTCATCGCTTGGTTAGTGCCTGGTTCATGGGCTGTAGACCGTCTGATTCGTGAAGAAGGTCTCGATACGATTCTTGGCGATGCAGGTTTTGAGATTCGTCAGCCAGGCTGTTCTGCCTGTTTGGCGATGAACGACGATAAGATTCCGGCAGGTAAGCTTTCGGTCTCTACTTCTAATCGTAATTTTGAGGGCCGTCAAGGCCCTGGCGCACGTACTATTCTGGCATCGCCTCTGGTCGCTGCCGCCGCTGCTGTCACAGGAGTCATCACCGATCCACGTGAGTTTCTTTAGCCATAAGAAGAACAAAAGAACAGAATCAAGATGAAACAGAAATTCGACATTATAACCAGTACTTGTGTTCCGCTTCCACTTGAGAATGTGGACACCGACCAGATTATACCCGCTCGTTTCTTAAAGGCAACAACGCGTGAGGAGCAATTCTTTGGTGATAATCTCTTCCGCGATTGGCGCTATCAGGCCGATGGCACACCGAATCCGGACTTCGTGCTGAATAATCCTAAATACTCAGGATGTATCCTTGTGGCAGGCAAGAACTTCGGTTCTGGCTCCTCTCGAGAGCATGCGGCTTGGGCGATTGCCGGCTATGGATTCAGGGTGGTCATCAGCTCCTTCTTTGCAGATATTCACAAGAATAATGAATTAAATAATTTCGTATTGCCAGTGCAGGTAAGCGAGGATTTCCTCGCAGAGCTTTTTCAGAGTATTCAGAAGAATCCAGAAACTCAGGTAAAGGTCGATCTCCCAAATCAGACAGTGACGAATCTTTCTACAGGCCACAGTGAATCTTTCGAGATTAATTCTTATAAGAAACACTGCTTGATCAACGGCCTTGATGATATTGATTTTTTAGTACAAAACCAAGACAAGACCATTGCATGGGAACAGCAGAGAAAGTAAACAACTACAAGCGCATCCAGCCCTTTGTGGAAATCCTGGATTCTACCTTGCGTGACGGTGAGCAGACCAGTGGTGTCTCTTTCTTGCCGCATGAGAAACTGATGATGGCACGTATGTTGCTTCATGATTTGAATGTGGATCGCATCGAAGTAGCTTCTGCCCGTGTTTCAGAAGGTGACAAAGAGGCCGTGCAGATGATCTGCCGTTATGCTGAGAAGATCGACAAGTTGAATCGGGTAGAGGTGCTCGGTTTCGTGGATGACGGTCAGAGCGTGGACTGGATAGATGCCTGTGGATGTAAGACGCTGAATCTTCTGGTGAAAGGTTCTCTGAAGCATTGCACCCAGCAGTTGCAGAAAACACCTGACGAACATATTGAGGATATCCGTAAGGTGGTGAAATATGCCCGAAGCAAAGGCATCACAGTGAATCTCTATTTAGAGGACTGGTCGAATGGTATGAAGGATTCGCCTACATACGTCTATCATCTGATGGACCAGCTCTGCGACAGCGGTATCCGCCGGTTCATGTTACCCGATACGTTGGGCATCATGAATCCGCTCCAATGTATTGAATATTTCCGCAAGATGATTAAGCGCTACCCTGATACTCATTTCGATTTCCATGCGCATAACGACTATGACCTTGCCGTGTCGAATTCCTTAGCGGCTGTATTGAGTGGTGCCAAAGGACTGCATGTCACTGTGAATGGTTTGGGTGAGCGTTGTGGCAATGCGCCGTTGTCGAGTGTGCAGGTGATTCTCAAGGATCAGTTCCATGCGAAGACGAACATCAACGAGAACAAACTGAACGATATCTCGCGCTTGGTAGAGAGTTATAGTGGTATTGCTGTGGCGCCTAATCAGCCCATCATTGGTGATAATGTCTTCACCCAAGTGGCTGGTGTCCATGCGGATGGTGATAAGAAAAACAATCTCTATCAGAATGACCTCGTACCAGAGCGTTTCGGACGTAAACGTGAATATGCTTTAGGTAAGAACAGCGGCAAAGCTAACATTACCAAAAATCTGGAAGAATTAGGTCTTGAACTGACACCGGAACAGACACGAAAGGTAACCCAGCGTATTACAGAACTTGGCGACAAGAAGGAACGGGTGACCTTGGAGGACTTGCCCTTCATCGTGAGCGATGTACTCAAGCACGATGTTTCCGAAGACAAAGTGAAACTCGTCAGTTACATCGTCTCTACAGCCTATGGTTTGAAGCCTGGTGCGAATATCAAGATTGAAATCAACGGTCAGCAGTATGAGGCCAGTGCCACTGGTGATGGTCAGTACGATGCTTTCGTGAAATCCTTGCGTTATATTTATAAGAAATATCTTGACCGTACCTTCCCGATTCTTGCCAACTATGCTGTGACTATTCCGCCTGGCGGACGTACGGATGCCTTGGTACAGACGGTCATTACCTGGAATGATAAAGGACGGTTGTTCCGTACCCGTGGTCTCGATGCAGACCAGACGGAAGCTGCCATCAAGGCAACCTTTAAAATGTTGAACATTATAGAAAAAGAACATAATAACGAACTATGAAGCTGAATATTGCAATTCTCTCGGGCGATGGTATCGGACCGGAGATCATGAAACAAGGTGTGGCTGTGCTGGATGCCATTGCAGCCAAGTGCGGACATGAGTTCCTCTATCAGGAAGCCATCTGTGGTGCGCACGCCATCGATGAGGTGGGGGACCCATATCCTGATGCGACTCACGAAATCTGTATGCAGGCCGATGCTGTGCTCTTTGCCGCTGTGGGCGATCTGAAATATGACCATGATCCTACTGCGAAGATTCGTCCTGAGGTAGGTTTACTGGCCATGCGCAAGAAACTCGGCCTTTTTGCCAATGTGCGTCCTGTGGCCACTTTCGATTGTCTGCTTCACAAATCGCCTCTGAAGGATGAACTGATTCGTGGGGCTGATTTTGTGGTGCTGCGTGAATTGACGGGTGGTATGTATTTTGGTGAGAGATACCAGGATAACGACAAGGCGTATGATACGGACATCTACACGCGTCCTGAGATTGAACGCATCGTGAAGTTAGGCTTTGAGATGGCGATGAAGCGCAACAAACATCTGACGGTTGTCGACAAGGCCAATATCCTGGCGTCTTCCCGCTTGTGGCGTCAGATTGCCAAGGAGATAGAACCCCAATATCCTGAGGTTCGGACAGACTATATGTTCATCGACAATGCTTCGATGCGTGTGCTGACGGAACCCCGTTTCTTCGATGTCATTGTGACGGAAAACACCTTTGGTGATATCCTTACCGACGAAACGGCCTGTATCACTGGCTCGATGGGTCTTCAGCCATCAGCGTCTTTAGGTGAGCATACACCGCTCTTCGAACCCGTTCATGGTTCTTGGCCTCAGGCTGCTGGACAGAATCTGGCGAATCCTCTGGCTCAGATTCTTTCTGCAGCCATGCTTTTGGAGCATTTTGGTCTTGAGAAAGAGGGAACCTTGATTCGTGAGGCCGTCAATGCTTCGCTCGATGCCAATGTCCGTACCCCTGAGATTCAGGTCGAGGGAGGTGCCCATTATGGCACCCGTGAAGTTGGTGAATGGATTGTCAATTATATCAAGAATGCGTAAGTATATTGTTTTAGGTGTGTTGTTGCTGACGATGTGTGGGCTTGCGGCTCAGACTCGTCAGCAATGGCGCGACTCACTCGAAGTGCTGAATGCCCAGATAGGCAAAGATCCCCAGAACCTTCATCTGCACCTGCTCAAGGCTGAGGCCAATATCAACCTTGAGCAGTGGGATTATGCCCTTGCAGAGTACGGCAAGATACTTCATACTGATGAAAAGAATCTGGCTGCGCTCTATTTCCGGGCCTATGTCCACACCCACCAACACCATTATGATCTGGCCCGTGTCGATTATGAGGCCTTTCTGCGCCTGCAGCCCACGCATTTCGAAGCCCGCTTGGGATTGGCGCATGTCTTGCAGAAGATGGGACGTAAGACCGATACCTTCGATGAGTTAAATCGTCTTGTCCAGATGTTTCCAGATTCTGCGGATGCTTACGCTGCCCGTGCTGCTTTTGAGACGGAACAGAAACAATACGACATTGCCCTCTACGACTGGGATGAGGCTATTCGTCGTAAACCCCTTCAGTCAGGATTTGTCGTTTCGAAGGCTGATATTTTGATTAATTTAAACCGCATAAATGAGGCCCGTGAAGAACTGAATGCCGCTATCAAGCGGGGTGTTCCTCGCTATGCCTTAAAGGAGTGGCTTGACAAGTGTAAATAAATATATGGAGTCTGAAACATTTATGAACATTTATCGTATCATAAGGGTACAATAAACATAATGTTCTGATTTTTTTATTAAAAAATTTGTTTATTTCGTAATAATTTCTTAAATTTGCACTCATAAACAGTGATTTGATAGTGTTTTTTCACTGTCAATTATGAATAATGATTCATAAAAGTTGCTGGATGTCAGTGCGATAGGATGATTATTCAGATTGTAATGTCAAGATGGGTACGCTGCACAAAAGATGCGGTGACCCCCATTTTTGTTTCTGTACGATAGATCATAAATGGACCAGAATAGCGAGTTACATTGGTTTCCGATGCGTATTACCTACAACAGGGAATTGAAAATCAAGGAACTGTTGGACAGGGATCATATCGAAAACTTCCTTCCCATGAAGTATGATTTTGTTGATACAGCTGACGGAAGAAGGAGAATGCTGGTTCCCGCTATACATAATCTTTTGTTTGTCCGCTCTACCAAGGAACATCTGACCGATTTGAAGATGCACAAGCAGGAATTTCAACCGATGAGGTATATGACTCAGAGAACACAGGACGGCGGTGGGATTCTTGTAGTACCCGACAAACAGATGGACAACTTTATGAAGGTGGCTTCTGTCCAAGATGATTCTGTGATGTTCTTAGACAATGAGGACTATCTCAAAAGGGTTGGACAGAGAGTACAAGTGATTGATGGTTGCTTTGGTGGTGTGGAAGGCGTTATCAAGAGAATCAAGAAAAACAAGCGAGTTGTTGTTCAGATAGAAGGTGTGGCAGCTGTTGCCATCGCATTTGTCCCGTCTGCCTTTCTTCGTTTCATTGATTAAATAATCGACTAAACATAATGAGTATGAAAAAAATTATTCTCATTCCCCTGCTGTTGCTTGCTGTTTTGTCTGCAACAGCACAAACAAGCTACAAGCCTTTCGACTTCGGTTACTACCTGAGGTTGATGCAGTATGGCGCAAAAGGCATATCGTTGGAGGCCTACAAGAAGCATGCTGCTAAGTTGGGGCTGAATCTGATTCATCATGCTGAGGAGAAGTCAGAGATTTATCTGGTGTGGGCAGAGGATGTAACTTATCAGACGGGTTACATGTCAGAGTCATACACATCAGTAGGCGACCATCCCCGTTGCCTGAATATGGATCTGACCCCTAATGGCAAGAACCGTTATACGCCCATTGGCATCACGCTGGTCTTTCCTGACGAACAGACTCAACAGGAATTTTGGCGGCAGGGCATGAACTTAGGTTGTCAGGAAGTCATGGCAATCGAGCCTACGGAGGTAGATGCCACATGGTCGCATGTGCGTGAATTACGTTACATCGGCAATCCCAAGACACAGGTTAGTTGGCGCTATATCCTCTTTTATCAGAAAGACAACCTGTTTATGTGTACCTTTTTGTTCTAATCAATATTGAAGATGAAACATCATAGATTCCTTTTCTTAGGGCTGGTCTTATGTGCCATGACGCCCGTATTGGGACAGAATGACAGTATCATCAGACTGCGTCCTGACACGATAGACACAGCACTACTCAGCAAGACGTTGTATGAGAACGACATCCGCGACAATCTGTTTTACGAATTCAAGGTTGGTGTGAATTATCCCTGGGGCAGTAATGAGACAGGAAAATCCCTGTTGTCCTGTCTTCGCCCGTCCGTCACTCTCTCGTTTGGCAAGTTCTTCTCTACTATCGTGGGTGTGCGTGGCGTGCTTAAATATGATAATTATCGGGGCACTATCAAGGCGGCTGATAAAGGCTATTCCTGGCATTCTGCCGGTGTGAATGCCGATGGCCTGATCAATTTCACCAATCTCCTTAAAGGCTATAAGGACACGCGTCGCACTAATTTCATAGGCTATTTAGGTATTGGTGGCATTGAGGCATTTGGCTACAGCACCCCTGATTGGAATGCCAATGACCGTTTTTATGAGACAGACAGTCGTACGTTCCTGACCTATCGTCTGGGTTTAATAACCCGTTGGATGATAAATGAGAAATGGGATTTTAGTATGGAGTTCAGCCATAACATTTATCACGACAGGTTTGATGGACATGTCACCGACCATCGGTGGGATCACAACACGGCCCTATTGTTCGGTTTGGTACGCCATCTGCGCAACCGTGACGGCAGTTACCGGTTCCGCCATGTCAAATATGACCCGTCGAAATTCGATCCCGCCCAGATGGAGATCAATCATCTCCGCCAGCAGGAGGCTGACCTTGCCAACCGTCCTTCGCCTGTTCTGGATGTGCAGCGGCGTCAGGTCATCGTCATGGTGTCTTTCAAGGCAGGTTCCTCAGAAATCAATGAACTGCAGCAGGTCAATGTCTTTTCTGTGAAAGAGTCTCTGCGCCATTTCTCCCAACCAGTCCGTATCTTTATCACTTCCATCTCGCAGTCTACCCCTTCTGCATTGTTTACCCAGCGTGCAGCAAGCATCCGCGATGTCTTGGTCGACAAGTATCAGGTTCCTGCCGAGCAGATCGTAGTAGAACAGGATATGGCGACGGTGGAATCTCAGGCTAATTCGGAGTATTGTGTCATCGTTTATGTTAATGAAAGCAAAGAATAATTATGAAATACAGGCTTTTCTTTAGTTTTCTGTTCTTGATAGTCAGTGCCCATGGCTTAGTTCTTCGGGCTCAGTCCGAAACAGAGGCCTCTTCTTTAAAAGTTGACACCGTCAGGGGCGTGCGTGAAGATCGTTTCATCGACAATGTGTTCTTGGGTGTACATCTTGGCTTTAATGGCCCGTACGGAGAGAATATCCGTGTCTATCGTACCTCGGAATATATCAAGAGCAATAGGCTGGGCGGTATGTTATCCCTCGGTAAGTTTTTCACGCCTATATTCGGCTTACGCGGCACCCTTGGTTTCATGCGTCAGACGGGTCGGGCAGAAAAAGAGCCTCGTGAGGTCTATCCCGAATATTATGGCGACGGCTTCTATGAATTCTCTAATTTCCATGGCTATGCCGACGTTATGATAGATATGCATAATTGGATATATAAATACCGCGAAGATCGTCGTTTCCATATAATTCCGATGATTGGTGTCGGTTTCAATACCACCTTCGGTTTTGATAAGGAAAAAGCCCGTCGTTTTGCCGAACCGCCGGCCCCCTATCTGATTAACACCGCCTCTGATGTTTATTTTGCATTGCGGGCAGGTCTTATATTCAGTTACCGTCTTTCCAAAGTATTTGATTTGGATCTCGAGATTCACATGGATGCTACCGACGATAAGTATAATGGCGTGATAGATGACCGCATATATGATGGTTATCTGGTAACGCTGTTAGGCTTTAAATACAATTTCCGGCGTGGTCATGAGAAGTACCGTTTGGAGATGACAGACGCCTTAGATGTCGCCAGGATGAATGCCAATATCAATCAGGCCCGCAAGGATTTGGCTGCAGCGAAGGCAGCACCTGTCGATACCACCTACCGCGTCCGCCAGGAACAGCTTTTAGAGATGACCGTGTCATTTATCATCGACAAGTTCAATATTACCGATGTGCAGCGCCCCAATGTGGAGGCTGTTGCTGCCTATATCAAATCCCATCCCGATGTCGACATTGTCATCTGCGGTTATGCTGATGTTCAGACGGCCTATCCCGCCTATAACATGCGACTTTCCAAGCGCCGTGTGATGGCTGTCTATAACATGCTGACGCAGCAGTTCGGTGTCGATCCCAAACGGTTGAGTATCGACTATAAGGGTGATACCGAACAGCCCTATCTGATGGAAAATCCTTGGAACCGTGTCGTTGTCTTCAAGCTAACCCCACATAATGAATACAAAGAAATCAAATAGCACGATGAAACATTTATCCTTTTTGGTAGTTTCCTTTTTGACCTTGTCCTTCCTCTGCTCCTGTGCCACTCGTGAGCGGATGCTCTATCTGAAGGATATGGACGATACCGTGGATTACCCCGTATCCAGGAAGTATGAAATGAAGATCCAGCGCGACGACAAGTTGAAGATCATTGTCAGTAGCAAGGATCCTGAACTCTCCTTGGCCTTCAATCTCCCAGGTGTCGGTGGCTATAGTGTGTCTGCCGATGGCACTGTCGAGACCACCAGCACCACTTCCAGCCAGGAACAGGGCTATATCGTCGATGTCAATGGCGATATCGACTTCCCCATCTTGGGCAAGCTGCATGTCGAAGGTCTCACCCGCAACCAGTTGACACAGATGATCAAGGATGAGCTTGAAAAGCGCGAACTGCTGAAGAATTCCCTTGTACAGGTCGACATCCTCAATTTCACGTTCTCTGTGTTAGGTGAGGTCAACCGCGTGGGACGCTACTCCATCGATGGCGACCGTATCACCATCTTGGAGGCGATAGCGATGGCCGGTGACCTGAAAACAGGAACGTCTCGTATTGACCATGTGGCGGTATTCCGTGATTTCGGCGACACCCGTCGCGTCATTCATGTCGACCTTCAGTCCAAGGACATCTTCCTGTCCCCCGCCTACTATCTGCAGCAGAATGATATCGTCTACGTGGAGCCTAATGGCCGTCGTGCCCAAGAGCAGGACGAGCGGCGGATGCGGTATTGGATGTATGGCGTCTCAGCACTAAGCACGATATTGTCCTTTGTCTTACTGATAACAAAACTATAGTGTCTTATGATCAAAATGAGTAAGCAGGATGACCTGTCGGGAGGTGCCTCACAGCGAGGCATGGAGCTGAACCCGTTCGACATCATCCGGTATCTTCTTGGCAACTGGCTATGGTTTCTCTTAGCCCTCATTGTCTTTGTCGGGTGGCAGTGGTATCAGTATGCCACTACGCAGCAGGAATACCAGGCCAAGGCATCTGTCATGTTCAAGGATGCTAAATCTACAGCACAGTTGGCTCGCCTCGACCGTCTCGACAATCAGTTGTATCAGGTCAATGTGGCCAATGAAATCCTGCAGTTCCAGACTCCATTGTTGATGAACGAGGCCGTTTGGCGTCTGCATGCCGAGGTCTGTTATGAGGTCAGCGACTTCCTTCGTGTCAAGGAGCTCTATTCGCAGACCCCTGTCAAGGTGTCGTTCGAAGATGCCTCTCAGGAGCAGGAGCGCAGTGTCTGTGTCACCGTCAAGGATAGCAACACCGTGTGGTTGTCGGCTTCCGATGCCTTTACGGCTCAACGGCAGGAGGCCGCCATCGGAAAACGCTTGAAGACGGCTTACGGTAAGCTGAAGATAACCAAGACCCTCCATTTCTCTGAAGCGTGGTATGGCCGTAGCATCATGGTCCGTAAGCGTGATGTCAGTTCTTTGGCAAATCGCCTCGCAAAAAATCTGTCCATTATCCAGGCTTCGGCCGTTGCAGATCGTTCCTCGGGACAGTCGTCCATTCTCAACATGTCTTTGCGCGATGTCTCTCCCTATCGGGCTGCCGATGTACTGAACATGCTGATTACCATTTATAATGAGGAGACCATCAAGGACAAGAACCAGGCCGCCATCAACACCTCCAACTTTATCAACGAGCGTTTGGTGGTGATTGAAAAAGAGTTGGGCGGTGTGGAAAAGGAGATTCAGAGTTTCAAACAGTCTAATGACATGGTCGATATCAATCAGGCCACCTCCATGTCGTTAGGTCAGCGTGAGGAATACACCTCTCAGGCACGCGACCTGATGATGCAGCAGCAGATGGGCAAATATATCAAGGACTATCTCACCGATCCTCAGAAGGAGACCGATATGATACCGTCTAATACCGGTTTGGCCGATCCCAGTGTCGAGGCCCAGATTGCCCAGTATAATGCCGCCAAGTTGCGCCGTGACAAGCTGTTGGAAGCCAGTAGCAACAAGAATCCGGTTGTCGAAGACCTCAACAATGCTTTGAATTCCATGCGTCAGAGCATCATCCGTTCTGTCGACAATATGAATGTGAGCACGCAGGTGAAGTTGCGCGACATCAGCAACCGTGCCGGCCAGGCGCGGGCACGTGTGGCCGCCATCCCCGGGCAGCAGCGCCAGATGCTTTCCATCGAGCGCCAGCAGCAGATCAAGCAGGAACTCTATCTCTATCTGCTCAATAAGCGTGAGGAGAATGCCTTGAGTCTTGCCATTACCGAGTCTAACGCGCGCGTTCTTGAACCGGCCAAGAGCCCAGCTTATCCCATCGCCCCTGTCCTGATGGCCATGTTGCTGAAGGGCATCTTATTTGGGTTAGCCGTTCCTGCTGTCATTCTGATCCTGATCATGTTGTTCGATACGCGCATCCGTAGCCGGAAGGATATTGAGAATGCCACCAGCATACCGTTTCTTGGTGAGATTCCTAAGCATAAGGCCAAAAAGAGTGAGAAGGATCAGGTCGCCATTCTGGCCGGTAGTGGTCGTGATGCCGTCTCTGAAGCCTTCCGCATCCTTCGCACCAACATGGGCTTTATGCAGGTGAAGGCAGAGCAGTTGCAGGTGGTGACCTTCAGTTCTATTGGTGCTGGCGCCGGCAAGACCTTCGTCTCCAGCAATCTGGCTGCCTCCTTTGCTCAGATGGGCAAACAGGTGCTGCTTATCGACCTTGATATCCGTAAGGGCACCCTGTCTCACCATCTTTCTGACCAGAAGGCGAAGGGCGTTACAGCCTATCTGTCAGGTCAGGCCACTGTCGATGAGATTATCCAGAAGAATACGCTCTGTGAGCATCTTGATTCCATCCCGTCAGGCAGTGTGGCTCCCAACCCTGCAGAATTGCTGTTGAGCGACCGTCTCGACCAGTTGATTGCCGAAATGCGCACCCGCTATGACTATATCTTTATCGACAATGTGCCGTATGGCGCCATTGCCGATGCCACCATTACCAACCGCATTGCCGACCTCACCATCTTCATCATCCGTGTAGGCCGTCTGGATCGTCGTATGCTGCCCGATTTAGAGAAGATTTATCAAAGCGGAAAGCTGAAAAACATGTCCTTGGTTCTCAATGGTACCACCCTTAGCCGTCACGGCTATGGCTATGGTTATGGCTATGGTTATGGCTACGGCTATGGTTACGGCTACGGTTATGGTTATGGTAATAAGAAGCGTCCTTGGTGGAAACGCCTGTTCCGTAAGAAACACAAGCATGTTCGGCATCACCATTCGTCATAATTTGTTGAAGTCCGGTATCCTGCAAGGTAAGGCCGACATCCATTCCCATGTCTTACCCGGGGTTGACGATGGCTCACCAGACCTTTCCCATAGTCTTGAGATACTCTCATTTATGGAAATGGAAATGGGTTTTCGGTCTGTCTGTCTGACACCCCATGTCATGCAGGATTATCCGAACAATGCTGCTATGCTTCGGAAACATTTTGAGGCTTTCTTGCCTCATTATAAGGGTTCTTTGCAACTCCATCTGGCAGCGGAGTACATGCTCGATGCTTCCTTCGCTGGTCATCTTCATGATGGTGTCCTGCCTTTGGCGCAACAGCATCTGTTGGTGGAGACCTCTTACATGAGTGCCCCTGTAGGCTTACAGGACATACTGCTCGACATCTGGCATCAGGGCTACCGTCCTGTCTTGGCCCACCCTGAGCGCTATATGTATATGGAGGAATCAGACTATGCCGCCTTGAAAGCCAAGGGCTATGCCTTTCAGTTGAACCTGCTCTCACTTTCTGGCTATTATGGCCGTCGCCCGAAACAGGTATCCGAACATCTCCTTAAACAAGGCTATTATGATTTTGTGGGTACCGATCTCCATCATCTGGAGCGTTATGAGGATTTTCTTTACGACATGAAACTCACCCGTAAGCAGCTCGATACCTTGGAACAACTCTTTGAAAACAACACAATGTTCAATGATCAATGATTAATGTTCAATGATCAATGTTCAATGTTCAATGATCAATGTTCAATGTTCAATGATCAATGTTCAATGTTCAATATTCAATGTTCAATGATCAATGTTCAATGATCAATGTTCAATGTTCAATGTTCAATGATCAATGTTCAATGTTCAATGTTCAATGTTCAATGACCAACGACTGGACGCTTGAAATCACCCCCCGCCGACGATGGCTTGACCTGAAATTAGGCACTTTGTGGCGTTATCGCGACCTCTACCGGATGTATGTGCGTCGTGACATCGTCACAGAGTACAAGCAGACCATCTTGGGTCCCTTGTGGTATATCATCCAGCCCCTGTTCACCACCATCATGTATATGTTTGTCTTTGGAGGTTTGGCTGGCATCTCCACCGATGGTGCCCCCCAGCCGTTGTTCTATATGTCGGGTGTCATGCTGTGGAACTATTTCAATTCTGCCTTTTCGGTCTCGTCGAATGTCTTCACGGCCAATGCCGGTGTCTTTGGCAAGGTCTGGTTCCCGCGACTGGTCGTCCCTTTGGCCGGCATCACCAGCAATTTGCTTAAGATGCTTATCCAGTTAGGGCTGTTCATCATCATGTATGTGGGCTACTTGATAGCAGGCACATCGCTTCACGTCAATTGGACTATTCTCCTGTTCCCCTTCTTAGTTTTGCTTTTGGCTTTCCATGCCATGTCCATGGGACTCATCATATCTTCTTTGACCACCAAATACCACGACCTGAAATACCTTGTTTCTTTCGGTATGCAGCTCTTCATGTATGCCACGCCTATCATTTATCCCCTCAGTGTTGCTTCCGAAAAATACCGTCATCTATTGCTGCTCAACCCCCTCACCTCCATTTTCGAGGCCTTCAAATACAGCTGTCTTGGTTGCGGCTCCCTCTCCTGGCCCTGGCTCCTTTATAGCACCCTTTTCATGCTCGTCCTCCTATTCCTCTCTCTCCTCGTCTTCACCCGTGTCGAACGCAACTTCATGGATACCGTATGAGCACATTTGCTATAAACATGCTATTATTTGGCCAAAACGAGGCTATTTTTGACTATTTTGGCCAAATAAGCGCATTTTTGTTTGGAAGTTAAGGCAAAAAACAGTATCTTTGTTGCAAAATTGTGAGATAATATGATTGGACGGACAAGAGAACAGGAACTTCTGCAAGAAGCACTTGAGAAAGACAGGGATATTTGTCGCACCGTTCACATTACATGAGTGTCGTGAGTTCTTCCGGGCAGGGGGATACCCCATGGATGAATATGATGTTGTACAGGCTTATATGGCCTTTGGAGGTATACCTTATTATTTAGACCAATTCAGGAAGAGCCTGAGCATTCCTCAAAACTTCGATGCCATTTTATACGGGAAGCAGGCTCCGCTCTATGATGAATTCGATCGTCTTTTCACGTCACAATTTTCACACCCTGACGAACTTAAGAGGATCGTGACAATTCTTTCAGGTAAGCGATCTGGCTATACACGGGATGAGATTGTAAGTAGAGGGCATTTCACCTCTGGAGGCGGCCTTTCGAGGATGCTAACCTCATTGGAAAAGAGTACACTGATAGTTGCTTACACACCTTTCGGCGAAACTACGACAAAGTACCGTCTCTCAGACCCATTTTGCACATTTTATCTTAAGCATGTGAAAGAAAACCGTGATGCCACAGCATATTGGCAGTCGTTTTTCCACTCTCCAGCAGCATCAGCATGGCAAGGTTATGCGTTTGAAGGAGTATGTATGGCACATATCCGTCAAATTAAGCATGCACTGGGCATTGGAGACGTTATAACACGAGAATCATCTTGGGTCGTCTCTGGCACAGAGTCGGACAAGGGCATGCAGATTGACCTCGTCATTGATCGCGATGATCGCAAAATATGTCTTTGTGAGATAAAATTCAGGCAAGGGAAATTCTCCGTAACTCGTGACTATGCTGAAACATTGCAATCCAGAATTAGTCGTACAATGAAAATGACAGGAAATGTAAAGCCTGTTATCTCTGTGCTGATAACCACGTATGGTTTGGAACGGAACGACTATGCCAGCAGGTTTCAGAAAGTTATAACAATTGACGACTTGTTTAGTGGAGCGTAATTTTCATGGGTGCGGTTTAACGTAACGTTAACGAGAACGTCAACGATAATGGATACCAACCAGAAAGCAAGAAACTTTCATAACTATAAGGTGTGGCAGGACGCTGTGAATTATGCAACTCACGTCTATCAGGTAACTTCACAACTGCCTTGGTTTGAGAAGAAAGGATTATGCGACCAACTCCAAAGGGCTGTTGTCAGCATTTCGTCAAATATTGCTGAGGGAGCGGGAAGACCGACAGATACAGAGTTCGCACACTTCCTCGACATTGCGCTTGGTTCTGCCAATGAAGTTGAGACGCAGCTCATCATTTCAAAAAATCTGAGCTACATAACGCCCGAACAATTTGATCTTCTAATAGTAAAATTGGTGGAAATCCAAAAACAGCTAACCGCTCTTATTTCCTTAATTAGAAACCAATACAACTCTCGTTAACGTACAAGTTAGTTGACGTTAACGTTGACGTTCACGTTATAAATGATCGCTATTCAGTTTGAAAATGTGGGCAAGCTTTATCGTTTAGGAACGGTAGGCACGGGCACACTCTCCCACGACTTGAACCGCTGGTGGAAAACCCGTGTTCTGCATCAGGAAGACCCCTACTTGAAGATTGGCGAGACCAACGACCGCGCCACCCACGGCCATTCCGACTATGTCTGGGCCCTCAAAAACATTTCTTTCTCTGTGGAGCAAGGCGACGTGGTAGGCATCATTGGCAAAAACGGCGCTGGTAAGTCGACACTCTTGAAACTCCTCTCACAGATCACTTCCCCCACCTCCGGTGTCATCCGCGCCCGAGGCCGCATCGGCTCCCTTTTGGAAGTCGGTACTGGCTTCCATCCCGAGATGACAGGCCGTGAGAACATCTATATGAACGGCTCTATCATGGGAATGACACGAGCAGAAATCACCCGCAAGCTCGACGAGATTATCGACTTCGCAGGCGTCGCCCGCTATATCGACACCCCCGTTAAACGCTATAGTAGCGGTATGACCGTTCGCCTCGGCTTTGCAGTTGCCGCCTTTATGGAACCAGAAATTCTCGTTGTCGACGAGGTCCTCGCCGTTGGTGATGCCGAGTTCCAGAAGAAAGCCATCGGAAAGATGCAGGATGTGTCAAGAGGAGATGGTAGAACTGTGCTCTTTGTGAGTCATAACATGGGTAGTGTTCGTCGTTTATGTTCAAGGGGGATATTATTGGAAAATGGATGTATAGAGATGCACGGATCTGTTTCAGAAGTTATTCAAAAGTATATTAGTGGATATGAGATAAGAATAAGGAATAAAGAATGGAATATTAAAGATAATAAAGAATTAAGTATTATTGGAGTAAAACTTTTAGTGGAAGGAAAGGATGATAATCAGCTCATTGATATGGATGATAAAATATATGTTCAAATAACTTATTATGTAAAAAAAGACATCTCTAATACAAACATTTCGTTTGTTTTATTTAAAGATGGTATTGATTTATTTCATTCTTGGGATGTTGACAATTCTCCAGAGCTTCTTTCGTGTAGGAAAAAAGGTTATCACCAGACTGGTTTTTTCTTACCCCAAAACCTCCTTCCTGGTTTTTATGATATTTCTATTGATACAGGACGGCCTAAAATAGGTGTTATTGATAGTAAAAGTAATTGTATTCAATTTGAGGTTACAAATATTAATAAAGATGGAGATCGTAAGAGTTTTATGCGTGGAGGTATGGTTAGAAACAATATTAAATGGCAGGACAAATTATTATGAAAACAATCAAGATTGTAGCAGAAATAGGTTGTAATCACAAAGGTGATTTGGAAATAGCTAAAGAAATGATAATGACGGCAGCAAATTATTGTAGAGTTGATGTTGTCAAATTTCAGAAAAGGAGTAACAAAGAATTATTGACACCCGAAGAATATAACTCACCACATCCAAATCCATGGAACTCTTATGGCGAAACTTATGGAGCGCATAGAGAATTTCTTGAATTTAATTTGGAACAACATAAACAATTAAAAGAATGTTGTGAAAAATTTGGAGTTGTTTATTCAACATCTGTTTGGGATTTAACTTCGGCAAAAGAGATTTCTTCTTTAAATCCTCAACTTATAAAAGTCCCTTCTGCATGCAATCTTAATAAGCCTATGCTCCAATACCTTTGTGATAATTATGGGGGTGAAATTCATGTTTCTTTAGGGATGACCACAAAAGATGAAGAAGAAAGAATTATAGAATTCTTTAAAGATCAAAATAGGTCAAAAGATGTTGTTTTGTATGGTTGTACTTCAGGTTATCCAGTTCCATTTGAGGATATTTGTCTCCTTGAATTAGTTCGTATGCGGAAGCAATATGCTGATAGATTCAAATCTATTGGCTTCTCAGGTCATCATCTTGGTATTGCAATTGATTCCGCAGCGGTAGCTTTGGGAGCGGAATGGATAGAACGTCATTTTACACTTGACCGCACATGGAAAGGTACAGACCATGCGGCATCATTAGAACCTGATGGATTACGAAAGTTGGTTCGCGATAGCCATGCAGTAGCTAAAGCTATGACATTTAAAAAGAAGGATATTCTTGATATAGAAATTGCACAAAGAAGAAAATTGAAAAAGAATCAAGTAAAATGGTAACATCAAAAAAAGTAGTTGCTTTCATTCCCGCTAGAGGGGGGAGTAAATCCATTCTACATAAAAACATTAAACTTTTTTGTGGTAAACCATTAGTATGTTGGGTTATTGAAGCCTTGGAGAAATGCGGAAAGATAGATGTTATAGTTGTTGCAACAGATTCTGTTGAAGTCGAACAGACTGTCGTATGTCGTAATTACAAAAAGACTATAATATATCATCGGTCTGCGGAAAATTCCAATGACACAGCCAGCAGTGATAGCGTTATACTTGAGTATCTTAATTATGCACATTTATCCAGCGATACGATACTTATGCTCGTTCAAGCTACTTCCCCTTTAACAGAGACAATTCATTTCAAAGAAGCTTTGGATATTTATGAAGGGAAAAAGTATGATAGTATTTTGACTTGTGTACGAAATAAGCGTTTCTTTTGGAATGAAGATGGGACAAGTATGAATTATGATTATAAAAATCGTCCTCGTCGTCAAGACTTTCATGGAATTCTGATGGAAAATGGCGCCTTTTATATCAATTCTGTTGGAAATATTTTATTATCAGGAAATCGATTGAGTGGTAAAATTGGTATATACGAAATGCCTAGTTATACTGCAACAGAAATTGATGAACCTGATGATTGGATAATTCTAGAAGGTTTGATGAAAAAGTATGTTTTGTCAAAAAAAAGCAAAGTTAGACGTGATATAAAGCTTTTTTTATGTGATATTGACGGAACATTAACAGATGGTGGGATGTATTATTCTGAGAATGGTGATGAGCTTAAGAAATTCAATACTCGTGATGGAATGGGCTTTCAGTTATTAAGAAATGCTGGTATAAAGACAGGTCTAATAACAAGTGAAGATAGAGTATTAAACTTGAGGAGGGCCTTAAAATTACATATAGATTTTCTCCGTCAAGGTGAAAAAGATACTAGAAAACTTACTGTTGCGAATGAGATCTGTAACGAAATGGGTATTTCTTTAGAAGAAGTTGCATATATAGGAGACGATGAAAATTGTTTTGATTTATTAATGAATGTAGGATTAGCGGCCTGTCCCTATGATGCATGTGAAAAGGTAAAATCTATTCCTAACATTCATATAATGAAAAAAAAAGGAGGCGATTCATGTGTAAGAGAATTTATAGATTACATCATTAATTGTCAACTTGTCGAAAATACTACCATAATTCATGGTTAACCTATACTTATAAGGCTGGAATGCTTTTACATAAGCATCCTCTAAAAGATACTATATATAGATAAAGAATATTATTTGGCATTAGTTAATATAAAATGGCCTACAAAAAAATACTAAAACAACTATGCCCTCCAATCATAATAAAATTAATCGAATTAATAAAATGTCAAAGGGCAAATTTTCAACAGAGTCCATTGCCTCAAGTCAAACACAATTCAGATAAGATAATTATAATAGGAAATGGCCCTTCCTTAAACACTTCCATCGATTTATATTTAAACGAGATTAAAGGAAATGACAGAATAGCTGTGAATTTCTTTGCTTCTTCTGATTATTATGAATTACTAAAACCTAATTTTTATGTTTTCGCAGACCCAGCTTTTTTTTATATACCAGAGAATCAGAGACATTCAATAGAATTTTTGTTTTACAACATACTTACTAAAACCAATTGGCCATTACAGATTATCATTCCTCTATCTGCGAAAGGAGCACCTTCTATCATTCATTTACATGAAAATAACAATATTAAAATTGATTACTATTTTGATGGTAATCAAAAATATGCAACTAAAAAGATGAGTAGATTTGAAGCATGGAATTATAATTATATTGCCCCACCAGTGCAAAATGTTTTAAACTTGGCTCTATATCTTGCTATCTATTGGCAATATAACGAAATATATCTTATAGGAGCAGATTCTTCTTTCCTAGAAGATATTTATGTCGATCAAACTACGAATGAAATTTTTACTATTGATACTCATTTCTATAAACGAGAAAGGGTATATAAAGATAAAGATCTTTTTGACAGAATTAAAGGTAGAAATCGCTCAAATAGAACCATGCATGATTTGATTTATAAACATGGAAAGATGTTCGAGTATTATTATGATTTAAAAAAATATGCTGAATATAGAGGGGTTAAGGTTTATAATGCAAGTGAATACTCTTGGATAAATGTATTTGAAAGAAAAAAAATAAAATAGTTGTTAAAGACATTTATGAAGGAAGTCATCCGTAGACTATATGAGTTCCTTGTTTATATAAGAATATGCAAGCCCCAAATCGTTGTTCGTATTGATGGTGGTATTTGTTCTCAGATGCATCAATACTTATTGGGCTTTACATTTAAAAAGAAAGGGTTTGTTGTAAAGTATGATTTGACATGGTTCAATGATTATGGGATGGATATGATTAATAAAGATGTACGAAACTTTGATTTGTTAAAGGCATTTCCCAAACTTGATTTTGATAGAGTTAGTCCTTTTATCTTGTTTTTATATCGACATTTCTATAATTATCAAGGTCATTACCCCCAAAGTTGTGATATAGATTGGATAAATCTTGTCCCTCCAAGACTTATGTCTGGATATTATGCAGATCCAGAGTACCTTTATTCTAGGTTGTTTCAAGAAGTATTTAAATTAGATTTATCAGTTCTTGACGAAGTCGATTTTTCATTGTACGAAGAAATCGATTTCTCTTCATCGGCTGCAATACATGTTCGTAGAGGAGATATAGCCTCTAAGACAATTGGTCGATATGGTACACCTACGCCTCTGAATTATTTTGCAAACTCCATTGATTATTTGACAAAAGAAAAAGGTGTGAGGTGTCTCTACTTTTTTTCTGATGACAAGAAATATTTGACAGAACAATTAATCCCTTTCCTGAAACTTAAAGAAAACAACACATATGAAAACAAATATAGAATTATTCAAAATGGAGCGGACAAGGGATATGTTGATATGATATTGATGAGTAAATGTGAGCATATCATAACAAGTAAAGGCTCCCTTGGTAAATATGCTGCATTGTTAAATTTGAAGAAAAGAAGAACCGTTGTCGTATGTTCAGATGATAATCAGACTTTTATGTTAAATTTAGAGCAGGTCGAAAAGGTCACTATCCAGCCATAGTTTATGATTAGTATTATTGTCCCTGTTTATAATGTTGAACAATACATAAAGCAATGTATAGAAAGTATTTTAACTCAGACTTTTTCTGACTGGGAATTAATACTAATAGATGATGGAAGTACAGATTCTAGTGGAATTATATGTGATAATTTTGTATCTTCAGATAAGAGAATAAGGTGTATTCACAAAAATAATGAAGGTGTTACCGAAGCTAGGAGAAGAGGCTGGGAAATGAGTATTGGAGAATGGATATCTTTTGTTGATGGAGACGATACTCTTCCAAATAATGCATTAGTAACATTATATGAAAAGACGAAAACAGTTGATACAGATATTGTAGAAGGCTATTCTTATTTTCGAGATAATCTTTCTCATATAAGTAGTATTGAAGAATATAGACATTGCCTTTTAAAAAGTGTTGATCTTGTCAGTGTTTCTGTGTGGGGAAAGCTGTTTAAAAGAGAAATCCTTAACTCATGGTGCTTTGATATTCCTAAGGAGATCGTTAGAGGGGAAGACTGGATAATGAATATTCGAATAGCATTTCTAAGTCATAAAACACCTGTTCTTATTCCTGATAAAATATATAACTATCGTGATAATAAAGTGAGTTTATCACATATTCACAGAAAGAATATCAATTATGAATACTCTTTTTTCCAATCATGGAGAGATTCCATTCCATATGAAAAAGAAAAATATTACAGATATGTCGTTAGAATTGCAGTATTAATGTATGTTGGTGTTTGTGTAACAGACCTGGATAATGTGGAAGTTGTAGATTCTCCATTTGCCACAGAAATAAAACAACTGGTTCACAAAAAAGCATTCCGTCTTAAATTCCATCAAAAAGTTCTTCTTCAGTCAAAAAATAGATTGTTGCGTAATCATATCTGGAAATTTCATTGTTTAAAAGAAAGGTTTTTCGATTAAGCAAGTCATAATTGACGGCATAGTTTTCAAAAGAATGACTCGAGTCCTATTCTTTATTGAATCTCTATCAAGAGGCGGAGCAGAAAAAGTACTGGTTACTCTATTAAAATATTTAGATTATTCCAAATATGAAGTAACCCTTATGACTTTAGTTGATTTTGGTGAATTACGTGAAGATGTTGACATGTCGAAGCTTTATTATATTTCTGTTATACGTAAAGCAAAAAATCGTTGGCAGCAAATTTGGAATAAGATAAAGTACATTCTTATTTATCATTATCTTCCATGTCGATTAGTTAATCGATGGATTGTTCCTCAGAAAGGAATAGATGTATATATTGCTTTTACAGAAGGATTCTCAACAAAACTTCTATCATTCACCTCAGGAAAAAAAATAGCATGGGTTCATGCAGATTTGAAGGCAGATCCATGGACACAGAATATACATATTTATAAATGCTTTGCAGAAGAGCGGAAAGTATATAACCAATATGAAAGAGTTGTATGCGTGTCCGCATCTATAGAGCAGATAATGAAAGAGAAGTATGAATTAAAACAGACAATAACAATCTATAATCCTATTGATACAGAAGATATATTACAGAAGGCAAAACAACCTGTTGAGATAGAGATACCTTCTTCTTTCAATATAGTCTCGGTTGGAAGGCTCGTTTCTTTAAAAGGGTATGACAGATTAATACCTATTATAAGCAAACTTAGGCATGAAGGCAAGGATGTACAGCTATATGTTATTGGGGAAGGTTGTGAACATAAATATTTGGAATCCATCATCCGAAAAGAAGGGTTACAAGATGTAGTTCATCTTATGGGTTATTTGAGTAATCCCTATCCGTTGATGGTCAACATGGACTTGTTTGTTTGTTCGTCAATAGCCGAGGGCTACAGTTTAGCCATAGCTGAGGCTATGACATTGGGATTACCTATAATAAGTACACTATGTGCAGGTCCTAAGAATTTATTAGAAGACGGGGAATATGGCATGTTAGTAAACAACAATAAAGATGCATTATATGACGGCATATGTCGAATCATCGAATCTCCTATATTGTTGGAAGAGTTGAAAAACAAATCTATTGAGAAGAGAAAAGATTTTAGGATTAAAGCAACTTTGAATCAGATAGACTATTTGATAGGAACGTTATAATATCAGTAAAGAGACTGTATAATGAAAGATGTTTTGGGCGTTATTAAGGATAAAATATTATACCCTTTTAACAAGGATTTAATTTATTTCCTTTTGTTATGGGTGTTCATATCTCTTCCGAACTGCTACTCGCAGAAGAACAACATCACATACGTTATCTATTTATTAATGATGTATTACATCGTTACATACATTGTTGTTGTCTTAATCAATCTATATAAGAGAATCTCAAAAATACTGAAACCTATCGTACTTGTCATTATAACATTGGTTTCCTTATTAAATCTTTATTGTTTTATTAATTATGGATGTTTGCTATCTTTCGATTATGTTCAAATTATTACCGGGACTAATCCGGATGAAGCGAAAGAATTCTTTTCTATATATGTATCAGGGGTTGAATTAATCTTGTTTGTTTTAGTTATTGCCATTAGTATCTTTATTGCATTCAAACTACCAAGATTACAACAAATCAAGTTGGGGGTGACATGGATAGTGGCAAGTTTTTTTCTGCTATTGTCTATTGGTGCGATATATCATAATTCCGGCATCCTCAAAGAAGAGTTCAAGGATAAAGTGCTTTGGAATTTCCGTTTTGACGAAGTCGTGGATTTGAGGTGTCACCTCACACACCCAAAGATAGAAGAGTGTGATAGTATTCATCCTAAGCATATTGTGATTATATTGGGTGAATCTTTTTCTGCCAATCATAGTTCATTGTATGGATATGAAAAGTGTACCAACCCTTTATTGGCAAAACAAGAAGAAGTGGGAAACTTGTTGGTTATTAAAAATGTAACTAGTCCATGTACCCACACAATAGCGTCTTTTAGATATTTGCTGAATACATACTCTATAAAATGTAAGGATGGAAAACCATGGTATGAGCATGCTAATATTATCGAAACGATGAAAGTTGCTGGGTATCATACAGTATGGATTTCCAATCAGGCAGAAAAAGGTATGTTTGAGAATATTCCTGGTAGCCATGCCAGATTATGTGATGAAACGTTTTTCTTGGAAAACGAAAAAGGTGATGACAGATTTGATGGCAGACTCCTTGGCTATAGGCTGTCTAAACATCATGAATATAACTGTATTTTTTACCATCTTATGGGACAGCATGGATCTTTCAAAGAGCGATACCCCAAAGCGTACGAAGTATTTAATGGAAAAGATTACAATGCTTATCCTCCGCATCAGAGAGATATTCTAGCATCTTATGACAATGCTACCCTCTACAATGATTATGTCGTAAACTCAATAATGGAATTATACAAAGATCAAGATGCTGTTGTCTTTTATTTCCCTGACCATGCATTAGATCTTTTTGATACTGATCCGGATTATTTCGGGCATGCGAAAAAGACTAAGGCTTCACAAATACAAGGCAAGAAAATTCCATTCGTAGTATATGTTTCTCCTATCTTCAGAAAGTTTCATTCTAAAAAATATGAAAGGATGAGAAAAAAGAGTGTCAAATCGTTTTGTACAGACGCATTCATATATACAGTGATGGATGTAACAGGTTTTCGATTTGCAGATAGTAGAGATCGTGAATGATTTATTATTGGCTTATATGAAAAACTTTTTACATAGACGTTTCTGGCTTTATTGGTGGGGGGGCATATTATTTCTGATTATAGTTTTTTTATGGTTAATATCTCCTATGCCTCCCCCCAAAAATGATGTGCTTACAGATAATTGTTATTATATAGCCCATGCTACAGGAGCTATCGATGGGAATACTTATTTGAATTGTAAAGAATCATTAATACAATCACTTGATAATGGGTACAAATATATTGAAGTAGATTTAGGAATAACAACAGATAGCGCTCTTGTCTGTATTCATGACTGGGAACATTTCCACAAGATTACAACCTATGACACTATCAGTAATAATAATTCTATATCAGAAGCAGAATTTCGACATAGGCTTATTTTGGATCAATACACGCCATTAACATTGGACGATGTTATTCGAATGAGAAATCATCATTTTTTTTTCATTGTTACTGATAAAATTTCTGACGCCAAGTTGTTAAATCGATATTTTAAACATAAAAGGAATCAAATAATGATTGAGGCTTTTGCTTTTTCAGATTATGAAGAACTTAAACATGCAGGATATATTCCGATGATGTCTTTGGGAAGATTTAATTACTCCAATATCTTTTGGAATTTTATATATTATCCTTTAAGATATCATAAATCAATAAAATGGATTTGTGTTGCTTCTTCAAGCAATATGAATAGTTTGAGAATGCTGAAACGGCTATTTAATTGCAAAGTGGCTATGTATACTAGCAATTCTTCGTCTTTTTTCACAGAACATCTTGGTAGAGAAATTGATTTGATTTATACTGATAATTGGAATCTAAAAACAAAAACAAATAATTCGCGATGAATCATTTTAAAAAGAAACTTTCCAATCTTCGAATAAAAATATTTTTGTGGCTCATTGGCAAGGAGAATCATAAAATGTGGTATCAGCTACAAGATTATTATATTCATAATAGAGATTCATCAAATTATGCATCAATAGGTGAACATTGTGATATAGATTACGAAATGACCACAGTGCCTAAAAATGTTTATTTAGAAGATTATACGAGAATACAAAATCATTTTAATTTTATATCACATAAAGGAAAACTTAGAATTAAAAAGTATGCAGCAGTCGGCGCTGGTTGTATCATTATTCCAGGAGACCATGTCCCAACAGTAGGTATACCTCAGTATTTGGCGGGGATATTACATATCAATGATGTAGATGGCGAGATAGTTGTCGGTGAAGATGCATGGGTAGGTGCTGGGACAATATTGCTATCTCATTGCAGCATCGGCAGAGGATCCATTGTCGCTGCAGGTGCAGTTGTATCAAAGCCTGTGCCTCCTTATGCAGTAGTTGCAGGTGTACCTGCTAAGATTATTGCAACAAGATTTTCCATTGACCAGATTCTTGAACATGAATCACAACTTTATCCTGTTGAAGAACGGATAAGCGAAGAAGAATTGGAGAAGATCTTTGACCAGTATTACCAAGGGAAACGTTCGATAGGAATATCGGAGATGTCGGAAGACGATGAGGAAAAACTGATGGCTATGAAGAAAGAACTAGGAATAGCATCCTATTCATAATACAGTTGTTTAACGAATACCACTGGTGTACTATATATGCATCAACAAAAGATGATTAGTATCATTACCATCAATTATAACAATAAAGAAGGTCTGAGAAAGACAATCGAAAGTGTTGTCTTTCAAACATCGAAAGATTTTGAGTGGATTGTCATTGATGGTGGTTCTACGGATGGTAGCAAAGAGATAATAGATGAATATTCCAATTATATGAGCTATTATATAAGTGAACCAGACGATGGAATCTACAATGCAATGAACAAAGGCATAATGGTCTCAAAAGGAGATTATTTGTTATTTCTTAATTCTGGCGACTCCTTATCTAACAAAGATACATTAATAGAAGCTCAATTATATTTGGTGGACAAGGATATTTATGTAGGAAGAATACATTCAATGGGAAAAAATAATGAATCTGTCATAGAACAGGATGATTTCTCTCCAGAAGGTATTCTACGCAAACTTACTTTCACATGGATTCCTCATCAGGCTTCTTTTATAAAGAAAAGAGTCTTTGAGAAATATGGATTATATCGAGAAGACCAGAAAATTGTATCAGATTGGTGGTTTTATTTTCGCTCTTTAGTTTTAAATAATTGTTCAATTGCTTCTATTCCCATTACGGTAGCCAACTATGATACGAGTGGGGTATCTCATACCAATCATAATGAAGCTCTAGTTGAACAAAAAAACTTGTTAAAAGAATTCCCCGCAATATCTGTTTATTATCATTTCTATAAGGAGAATCATGATATAATTCAGATTTTGAGAGGTAATCGATTCCTTTTCTGGCTCTATCGTTTGTATTATTACTTCTTTAGAAAACTTCATTGAAATGATTCCCAAAATCATACATTACACATGGTTCAGTGGAGAACCTTTTCCTGAGAAGATTCAAAACTGTATTAATAGTTGGAAGGATAATCTCCCTGACTATGAACTGAAATTATGGGATATAGAAGCCATAAAGGATTTTGATTCTATCTATCTCAAGGAGGCATTATCACAAAAAAAATGGGCATACGCTGCTGATTATGTAAGACTATATGTTATCTATCGCGAAGGAGGGATTTACCTTGACACTGATGCACTTGTTTATAAATCATTTGATTCTTTATTGCAACATGAAGCTTTTATAGGAAAAGAAAGTTCTATTCACTTTGAGGGGGGATTCTCTTCACAATACCTTACTTCTCATTGTTTTGGCGCAATTAAGAATCATCCTTTCATAAAGAGATGTCTAGATTATTATGAGAATAGAAATTTTATCACATCTGACCACATTGACTTACCATACCCCTTAAAATACAACATGGTTCTATTACCCTATATTCAAGCAGAAATTGCACGCCAATATGGGTATGATTGGAAACCGAAAGTTCAAAACATACAAAAGTGTAAATCTGGGTTAATTGTATTTCCATCGGATGCTTTCGATCCCCAAATTAAAGTAGAAGGTAGTTTTTGCAAGCATCTTGCTTTAGGCGAATGGAGAGTCGATAAACCATTAGAGCCTATTTATAATTTAAAATACAAAATAGAATGGCGTATTATAAGTTTACTAAGAAGAATCATTTATAATTTTGGATATGTGATTATGAAAGTTGAATAGTAGTTATCGATTGGGAAAACTACTTATGAATTTACATACACTGCATACATTATGAAGTAATACATTAAAACACAACTGTTTATATGGTGTAGGCAGTTGTAATAAGTGTAGGCAAAATGACAAAATATGATTGATTTCATGGAAATACCGGAATGGTGGGCTGTGTGTCAGAATGATGCTTGCAAGATGGAGGATATGTGTTTGAGGCATTTGGCCTATAAAAGCTTGCCCACTGAGGTAACAAAATGGCCCTGTGTATTGCCTAATGCCTTGAAAGAAGGTGTATGTATGTATTATCAAAAGCCGGAACGTATGCGAATGGCAAGGGGCTTTGGTAACCTATATGACTTGGTGCGTGACAGACATACTCGTCATCTCGTCAGGTTACAACTGACGGAATACCTTGGCAGCAAGGGCACTTATTACCGCTACCAGCATGGTGAGCGGCTGTTGACTCCTGAGCAGCAGGCGTGGATACAAGAACTGGTAAAGACCTACAGCAACGGAAAAGAAGTGATTTTTGAATCTTATATAGAGGGATATGATTTCCAGAAACTACCGTAAAAACGTCCCAAATCCTAGGACAAAAAAATGATGGTAGTTTAACAACGATAAGCGGTTCTTAAGAAATGTCCCAGGCCGTGGGACAAACTAAAAATGGATTATGAAACTGACTATACTTAGAAAAGACAAGAATAATGTTCTGCACTTGCAGTTAAAGACTGTTGAGTGGCTGATGGAGCGTATCCAGAAGGACACGAAAGCCGAGGATGTCGGTAGGCTGCGTCGCTACATAGCTGACAATGGTGATTCGCCCCTGTACGAAAATCAGTATTCCGTGGTGAGGGTTTATCCCTCCGTGGAGATGGAAAAGACGGAAAATGGTAACCTTCGGATTGTTGTATTTAATGGCTTGGTCATGCTCCATATAGGCGATTTGCTGCGACAAGAGGATATCGAAGCTGTAAAGGAGGCCACAAAGATGCTGCCAATGACATTAGCATCCTTTGCTGGAGCAGATGGCAGGAGTGTAGAGATTATGGTAGCCGTAGCCCCTAAAAACGGGCTGATGCCAGAGACAGAAACCGACATCGACAACTTCTGCCAAAAGGCCTACGAGGTAGCTTTCGGAGTGTATGGCAGTATCCTTCCAAAACCCGTTGAACGCCAGACTGTAACGGCAAAGAGTTGTTTCCGTATGACATTGGATCCTGCACCATATTATAACCCTTTGCCTGTGCCGCTGATGGTACAGACAGAAGGATTGTCAATACCTCCTAACATAGGAGGGGAAGAAGAGCAGCGCGAGACGGATATGAGGCTCTATGCCGACTACGAGCGGATGTACAAACGGGCAGCAGAACTGGCTTATGAAGCTACCTGCGATGTTATAGAGTCACAACGGTATGATGCCTATATCACTGAATTAGCTGTAAGGCTTTGCGAGATGAGCGTGCCAGAGGAAGAAGCTTTCCTTCACATTCGCAATCATCATAAATATAAGAGCATCTACGATGAGGACACCTTTAGGAGTATTGTCTCAGCCGTCTATACGGAGAACAAACCCCGACGTAATCAGGAGGATTCGGATGTGAGTCAGACAACGAGGAAGCTTATCCAATTCCTGACCACTCGCTATGTGTTCCGCTATAATACAGTGATGGGCTATACAGAGTATCGTCCTAACAATACGTGGATACAGGACTGGCAACCCTGCGACGAGGCCGTCATTAACGGGATGGCCATTGAAGCGAGACTTGCCAACCTCGATGTGAGGGATAAGGATGTACGCCGCTATGTTCACTCGAACCTTATCAGACAGAGCAACCCCGTGGAGGACTATCTGCTAAAGGTAAGTAACGCCTGGGATGGTAAGACGGACCATATCGCGATGCTGGCACGAACCGTGCCTTGCGATATTCCGCAGTGGGAGATATGGTTTAAGAAGTGGTTCCTCTATATGGTGGCGCAGTGGTTGCCAATCCGTCAGGAGTATGGCAATTCGGTAGTGCCGTTACTCATCTCCTCACAGGGCGATGGCAAGTCGAAGTTCTGCCGTAGTCTGCTGCCACGGGAACTGAGCTGGGGTTTTATCGAGACGCAGGATGTCAGTGACCAGCGACCTACATTGCAGGCGATGCACAATTTCCTGCTTATCAACCTCGATGAGTTCAATAAGATTTCTCCTAAAATACAGCAGGGTTTCCTGAAGAATATTATACAGTTACCGAACGTGAAGGTGAAGCGTCCCTATGGCAAACATGTTGAGGAGTTCAAGCGCTATGCTTCGTTTATATCCACAACGAATGAGACAGAGGTGCTGGCAGATCCTACAGGCAGTCGTCGATTTATCTGTGTACACCTGACGGCACCTATTGATACAGATTATGAACCCAATTACGAGGCACTTTATGGCCAGGCCTATACGTTGGTGATGGAAAGGCGGATGCAATGGTGGTTTACGCCAGAAGAGATTCAGGAAATTCAGGAACATAACCGGCGGTATCAGATTGTCCCTCCTGCTGTGCAGTATTTCCACGAATATTACGAACCGGTTGCGAGTGAGGAGGAAGGAGAATGGTTGTCGCCCACGGCTATCTATGAAAGACTGCGTTACATTGCAGGCAGTGGTCTGAAGGCTAATGGCGTGTCTACTTTTGGCCGTTATCTGAAGAACATCCCTGGCCTTAAAGGCCGTCGCATCGGTAACAGCCGCCAGTATCTGGTGCGTCAAAAGGAATAAAATGATGATTGCTTACATTATTGAGGATTGCTTACACTAAGCAAATGCTTTAAATCCAGTATGTTGCATCAAAGTGTAAGTAGTGTATGCAAATTGTAAAATCATGAAAGGCAAAAATCCACGCCTGTTATTTGCTATTCATTACCTTGAGCTTGGAGGGGCTGAAATCAGTCTTATCGGATTGCTACGGACGATGGATTATACGAAATATGACGTCGACCTGTTTGTCTATAGCCATCAGGGCGAACTGATGAGATATATCCCCAAAGAGGTACACCTGCTGCCTGAGATCAAAACATATGCCTATATTGAACGCCCCATGAAAGATGCGTTGAGTAAAGGTTTATTCGGAGTGGTTTGGGGACGACTGAAGGCGAAATGGCAACATAAAAGATGGAAGATGGAAGAAGGAAGAAGGAAGAATTTGCAAGATGCATCAATCTTCCAGTATGTGATGAACAATGTGGAACCGTATCTGCCGTCACTTGATCAGTTTGGAGAATATGATTTGGCGGTGAGTTTCCTGACACCTCATAATATCGTATTAAATAAGGTACGTGCCAAGCGAAAAGTCTGTTGGATTCATACCGATTATTCGAAGATAGACGTCAATACAGAAATAGAGTTGCCTGTATGGAGCAAATTTGATCGTATTGTATCTATCTCAGCTGATGTTACAAAGGCTTTCCTTACCGTATTTCCTACGCTTAAGGATAAAATCGTGGAAATCCATAACATCCTGTCAGCAGATTTTGTCAGGAGTCGTGCAGAAGAAATGACACCAGAAGAAGTGGCCAAGGAAATGCCCCGTGAAGCGGGTGTCATCAACCTCCTCTCCGTTGGCCGCTTTACCCATCCCAAGAACTACGACAACGTGCCGGCTATCCTTTCGTCTCTTAATGTTCAATGCTCAATGTTCAATGTTCAATGTCACTGTCGCTGGTACTTGATAGGCTATGGTGGTGAAGAGTCTCTCATTCGTCAGCGTATTGTTGAGGAAGGTATGGAAGGACAGGTGATTATTCTTGGGAAGAAAGAAAACCCCTATCCTTATATCAAGGCCTGCGACATCTATGTTCAGCCCTCCCGCTACGAAGGCAATGCCGTCACAGTCCGTGAGGCCCAGATGCTTGGCAAACCAGTAGTGGTCACAAACTATCCGACAGCCACTTCTCAGATTCAGGATGGCATCGACGGAGTCATCGTACCTATGGACAATAAAGGTTGTGCCAAGGGCATCGCCGAGTTTCTGAACGACAAGGTGCAGCAGCAGTCAATGGTCAGCTACCTCCTGGCACACGACTATAGCAATACTACAGAAATAGAGAAGCTCTACAAACTCCTATAAGTTAGGGTTAACGTTCCCGTTCCCGTTGACATTAAAATTAATATGATTCCCAAGGTCATTCATTATTGCTGGTTTGGAGCTAAAGAGAAGCCAAAGTCGGTGCAACGCTGCATCACCTCTTGGCGGAAGTATTGCCCTGACTATGAGATCAAGGAATGGAATGAGGATAACTTCGATGTGAACATGATGCCCTATACCCGTGACGCCTACCAGGCTGGGAAGTATGCCTTTGTCAGTGATGTAGCGCGTTTTTGGGTGCTTTATCATAAGGGCGGTGTCTATTTCGATACGGATGTAGAGGTGATCAGACCCATTGATGAATTGGTAGAGCGAGGGCCGTTTATGGGCTGGGAAAAGCCTGATGCTTTGGGCAATATTCACGTGGCGCCAGGCTTAGGCTTAGCCGCTCCGAAAGGTTTCTTCTTATATAAAGAGATACTTGATGGCTTCTCTGCACTTAGTTACTATCTGGAAGACGGACAATGGAATCCCTACACCATGATTCCGTTAGTCACGGATTTGCTTCTGCAAAAAGGTCTTAAATTAGATGGCACGCTTCAGAACGTCAACGTTAACGATAACGCTAACTCCTCCGTCCCCGTTGACGTTCCCGTTGACGTTCCCGTTGTCACCATTTATCCGGCAGACTATCTCTGTCCGATGGACTCTCTGACAGGGAAGATCGAACTTACAAATAACACCCACACCATTCACCACTATTCTATGTCGTGGCTACCCAAGATTACGCAGTGGCGGGTGCGCCTGATGCGACGAATCAGAACGATAACATGAACGATAATACACATCCTGTAACTCCTGCCGCCCCAAGCGTTCCCGTTGACGTTGACGTTCCCGTTGACGTTCCCGTTGACGTTGACGTTCCCGTTGACGTTGACGTCCCCATAAGGGTCTTAATGCTCTTTACGATCCTGAATAGGGGTGGAGCTGAAACAATGGTCATGAACTATTATCGTCACATTGATCGTACGAAGGTCCAGTTCGACTTCGTGGTACATCGGGAAGAGCGAGGAGCATATGAGGATGAGATAGAGCAATTAGGGGGCCGAATCTATCGTTTTATACCGTTACGTCCTTGGACAGTCCCTCAATATAAAAAGCAAATCAAAAATTTTTTTGATCAGCATCCAGAATATATGATTATTCATGGACAATGTTCTGAATCAGGTTATTTCTTTTATAAAGAAGCATCAAGACGGAAAATTCCTCATATTATTGCCCATGCTCATAGTTCCCATGTTCCCTTTGACCTAAAGTTGATTGTTCGGACATGGCTTAAACATAAGATGAGACCTTATCTGACGGATTACTTTGCCTGCGGAAGAGATGCCGCAGAATGGCTTTTTGGAAAGAAATTAGCTCAAAAGGCCATGATTCTGCCTAATGCTATTGATACAAAACTCTATCAGTTTTCAGAAACGATACGTCAAGAAAAACGAGAACAACTAGGAATCAATCCGCAAACAATGGTTGTTTGTCATGTGGGCAGTTTTGTAAAGGCCAAAAACCATCAATTTATACTATCTATCTTTAAGCATCTACTTGAGCATAATCCAGATGCATTGTTATTACTAATTGGTGATGGAGAACTGAAGAGTGCTATAGAGAGTAAAGTTGAGATGCTCTCCTTATCAGAAAAGGTTAAGTTTTTAGGAACAAGAACGGATGTGAACGAGTTGTTGATGGCCTCTGATGTGTTTCTTTTTCCTTCTATACATGAAGGCCTGGGAATCGCGTTTGTAGAAGCCCAGTGTTCTGGTTTGCCTTGTGTCATTTCGGATGACGTGCCTCAAGAGGCCTGTCTGACTGATCTAGTAATTTGCCTTTCATTAAATGATAGAGTGGAAGAATGGACTAAGGCCATGATTCGCCAGTTTGCTATCCACAATAACCGCCCAGTCTATTCCCAACAAATAGTCGATACTGGCTATGATATTGTGGAGAATGTCGCTGATTTGCAAAATATGTACATCGATTTAGTCTAAAGAGATAGAAATGAAAAGAGAATTGGTAAGTGTAATTATCCCTGCATATAATGCAAGCAGAACGATAAAAAGATGTCTGTTGTCTGTTTTAAACCAAACGTATGATAGGATAGAAATTATTGTGATTGATGATTGTTCAACTGATGGGACGTCATCTCAGATAGATAGTATATTGGAAAATGTGGGAAATAAGATTGTTGTTCACAAAAAGAAGAACGAAATGTTGGAACAGGCTCGACTGGATGGTGTAAATTGTTCGCATGGAAGTTTTATCACTTTTATAGATGCTGATGATTATATAGAGTTGAATGCTATAGAAAAAATGTTAAATATATTAAAACAGAAGGATGCAGATATGGTTCAATGTAAGTGTCGAACATTCATTTCCATAGGAAAATTCCTGAAAATACATTATCCTCGTAGTAATAATCGTCAAAGTGTTGTTGTACTTAAGAAGGAAGATATAATGAGTAAAGTTTATATGTCTTTTTTCGGATATGGGTCTTTTAACGTAAGTGCATGGTCTAAACTATATAGAAGGGAACACTTGATAAACCTTAAAGCAGGAGGGCTTCAGTATGCTCAAGACCAATATATGAATATGCAGGTGTTTCCGAAATTAAATTCCATTTGTGTGATAAATGATGCTTTATATCATTACGAGTTGCAGGGGATGACAAGTAAGTACAAACCCAATTATATGAATAGTACAAAACGACTATATCAAATAAAGTTAAATTATGCGGAGGAAATGCATTCAAACGCGGCTAAGTTCTATTCTACTATAGAATTAAGAAATTGTTTTAAGGCACAGGTGGAATCAATGATATTGCACAATGTTGATACAAAGGAAAATATCAAAAAATGGATAGCAGAAGAATTGATGGACAGCACATACGATGTGTTTGACTGGCTAAAGCTGCAAGATAAATGCGATATGTCGCCAATGAGTGTCGCAATCATGGATAAAGATGTTGAGTCGATATATGACTTGGCGAGAAAGGATGTGTATGAGTGGAAATGGAAAAAGATTGCAAGACGTATCTTAGTTCATTTTAATTAGCAGATGCCTACACTAACCATATTTACACCGACCTACAACCGAGCTTACTCATTGCATTTATGCTCTATACTGCACTGGATAAGTGCGTTTTTGAAGAAAAACTGCACTCTGTGAGTGCGATTTTTGGAAAAAGTTGCACTCGTTTGATGCAATTTTACTAATTTTGCATCGTCATTAACCAATATGTAAGGAGAATGGAACACCTGACGAACAATTACAGGAAACTGCTCAATGAGACACCCACAGTGTTTCACCGCTATATGTTCGACCGTATCAACTGGTCGAACCGCATGGTAGGTATAGTAGGGCCAAGGGGCGTTGGAAAAACCACCATGATGCTGCAGCGTATTAAGGAGCATCTCAACCCCGCAGAAACGCTGTATGTCACTGCCGACGATTTCTACTTCACCACCCACCGCCTGATAGACCTTGCCGATGAGTTCTCGAAGATGGGAGGTAGACATCTATTCATCGACGAGATTCACAAGCATGAGGATTGGTCGCGTGAGTTGAAACTCATCTACGACTATCACGCAGAGCTTCAGGTAGTGTTTTCGGGCTCTTCTGTACTCGATATCACCAAGGGAGCCACAAGCGACCTTTCCCGTCGTGCTATCATCAACCATATTCAGGGCCTGTCTTGGCGCGAATATCTGCAACTGTTTCACAATATAACCATCCCTGTTTACTCACTTGACGACATTTTACAGCAGCGCATACATCTGCCCAATGGTTTCCGTCCGCTGTCCTCTTTCCGTGATTATATGCTCAAGGGCTATTACCCTTTTGCTGGTGAGGCCGACTACGGCGAGAGGCTGTTAAGCATCATCAACAAGACGCTTGAAGTGGATATCCCGCAGTATGCATCGCTCAACGCCACCATAGCGCGAAAACTAAGACGCCTGCTGGCGGTCATCGCAGAGAGTGTGCCCTTCAAGCCAAACATGACCACCATAGGACAGGTGCTTGGTGTGAGCCGAAACAATGTGGCCGACTACCTGCTATTGATGGAAGAGGCTGGGCTGATTGGACAACTGCGTGATGCCACAGGAGGTATACGAAGCCTTGGCAAGGTGAACAAAGTGTATCTTGACAATACCAACCTGGCTTACGTACTTACTGGAGATATTACTGACATCGGCAATGTGCGCGAGACGTTCTTCTTCAATCAGATGCGTGTAAACCAAAGCGTCATAGCCTCGGAAACGACCGACTTCACCATCGACGGGCACATTTTTGAGGTGGGGGGAAGGAAGAAAGGGAAAAAGCAAATTGAAGGTGTAACGGATGCTTATGTCGTGAGGGATGATATAGAGTACGGCTATGGCAATGTCATTCCCCTTTGGGCCTTTGGACTCAATTATTAACAGATGCCTACATTAACCATATTTACACCAACCTACAACCGAGCTTACTCATTGCACCTTTGCTATGAGTCTCTATGCCGGCAGACGTGCAGGGATTTCTGTTGGTTGGTGATTGATGATGGTTCGACGGATAACACAAGAGAGTTGGTGGAAGGGTGGCAGAAAGAAGATAAAATACCCATCACCTATTTCTATCAGGAGAATCAAGGGATGCATGGTGCGCATAACGCGGCTTATCGATTGATAGAAACAGAACTGAACACATGCATTGATTCGGATGATTATATGCCTGATGATGCGGTGGAAAAGATAGTAGGGTTTTGGAACGGGAAAGTTAACGGGAAGGTTAACGTCAACGCTAACGTCAACGTCAACTGGGACGGGGATATTAACGGGAACGGGGACGGGAAGAAGGTTGCGGGGATTATTGCTTTGGATGTGGATTTTAGCGGAAACCTGATTGGAACGAGATTGCCGGAAGGGGTGGAACGAACGACCTTGAGTGGGTTTTATAACCACGGCGGACGAGGTGATAAGAAACTAATCTATCGCACGGAGGTGATAAATAGCTATCCTGAGTATCCGCTGTTCAAAGGGGAAAAATACGTTTCATTAGCATACAAATATGAACTGATTGATCAGGACTATGAATTGCTGACGCTAAACGAGCCTGTCTGCTGTGTCAATTACCAGCCTGACGGCTCAACGATGAACATGTACCGACAGTATATCCGTAACCCGCAGGGCTTTGCTTTCATCCGCAAGCAGTCGATGGTTTTGGCTCCGACAGCCAAACGGCGCTTCATCGAGGCTATCCATTACGTATCGAGCAGCATCATGCTGCGTAACTGTAGGTTTATACAGGAGTCTCCCCGCCCCAGGCTCGTCATCTCTGCCATACCCTTTGGCATCCTCTGGTATGCTTTTATACGCTATAAAACCAGAAAAATCAGTTGATATGTTTGGAAGATTTACTTCTTTTTCGTATTTTTGCAGCAGATAAAGACTATTTCAATGAAATACCCAATAGGAATACAGAATTTCGGTGAGGTCCGTAATGGCGGTTATGCCTACGTTGATAAGACGGCTCTGATGTACAAGATGGTGTCTGAAGGGAAGTACTATTTTCTCTCTCGTCCACGTCGTTTCGGCAAGTCGTTGTTCCTTTCAACCTTAGAAGCCTATTTTGAGGGTAGCGAGGAACTGTTCGAAGGACTTGCTGTGAGTCATTTGGAAAAGGACTGGACACCATACCCCATCCTGCATTTAGACTTGAATGCTCGGGAATATAAGGATGAGTCATCGCTTGAAGCCGAACTGAATCGTCATTTGGAGGGCTGGGAGAAACAATATGGTGATGAGTATAAAGACAGGTCACCTGAGGAGCGGTTCATTCATGTTATCAATAACGTTAATGAGAAGACAGGAAAGAGAGTGGTTATCCTCGTTGATGAGTATGACAAACCTTTGTTGCAGGCCATTGGCAACGAACAGCTTCAGGCGGCTTACCGTAGCAAACTGAAAGCCTTCTATTCCGTGGTGAAGACGATGGATGCCAAGATTCGTTTCGCGTTCTTTACGGGTGTCACAAAGTTCGGTAAGGTAAGTGTGTTCAGCGACCTGAATAATCTCCTTGACCTATCGTTTGATCTCCGCTATGCCACTCTTTGCGGCATTAGTGAGGAGGAGCTTCGCCAAAACTTCGATGATGGCGTAGGTCTTCTGGCTGAAGCCAATGGTATGACGAAGGATGATTGTTACCACCGACTTCAGCGCGACTTCGACGGGTATCACTTCTGCCTGCCCAGCCCAGGGATGTATAATCCTTTCAGCGTATTGAATACTTTGGCTAGTTGCCAGTTCCGCGACTACTGGTTTGAGACGGGCACACCGTCATTCCTGGTCTATCAACTGAAGAAGACTTGTTACCCGTTGGAGAATATGACTTCAGATGAACTGACCACCGAAACGCTCAATAGTATCGATATTATGGATGAGAACCCGCTGCCACTGCTATACCAGAGTGGTTATCTGACGCTGAAGAGTTACGACCGTGAGTTTGACTCATACATTTTGGGATTCCCGAACCGCGAGGTGGAACAGGGGTTTATCAAATACCTCCTGCCCTTTCTCAACAGAAACAAAACTCATTGACGATTGGTTGATAGCCTAAGTTCTCGTCCCCGTTATCGTTGACGTTGACGTTCACGTTTTAGTATGATTAGTATAATTGTACCTGTATATAATGTGGAGAAGTTTCTCCCGCAGTGTATAGATTCACTCGTGAACCAGACATATCGGGATATTGAGATTATCTGCGTGAACGATGGCAGCACGGACGAGTCGTTGGCCATATTGGAACAATATGCAGCAAAAGACGAGAGAATAAGGATTATTACGCAAGACAATCAGGGAGTCTCATGTGCTCGCAATATAGGTTTGCAAGTAGCAAAAGGTGACTGGATTATGTTTGTTGATAGTGATGACTGGATAGAAACGAATTGCTGTCAAAAGGTCTTAGACGTATCACAGGATACAGAGTTGGTGCTTTTCTCGTATGTCCGAGAGTTTAAGAGTTCTTCGGCTCCTAAGCAATTTTTGGGAAATGAGGAAATCAAATTCAATGAGACAAACATTCATCTTTTATACGAGCGGCTGATAGCTCCTAATGGTAAGGAACTAAGGCATCCTGATAATATAGATAGTCTTTCAACACCATGGGGTAAGATTTACCGTACAGAGACTATCAGAGATCATCATTTGACTTTTGTTTCAACTAATGAGATCGGAACAGAAGATCTTCTTTTCAATGTTGAGTACCACAAATATGTTCATCGCGCATTTTATCTACCAGAATGTCTCTACCATTACCGTAAATCAACGCTTTCAACCCTTACTTCTCTCTACAAGGAGGATCTTGATAAAAAGTGGTTACGGATGTTTGAAAGGATCGAAAATGTTATTACTCCTTTAAATCGCCCCGAGTTGACGGAGGCTCTTTCCCGCAGAAAAGCCCTCTGTCTTTTAGGACTCGGCCTGAACATTACGTTTTGCAGAGAATCGTTCCAGTGGAAGTACCAGATGCTAAATACCATCATACAATCAGATTGGTATTCGGCTGCTATCAAAAAACTCGATACCAAGGAGATGCCTTTACACTGGCGTACCTTTTATATCGCCGCACGCCACCGCAAGACTTGGTCTATTTTCCTGATGTTCCAAGTCATCAACAGAATCATCAACCGATGAAAAAATGAAAACGTGAAACAGAAAGAACTTATTAGTGTCATCGTACCAATCTATAACGTTGAGGCATGTTTGCCACGATGTATAAAGTCTATTATGGCTCAAACATACCGGAATTTGGAAATTATCCTGGTGGATGACGGGTCTACGGATGGTAGTGGACGAATCTGCGACATATTCTCTGAGAAAGATAACCGTATTAAAGTTATTCATCAGAAAAATCAAGGTTTATCGGCTGCAAGAAATTCTGGAATAAAATGTGCTAACGGTGACTTCTTAACATTTGTTGATAGTGATGATTTCCTATCGACAAATTTTATAAAAGTCTTGTATGAACCTTTTAAAAAGTCATATTCTACGGACATATCAATATGCAATTTTAACGCAATTGCTCACAATGATGGCCCCATTTTAGATGACAATAGGCGCTTTGTTAATAAAAGCAAATATGAAATAATAATGCCTTATACATACATGCAAAGAACTTTACGTATTGCGTCGCGTGATGCTTCTCTATTTAAGGTGGTTTGGAATAAGTTATATCGTAGAAGTTTGATTGAGAATGTTCTATTCCGAGATTTTTGTTATTGTGAGGATTGGGATTTTAATCTTCGTGTGTTCCCGTTTGCAAGGAATGTTGCTTACACTAATCATCCTCTATATTTCTATACATATAGATATACCTCTTTATCGAATGATTCTAAAGCTCTGAAAGAAGGTATGATGTATCGAATTGAAATGCTATTTGCTAATTATTCTGAAATATCTATTACAAAACCGCTTTATCAGTGCTTCAGCTTGAAATATTTGTATAGACGAATGACACTTATGAAGGGACGATGCTATCTAACACCTATGTATGATGAGGTATATATTCGTTGTAAAAAAATCGAAGAACAAACAAAAAAACAATACTTGCTTAATAGACATATCAACCTGATGGAAAGGGTTACTATTGTTTTCCTCATAAATAAACCCCGACTTACACAGTGGTTATTGAAAATGACACATAATCTTTGAATATATGAACCAGAATCTTTCTGAATATCAGTCAATTTTGCTTAAGGTTTTCAAGCATTTTGCAGACTTTTGTTCGAATAATGGTATCCAATATTATGCTGCTTATGGCACCATGATTGGAGCGATAAGGCACAAGGGCTTTATACCATGGGATGATGACATGGATGTCTTTATGAAAAGAAAGGATTATGACCGTTTTATAACTCTTAGGAAAACGGTGGACAAGCCTTATAAGATAGCAACCTATCTGGACGGATACAGCCCTTATCCTTATGCTAAATATTATACAACAGAGGGCACGATATGGGAATTTGCTCATTTCCCTTTCGTTTATGGACCATGGTTAGATATTTTCCCTTTAGATGAGTGCAACGGTAGTAAGGACAATGCCGCCCTGGAAGCATACCATTATGCGACATGGAAATATCGTAAAGCTATTGCCTATGCTTCGTGGAAAGAGATAGGCTATGATTTATTCTGTGGAAAGATTCTGCGGGCTGCCATTAAGACTATAAAAAAAACAAGATACGCTCCTTTCAGAAATAGATATATCAGGCAGATAAAAATAGCAGAAGATCTTTTTCGGGCAGGACAAGGCAACTCTTTGGTAGATTATAGTGGAGCTATAGTAAACGAAGTGTTTTCAAAAAGTTGGTTTGATAGTACTCTTCAAGTTCCTTTTGAAGACACAGTCATTAGTATACCCAACGGCTATCATCAGTACCTTTCATACCTTTACGGTGACTATATGCAATTGCCACCTGAAGGAGAACGGAAAATACATATTCCGTATTTTATTGATTTAAAACATTCTCTTACTATTGAAGAGATACAAAATAGATATAAATCCCAGCTTATTGATAAACAGTCATTACCATTGCGAACAATTCTGGACGAGTTGCGGCATCGCGCTAAAGGTTGGAAAAGTTCTCGAATAAAAGAATAAAAAATGAATATAGCCCTTATCATTGCAGGAGGCATCGGTGACCGAATGGGTCAAGATATCCCTAAGCAGTTTATTAATGTGTATGACAAACCTATCATTGTTTATACGATGGAGGCTTTCCAGAATCACCCAGAGGTGGATAGTATAGAAATTGTTTGTTTGAAGGGATGGCATGAAGTGGTGTATGCTTATGCAAGACAGTTCGGTATCACGAAACTTGAAAATGTGGTGGATGGTGGCGACTTCGGCCAAGACTCTATCCGAAATGGACTTCAAGACATATTTAAGCGACATAGTGGAGACGACATAGTTATGATTCACGATGCCACACGTCCCATGTTGAGTCAAGAAATCATTACTGATAACATAAGAGTATGTAAGAGATATGGCAATGCCATTACTGTTGTTCCGTGTACGGCAGCTATGCTGAAAACGTATGACTCTGTCTCATCGATTGAACAGGTTCCAAGAGATAACCTAAAAACAACTCAAACTCCTCAGTCGTTCTTCTTAAAGGATATATTGGACGCTCACTTTGAGGCATTGGAGAAAGGAATAACAAAGTCTGTTGCCTCCTGTACTATGTATATTGAATTAGGAAGAAAATTATATATGTCAAAGGGGTCTGAAAAGAATCTGAAACTGACGACAACTGAAGACATTGAAATATTTAAAGCCCTTCTTAATGCAAAGAAGGATAAATGGATGCATTGATATGGTGAATAACGCTACCTATTCAGCAGCATTGGTAAGATCAATCAGTCAGTTACCAATGACCGGAGGGCGTATTTTGGTTACAGGTGCATCAGGAATGATCGGTTCCTGTCTGATTGACATGCTCATGCTGGCTAACAAATATGGCTATAGTTTTGATGTATATGCTTTGGGTAGAAATCGCAGTAAGTTATTGAAAAGATTTAAAGCCTTTGAGGAGTCTTCTTTATTGCATATTATTGAACAGGATATACGTTTCCCCCTCGATGATTCCATAGACGTGGACTATATTATTCATGGAGCTAGCCCTGCAGATCCCATTATGTATGCAAATAACCCAACGGAGACTATGTTAACTATATTTGAGGGAACAACCAACATGCTTAACTATTGTGTCAGACACAAAAAAACTCGCATGCTTTTACTTTCATCTTTTGAAGTGTATGGCAACAATGGAAACCATGAATATTCGGAAGACGACTTTGGAGCAATTGATATGAATCAGATACGGTCTTGTTATCCTGAAAGCAAACGGAATGCTGAAATTCTGGCAAAAAGTTATAGTCACGAATTTGGAGTGAATGCTCTGATTGCACGATTATGCAGCATTTATGGTCCAACTATGGCAATGGACGACAGTAAGGCACATGCTCAGTTTTTAAGAAATGCTGTAAATAAAGAGAATATCATCCTAAAGAGTAAAGGACAACAATACAGGGGTTACTGCCATGTTATAGATGCAGTAACTGCCATGCTAACGATATTAGCAAAGGGCAAGTGCGGAGAGGCATACAATGTATCATACGAAGGTGGTGTCAGCACAATAGCAGATATAGCACGATGTGTTTCTGAAATAGCAGGTACAGGTGTCGTTTACGAACAATTAAGTACAGCAGAAGAACACTTATATTCAAAACCTATAAACTGTGTCTTGAAAAATGAAAAACTTCGTTCTTTAGGATGGAAAGGTCATTATGGAATAAAAGAAGGGCTTGCTGAGACTTTGAGCATTCTCATAGAAATGAATAGAGACAATAAATAATATTTTTGTATCCACCATATTTTTTTTAAAGGATGACAGAAGAACTAATAAGCGTAATAGTATCTGTTTACAATATTGAGGCATACCTGCCCAAATGTTTAGAGACTATTGCCGCTCAAACCTACTATCATCTGGAAATCATTTTAGTGGACGACGGTTCTACTGATAATTCTGGGAACATCTGCGATAACTTTGCAGAAAAAGATAGTAGGGCAATGGTTATTCACCAGCACAATCAAGGGTTATGGGCTGCCAGAAACTCTGGACAAAAAGTTGCAAAAGGTAATTATCTGATGTTTGTTGATGGTGATGACTACCTCCATTTGGATGCTGTTAGAACCCTTCACCAAGGTATAAACTATCCTAAGAAATATGATATTGCGATTATAGACTATAAAAAAACTGATATTTTTAATGAGGACATTATAACTGCTAAAGAAGGGACGATAGAGGAAATCCCGCAAGAAACATGGATTTTTGATCTGGTAACCTGTAACATTCGCAGATTTGTTTGGAATAAACTTTATAGAAGAGAGTTGGTAGAAGATATTTATAACAGAAACTACCCAACAGCCCAAGATTTCGATTATAACATCCGCGTTTTTTTGAAAGCAAAAAGTGTAGTTGCCATACATCGCGAGATGTATTTTTGGATGCAAAGACCGACATCATTAATGCACCAATCAGATTATTGGAATATTACCTATTCATGTCTTGTAAAGATGTACCATGATAATTATGTTAATCTTCCAGAAAACAAGAAGCAGTACAGCCGTGATTTGTTGAGTCGACTTTACAAAGATATGATATTTTGGAAAAATAGGAATTACGGGACAAATGATGAAAGTGCAGTCTTTGCACAATGCAAGAAATATGAAAATGACACCCTAAAAGCATATTGGCTGAACTGGCGTATCAATATTTTAGAGAAAATCATCGTGACCATATTACTGCATAGTCCCCGCTTGACACGGTGGCTGATGAAAGTCACTAAAAATTTCTGAGGTTTGGTTCTCTATAATAATTTTGAATTATGTATAGATTATTATTGTTTATTTATAGAGTCAAAGAAATCATATTGTGTCTAATTCAAATTATTGAGTTAGAAAATATTGAGGAGGTACGACGGAAAGGCATCAAGACTTATTATTCATTATTCTATATAAAAAAAATAATAATAAGTCCAATGCAACTGTATTTAGCTCTTACAGGTAAGGTGCTAAATGTTAGATATATAGAAATACCACTTACAACTGTATGTACACTCAAATGTAAAGGTTGTTCTGCACTTATTGATTCCTATCCCGCAGCTCTTTTGCGTCACATTGATATAAATGAGATTGTGTTAATGTTGAATAGTTTGACTAGCGCAGTAGACTCAATCTACAAAATACGCCTTTTAGGAGGAGAACCTTTATGCTATCCTCATCTATATGATGTATTATGCATCATCAATAATGAAGATAAGATAATGATTTCAGATATTGTTACTAACGGAACGTTGATAATAAAGGATGAAAGAATTCTTGATATCTTAAAAAACAAAAAATTCCATATTACCATCAGCGATTATGGTCCTATATCGAGAAAAAAAGATGAACTCATCAATCAATTGCGTCAAAACAACATTAGGTATCAAATAGCTCCTATTGAAGTTTGGTATGATTTCGGAGATTTGGTCATAAGGGACTATAGTAAAGCAGAATTGAGAGAGATGTTTTATAATTGTAGATCAAAAAGCACAGGCTCGTGTAAAAACCTTCTGTATGGTCGGATATTTCATTGTCCACGTAATTCTCATGGTGCAAACATTGGCAAAATTCCACTAAGAGATAGTGATTATGTAGACTTGTTGGACAATACCGTCAGTTCTGAAGAAATAAAAAAGAGACTCTTCAAATTTTTTTATGGTTATATACCTTATGTGGAAGCGTGCAAATATTGTAGCCATGGACGATATTCAAAAACAATTCCTATTGCAAAACAAATAAGCAACAAAAATGATTGATAATCTTTAGAGAAAAACGTCGTGACAACATTATTGCATTACCCCTGCCTGACACGGTGACTAATGAATGTAACGAAGAATTACTGAGAAAACATGTTTGACTTTGTAAGTTTAACGGACTATACGCCGGTTTTTAACTATGGGGTGTTGCTGTTGCTCATCCTTGCACTGGTGCAGTGCTTTACAGGGATGGTACTCCAGCGCGACGCGGTGAGGCTGAACGCTCTGTGGGGTGTGGCAGTGGTTGTGCTCTTAACCCTATACATGGGCCTGCGGCCTGTATCAGGATGGCAATTCGGTGACATGAGTGTATATGCTGCTGATTTCAGACGAATGGTGGCATCGGAAGAACCGTTAAGATGGCACTTTGAGGGGGAGTGGGCATTTGGAAATATGACCAGGCTATTAGCGAAGCTGGTGGATGAACATGGATACTTTCTTTGTTGTACGACCATCTATGTGGGTTCAATATGGTTGGCGATGGTGAGGATGTTCCGTTCGTATTACTATATTCCGCTACTGGTGATTATCTGTATGTTTACATTCTGGGCATACGGCACAAATGGCATCCGCAATGGGTTGGGGGCCTCTGTGTTTATCTTAGCGATGACCTACGTGGAGAATCTGCCGGTGGCAGCAGTGCTATGCCTGATAGCAGCGGGATTCCATCAGTCGGTTTGGATGATGATTGGGGCAGCGGTGCTGGCCTATTTCGTGAAGAACAGTTATTATTACTTAGCGGGATGGGTATTGTGTGTCATCGTATCGTATTTCGTGGGAGATACGATACAGGCTGCCTTAGCAGGATTAAGTATGTTTGAAGACAATACACGATTTACAGACTATCTTACCGTGACAAATATAGACACCAACGAGACTCTGATGGAAATCGGTTTCAGATGGGACTTCCTGCTATATAGCGCAATGCCGGTTGCATTGGGTTGGTACTTCATCTTCCGTCGGAACTTTGTGGATGAATATTACCATTGGATCTATAACGTGTATCTGGCAACCAATGCCATCTGGGTGCTGGTGATCAGGGCGAGCTACTCGAATCGTCTGGCACAGATATCATGGTTTATCATGCCCATTGTGCTCATCTACCCGCTGATGAAAAAGCGGTTCTGGGAGAACCACGAACAGATGTTGGGCTATGCGATGGTGGCGTTTTATGCGTTTACATTCTATTATAATATCATAAAAGGATAGTGACGAAGAATTGCTAACGTTAACTTTAACCCTAACCTTAATGATAATGAAAGATGACGGAAATTGCGTATAGCACTGCGATAACCCGAAAAAAAAATAGGTTACCGCAGTAAAATAACCACTTTTTCTTCTTTTTTTCAATTAATAGTATTACCTTTGCAAAAAATAATAAACACTGGTATGGAGAATAAGAACGATATGGTGGGCAGGCACCAAGAACTTGCACTTCTGCAGGAGATCATCAGTTCACCAAAGGCTGAGTTGGTCGCTGTTTATGGACGTAGGCGTATTGGTAAGACATTCCTTATTGACAAAACGTTTGCTGCCAAATACGATTATTATACAACTGGTATTTACGAAGGAACTCGTAAGGAGCAGTTGACCAACTTCGCAAACCAGTTGAGTATTTATGCCAAGAAGAAATACAAAGTTCCCAAGGACTGGATGGATGCCTTCCTTATGCTGCGTGAGTATATTGAGACATTACTTGACAAGGATCGTATAGACATCTTCATCGATGAACTGCCATGGCTAGATACACCCCGTTCGCGATTCCTGAAAGCTTTTGATTTGTTTTGGAATGGCTGGGCATCGAAGCATGACAATATTAAACTGATAGTGTGTGGGTCGGCAACTACTTGGATGACCAGCAAATTGCTCGGTGATAAGGGTGGACTGCACAATCGGGTAACAAAACAGATATATCTGCGACCGTTCAATCTCAGTGAGACGGAAGAGTTCCTGAAGCTACGTGGTTTCGATTTGTCACGTCAGCATATCATAGAAACCTATATGGCACTTGGTGGAACACCTTATTACCTTGATATGATGAGCAGAAGTTTGAGCGTGGCTCAGAATATTGACGCGTTGTTCTTTTCGGAGAATGCACCACTGCAGAAAGAGTATGACTTCCTCTATAAGTCCCTTTTTAAAGAGTCACGCCTCTATCGTCGTGTTGTTGAGGTGCTTTCAAAGCAGATGAAAGGTATGACAAGGCAGGAACTGATTCGGGAAATAGGAGTAGAAGATAACGGCTATTTTTCCGACGTGCTCGATGATTTGTGTAATTGTGACTTTATACGTAGTTATAATGCATTCGGAAAGTCTGCACGTGACATGATGTATCAGCTAACAGACCTCTATTCTCTGTTCTATCTCCGTTTCGTAAAGAACTATCATGGGGGTGACGAACATTACTGGAGTCATCTGGGGCAGGATATTTCCAGTTGGGAGGGCTATGCCTTTGAACAGGTGTGCCTGCACCACCTTCCTCAAATCAAACACAAATTGGGTATCAGCGGCATCCTGACAAATGTATGTTCTTGGTCGTGCAAGGCTTATACGAATAAGGATGGTGAAGAGCGCAAGGGTGCTCAGATAGACCTGATTATTGACCGTGGAGATAAGACCATCAACCTCTGTGAAATGAAGTTCACCAATAAGCCCTTTGCCATTTCTACAGAATATGCCGGGCGGATGTTGGAACGACGTGATACATTCCGTGAGGTTACTGAAACCAAGAAGTCTCTTCTATTGACAATGGTTACTTCTTCAGGGTTAGTACACAATGCCGGATGGCAGAGTGTCAATAATGAGGTGGATATCGATGATCTTTTTCATGCATAGAATTACTAAGAAAACATGTTATTATAATATCATAAAAGGTTAAAGCGATGTATTTATATGGAGCAGGCGGACATGCGAGGGTTGTCAGAGATATCTTAGAGAGCCAGGGGCTAAAGGTGTCGGGCATCTACGATGACAACCTCGATGTCGCGAAATGGATGGAAAATGAGGTTAGCCACGAATTAAATACGGACGATGAGATTATTGTGTGTATCGGCAAGGCTGAAAATCGGAAAACAGTGGTTGAAAGACTGCAACAACTTGGGATGAAGTTCGGCACGGCTATTCACCAGTCGGCCATCGTCTCACCATTTGCGGAGATAGGTGAGGGTAGTGTGTTGATGGCAGGGACCATCGTGAACAGCGGATCTCGGATAGGGCGTCACTGCATTATCAATACGGGGGCTGTGGTGGAGCATGAGTGCCTGACAGGTGACTATGTACATATTTCGCCTCATGCCACACTTTGCGGGTCGCTGACCATTGGCGAAGGTTCCTGGATTGGAGCGGGAGCCGTGGTTGTGCAAGGCGTGAAGGTAGGCAAGTGGAGCATCATAGGAGCAGGCAGCGTCGTGCTGAAAGACATCCCTGATGGTGTGGTGGCCTACGGCAACCCCTGTAAGGTCATCAGAAGAATAGAAGAAGCTGAAATAAACAAATATGAAAAAACTCATTAGAGTAACCACATCGGACATCAGTCTGTTCTTGTTGTTGAGAGGACAGCTGAAATACCTTAATAATCATTATGAAGTAATAGGCCTGTCAGCAGACACTGGGCTGTTGCACAAAGTGGAAAAACGGGAAGGCATCAGAGTAATAGAGCTTGCCATGCGCAGGGATATCTCTCTCAGCAGAGACCTGCTATGCCTGTGGCACATGATCAAGATCTTCAAGCGGGAAAAGCCTTTTATCGTGCATGCCAATACGCCTAAGGGTAGCCTGCTGGCAATGATGGCGGCACTGGTGACCAGGGTTCCGCATCGTATCTATACGGTGACTGGGCTGCGCTATCAGGGAGCCAGCGGAGTGGGCAGGTTTGTGCTGATGAGCATGGAACGGCTGACGTGTCTGTGTGCCAATAAGGTGATACCTGAAGGGGAAGGGGTGAAACGTACGCTCATCGCAGACGGCATCACCCGGAAACCGCTCAAAGTGATACACAACGGTAACATCAACGGTATCAATACCCACTATTTTTCTCCAGAGGGTCGACAGACACAGCGTGAGGAGACACGGCGCAGATTAGGAATTGAGGCGGATGAGTTTGCCTTTGTCTTTATCGGAAGAATCGTGAAGGACAAGGGCATGGACGAACTCGCTGAGGCAATGAACAGACTGCTCAGGATGAATAAGAAGTGTAAGCTGATGCTGGTGGGATGGTTTGAGAGGGAGCAGGGTTCCATCACAGAGGAGCATGAAAACTTCTTCAGGAACAACGATAGTGTGTCGTACGTGGGCTATAAGAAGGATGTGAGGCCCTACCTCGCTGCAGCTGATGCCTTGGTGTTTCCCAGTTACAGGGAAGGCTTCCCGAGAGTGGTCTTGGAGGCCGGGGCCATGGGACTGCCTTCGATTGTGACTGATATCAACGGGTGTAATGAGATTATTGTGGAGGGAGAGAATGGTGTCATCATTCCACCACGCGACAAGAACAGCCTTTATGAGGCAATGCTCCATTTCATCGACAACCCTGACAAAACAACAGCCATGGCTGCCAATGCCAGAAGGATGATTCAGGAGAAATACGAACACCAGGACGTGGTAGAGGCCCTGCTGGAGATGTATCAAGGACTGGAAGGTAATGGATGACCTCACATTTGTGGACAGCCCGTTAAAGAACGAATCCCCATTGTCAGATGACGATGGGGATTCGTGTTAATAATAGGTAGGTGTCATTCCTATTCGATGTAGACGAGGGCCTCGTCTTCCATCACGCTCTGACCAACTTTCACGACGATGGCAGAAACCTTTCCGGACTTTTCTGCCTGCAGGGCATTGGCCATCTTCATGGCTTCGAGTACAATCACAGTGTCGCCAGCAGCAACCTCCTGACCTTCGGTTACACAGATCTCTGTGATAACACCAGGCAGAGGCGCCTTGATGGCTGTGCCAGAAGCAGAACCGGAAGAACTGGTTGAGCTCTCACTGGTCTCACTGGCTTGTCGAACGACGGGCTTTGGCTTCTCAGGCTCAGCCTGCTTCTCCATCTCTACGGTATATTGTTCACCATTGACGGTCAGTGTGGCGATGTTGTCAGTGATATCGCTGATGACCACCTCGTATTTATTGCCGTTGATTGTATACTTATATTCATTCATAACCTTTATGTTTTTTATGGTTGTTGCGTAAACGAAAGCGCATAGCCGTTCCACTGGGTAGGATGGGCATTAATGGTGATAATGCCGGGCTCGCGGTCGTGAACGTTATTGCCTAAGTGCTCGTGCAGAGCAAGGGCAATGGCTGCATAGACTTCGTTGTTCATAAGCGTTTTAATGATTACATCGGAATATTACCATGCTTCTTAGCGGGCAGAGCATCGCGCTTGGTAGCGAGCTGGGCCAGACCGCGACAGATGCGGAAACGGGTATTGCGAGGCTCAATCACATCATCGATGTAGCCATACTTAGCTGCCTGATATGGATTGGCGAAGAGCTCGTTGTACTCGTCCTCCTTCTCAGCAATGAAGGCCTTGACATCCTCACCGGCTTCCTTCTTGGCCTTTGCCTCCTTAGCATACAGCACGGCAGCAGCACCAGCGGCACCCATCACGGCAATCTCTGAAGATGGCCATGCGTAGTTCAGGTCGGTGTGGAGCTGCTTACAGCCCATCACGATGTGTGAACCACCATAGGACTTACGCAGGGTGACGGTGATCTTGGGTACGGTAGCCTCTCCGTAAGCATAGAGCAGCTGTGCGCCGTGCAGGATGACGGCATTGTACTCCTGACCTGTACCAGGCAGGAATCCAGGAACGTCGACGAGCGATACGATAGGAATATTGAAAGCGTCGCAGAAGCGAACGAAACGGGCACCCTTACGAGAGGCGTTCACATCGAGCACACCAGCATAGCAGGAAGGCTGGTTAGCCACGATACCGACACTCTGACCGTTGAAGCGGGCGAAACCTACGATGATGTTCTTAGCGAACTTGGGCTGAACCTCGAAGAACTCGCCATTGTCGGTAATAGAACCAATCACCTTGTACATATCGTATGCCTCGTTGGGATTCTCGGGGATAATCTCGTTGAGCGTGTCCTCCATACGGTTGATGGGATCGTCGCACTTACGACGGGGAGCCACTTCCATATTGTTGGAGGGGATATAGCTCAGCAGCATCTTGATCATCTGAAGGCCTTCCTCCTCGGTCTTTGCCGTGAAGTGGGTTACACCCGACTTGGTGGCATGTACGGAGGCACCACCTAAGTGCTCCTGGTCGATATCCTCACCAGTCACAGTCTTCACCACCTTAGGACCTGTCAGGAACATATAAGATGTACCTTCCATCATCAGGGTGAAGTCGGTAAGGGCGGGGCTATATACGGCACCACCGGCACAAGGACCGAAGATACCTGAGATCTGAGGAATCACACCTGAAGCCAGAATGTTGCGCTCGAAGATCTCTGCGTAGCCGGCCAAGGCGTTGATACCTTCCTGAATACGGGCACCACCAGAGTCGTTGATACCAATCACGGGGGCTCCCATCTTCATGGCCATATCCATTACCTTACAGATCTTCTGGCTCATGGTCTCAGACAAAGAACCTGCATGAACGGTGAAGTCTTGTGCGAAGATGAATACCAGACGGCCTTCGATGGTACCGCTTCCTGCTACGACACCGTCGCCAAGGAACTGCTTCTTCTCCATACCGAAGTTGTGGCAACGGTGCTCCTTGAACATGTCGTACTCCTCGAACGAACCTTCGTCGAGCAGCATCTCAATGCGCTCACGGGCTGTGTATTTACCACGGTCGTGCTGTTTCTGGATGGCTTTCTCGCCACCACCGAGGCGTGCTTGTTCACGCTTTTCAATCAATTGCTTGATCTTTTCTAATTGCTTGCTCATTGTTTTATTACAATTATCAATTGTCAATTTTCAATTATCAATTTACTCTGGGTGTTCACAAAGCTCGGTGAGGATACCACAGGTGAATTTAGGATGGAGGAAGGCGATGTTCAGACCCTCGGCACCCTTACGGGGCTTCTCATCAATCAGACGAACACCCTTCTCAGACACTTCTGCCAGACCGTTGGCAACACCGTCTTCAACACAGAAAGCTACATGGTGAACACCCTTGTTGCCCTTGTCAAGCCACTTCTGAATGGTGCTCTCGGGGGATGTCGGCTCCAAAAGCTCGAGCTTCACCTCGCCACACTTCAGGAAGGCGGTCTTCACCTTCTGATCCTCTACAACTTCTGTTGCATAACACTCCAAGCCCAGTACTTCTGTGAAGTACGGCAGGCTTTCCTCGATGCTCTGGACTGCGATGCCCAAATGCTCAATATGAGATATCTTCATAATTAAATAAATTAGGTATATTTATAAATGATGTGCAAAGATAATCAATAAACTGGAGAATCCGCAGAAACCCCAGTTTTTTTAGGCTTTTTTTATACTAAAATAAAGATTGCCGCTCATATAGGCGGCAATCTTGGGAATAAATGGTCGGTTTTAATCTTATTACTTCTTCAGGAATAGAGCGGGGAATCGGTCAACACCCTCACTGCTCCGGTACCAATCTTTGCTGGCATTCACATCAGCTGCCCATTTTATAAAATCCGGATAAGCCTTCTTGATATTGGTTCCTTCCATCGGATAGTTGAAAGTCATAGGAACGATGATGGCGTATGGGGATTCTGCAGGTTTTGGCATACCGATCGTAAAACCGGTAACCATATTCTTGATACTGATGCCTATCAGGTATTCTTCGATGGACATATTACCGATGGTGACGATATCAGAAACGCCATCACAGGTGTAACCTCCAATCTGGGTGTTAGCAAAATATTGTCCCTCTGGCATATTTAAGATCTTGTGAATGTCTTTCCCTTCCATGACTGAGGATTTTGTTCCCTGTAGAATAACCTCATCTTGTGCACCACAGGCCAAGAGTGTCAACTTGACTTGTGTGTCGCTATAACGCTCAGCAGTCAATACGACATCGTTCATATCATAGTCTGCCTGTGCTGGTCTATCCTCAAAACACATGGTGTAGGCAATGGCTTCCACATTTGGAGCAACAGTTTCCTCAATGATTTCAGTACCCTGCTTAACCTCTACAATCATATCGCAGAAATTAAGGTCGGCACCATCTTCGAAGCAAAGGTATGTACGGTTGTTGGCACTGAATATGCCAATACGAGGGCTGTCCCAATCCATACCGTTGGTAGAAAGTCCGTTTTTCGTTTGCTTATTCTTACCAGAAGCATCGGTGATAATGATGTCCTGGGCATATTGCTTATCAATAGATGTGAAATAATGTCCGAAGAGATGGTTCACTTCCACGTTCAGTCTGCCGTCGCCATAGGTACATCCGCTGGCACAGTTGACCATGTCGCCCTGGTTATTGTAATCCTTTCTGTTCAGGAATCCAATTTTGTAGCCTTTGGGGATAATCGGGCTGGCCCACATGCCTTCAACAGGGCTATCACCATAGTAGGGGAGGAGATATTCGTTCTCTCTCTTAAATCCACTACCACCCTTATAGCCATTGATAGCCCTGAATTTGGGCAAATTCTTAATATCATTAGCAGTTTTAACCTTTGCAGGATCGAAATAGTAATAGTAGATGGTATTAAAATGGCCCTCGTTTGTGTTCATTTGAACAGGAATAAGGATCGTGGGCGTGCCATCACTGGTTAGATAGTTGTTGTCGACAGAGAAATAAGCGGTTCCCTGAGCGATACCCTGCCAGTTGTTGGCTTTACCATTGGTCTGATTGGTACCGCCAGTTTTCTTGATGTTGTCTTCAACGTATTTCTTTACGGTTGCCAAATCACCGGGATCAGATACTGGGCGGACAATGGTGCCGTTGTCGATAGACCAACCTCCATCTCCTGCAACAGTTTGATGTGACCAAAGGCGATCGTTAGCCCATGAGCCGTCGTTCCATACGGTATACCATCGGTTTCTACCACCAGTTCCTTCCGGTTTGTCGTAGTTGATAACATTATGATACTCGCTATTCAAAGATGCCTCTGTGCGTTCAGCGTTGAACGACTTGATAGCGCTGCCTAAAAGTATCTGGGAAGGGAAACTACTATCTCCAGCAGCGCGCCTGCGGGCACTTGCTGTTCTGAAATCAACGGATGTATTGTTGATATCGAACACTTTGATGTAATAGACTCCTTTGTCGTTCACACATGCAGCCACAAGTTCTGTCAAATAATCAGGCGCTTCATAATTGAGTGTCACCTGCTGTCCTGCCTTGCATTCCTTGCTACTGAGAACCAACGCCTCTTCATTGTTGAAAGGTGATTCTGTGAGCACCTCAACTTTGACGATGTTCTGCAAATCGGCATTGGCGGTGATTGTCACACAACCTTGACGGATAGGTCTCCAATCCTGATTGGGGTCAATTGTAACACCCAATAGATTTTGGGCATTTTGATTGACTATATCCTGATTTATCTCGGATGTGTCAAATTCGTATTTACCACATGATGCAATGAATGCAATTGCGGAGAAAAGGAATAGATTTCTGAACTTCATTGTTTACTAATAATTTTAATTTCATTGTTATGGTTGCAAAAATAAGAAAAAATGTCTATAAAAACAAGAAAATTGTGCTGAATTAACACAATTTAAAAATCTATAGTCACTTTTCCGTTAATTTGGCGTCCTGTGAGGTAATTCGGGACAGCCCATTGGCGTGAACTGACATCGGTCACCCAGTAGTAACTATTCACGTTGGAGATGCCAAACAGATTAAGGCAATCGACACCCAACCAGAGGTTTCTAACGCCTTTTCCGTCTTTGATAGCCCGGAAGTTCATACCGATATCAGCACGCTTGTAGGCAGGAGCCCGGAAATTCTGACGTTCGATGCCTCTGTGCGGTGCACCGAAGGGCAGTCCGTCGGCATAGGCCAATCTCAGTGTCATTCGCCAGCGGTCGGTGCCAGGGAAGTAGTCTGTAAAATGGAAGTTGATAGCCCATCGCTGGTCTGTGGGTTGCGGGAACGATATCCCATTCATCTTCATCTGTGCTTTCATCAGCGAGAAGGTGAGCCATGAATCAGTGCCGGGCACAAATTCTCCGTAAAGTTTCAGATCAAGACCGGCCGTATAGCCTGAGGCCAGGTTTTCGCCATAATAGGTGACCTTGACGTTCTGGATGTTATAAGGAATGAGGTTCGACAGTGCCTTGTAATAGACTTCTGTGGTGAAGCGGAAAGGACGGTCGAGCATCTTGAACCGATAGTCCATTGCAGCGATGAATTGCAACGAACGCTGGCTTTTGATATTCTCATTCAGTTTGGCGACGGTGACACCGTTTTCTGTCACTGTATCGCGCATCTCCTTATAGAAAGGTGCCTGATAATAAAGACCTGTGGCGAAACGGAAGGTCAGATCGTGATTAAAGGCAGGTACAATGGCCAGCGAGGCACGTGGCGAGAAGATGGTCTCCTTGCTGAACGACCAGTTGGATATTCTTGCACCATAGTTCAACGTGTAGAAGGTTTCCCCCTTGGCGAAGCGGTAGGTGTCCTGCGCATAGGCTTCGACGCGGTGACTCTTAATGTCGTTTTTCGAGCTGAGGGTGTAGATCAAGTCGAGACGGTCGGCAGAGTGGGGGATGGAATATCCGCTGGAGTCACGCATCTCATATTCACGAGCTTGTTCGCTAATGCGCTCTGTCTTGTAGGTGACTCCCACTTCCATATCGTGCCGTTGTGTCTTGTGATTGGCCATCAATTTGAAACTGACAACATCGGCAGTCAGATAGTTGCGGGCATGTTCCATATAGGTACCCACGCCGAGATGCTCCGACGACTCTGTATCATCAAGCCAGTACTGGCCCATGATATCGTAGGTTTCCTTTTCCTTGGTATGGAAGGCCGATGTCAGGAATTTTACCTTGGTGGAATCGCCAAAATGGCGGGTGATGGCAGCGGTACCGAAAAGGGTGCGGAAAACATCCTTCTCCTGACCGTCGAAATAGACTTTGAACGACTTGACATCCTCCATTGTACCAAACGAAGTCTCGCGGTCGGTGGGCTTGAAGTTATAGTGATTCTCCGCGATATAACCAATAATATCCAAAGCCCATCTGCTATTGGGTGTATAACTGATATATGTCTGGTAATCAAAGAAATTAGGTCGATACTCTCCAGTTGTTTCGAGGGATCCTAATAGATAACGGTTGGTCTTGTAGCGAAGGCCGTGGCTCATAGCGAACTTCTTGTTGCTAACACCTAAGTATCCGCTGGCACCCAACAGCGAGGCGGTAGCGGATGCCTCGAAGCGCTTGGGACGGCGATAGGTGATGTCAAGAGCTGATGACATTTTGTCGCCGTATTTCGCTTCGAATCCACCACTTGAGAAGCCGATTTTCTCCACCATATCGGGATTGATAATCGACAGGCCCTCCTGCTGTCCGCTACGTACGAGCAAAGGACGGTAGATCTCCACGTTATTGATATAGACGGAGTTCTCGTCGAAGGAGCCGCCACGTACATTGTATTGCGACGACAGTTCGTTGTGCGACGAGACGCCTGCCTGCTGTTGGATCAGTTCCTCGACGGCATTGCCTGTGGTAGAGGGGCCTTGTTTGGCATCTTCGATATCCAACTGTTCGGTTGTGCCAGTCTGACGCCGTTTTTCAGTGATGGTCACTTCGCGAAGGGCTTCCATCGGTCTCATCACAATCTGAACCGTCTGATTGCCTCTCGGTCTGCGGAACACCCGATTCCTGGTGGCATAGCCAATCATTGAGAAACGCACCACCACCGAGTCGGCACTGCTCAGGTTGATCGAAAATTCGCCCTGAAGATTGGTCATCGTCACTTTGCCTTGTTCCAGACACGACACCGTCACCAGTTCCAACGCATTGTTCTCTTCATCGATTACCTTGCCTTTCAGTGTGAAGTCATCAGCCCAGACGGTCAGGCTCATCATCAGCATGACCGTCAGCAGGAGATATGTCTTCATAAGCTTCATCAGATATTATAACGCGTTTTTCTGCTGATTTGTTGTGCTACGGATGAAAAAGTGGGCAAAATGTTTGGCTTTCTCGTAAAAAGTCCGTATCTTTGCCAAACTTATTAACAATAACAGGAACCAAATTAATAAATGAACAATATGACTCAGAAGTTTCTCAAGACTGTCATCCTGCTTGCTGTTCTGATGACGGCAACTCCGGTAGCTGCCACTAAGGTCCTCGGACTCAGAGTAATCGACAAAAACTACCTCATGGTGCATTTCCGTGACGGTGAAGTGCATTATCGCGATGATGGTACGGGTCCAAGTGCCTATCTGGGCCACTCGTTTGCCGAGGGCGACGATACCTTGCTAGTCTTCGGAGAGCGGCTGAAGACCGACCGTGCTCAGCAGGCGGCCCTTTGGCGTATCAGTTCCAGCGACGACAAGGGCTTTGGTACAGTTCGTCCACAACATGTCTGGCGTAAGTCGAAGCCGATGAATTTCGACCACACCCTCACCAGTGAACTCGACCACTGGCTGTTCCTTCAGCTGCCGAAGTCCATGAAGCAGGGGTGTACATATCATGTCACCATCCCTAACGGTATTGGCGCCGATGTGACCTCGCTCTCCGTCTGCTTTGATATCTGGAATGCGCAGTCTGAAGCTGTTCATGTCAATATCATCGGCTATGTGCCCTCCGAGCAAAGTCATGCCGCTGACCTCTACCAGTGGTTGGGCGATGGCGGTCAGCGCGATTATAAGGCTTTCGAAGGCCGACAAGTCTATCTATATAATGTCAAAACCCAGGAGAAACTGAATGCGGGTACGGTGAAGTTCTGGAAACCCGCCTCTGCTTCTGAGCAGGAAGCCGGAAAGAAAGACCTCATCGGTACTGATGTATGGAACATCGATTTCCGCTCTACCGCTCCAGGCCGTTATCGTCTCGTGGTCGAGGATGTGGGCTGTAGTATGGACTTTGACATCTCGCCTGATGTCTACTTCCAACCATACCGCTATTCCGTGCGGGGATATTATTATATGCGTCTTGGTGAGCCGAAAGATCCTGAGCATGTATGGCCCGTGCCTCGTCAGCCGCAGTTTATTCCCGATGCAGATCCAAAGGATTTCACCGTCTATAAGACCGACCTAACTCCTTGGAGTCCCGAATGGCGTCAACTACGTACCGATGTGTGGGACGAACCCCATTTCAAGAAGGCTGAAGCTTCTATCTTCTGGAAGCACCGTTTGCCCGGTAACCCTGTGAACACCGTCGTCAGAGGCGGTCATTCCGATGCCTTTGACTGGGACCGCCATCTGGCTCATGTCAGCAATATTTATGATATGCTGCTGCCTTATATCCTTACTGACGGACATTTGGCTGACGACAATCTTGGTATCCGCGAGAGTGGTAACGGCATTCCCGATCTCATCGACGAGGCGCGCAACGAAGTGGACTTCTTCCTCTCCATCCGTGACGGTGAGGCCTATTCGCAAGGTGTCACCAATCCCAGTTCCGATTGGACGGTGATGTTCCAAGCCGGCTGTACCACAATGGCAGCCTGGGCTAATGCCGCCAACTGTGCCGTGCTGGGTGAGGCCTTCCGTTTGCAGCATAACGACTCTCTACAACAGTATTATACCACTGAGGCCATCAAAGCTTTCCGCTTTGCTGAGAAGCAGGAGAACCAACAGCTTGACGATATGCAGGACGTCGGCAGTATACAGATGCGTGGCCGTGACTTCCGTCAGCTGGCTGCTGCCTTCCTCTACAATCTTACTGGAGAGCAGGAGTGGGAGACGGTCTTCGCAGAGGAGAGTATGATCAAGTCGCCTAACTCGCCGCTCTTCAGCAAAGGTCGTCAGGGTTTCTTCGGTATTGGTGTCACCAACCAGTTCGGTGCCCGCGACGTACCTTTCTGCCAAGTTTGGGCCGCTGCCGCTTATCTCACCTGTCCGCATCCCCGTCATCATGCTACTCTTTACGATAACCTCCGAAGCAGCATCAAGGCACAGGCAGAGAGTTACAATATCAGTCACATGGCTGAGCGTCCTTCGCGCCGAAGTGCCAACGACAGTCGCTGGCAGGTGTCGCAGAACCTGCAGCTCGTTATGCTGGCTCATTATATGGCTGACGAAGCTTACAAGCGTGAACTCGAGCATGTAATGTTCACCGAGGCAGGGTGGGCAATGGGACGTAATCCTGGCAATATCGTTGAGATGACAGGATTAGGTGAGCGTCATATTACCGACTGTTACACTACAGGCCGCAACGATGGTGCGCCTGAGTGCCATCCGGGCCAGACACCTTTCAATGGTACTGAGACCTGGTCGCCAGGTCATAATGGTGGCGATGCACAGGTCATCCTGAAATACTGCTATCCTGAATGGAACAGTGGTTGGCCACGTCAGGAGTCCTATTTCAACCAGCGTTACTTCTGGGTCAACGGCGAGTTCACTCCACGAGAGACCATGCGTGGTAAGATGGCCCTGCTCGGCTATCTCAACGCTGTCAGTCAGAAGCAGAAGAGTATTGTGGTGCTCTACGAGAATGATGTCCACTGCGCCATCGACGGTTATGCCAGGGTGGCTGGCTTCCGTGATGCGATCGCTGCCAGCGACACCGCCTCTGTAGCCCTCGTCAGTTGTGGCGATTTCCTGCAGGGTGGCACGGCCGGATCTATCTCTAAAGGACAATATATCGTTGATGTCTTACGCCATATGAACTATGATGCCATAGGTCTGGGCAATCATGAGTTTGATTATGGCGTGCCTCGCTTACGCGAATTGCTTAACCAGCTGGAAACTCCCATCGTCTGTGCCAACTTCTTCGAATCGGGCTCGCCGATTCCTTTCTATGCACCTTATATCATCCGCCAATACGGTGGACGTCGCGTTGCTTTCGTGGGGGCTGTCACTGGCGAGGCCATGCGTGCCGAAGCCTATTCGTTCTATGATGACAACGGTCTGCAACTCTACGATCTGAAGCCGATGGAAATGTCGCGCATCATACAACAGGCAGTCGACGAGGCCCGTAATATGGGTGCCGACATCGTGGTGCTGATTTCCCATCTTGGTGAAGAGCCGGTGCTTAATAACCTCAATAGTCATGACCTCGTGGCACGCACCCGGGGTATCGATGTTGTGCTCGACGGCCATAGCCATTCTACCATCCCACACAGCGAGGCTCCTAACCTCGATGGTCGCATGATTCCCATCTCACAGACGGGCACCCAGTTGGCGAACATCGGCAAACTGGTGATTACCGCAGATGGCCACTTCCTTACTGAACTCGTTCCTCTGAAGGATATGAAATACCGGAGCACTCGTGTGGCAGCCGTCACTGATAGTGTTAAGGCGCTGATGAACAAGGTGACCGCCCGGGAGATCTGTCGCAGTGATTTTGATCTGAGTATCCTTGAAGCTGATGGCAAGACGCGCCGTGTGCGTAAAGCGGAAACGAATATCGGGGACCTTGTGGCCGATGCCTTCCGTATGGCTATGAAGACCGATATAGGCTTGCAGAACGGTGGTGGTATCCGTAGCTCCATTGCCAAGGGAGCCATCACCTATGGTAGCGTGCTCGATGCGCTTCCCTTCGACAATCCCATGATCCGTCTTGAAGCCACTGGTCAACAGATTGTCGACATGCTCCAGAAATGTGCCACGTTCGATGTCGAAGATGGCAGTTTCCCGCAGGTGTCTGGTTTGCAGTTTAAGATTCGCCAGGGTGCCAATGGCCGCAGTGTGAGTGATGTAGCGGTGCTCGATTCTCCCTCGGGACAGTACCTGCCCATCGACCTTGCGCGACGTTATACTATCGCTACGACGGAATACACTATCAAGGGCGGGTTTTATGATACGATGAAGACTGCTCGTGTGCTGGGCACCACCTCGCAGAGTTATTGTGATTGCGTGGTCGAGTTCCTCCAAACCTTCAATGGTGGTAAGTTGTCCTCGATTTATGCCAAGCCGCAGGATCGTATTACTTTTGTCAAGGAATAACAGAAAGCCTCGCTCAATCGAGTGGGGAATAAAAAATAAAAAACGTATGAAAGAAAATCGTATTATTGCAGCTGCCCTGATTGCTTTGGGCATCGTGTTTTTGGGTTTGTTTATCAAGGCTGGTATTGACAACTTTGCCAATAAGGACCGGAAGGTAACCGTAAAGGGACTGGCTGAGCGTGAGGTGCCTGCTGATAAAGTGACGTGGAGTATTGGAACCAAGGTAACTGGTAATGACCTGCCTTTGCTCTATGAGAACATCAATATTCAGACGGACAAAATCAAGAGGTTCTTACTGCAGAATGGTATCGAAGAGAAAGAAATTACGGTGAATCCTCCTTCAATTAGTGACTTGGAGGCCCGTGAATGGGGAGATAACCAGAAGAACTTCCGTTACATCGTCAACACGACTATTACTGTGGCAACAAATAAGGTGACAGAAGTAAACAAAGCAATCTTCAAGCAGGCAGAGCTGCTGAAGCAGGGCGTGGCAATCGAGAATAGCAACCCTCAATACGAATATGCCTCGTTCCAGCAGATGAAGCCTGAAATGATGTCAGAGGCCATCAAAAATGCACAGAAGACTGCTGAACAGTTTGCAGAGGCCAGCAAGTCAGAATTAGGTCAGATACAAACGGCAGGGCAGGGGCAGTTCGAAATCGAAGACCGTGATCAGAACACTCCGTATATCAAAAAACTGCGTGTTGTGACTACCATCACCTATTCTTTGAAAGACTGATGAAGCAGTTAAAGAAGACTGTCGGAAATAACTAATGTTAATAATCTTATGAAACAACGATTACTCATTATTTGTATGATGCTGGCGGGGACGGCTGGCTGTTTTGCGCAAGGGCCGAACGACTCCGGTGAATATTACAAGAATGCCGATGGCAAGCAGGGGGCAGCACTGAAGACGGCCCTTTGCGGTATTATCTACAACCGCGATGAGGGCGGTGATCTGAATACTGCCTACAAAGCGCTTTGGACACATTTTAGAACTACTGATGCACGCGCTGACGGTTCAGTCTGGGACATGTACTCGAACAAACGTGCCATGACCTTTGGCGACGATCAGGACAAGGGTAGCGGCGGCAACAACGAGGGCGAGTATTACAACCGTGAGCATTCGTTCCCCAACAGTTGGTTTGGGGGGAAAGTGATGCCCATGTATACAGACTTGCATCACATGTATCCCACCGACAAGCTCGTGAACAATAAGCGCGGTAACAATCCTTTCGGCGAGACGAATGGCGAGAGCTTTAAGTCGGCCAACGACTTCAGCAAACTGGGTGTCTGTACCTATGAAGGTTATACGGGTACAGTGTTCGAGCCCAACGATGAGTACAAGGGGGACTTCGCACGTACCTATTTCTATATGGTGACCTGCTATGAGGAGAAGATTGCCGATTGGTATGTCAACTATCCCGAATCACAGCCCACGCTCGACGGCAATGCCTATCCTGGTCTGAGCAGCTGGCAGCTGAATATGCTCATGAAATGGGCGAAGAACGACCCTGTGAGTGAAAAGGAAATCAACCGCAACAACGCCGTCTATGCCATCCAGAAAAACCGTAATCCCTTTATCGATTACCCTGGACTGGAGGATTATATCTGGGGTGACAAGATGGATATGACCTTCAGCTATTCTGATAATACCACTGCTATCAAGGGTATTATTGATATAGATAATGAGGTTGGTGACCAGACGCCAGAAGCAATCTTTGCCCCCGATGGTAAACGCCTCGCAAAACCGCATAAAGGTTTGAATATCATTCGGTTAAAGAATGGTAAAGTAGTGAAGGTGATAGATGGTGTGCAAACTTTTGCGAACTGATTATTTTAGTGCAAACTATTGCGAATACGGTTGCAAACTATTGCGAACGGAAATATTTGGAAGTATCGTTTATAAGTCGTAACTTTGCGCCATGATTCAAACGTTGATGACATCCGGCCTTGGGCTCACCGATCGTGAGTGGTTCCTATTAATAATAGGTATGGTGGTCTACGCTGTACTCTTCGTAGTGACAGTGCAGAACAGTCGCCGCAAGATGGTGGCCATGCACGAGAAAATCCGCACGATGCAGGAGGCCCAGCAGGCACAGAGCACGCAGAGCATTGCCCAGAACGAGGCGAAGATTGCCGAGTTGGAAACGCTGCTGAAGAAGCTGGGCGATGAGAACTCGCTGCTGCGATTGGAACTCGAAGAGAAGAAAGCCACGTTAGACTATCATAATAAGGTAGCGCGGCTGGAGAATGAGAAACGCGAGCATGCGGAGACCATGATCTTCTCGTCGGATGTGTACCAGCGGATTCAGAGCTGTCTGAACAGTGGGCGCAGTCTTTCGAATCAGGACTGGACGGAGCTGACGGAGGTGGTGAACAGCATCTACACGGGCTTTACCGAAAAGCTCTACAGCCTCTACCGCATGTCGGAGCAGGACTACCATGTGAGTCTGCTCATCAAGGTGAGAATCCAGCCTAAGGACATCGCGCTGCTGACAGCGCATTCGAAAGAGAGCGTGGCTTCAACCCGTAGCCGCCTCTATTCGAAGGTGTTCGGCATAAAAGGCTCGTCGAAAGATTGGGACGATTTTATTTTATCACTCTAAAACGATACGACTATGATTGAGTATTTAGCACAACACTTGTGGCAGATGTGGGCCGTTGTGGCTGTGATCTGTCTGATCTTGGAGCTCATGGCAGGCGATTTCTTCATCATCTGCTTCTCCATCGGATCGGTATTTGCCGCTATCACGGCTGCTTTGGGCGGCGGTATCTATCTGCAGTTGCTGATGTTCGCCGTGTTCACGCTCATCAGCCTCTTCTGGGTGCGCCCCTTTGCCCAGCGCTACCTGCACAAGGGTGAGGACAAACGCGTGAGTAATGCCGATGCGCTGATGGATCGTCAGGGCAGGGTAGTGGAAACTGTAAAAGCTGACGGCTTCGGCCGCGTGCAGATTGACGGTGATATCTGGAAGGCTGTGACCAACGAGTCGGAGGATATCCCCGCAGGAAAAAACGTGCGCGTGGTAGGTCGCGAAAGCACTATTATTACCGTAGAGACAATTATCAATTAATCATTAATCATTAAAATTATGGACATTATGAGTTATGTACTGATTGCCATTGTGATTTGCGTGATTCTCTTCGCAAAGATGGCCCTTGTGATTATCCCTCAGTCGGAAACCAAGATTGTGGAGCGCCTCGGACGCTACTATGCCACACTGAAACCGGGTATCAATATCATCATCCCATTTATCGACCGTGCCAAGTCGATCGTGGTGCTGAATCATGGAAGATACCAGTATTCGACAACCATCGACCTGCGTGAACAGGTGTATGACTTCCCTAAGCAGAACGTGATTACTAAGGATAACGTTCAGACGGAAATCAACGCGCTGTTGTACTTCCAGATTGTAGATCCTTTTAAGGCCACTTATGAGATTAACAATTTGCCCAACGCTATTGAGAAACTGACACAGACCACACTGCGTAACATCATCGGTGAACTGGAACTCGACGAGACGCTGACCTCGCGTGATACGATTAACAAGAAACTGAGCGCCGTGCTCGACGATGCAACAGATAAGTGGGGCGTAAAAGTGAATCGTGTGGAGTTGCAGGACATCACTCCTCCTGACTCTGTGCTGACCGCCATGGAGAAGCAGATGCAGGCTGAGCGTAACAAGCGTGCACAGATCCTGACATCAGAAGGTCAGAAAGCTGCTGAAATCCTCGCTTCTGAGGGTGAACGTACGGCCATTGTCAACAAAGCTGAGGCTGCTAAGGAACAGGCTATCCTTGAGGCAGAAGGAGAGGCTCAGGCCCGTATCCGCAAAGCAGAGGCAGAGGCCAAGGCCATTGAGCTGATCTCGGAGGCTGTGGGTAAGTCGACGAATCCCGCTAATTACTTGCTGGCACAGAAGTATATTCAGATGATGCAGGAGCTGGCTGAGGGCGACAAGACCAAGACGGTTTACCTGCCTTACGAGGCTACAAATCTGCTTGGATCGATCGGCGGTATTAAAGACCTGTTTAAGTCAGAATAATACTTTTTTGCAAAAAATAGGGGCAGAATGACGCGTTTCTGAATAATATTGTGTAAATTTGCACCCGATTTCGGCAGATAGCTGCTTTTCAACGCAAATTCATACTTATGGTAAACAATATATTCAAGGGACTGGGCATCGCCCTTATAACTCCATTCAAGGAAGACGGCTCCGTTGACTACGAGGCTCTGATACGTCTGGTGGACTATCAGCTCAGCAACGGCGCCGACTTCTTTTGTATTCTTGCGACAACAGGAGAGACGCCTGTGCTCACCCCCGCAGAAAAACTGAAGATTAAGGACACTATCGTGGACTATGTCCAGGGACGTGTGCCGATTCTGATGGGTTGCGGTGGCAATAACACAGCTGCTGTCGTGGAGGAACTGAAGAATGGTGACTTCCGGGGTATTGACGGTATTCTGAGTGTCTGTCCCTATTATAACAAACCTTCGCAGGAAGGTCTCTATCAGCACTTCAAGGCCATAGCCGGTGCCACTTCATTGCCAGTGGTGCTGTATAATGTACCAGGTCGTACAGGTGTGAACATGCAAGCTGCTACTACCGTCCGTCTGGCCCGTGACTGCCGGAATATCGTGGCCATCAAAGAGGCCAGTGGCAATTTGGAGCAGGTGGATGAGATCATCAAGAACAAGCCCAACGACTTTGATGTGATCTCTGGCGATGACTCGCTGACATTCCCGATGGTGAGTTGTGGTGCAGTGGGTGTGATCAGTGTCATCGGTAATGCGCTGCCCAAAGAGTTCTCGAAGATGATCCGTCTGCAGATGCGTGGTGAGTATGACCCTGCCCGGAAGATTCATCACCGCTTTACTGATTTGTTCTCGTTACTCTTCGTCGACGGCAATCCGGCAGGTGTGAAGGCGATGCTTTCGGAAATGGGATTCATTGAGAATGTGCTGCGTCTGCCCCTCGTGCCCATGCGTATCAAGAATATGCAGCGCATGTCGGAGATTCTGAAGGAATTGAAGATATAAACACGCGTGATTGTGTAAAAAATGCACGATTTTCGAAAAAAGTCCCTAAAACATTTGGTCATTTCGAAAAAAGTGTGTACTTTTGCACCCGCAAAACAGATAAGGGAAACCTCTAAGATGCAAAATGGGGTTCCGTAGCTCAACTGAATAGAGCATCTGACTACGGATCAGAAGGTTGTGGGTTTGAATCCCGCCGGAATCACAAAGAAAGAGAGAAAGTCAAACGGCTTTCTCTTTTTTAATAAGGTAAGGAAGATGAAAGTCAGGAGATTAACGATATTCATAGCACTTTTGGTGTCGCTGACTGTCTGTGCCCAGCGCAAACAGATCAGCGAGGCGCGCACTTACCTGAAGAGTGGTAAGAATTTCGACAGAGCTGAGAAACTGATGACTGACTTGTTGAAAGATTCTGCCAATCGCGAGAACAAACGCATCTATGAAATCTGGTACCAGAGTGTGCAGAAGCAATACGAGCAGGCCAATGAAAGATTTTATATGAAGAAACAACAGGATACGGCCCAGTTCTTCTCACTCGTCCGCCGTCTGTTTACCATCTCCTTCCGTATGGATTCCCTTGATGCCCGGCCCGACAAGAAGGGGAAGGTGGATTTGGAACTTCGTAAAGATGTGGCGAGCGATATGAATGGTTATCGCACCAATCTCTTCTATGGAGGCAGTTATCTGGTTAGGAAAGGCGACTTCAAGAAAGCCTACGATTATTTTGAGACCTATATCGACTGTCGCCGCCAACCGCTGTTCACAGACTATGACTTTTCACAAGAGCCCCGTATGGCCGAGGCAGCCTATTGGGCTACCTACAGCGGTTATCGGATGGAAGAACCGATATTGACACTCCGTTATCGTGACCTTGCCTTATGTGATACGGCTAAGCGTAGCTGGACACTCCAATATGTCGCTGAATCGTGGAAAGCGCTGAAGGATGACTCGATGTATGTCGCCACGCTGTGGGAGGGATTCAACGACTATCCGATGTCGAACTATTTCTTCCCAAGGCTGATGGACAGCTATCAGAATCAGCCAGAGAAAGCACTGGAAGTGGCAGACCAGGCGTTAAGGGCGGATTCTACCAGCCGTCTCTTCTTATTTGCCAAGTCGGTGGTACTGCTCAAACTTGAGAAGTTTGCGGAGTGTCTCGACTATTCGGACCGGTTGATCAAACGTTATCCTGATATGGCCGAAGCCTATTATAACGCAGGAACGGCATATGTGAATATCGCATTGAGAATGGATTCCCAGCGACATAAAAAACAAATTAAGAAGATGTATCAGAATGCCTTGCCCTATATGGAGAAATACCGGGTTCTGGCACCTGGCGGCCAGCAGAAATGGGGACCAGCTCTCTATCGTATCTATTTCAACCTGAACATGGGGAAGCAATTCGATGAAATAGATAAAATCTTAAAGAAACAAAAAAGTTAGGGCTCTTTTGAACATCTTTGCGAAATTCTTCGTAATTTTGTGTTTTGGAATTATATAGTATAATCTAAAACAAATAAAACGAAGAATTATGGCAGATAACGCTCAATTGATTGCTCAGTGCGAGGCACGTGCAAAGGAATGGTTGGCTCCCGCCTTTGATGAGGAGACACGTAAGGAAGTACAGGCCATGTTGGATAATCCCGACAAGACTGACTTGATTGATGCTTTCTATCGCGATTTGGAATTTGGTACAGGTGGTCTGCGCGGTATCATGGGTGCCGGCACGAACCGCATGAACAAGTACATCGTGGGTATGGCCACACAGGGTTTTGCCAACTACATCAACAAGGCTTTCCCAGGGAAGCAGAGTTCGGTGGTGGTAGGTCACGATTGCCGTAACAACGGACGTATGTTTGCTGAGACCGTCGCCGACATCTTCTCGGCCAACGGCATCAAGGTGTATCTCTTCGAAAGTCTGCGTCCTACACCGGAGATTTCGTTTGCCATCCGTCAGCTCGGCTGTCAGGCAGGTGTGAATGTTACTGCATCGCATAATCCCCGTGAGTATAACGGTTACAAGGCTTACTGGGACGATGGTGCTCAGGTGCTCTTCCCACACGACAAGGGTATCATCGACGAGGTGAATAAGGTGAAGATCCATGATGTGAAGTTTGAGGGCAACAAAGACCTGATTATCCCGATTGGTGGTGAGATGGACTGGGACTATATCCAGGCTGTCAAAGAGGCCATGGTGGATCAGGAAGTTATCCTTCGCCAGAAAGACCTCAACATCGTCTATTCACCCATGCACGGTACAGGTCGTGTGATTATCCCGATGGCCCTGCGTTCTTGGGGCTTCCAGAATATCCACGTGGTGCCCGAGCAGATGGTGATTGACGGTAACTTCCCGACGGTGGTGAGCCCGAATCCCGAAAATGCTGAGGCAATGACCTTGGGCATGAAGCTAGGAACAAAGTTGAATGCAGACCTTGTGATTGCTTCCGACCCCGATGCTGACCGTCTGGCTATTGTTTGCCGTAACTCTAAGGGCGAGTGGGAGATCCTGAATGGTAACCAGACCTGTATGATGTTCTCATGGTACATCATCGCCAATAAGAAGAAACTTGGTCAGCTGAAGGGCAATGAGTTCCTGGTTAAGACCATTGTGACTACTGAGGTGATTGCCGAAATTGCCAAGAAGAACGGCGTGGAGTACAGCGACTGCTACACGGGCTTCAAGTGGATTGCCAACGAGATTCGTGTGAACGAGGGCAAGAAGAAGTATATCGGCGGTGGTGAGGAAAGCTTTGGTTTCCTGCCGTTTGACAAGGTGCGCGATAAGGACTCCCCAGCATCTATCTGTCTGATCTGTGAGATTGCAGCCTGGGCTCGCGACAACGGTATGACGCTTTACGATCTGTTAATGAACATCTATGCAGAGTATGGCTTCTCGAAGGAGGTAACCATCAATGTGGTACGTCCGGGTAAGACGGGTGCTGATGAGATCAAGCAGATGATGACTGATTTCCGTGCTAATCCTCCGAAGGACTTAGGTGGTTCTAAGATTGTGCTCTCGAAAGACTTCCAGTTGTTGGAGGCCAAGAAGGCTGACGGAACTGTGGAGAAACTCAACATGCCAGACAAATCGAACGTTCTGCAGTGGTTCTGCGACGACGGTACGAAGGTCAGTGTACGTCCTTCAGGCACAGAGCCGAAGATTAAGTTCTACACTGAGGTGAAGGATCCATCCTTCAAGGGCGCAGCCGATTATGAGCGTTGCACTAAGGCCGCTGAAGAGAAGATTGAGGCCATCAAGAAGAGCCTGAATCTCTAATATCTTCTTAGAAATGAGGTCCTCACCAAAGCGGTGGGGATCTTGTTTAGAAATAGTTGATTGCCCCCATTATTTGATTGGGAGTATCTCCGAATATTCCTGTGTGTATCATATTATTTCAGGATGTCAAGAGTAATAAAATTCACAAAACTATACGGATATGAAAAGACTTATTTTAAGCCTAATGGCAATGGTTAGTGTGTTGACCCTTTCGTCACAAAGTATTTATGATTTCAAGGTAAAGGATGATGTTGGTCAGGAGGTATCCCTTTCAGACTACAAGGGTAAAGTGCTGCTAATTGTAAACACAGCCACGCGTTGTGGATTCACACCGCAGTATAACGAACTGGAGGCTCTGTATGAGAAGTTCCGTAGCATGGGATTGGAAATACTTGACTTCCCTTGCAATCAGTTCGGACAACAGGCACCTGGTACGATTGAGGAGATTCATCAGTTCTGCACAGCCAACTTTAACATTCAGTTTCCACAGTTCGACAAGATTGATGTGAATGGCGCTAATGCGCATCCGCTCTATACTTGGTTGAAGACACAAAAAGCTTTCGGTGGATTTGATGTAAACGACCAGCGGGGAAAGATGATGGACGGTATGCTTCGTAGGCAGGATGCTGACTATGATAAGAAGTCTGATATAAAATGGAATTTCACAAAGTTCCTCGTGTCCCGCGACGGACAGGTTCTAAAGCGCTACGAACCAACGGATAAAATGACCGACATTGAAGCCGATATACAGTTGGAAGTGAATCCCGTCCTTGGCAACATTATGTCGCGACGTTCCATCCGAAAATACCTTGACAAGCCAGTAGAGCATGAGAAATTAGAGATTATTGTCCGTGCGGGCATCAATGCACCAAGTGGTATGAACCGTCAGCCATGGGTTGTACGCGTAGTGGAAGATCAAAAGTTGATTGCTGACGTGACAGAGATTTACAAGCAGGAGAACGAAGAACAGGTAAAGCGCGACAGAGACTTTAAGAATATGTTCCGTAATGCGCCGAATCTTATTTGTGTCTGTACGCCTGCTAATGGCGGTGGCGAGCTGGATGCCGGTCTGCTAGGTGAGAATATTATGCTTGCAGCACAGTCTTTAGGTCTCGGCACTTGTTGTCTGGGTGGCCCTGTGCGCTTCCTACTTTCGAATGAGAAGTGCAAATTCTTCCTCGACCGTCTCGACATCCCTTCCGATTACAAACTTAATTACATCATTGCTATCGGTTATCCAGACGAGCAGCCTGACGCCAAGCCCCGTGATGCTTCAAAAGTAAAGTACATAAGATAGTACCAATATATGTTTAATCGCATTTCAGTAGGAACTCATCATATCCTGGCGGCAAAACACTTAGTTATGAGTATTGTGCCGTCGGGATTTTCATTGTATCTTTGCACTCTATGATAACAACATTAATTATAGGTCTGTTAATACCGTTGTTGGGCACAATGCTCGGCTCTGCTTTCGTGTTTTTCATGAAAGATGAGATGTCGATAAAGTTGCAGAAAACATTGTTGGGCTTTGCATCCGGTGTGATGGTGGCCGCATCAGTGTGGTCGCTATTGATTCCATCAATGGAGATGGTGTCGGATAGTGGACGGTGGTCGGTAATTCCCGCTGCCATAGGATTCCTGTTGGGTATGGGCTTCCTGCTGATGATTGATGAATTGACGCCGCACCTGCATATCGGTACAGACAAACCAGAGGGTATGAGGTCGCACCTTTCCAAGACAGCTATGCTTGCTCTGGCCGTCACCATCCATAATCTGCCTGAAGGTATGGCCGTAGGTGTGGTCTTCGCTGGAGCCGAGAGCGGTATCTCTAATATCTCCTTGACCAGTGCTGTAGCCGTCGCATTGGGTATCGCCATTCAGAACGTGCCAGAAGGGGCTATCATTTCCATGCCGATGCGGACAGCAGGCAATTCCAAATGGAAGTCTTTTGTCATTGGCTCGTTTAGTGGTGCTGTTGAGCCTATTGGAGCCGTCGCCGTCTTACTATTAGCTTCGCTGCTGATGCCGGTTCTGCCTTACATGCTGGCCTTTGCTGCTGGAGCCATGTTTTATGTCGTTGTCGAAGAGCTCATCCCTGAAGCCTCAAGTGGTCAGCATAGTAATCTCAGTACCATCGGTTTTGCTATCGGCTTCGTTCTAATGATGGTGCTTGATGTGGTAATGGGATAAAGCTATTTCTGGGTTCTTCTCTTTATCAGCGATTTAATCTCCTTTTCGAAAAAGCTCTTCTCTCTGATGTCTAATTCCTTACTTAAATAAAAAAGAGTCCCACAATATTGCTTGTAGGACTCTTCTTGCGGAGAGTGAGGGATTCAAACCCCCGATACCCGAAAGGGGTATACCGGATTTCGAGTCCAGCGCGATCGATCACTCTGCCAACTCTCCGGTTAATTGAAAGCCAAAGAGCGAACTCATTTAGTTAAATGTGAGGGACTCAACATTCAATATATTGAATTCTCTTTTGCGGATGCAAAGGTAAAGAGAAAAATCGAAACAGCCAAATTTCTATGGGAAAAAGTTTCCTAATGACACCTTTTTATTCGAAAGAAAGTTTCGATAATCTGTTTTTTAGCTGCTCGGCTTCGGATTTGCGGATGCTGAGACGGATCTCACAGGTGTTATCGTAGGTTTGGCTGACGATGCGGGGCTGCATTTCCTTGACAATGCGCATCACGTCGTTCATCATGGGATAGGCGAAAGTATAGGTAATGACTTCTTCTATCTGTCGCGTCTCAATCTCAGAGTGGGCGATGGCATCGGCGGCAGCTTCGCGATAGGCGACAATGAGTCCGCTGGTGCCGAGATTCACGCCACCGTAATAGCGCACTACGACAATGAGGATGTCGGTAAGTTCGTTGGAGTTAATCTGTCCAAGGATGGGTTTGCCTGCAGTTGAGGATGGTTCTCCATCATCGTTGGCACGGAACTCTGTACGCTCAGGACCAAGCATGTAGGCGTAGCAGACGTGGCGGGCATCGTAGTATTTCTTGCGGTAGTCGGCCAATATATCCTTAATTTCATCGACATTAGACACATGATGAGCGAAGGCGAGGAACTTGCTACGCTTGTCGGTGTAGTAGCCCTCGCCTCCGCTTTTAATGGTCTTGAATTCGTCGGACATATTGGAATTTCCGAGTATTCCGGATGATCCGGATTAGTTGTTATACTCCTGCCAACTCTTGATTTTCACATCGTTGAGATTCATGGCTGTGAAGGCCTCGATGAAGGCCTTGGCCAGACGGACGTTTGTCATCAAAGGAATGTTGTGATCAATGGCTCCACGACGGATCTTGTAGCCATTGGTGAGCTCGCGAGAAGTATGATTCTTCGGTACGTTGATGACGAGACCTACCTTGTGCTGAGAGATCAGGTCCATCACGTTGTTGTCGCCATTCTCATCGGGCCAGGCTACGCTAATTGCCTTCACTCCGTTGTCATTGAAGAACTTGGCTGTTCCGCCTGTAGCATAGATGGTATAGCCTTTCTTGGCCAATTGCTGTGCAGGCTCGAGAAGGCTCACTTTACCCTTAGCACCACCAGAGCTGATAAGTACAGCATCCTTCGGAATAGAGTAACCCGTAGCAATCAGCGAGTTGAGCATAGCTTCGTTAAGGTCGTCACCCAGACAGCCTACCTCACCAGTAGAGCTCATGTCGACACCGAGTACGGGGTCAGCGTTCTGCAGACGGGCAAATGAGAACTGTGAGGCCTTCACACCGATGCGGTCGATATCGAACTCGCTCTTCTCAGGCTTCTGATAGGGTGCGTCGAGCATGATCTTCGTAGCCGTCTCGATGAAGTTACGCTTCAGGATCTTCGACACAAATGGGAACGAACGACTGGCACGGAGGTTACATTCGATAACCTTCACTTCGCGGTTCTTGGCGAGGAACTGGATGTTGAACGGACCGCTAATGTTCAGCTCGGCAGCGATCTTATGTGCAATCTTCTTGATCTGACGGATGGTGGAGAAATAAATGTGTTGGGCTGGGAACACCATTGTGGCGTCGCCAGAGTGCACACCTGCATACTCTACGTGCTCGGAGATAGCATACTCAATCACTTCGCCCTTGTCGGCTACAGCATCAAACTCAATCTCCTTCGTTTCAGTCATGAACTTTGATACCACTACGGGGAACTCCTTCGACACTTCAGTAGCCATATTGAGGAAGCGATGCAACTCCTCCTCGTCATAGCAGACATTCATGGCAGCACCAGAGAGTACATAAGAAGGACGCACGAGCACAGGATAACCCACCTGCTCGACGAACTCCTTGACATCCTCGAAACTGGTGAGCGCACGCCAGGCGGGCTGGTCGATGCACAACTTGTCGAGCATGGCTGAGAACTTATCGCGGTTCTCTGCGCGGTCGATATTCACGGGTGATGTTCCCAATACGGGCACACCCTGACGGTAGAGCTTCATGGCGAGGTTGTTAGGAATCTGTCCTCCCACGGAAACAATCACACCCTTGGGCTGCTCGAGGTCGATAACGTCGAGCACACGCTCCAGCGAGAGCTCGTCGAAGTACAGACGATCGCACATGTCGTAGTCGGTAGATACCGTCTCTGGATTGTAGTTGATCATGATCGACTTGTATCCCAGCTTACGGGCGGTGTTGATAGCATTCACCGAACACCAGTCGAATTCTACAGATGAACCGATACGATAAGCACCTGAACCTAAGACAACTACAGACTTCTCATTTGTGTAATAGTTGATATCGTGTGCAGCCTTATATTGCTCACCCTTCGGATTGCCGAATGCTGGTGTGTGCGTGTATGTGAAATAGAGATAATTCGTGAGTTCAGGATGCTCTGAGGCTACCGTGGGGATGCGCTTCACACTTGGCAGGATGCCCTTCTCCTTACGATACTTGCGAACAGCCAGGTTTTCCTTCTCCATGTTGCCTCCCTCAGGCTTCAGTACGAAACGGGCAATCTGGAAGTCGCTGAATCCACAACGTTTTACCTCAAGCAGCAGCTCGTCGGACAAATCCTCGAGCTTATTGTATTTCTGCAGTTCGTGCTTCAGGTCGACAATATGCTTCAAGCGCTCCAAGAACCAGATGTCGATCTTCGTCAACTGCTCAATGCGCTCGATCGTATATCCCTCCTCGAGAGCCTGGGCGATGGCAAAGATACGCAGGTCGGTAGGATTAGCCAACTCCTCCTCGAGGTTTTCGAACTTTGTGTGGTCGTTACCCACGAAGCCGTGCATGCCCTGACCGATCATACGGAGACCTTTTTGCATCATCTCCTCAAAACTACGGCCGATGGACATGATTTCACCTACGGACTTCATGGAAGAGCCGATTTGACGGCTCACACCAGCAAACTTGGTAAGGTCCCAGCGGGGAATCTTACAGATCATATAGTCGAGGCTTGGAGCCACGTATGCTGAAGAGGTGGTGCCCATCTCACCAATCTGGTCGAGGGTATAGCCAAGGGCGATCTTGGCGGCGACGAAGGCGAGGGGATAACCTGTGGCCTTCGAGGCGAGGGCTGAAGAGCGCGAGAGACGGGCATTGATCTCGATGATACGGTAGTCGTTGGTCTCTGCGTTGAAAGCGAACTGAATATTGCACTCACCGACGATGCCGAGGTGCTTGACGCATTTGATGGTGAGTTCCTGCAGCATCTTCACCTGATCCTCGCGGAGCGAACAAGTAGGTGCTACAACGATTGACTCACCGGTATGGATGCCGAGTGGGTCGAAGTTCTCCATTGAGGCTACCGTGAAGCAACGGTCGTTGGCGTCGCGGATGCACTCGAATTCAATCTCCTTCCAGCCCTTGAGGCTTTCCTCGACGAGAATTTGTGGTGCAAAGGTGAAGGCTGACTCTGCCAGCTCGATGAAGCGCTTCTCGTCAGGGCAGATGCCTGAGCCGAGACCGCCGAGGGCGTATGCAGAACGAATCATGATGGGGAAGCCGATCTCGTGGGCTGCTTTCAGTGCATCCTCCATCGACTCGACGGCATGGGATACAGGCACCTTCAGATTAACCTCGGCCAGCTTTTTAACAAAAAGGTCGCGGTCCTCAGTATTCATGATGGCCTCGACACTTGTTCCTAACACTTCAACTCCGTATTCTTTCAGGGTACCATTCAGATAGAGCTCCGTTCCGCAGTTCAATGCGGTCTGTCCTCCGAAAGCGAGGAGAATGCCGTCTGGTCGCTCTTTCTTGATGATTTCGGTTACGAAATGCGTATTTACCGGCTGGAAATACACCTTGTCTGCAATACCTTCGCTGGTTTGGATGGTAGCGATGTTGGGGTTAACGAGCACGCTCTTGATGCCTTCTTCTCGAAGCGCCTTTAAAGCTTGTGAACCAGAGTAGTCAAACTCTCCTGCTTGTCCGATTTTCAAGGCACCCGATCCGAGTACCAACACCTTTTTCAGTTCTTTCTTCATTTTGGGTTGATTTTGTATCCTTGTTCTTAAATCGCGTGCAAAGGTACAAAGTTTTTCGGAAACCACCAAACATCGCCCCTCTGATTTGCACCATTTATTGAAAGAATTGACTAAAAGTCCCAAATAGTGCATTATTATTGTATATACATACGTAAGATTTATGTACCCGATGCGGATATGTATTGGTGGGTATTCTCCGACTACTGACATGTATAGTCATTTGACCATGGATAAATCGACGTCACAGCAAAGAAAGTTGTCACAAGAGCTACCCTTCTCCGGCAATAACCAACACTTATTTCCAAATAACCGTGCTTTATTGAAAAATAGATGGTTTCTGCGACTACACAATGTTACCAAAGATTACAATTTAATGTTGGGACTCTGAGGAGATCCGCGTGTTATAGTCTCAAGGCTAGGCCTGCGCACACAATTTGTTCTGATTCATCGTCAATGTCATTTATGAAGATGAAGTTGCTCACCATAATGGCTGATCTTGCGAAGTAGCGGGGCGAGAAGTTATAGATGGCCGCGGCTCTTTCGTTGAAGATCATACAGATCAAGTGTTTGGTATTCATCCGGTCAAATAACATAGTTTGTGTCGTAGGAAGTTTTATAGTATCTGACCTTGAACGCACTGTCGATTTTCGTCCTCACTTGCTGATCGCAACTCTGTGCATAGGCGTCATTTGAAATGGTGATAATGAAAGCTGCAAATATCCAAAATATAGGAATTTCATTCTTTTGTGGTTTTGCATTATGCGAGGTTTCCATTTAT
>JAGCDZ010000059.1 GCA_017650905.1 Prevotella sp. | reverse complement strand
GCCAGAGAATCACAACCTGTACGGGTTGCGAAGTCGATCACCTCCTCGGGCTTAGTGTAGTGAGACTCAGCAGCGCTGACCTCATCCTCAACACCAGCAAGCACACCCAGCTCAGCCTCAACGGTTACGTCGAACTGATGAGCGTAGTCAACTACCTTCTTAGCCAGAGCGATGTTCTCCTCATAGGGAAGATGAGAACCGTCGATCATCACTGAAGAGAAGCCCATATCAATACAGTCCTTACAGAGTTCGAAGCTGTCACCATGGTCGAGGTGAAGCACGATCTCAGGATGTTCGCAACCCAATTCCTTAGCGTATGCCACAGCACCCTCAGCCATGTAGCGGAGAATAGAAGCATTGGCATAGTTACGGGCACCCTTGGAAACCTGCATGATAACGGGAGACTTTGTCTCTACAGCAGCCATCACGATAGCCTGCATCTGCTCCATGGTGTTGAAGTTGAAAGCTGGGATAGCATAACCACCGGCAACTGCTCTCTTAAACATCTCGCGGGTATTCACGAGACCCAATTCCTTGTAATTTACCATAACAATCTACAATTTAAATATTTACGATTTACAAACTTTTTCTTAATCGTGTGCAAAGGTACAAATTTAAAGTGAATAGTGAACAGTGAACAGCCAATAATTTACCCCCGCCAAAGGGATTTTTTGTTTTTATTTGCAATCAGCCAACCAAAGCGGTCTATTTTGCCAAATTCACTTTTCACTTTTCACTCTTATGAGAGCGTGTGCATATCAAGATACTGCTGCACTTCCTCCTTATAGTTATCTGAGATGGGGATAAATACATCACCGAAAACAATACGGAAACGGTCAATAGAGCGCACCTCAGGCATATGGACAATATAGGAACGGTGGGTACGCAGGAACTCCGGATGAGGCAGATAATCCTCCAGTTTCTTCATACTCATCAGCGACATGATCTTCTCACCGTTTTTCAGACAAATACGCACGTAATCCTTCAGACCTTCCACATAAAGGATATCGTCAAGGCAGACACGCAATAATTTGTATTCACTCTTAATGAACATAATACGGTCATCGTTATAGGCCTCTCGCTTCTGAAGGATATTATACCAGTCTTGTGCCTTTTCTGTGGCACGAAGGAAATCCTCATAGCTAATGGGTTTCAACAGATAATCGAGAGCGTTCACTTTATAGCCTTCGAGGGCATATTGAGGGAAGGCTGTCGTAAAAATGATCTTGGTATCCTTGGGTAAGATCTTTGCAAACTCCACACCACTAAGTTCCGGCATCTGAATGTCAAGGAACAATAGCGGCACCGGGTTGTCACGCAAATCACGCATAGCGGTAATCGCACTATTATAGGTACCCGTCAGATTCAGATAGGGTGTTTTTGCTACATAACTTTCCAGAAGACCTGCAGCCAATGGCTCGTCATCAATGATGGCACAATTAATTGTCATAGTTCCAGTTCTTTTTAAAAATGTTTATAATTGAATTGTTATTTTCGAATAGTAAGTACGGTTATCAGAGCCTGTTCCCTTTTCCCATACATACCGGTTTGGATACAGCAAGTCAAGACGCCGTTGCACTTGCTCCAGACCAATTCCATGACCACTGCGATCCTGTTCCGGCTTGGGGAAATAAGAATTCTCGATAGAACAAATCAGTTGTTTCTCACCGCCGTCTTGTGGTATGACAGCCTTGATGAGAATACTGATAAAGCTAGGCTCCGTCATACTGACGCCATGTTTGAAAGCGTTCTCAATCAAAGAGATAAAGATCAACGGTGCCACCTTGACATCAACATCTGGGACAATTTTCTTAAATGTCACTTCTACCGAATTAGGGAGTCTGATTTTCATTAAGTTGACATAATTCTCAAGGAATTGTATCTCGTCATGCAAATTGACTGATTCCTGCATATTATCGTACAGCATGTGTCGCAGCATCTTCGATAGTTGCTGGATTGCGTTTTGAGCCCTATAGGTATCCATAGCTGTCAACGCATAGATATTATTCAGTGTATTCAACAGGAAGTGCGGGTTAATCTGCGAACGAAGACTTTTCAACTCCGCTTCTGTACGATCGACCTCAGCCCTGACTCGTGCCGTTTCCGCATACTTACGGGCATTGTCGGCCCAGAACCACCGTTGTGCCAATGCAATGCAGGTAGCGGCGGTGGCAAAGATACCAAAATTGATAATGTCTCTCACATAGAAGAAAAACTCATCAATGCTATCTGGATTCCTTGGCATCAAACCACCTGGTTGGAACAACACACGTGAATAGTCCATCCAATAGTGCAACAAAACCGCAAAACTCACTGCCATCACCGTATTAATCATCAGATAATAGCGATGTTTGCCCTGCACGAAATACTTAGGAGTCAACCATATATAATTCACATAGAAAACTACCATCAGCAATAATGGCGACATACAGTTCATCACATACTGAAGCATCGTCATGCCCGTACCTCGCATATATTGCATAGGCGATAGGAACATATAGGCCCAGAATACAACATGAAGGAAATACTTCAGTCGTTTGTCCAACATCACCTTTGGCTTATTCTCATTACTCATGACGAATCGCTTCTATAGGATCCATATTTGCAGCCTTCTGTGCTGGGATGTAGCCGAAGAGCACACCGATAAACACACAGACAAGGAAAGACACGTAAATACTCCAGGCAGGCACACTGCTAGGCATGCCAAAGGACGAGACGAACGTACTCGCCCCTACCCCGACAAGGACACCTATCAGTCCTCCCGTCACTGATATCAATACCGATTCGATGAGAAATTGCAAGGATATGACTGGTCCTGTGGCTCCCACAGCCATACGGAGTCCAATCTCCTTGGTACGCTCTGTCACAGAGACAAGCATGATATTCATAATGCCGATACCGGCTACGAGCAGCGAGAAAGCGGCAGCTACGACTAGGATGATAGTCACAGTATCCATCGTCGATGACATTGTCTCCATCATTTCGGCTTGCGAACGGATGGTGAAATCGTCAGCAGCCTCATCCTTCAGTTTATGATTGTCGCGCAGCATCTGCGTCAGTTCCTCGATGGCGGCATCCGACAGTTCCTCCGTGAGAGCAGAACAGACGATACTAGAGAAATAGGTCTGGGCAGCAATACGCTTCATCACCGTCGTATAGGGAGCGATAATCACATTGTCCTGGTCCATACCCCATGAGTTGTAACCTTTAGACTTCAACACACCTACGACACGCATGGGGATACTCTTGAAACGGATGGTCTTGCCGATAGGATCAGTATGGTCGCCAAAAAGCTCTTTGACGATGGTTGCTCCTATGACACACACCTTTCCAGCTTTCTTGATATCCTCCTCAGTGAAGCACTCACCTTCCTCGATGGTCCACTGGCGGATATCGAGATAGTCAATCGACTCACCATACATAGAAGCATTGGTATTGTTGTTACCATAGATGGCCTGTCCGCTGGCGGTAACTTCCGGCGACACCTTCGACACGAATTTCTTCTCACGGACAATACGCTCGTAATCAGCCATCTTCAAGGTCTGCATGGCAGAGGGATCCTGACGAACACCACCTCGCATGTCGGCACCCGGACGGATGGTCAGCAGGTTGGTACCCATCGTGGAGAGTTCTGAACGAATGCTCTCCTTCGAGCCTTGTCCGATGGCCATCATGATGATGACAGCTGCCACACCGATGATGATACCCAACATCGAGAGGAAGGAGCGCATCTTATTATTGGCTACCGCCTTCAGACTTACTTTAATCAGATTTAGTATATTCATCTATAAACTATAAACTTTAAAACTATAAACTTCAATCATCCTGTGGTGCAGGCAGTTTGGCGAGGGCCTCAGCAGCCGATTTGATATTCGTATTAATGGTATCCTCACGGATTTTACCGTCGCGCAGATTAATGTTACGACTGGCATATTCGGCAATCTCCGGATTGTGGGTTACGAAGATAATGGTGTTACCCTGCTTATAGAGTTCTTGAAAGAGCACAAGCATCTCGAACGAGGTGCGGGTGTCAAGGTTACCGGTGGCCTCATCGGCAAGGAGCACGGCAGGATCGTTCACTAATGCGCGGGCGATGGCAACACGCTGCATCTGACCACCCGACATCTGATTCGACTTATGGTACATACGGTCGCCCAGTCCTACGGCCTGAAGGGCCTTAATGGCTTTCTCACGACGCTCAGCAGCAGAAATCTCGGAGTTGTACATCAACGGTAGCTCCACATTCTCCAAAGCTGTCGTCTTCGGCAATAGATTATAGCTTTGGAACACAAAGCCAATCTTACGGTTGCGCAGTTTGGCACGCTTCGTCTTCGACATTGTACGCACGCTAATACCATCGAGGAAATATTCGCCCGAAGTAGGTGTATCGAGACAGCCCAATTGGTTCAGCAGCGTCGACTTGCCGGAGCCGGAGGTTCCCTGAATAGTGACGAACTCGCCCTCGTAAATCTTGAACGAGACACCACGCAACGCCTTCACCGTCTCTTCGCCAACCTGGAAGTAACGCTTCACATTCTGCAGTTCGATGACGACTTTTCTATTATCTTCTGCCATACCTTACTGTCTTCTTGGTGCCTGACCACCGCCGTTAGCATTCGGTCCGCCCTGTCCTCTCTGGGCTCCGCCTCTGTTATTGTTTCTGTTTGGACGCGGCATGAAGGGGTTCTGGGTCTGCTGTTGTGGCATGCCCATCTCACCACCGGAGATATTAAAGTCGGTGAGCACTTCCGTACCGGCGGAAACACCACTGACGATTTCCGTCAACACACCATTGGTCGTACCCATCACCACTTTGTGAGCCTTGAAAACATTACCCTCCTTTGTCCAAACCTTGAAGGGGCCTTCACAGTCTTCCACCTTCTCGTCTTTCTGCAACAGAGCCTCATTAGGTTGGAAGCGCAGCGCCTTGGCAGGAACGACAAGCACATTGTTCTTCTCAAGTGTAAAAATGGTGACATTGGCTGTCAGACCGGGCTTCAGCTTCAGGTCGTTGTTGGGTGCAGAAATCACCACCTCGTATGTCACGACGTTGCTCTCAGTAGTAGCCTGCTGACGTACCTGCGTCACTGCGCCCTCAAACTTATCATCGGGGAAAGCATCCACAGTGAAGCTCACGCGCTGACCTTCCTTCACGCCGCCGATGTCAGCTTCGTCAATGTCGGCAATCACACGCATGTTCGTCAAATCCTGGGCGATGGTGAACAATTCAGGCGTATTGAAGGATGCTGCCACCGTCTGACCTTCCTCCACTGCCTTCGACAACACAACACCGTCGATAGGAGAAGTGATGGTAGCATAGCCGAGGTTCGTCTGGGCGCGCTGCACACTCTCGCGAGACTGCGCCACCTGCTGCTTCGACTGCTCATACTGCAAACGGGCGCTCTCAAACTCGTCAGCACTCACCAGTCCCTTCTCAAAGAGGGTCTTATAGCGCTCATAGTTACTCTGCTGGTAGTTCAGCGAACTCTGTGCAGAAGCAAGACTAGCCTTCTGAGCATTTAACTCACTAATCAGGTTAGTACGGTCCAATTCTGCAATCACCTGACCTTTCTTCACGACAGAATTATAATCCACATAGAGTTTAGAGACAATACCTGACACCTGTGTACCTACAGTCACACTTGTCACTGGCTCGATGGTACCTGTAGCGGTGATGGAGGTCTGGATATTACCCATTTCTACCTTCGCCGTATCAAACGACACCTTTTCTTCTTTCTTTCCGCCCGACAGCAAGTTATACGCGATGATAAGCGCAACAACTACTGCGATGGCAATCCATAATTTCTTATTCTTCATATCTTATTTTTGTTTTTATTTCCTTCTTCTTACCTCTTACTTTTCTCAAGAATATCTCCCTCCGCATAGAGGTTCAGCATCTGCTTGTTGTAGATAGTCTGATACTTCGACTGCAACTGGTTCTGCTGGGCAGAGAGCAGATTGTCCTTGCCCTGCATCAGTTCCACGATGTTCTTCAGACCTAAACGGAACTGCTCAGAAAGCAAATCATAGGTCTGCTGAGCACTCTCCACACTGAGCGAAGCTGCCTTATACTTCTCCTGATTGGTAGTTGCATTCACCCAGAACTGCTGGATGTCGCTGTAGAGGGTCTTCTGCAGGTCCTGTAAATCGAGCTGCGCTTGTAACTGCTGGATCTTTGCCTTATTGACTGCCGTCTTCGTAGAACGTCCGTCTACGATAGGCACGCTTACACCCAGACCTAACGACGTATTCACATTATTCTTCACCTGATTGCCCCAGCCATTACTATTCAACGAGTTCGTCGAAGTGGTCACACCGCCGTTCACACTAACATTAGGCATCCATCCGGCCTTTGCGATATTCAGACTCACGTCGCTGCTCTTGATAGCGAGCTGCGAACGCTCTATCTCTGGTCGACTCAAGAGAGCCCGCTCATAGATGGTGTGGAGCAAAGGGATAGGTGCGAGAATCTGATCATCACTGATTTCGGGGATAGCCACATCGAACTCTGCCTCGTCAGTTATCTCCAGCAACTGCTTCAACTGCAGTTTGTAAGTCATCAGCTGACTCTTGGCCTCCACGATGTTATATTCATCGTTGGCACGCTGTGAAGTCAACTGGGAAAGATCAGCCTTCGACATCTTACCGACATTCACCATTTCCCGTCCGCGCTCCTCATTCTTCTTAGCTGTTTCCAGCGTCTGCTCACTCACCTTCACACTCTCGTCGATATAGAGTATCTGAGTGAATATCTGTGCGATACGCTCCTGAATGGTGTTAGCCGTTTCGCGGGCCTGCAAGTCTGCCTGCTGCTCCGCAATAGCATCGAGCTTCACTGTGTTGGTATTACGGCCACCGTTCCATACGGTCCATTGCCCGCTCAACGAGTAGCTACCATTATACGATGTCTTATTTACTTTCGTGTTGACCACACCGTTGGTCACTGTCGAGATACCCGTATCTTTCCAAGGCTGGTAGCCAAGGCTCTGGTTGGTCGATGCATTGAGCGTGGGTAGCAGTGCCGCTTTCGCACCTTTCAGATCTTCTGTAGCGCTCTGTTTCTGCAGTTGCGACTTCTTCAGCGTGATGTTATTCGCCATCGCATAGTCGATACAATCCTGCAGCGTCCATTTCTTTTGAGCATAAGAAATGGAGAACGAAAGGATAAGCGCGAAAAGCAGCGCAAGTCTTTTTTTCATATACATTTTTTATAATAATAATAACGTTTACACAATAACACGGGTGCAAAGGTACGAACAAACAACCAAAAAAAAGAATGTTATAGACAAGAATTGGCGGTTAATAGATTTCAACCGCCAATTCTTCGATAAAACTCTCGATAGTTAATCAATTTAACGGTTCGAGCGTCAGTATTTCGCCTTTCTGCGTCCTGACATCATATTCATAAACCTTCCGGATCTCGATGTCATTCTGCTCCTTCTTTTCCTTTGAAATAAGAGGCGTCTTAACCTTGGCCCCGGCCAGGAACGGGTTCGGACAGTCACCCTTGGCCTGCTTCAGTCCCTTGCCCTTCAAAGGGATATAGGAACGGACTCTCAACACGCCTCCCAGCTCTGATTTGATGCTGGCTGACTTCAACTGACCACCATCCCAAATCTCATCAACAATAAAACCGCCACGCGCCCGCAGTCCTTTCACTTCACCCTTCGACCAAGCATCTGGCAAGGCGGGCAGCAGATGAACAGCACCATCGTGACTCTGTAGCAGCATCTCTGCAATACCTGCAGCACAGCCGTAATTGCCGTCAATTTGGAAAGGCGGATGAGCATCAAAGAGATTCGGATAAGTACGTCCGTCGGGATATTGCCTTGCACTTCTGTCATCAGGCAACAGATGGAGCATATTCGACAAAATCTTCAACGCATGATTTCCGTCGAGCATCCTCGCCCAGAAATTCACCTTCCATCCCAAGCTCCAGCCCGTTGCCATATCGCCACGCTGTGCAAGTGTTGTTGCTGCGGCAGAGAACAATTCCGGATGCTGGTAAGGAGAAATCTGATTCGAGGGATAGAGACCGTATAGATGAGACACATGACGATGCTCGTCCCTGGGATTGTCGGCATCGATAAGCCATTCCTGCAACTGACCATATTTTCCGATCTGCATTGGAGGAAGGTCAGCCAAGGTAGCTGTCAGCCGCTTTTTCAGGCCAGCATCTTTCACTCCCAGCACCTGCATAGCGGAGAGGACATTGCTCAGTACATCAAAGACAATCTGATTGTCCATCGTCGAGCCGGCTGTCACCGTCGTCCCCTTTCCTTCGGGACCGTGTTCGGGCGATACAGTAGGCACCGTCATCAGCCAACCATACTGTGGATGGCGTTGCACATAGTCAAGCAGGAATTCGGCAGCCCCACGCATCACGGGGAACTGTTTCTTCAAGAAGGCCTTGTCGCCTGTAAAGAGATAATGCTGCCAGAGATGGGTAGTGAGCCAGGCTCCACCCGTTGGGAACATGCCCCAAGTGGTGCCATCCACAGGACCGGCGATACGCCATAAGTCCGTGTTATGATGGGCCACCCAACCGCCACAACCATACATCTCCTTCGCCGTAATGGCACCCGTCTCACTCAAATCATCAATCATCGAGAACAAAGGCTCTGCTGCCTCACTCAGATTACCGACATCGGCAATCCAGTAGTTCATCTCAGCATTGATGTTAATGGTATACTTCGAGTCCCAAGGGGCATTCATCTTATCATTCCATACACCCTGCAGGTTAGCGGGCTGTCCTCCGGGCTGAGACGCACAGATTAGCAGATAGCGGCCGTACTGGAACATCAGGGCTGCCAGATCCATGTCGCTTCCGCCTGCAAAGGCAGCGAGACGTCTGTCCGTGGGAAGAGTGGAACGGTTAGAGGTGGGAAGAGAGAGTGACACACGGCTATATTGCGCCTGATACTTGGCGATATGAGCTGCCAGAAGATCCTGGAACGTCCTACCTTGCAGATTTTTCCTCACCTGCTCGTTTTTGGCAGAAGGATTGCCACTGATATCATGATAATTGACGTAGTTGGTGGCTGCAGTGATATAAACTGTGGCCTGCGTAGCGCCCTGCACAATCATACTCTGAGCCTCATCCTTCACCTTGCCGTCGGTATCCACCCAAATACGACACTCTGCAGTCAGGCCGGCAGGGATTCCCTCCTGGGCATCACCATTGACGGTAGCAATAAGGCAATGGTTCTCCACCCGTTGGGTATTTTGAAGCCCACACTCATAATAAAGAGAGAAATCAAGTGAGCCACCCTTGTCGGCCTCCATCCGGACGGCGATCACACGGTCAGCCATCGAGGCTATCGCGGTACGGCGGTAGTTCACACCAGCCACCTGATACTTCACATTCGCCGTGGCATTCTCCAGATTGAGCTCGCGCTCATATCCCGTCGGATTCCTTTGGTTCCAGAACTTCAGGAACAAGTCTCCCAACGGCAGGAATCGCATGCCATGAGGGCCTTTGAAGAAATACTTGTCGAGCAGCTTATGCGCCTCGCCTTCCTTACCTTCAAAAATCAACTGGCGGATCTCCTGAAGATGGGCTTTCGCCTCCGGACTATTGTTGTTGTGCGGAGAACCCGACCAGAACGTTTCCTCATTCAACTGAATCTGCTCCGTATCGGCCCCGCCATAGACCATCGCGCCCAGAGCGGAGTTGCCAATCGGCAAAGCCTCTAACCAATGAGAAGCCGCCTTGTCATACCAAAGGCGGCGACTCTCTGCCTGAACCTGACAGACCGTCAAGACAGACAATAGGATAATAACTAGTCTTTTCATCCGGAATTACTTCTCGCTGGTATCAACCATTTTCCAAATGCCGGCAGCACAGGCAGCACCGATGAACGGACCAACGATGAAGATCCAGAGGTTAGCCAGTGCCGTACCTCCCTGGAAGATAGCGGGAGCGATTGAACGGGCGGGATTCACCGATGTGCCGGTATAGCGGATACATACCAGGTGAACCAATACCAGCGACAGACCGATGGCCAGACCGGCAAAGTTGTTGGTGGCACCGTTTGTCTTGGCAGTAGCACCGAGCACAACGAGCACAAAGACACAAGTGAAGATAATCTCTGCGAGGAGACCGCCGAGCATGCTCACATTGGCCTGCAGGTCGTTAGCACCGGTTCCGTCGAGGCCGGGAACATTCTCGGTGAGAATATAAAGCAGGGTAGAGCCGATGAAAGCACCGATCAGCTGGAAGAGCATATACATACCACAATCCTTGGCATTCATACGGCCACTGAGATAGCAACCAAGCGTAATAGCCGGATTAATGTGGCAACCAGAAATGCCGCCGATGGTATAAGCCATCGCAACAACCGACAGACCGAAGGCCAGCGCCGTACCCACCACAGCGGGGATATTGTTCAGAGGATCACAACCCAGGCTGACGGCAACACCGCAACCCATCAACACGAGCACCATCGTGCCCACCATTTCTGCTAAATACTTTTTCATAATGCTAATAGTTTAGTGATTAATGAATATTCGTTTCTAGGGCACAAAGATAAGAAAAATTTCCTTTGCTTCCAAATATTATGGCAAAAAATTGTGAATCGCGCGGGCAACGGTATAGGCAGTAGTCCAAGCAGCCTGAAAATTGAAGCCTCCGGTGATGCCGTCAATATCAAGCACCTCGCCTGCGAAAAACAGCCGGGGCACGTGACGGCTCTCAAGTGTAGAAGGATTGACCGCCGTGAGCGCAACACCGCCACAAGTGACGAACTCATCCTTAAAAGCAGCACGTCCGACGATCTGATATTGGTCGCCGCCGCTTAGAAGATTGGCCAGACGGTTCAGTTCCTTCTTGTTGAGACTCCCCCAACGGCCATTCGCCCGCTCGCCAAGGCACTTCTCCACCAGATAGACCCATAACCGCGAAGTTAAGCCGCAGGGTGACACCGTCTTTAGCTGTTTCTGGGGATTGTAGATAACCATCTCATCGAGTTGGGAGAGAACTTCCGTATCACGAAGCTTCGTCCAGTTCACGGCGAGGGGACATTGATACCGTTTTTCCGCCAACAACCGTGCGCCATAGCTCGACAGTTTCAGGATAGCCGGCCCGCTCATGCCCCAATGCGTAATCAGCAGCGGACCTTCCGCCCGCAACTTCGTGCCGGGAATCATAGTCAACACATCCTCCACTACCGTTCCCATCAGCGCATGCAAGGCCTCATCGGCAATCTGAAAAGTGAAGAGCGAAGGCACGGGCGGTTCGATTTCATGCCCCAAGAGGCTGAGCCATTGCAAGCCGTCGGCCTTGGGCGAGCCGCCCGTGGTCACCGCGATGAAATCGTAACCTATGAGCTGCTCAATCGAGTCGATCCGGGTCTCAGTCTGAATCATAACGCCATGCCTCCGCGCTTCAGCAAGGAAACAATTGATGATTGTATGCGAATCCTGCGACAGGGGAAAGACACACTGGTCGTCTTGCGTGGTCAGCCGGACGCCATGACGTTCAAACCATTCATAGGCATCCTCCTGCGAGAAGCCCTTCATCAACCGCTTCATCAGCCGGTGTCCACGGGGATAGACGGCCGAGAGATCGCGCACATGAGCGAATGAATTGGTGCAGTTGCAGCGCCCGCCGCCCGAGATTTCCACCTTCGCCAGCACGCGCTTCGACTTCTCGAAGATGGTCACCTCCATCTCCGGCCGCAGCTCTTTCAGATTGATGGCCAGAAAGAATCCCGCTGCCCCGCCGCCGATGATTGCCGTTCTCATAGCCGTGAAATCAGTGAAATCCGTGGTAAAACGTCATTGTCCGCCGAGCCGCGAGAAATAGTCGGCGATGTCATCCCACGTCTTGAAGGTGTCGCTGCCGAACTGGATGTGTGTCGCCATGCCAGACCAACCTTCCTCATCGCCGATAAAGTAATCGCCATACAAGAGGTCACGACGGAGGATAAATATGGTGTGATTCCATGCCGGCACGTTGATATACTCATAGAGCCACTGGTTAACGTCGGCATAATAGACCATATCCACGGGCGCCGCTGCCACAAAGAACACCTGATAGTGCTCAATCAGCCAGCGCACGGTCTTCTGCACAGAACTCATCGGCGCCTCGTAGATGTCGGAGAGCGTCTCCATTCCGATATATACGATGGGGCGCTGGCGGCGCTCCTGCCGGTCGTCGATCCAACGCATCACGGGCACCACAGAGTGCATAAACGACTTGTCGTTCATCCGATGCTCGCCGTGGAATCGGATGGCGGAGGAATACTGGCTCCGGAACAGGTCGTAGGTGTTGACCGTGGTGTCCTCATCGCCGAAGAGTCCCCACACACGGCCCCGTTCCTCGGGATTGACGCCCGCGAAACACTGCTCGGTCATCTCCTTGTATTCCTTCACGAGCGCCTTGGTCACGATGAAGTCCTGCACCCCGTCCTGACGGGGATTCTGGAAGTGCTGGGCGCCCATCATGCCGTGTTCCTTCATCGTGTCGCCCATGCGTAGGGCGGGATTCACCAAAATGCGATCAAAGCCGTAGAGCATCTCGGCATACATGCCGCCCATCGATGTTCCCACCACAAGGTCGGGCTTTTCAGCATCACAGGTCTGCCGCAGCAGGTCCATCGCCTCCTGCGGATGGATAGGCAGGTCGGGCGCGATAACCGTCGCATTGGGGAATACCTCGCGGATGCGTGTCACCGTGCCACTCTGACCCGACGAGGCAAAGCCGTGGACATAAAGGATCTTCTTTCCCTTGAACAATTCGGGAAACTGCTTGATATAAGGATTGGTCTGTTCCATAATTGATATGATGTTTTCGGTTCTTGTCGTGCAAAGATACGAATTTGTATTGATATAATTGACAAATTCACCGATTTTTTCAATTAATAATTGATAAAAACACCACAATCCCTATAAGTTACCCTATTATGTCTCATGCTCAGGTACGTAGGTCGAAGGGCACGAGCTACGTACCTCGATGCCCCTACCCCTTAGAAAAACAGTCCGAAAGAGAGAGGATGGAATTGTGGGCCTCGGCCGTCCTTGAGCACGTTCTGAGGTGAATATTTCATGTAAAGTCCAATGCCATAAAAGCGGAGGACGCTCATGAAATCGATGGTGACAGGTCTGTAGCCAATGCCTTGAGCTTTGGCATAGATGGAGTAATCGAAGATGTCATCGCTTGTTTCATAGCTATTAGACAAATTCCCCATGAAGTTGAAATTCACGACTGGACCTAATGACAGTTTGAAATGGCTTTTCTTGCCAAAGTCACGTGTGTAGAAAAAGGGCACCGACAGACTTCCAACGGAAATAGACGAACTGCGATAGTCGCTTCCCTCTGGGTAGGAGCCTAATACGACAGTGGAGCCGTCCTTCGTAAACATTTGGTTGGAACCGAGTCCGTAGAAACGAGCCGTAAGACCTAATCCAGTAGAAAAGGTATTCTTGCCTTTGTAAGGCGTGTGATTGTATATCGCCCAAATCATGGCCTCTAATGATTTCATGGGCTTGAAGTCCATACCGTCAGGTACGTTTGTCGGAACCGATACGCCGAGACCGAAATTTAGTGTCAACACATTACTGTGCTTTTTTAAGTCACCCTTTTTGTTCAATTCAAATCCGAGGGCTTTTAAATCACGGTAAGTACGTTGTTCACTGACATAGTTGGTGTCTACCAACTGAATAGTGTTCTCGTAAACGTAACGATCGTCATCCTCCTTGCCTAAGATTTTGACCTGCTGGATCGAATCGTTGGTTACCACGATCACTTGGCGGGCATTACTGATAACGGTTGTGTCGTTGACTTCCGCGGCATGTGCAACCGCTGTAAGCATCATTGCCATGCATAAAAACGTTTTTTTCATAATCTTAATCTTAATTTATTTGTTTGACATTTTCTCTAAGGTATCGAACGAGGCATTGGGGCCTTCCATATAGATGACAAGCACCTGTTCGTAATGCTCCTTGTAGCAGAGCATGCGTTTATTGGAGCCTTGCGACGGCAGTTGCAGGAACACTTTATAGTTTTCGTAGTCGGAAGACGTCTCATAGTCCTGCTCAGTTCTGTCTTCAAGATCCTGTTTCAGCAGGCGCCTGATTTCCTTTTGCTCCTTATCTTTCACTTTGAAACGCAGACTGCGGAAATAAGTCAGTCCATATTTGCTGAGCGACCGTCCGCGCACTCTGGTTTCCACCATGCGATCCTGTGGCACCACATTACCCTCGAACAGGCGCTCGATGTGGAGTCCCTTCTGAGCTGCAGCAACCAATTGGCAGCTGACCAGAATCAATAAAATCATCCATCTTTTCATATCACTATGGCTTATTTTAAATTAAACATCTCATCAAGTTGTCGGGCGACATCATCGTCCCCACGGCTGTCTGCCATGCTCATCGCTGTCTGACTCAGTTCATTCATGACCACAGCCCGGTCCGTCACCCGATGGCCGTAGATATAGGCCACACATTCATCCTCACCGCCAGACTTGAAGAGGGTGAAGCCACCCCAGATTATGGCTAATGTTACCGCAGCGGCAGCCAGCCAGCGCAAGACAGGACGATGCCAAAGCGATATGACCTTAGCCTGCGGCTGGTCGATAGCCGCCAAATCGAGCATCATCTCGCGGTAGGCCAGCAAGTCCTGTGGCACATCATCGCCCTGATAGAGGCGGTAGAGCAGTCTTTCTTCTTCGATAGTTGTCTCTCCATTGAAGAAGCGCTCTGTCAGTTTTCGGATGTCATGTTTATTATTCATCGTCTTTCTGTTTTTAAATATCTGTCTCTTACTGCCATTCGTGCACGGCTGAGGGCTTTGCGCACGGCAGGCTCTGTCATCTGTAGCAGCTTGGCCAGATCTTCCATCTCCATACCTTCCATATGGCGCAGGCGCAACAAGGTCTGCTGGAAGTCGGGCAGTGTGTCGACCACTGACATCAGGCGTTCGATACGTTCGTGGTCTGAGTCGTTGTCTAAGGAATCTGCCAACTCTATGTTAGCAATACGATGGCGACGGCGAAGCAAATCGATGCAGATGTTGCGGGTGATCACTACGGCCAGGCCATCGATAGGCAACTTCAGGCGTTCGTGCATTTGCCAGAGGCGGAGCAACGCATCCTGCACGGCATCATCAGCCTCATCATCATCCATGAGATAATGTCGGGCCTGCTCAGTGAGACGTGAGCGGAGACGCTGCGCTGTATTTTGATATTCCTCTATGGTCATGCCACTTTTTGTTGGGTTGTTCATCTAATAAACGCAGGAAAAGCCATTTTGTGACACAAAAAAAGAGAATTTTTGATGGTCGGGCCAGAGAAACCTGTCTAGTATGACACTAGAGCACTTCTAGTATTATACTAAAAGTGCTCTAGTGTTAGGGTAAATTTCACTTCGCCCTTGAACGGTCAGCGGTTGATGCTCCCTTCGTCATTTTTTCAGGGCCGCTTCCCTCGCTGCCTTAAATTCAGACAAGTAATTGTATAGGGTGGGTTTTGTCTTCAGCCAAGGCCTCGCAATCATGGCAAAGACCTCCTGTCCGTAGCGACCGGCCATCAGGTCTTGTCCCTTCCGCCGGCCGTCTCTCACGGCTTCCACTATCTGCTCGTCTGTCTTCACTTTCGTTGTTCTTATTTGCTGTTTCTACTTGTTATACGACAGGAAAAAGAAAATATCCCGCCTTCTTCGCAACTTTTTTCAAAAAAAATCAGAGGGGCAGGTTCTTAATCCTTTTCGGAATCATGCGACCTGCCCCTCTGATCTCCCAGGCACATTCCTTAGAATTGCCAGCGGTTGGGTATCTGGCGGTCGGGCCAGAGATGCTTGGCGTAGGTATAATGATACTGCTCGAAGAGCGAGGTGAAGCGGGTGAGGCGCTGGAGGAAAGCCTTGTAATTTTTGCGCTCAGGCTGCGTCCATTGCACCTCGGCGAGCGCCGACATACGGGGCAGCGCCTGATACTCCACCATCTGCCCGTTGACCATGTACTCCGTCCAAAGATTGGCCTGCGTGCCGAGGATATGGCTGCGGGCCTCGACGGAAAGCGTGTCGGGAGCGGGGTCGAGGCTATAAACCTTCTCGATGGGGATGAAGCCACCGCAACGACTAGGCTCAAACTGCGTATCCTCCACCTGCTGATAGTCGAAGTAACAATGTGTGGTAGGTGCCATCACTACATCGTGACCAGCCTCAGCTGCCTTTGCGCCAGGCGCAGAGCCGCGCCACGACATGATCATTGTTTCAGCCGGAGAGCCTTCGAGAATCTCATCCCATCCCAAAGCACGACGGCCTTTGGAAGCAAGAATATTAAACACCTTGTTAGTGAAGTAAGACTGCATGGGAGCCTGAAATATCTCTTCATTAGAATACTCTGGCATCTTCCGCGGACCATCAGGACCCTCTTCAGGTTGGGCACCTATACGCCCCTCAAGTGCCTTTTTAATATAGATTTCATTACACTTCTTGCAATGCTGCCATTTCTCGGAAGGAGTCTCGTCGCCACCGATGTGGATGACCTCAGAGGGGAAGATGTCCATCACCTCCGTCAGCACATCCTGAACAAACTCATAGACACGGGGATTGCCCACGCAGAGCACGTCCTTATATACGCCCCAATAGTGACCAACCTGATAGGGACCGCCCGTGCAACCGAGTTCAGGATAGGCAGCGAGGGCTGCCAACATGTGGCCGGGCATATCGATCTCAGGCACGATGGTGATATGACGGGCAGCAGCGTAGGCCACAATCTCATGGAGTTCAGCCTGTGTGTAGTAACCACCATAGGGAATGCCATCGTCGATATCGGAATTGGTGCCGATGATGGTGCCACTACGCTGCGAGCCAACGGTAGTGAGTCTGGGCCACTTCTTAATCTCTATGCGCCAGCCCTGATCGTCGGTAAGGTGCCAGTGGAACACGTTCATATTATGCAGGGCCAACAGGTCGATGAATTTCTTCACGAACTCCACGGAGAAGAAATGTCGGGAGCAGTCGAGGTGCATGCCGCGCCAGGAGAAGCGCGGAGCGTCGGTGATCACGACAGGATTGAGGAGGGTGAAAGGAGGCGTCGCTGAGGAAGCAGAAGGCTTATTCGTAAGTTCCGTGATGTGTTGTGTCTGTCGTGCGTTTACGACAGCTTTGCGGAACGTCTGTATGCCGTAGAAGATACCTGCAGCGCTTCCACCCGCAATCGTTACACCTTTCTTATTTATGGTCATCACATAGCCTTCGGGCTCTGTCACCTTCGGAGACAGAGTCAGCTCGATGTAAGTCATGCCCTTATTACGCTTGGAGGCAATCGGCAACGTCGAGCCTGTGATATCCCTAAGGTAAGTTTGCAGGAACGCCGCCTCTGCATTCAGGTTCTCCGGTGCCACAATCTGAACCAGGTCACCCCAAAGCGTAAAGGGCTCGCCCTTCTGCAACTCGATGCGCTGCGGCATCGGCACAATGTCATACTGCGCCCAAACGGAGCTGACTGATAAACAAATAATAAAGAATAAACTTATCAACCTATAACCGCACTTCTTGGTAATCATCTCTAAACTATAAACTTTAAACTATAAACTCCTAAAACCTATACTCCACAAAAGCCTCCATCGCCTCATAGCAGGCCAGGCCAAGTTCGTCATAGCGCTTGGCGGTTTCGCGGTTGCGATCCTCGGCCCGCTGCCAGAAAAGCCGCTCATCATTGCCAAGGAATGGGGCACTCTCCATCTGACTCTGGTGACGCAGGATGGCATTGCGCTTCTCACGGAGCTCTTCCGGGCTCATCGGCACGCACATCTCAATGTCAGCCACATCCCACTCTGCCCAAGCACCACGATACATCCACACACGGCAGTCGTTCAGCCATGAACCTTCCAGACCGTCCTTCGAAAGAGAGGAATCAAGAGCATTTTGTTTGATTTCATCGATGGCAGCCAACACAGCATCGGTACACTTGCGATGGGTGCCATGAGGATCGGCCAGATCGGCGGCCACGTAGATCTGATGGGGCTGTATCTCCTCCAACAGTTGCCGGATAGGCTCCACATCACGCTCCGACATCGGAAGTTTCTCTATCTTGCCACTCTCGTAGAAAGGCAAATCGAGGAAATGGATATGATCCTTAGCAATGTGGTTGTAGCCACAGGCATTGCGGGCCTCGCCACGACGGATCAGGCCCTTCACGGTGAGGATGGCCTGATTGTCCCAGTCTCCTTCTTTCTTCTCCTTCAAATAATTCATTATCTCACGATAGCGGATCTTTATCACCTCGTCGGAGCCGTTTGCAAAAAGCTGGTTGAAACCGTTAATGAAGTGCATATAGAGCCTTACTTCCTCATCTGCCACAGCAATATTACCGGAGGTCTCATAAGCGATGTGAACATCGTGTTGTTGCTGCATCAGACGACGGATGGTGCCACCCATGGAAATGACATCATCATCGGGATGAGGTGAGAAGACAATAACGCGTTTCGGATAAGGCTTAGCCCGCTCAGGCCGGGTAGAATCATCGACATTCGGTTTGCCACCGGGCCAGCCCGTGATGGTGTGCTGCAACTCGTTGAAAACTTCGATATTCACAAGGCCAGCCTGATTGTCGAACTGTTCGACGAGGTGTCCGAGCCCATTCTCGACATAATCTTTAGTTGACAGTTTGAGCAAAGGCTTACCCACCTTGTTACAAAGATCGATAACCTGCCTGCGCAAGGTATGGTCAGGCATTTTGATAGTAGATGTTAGGTTTAGATTCATATATTCATATTCGTTTTTAGATTCCTGAGATTCTGTTTATTGTTTACGCCTGCAAAGATACGGAAAAAAGCCGAAAGCACCAAGACTTTCGGCTTTTTTATGTTTCGATATGTTGAAGTCGTCGCCAGGCTTAGTCGCCAAGCACTTTCTCCAATGCTTCCTTAATTATTTCAACACCAGCGAATCCTTCCTGCTTGAAGGTCTGATTGCCCTTGGTGTTGTAGATGGCATAGAACGGGATACCTGTGCATCCGTATTGCTCCGAAATATAACGATACTGATCTTCGGTCAGGAAGTAATGCTCGCCTGGGATGTCGGCAATGTATGTTTTCCATTCGTCGTAGTTTGACGATGGCGCAGCAATATAGATGTACACAATATCCTTGTCTTTGAGTTCTTCCTTAAGTGGCTTCATCTTCTCGTGTCCAAGTTTGCAGGGACCACACCATGTTGCCCAAAGGTCTACCAGAATGGTCTTACCCTTGTGCTTGTCAAGAATGATTTGCAGCGTGTTTTCTGGTGCCACCTCCGTCATGTCGAGATAATGCACATTGGCGGCAAGTCCTTCTTTATTGGCAGCAACGGTCTTCTGATATTCGGCTACATATTTGTCGTAGAGGTCGGAAAGATTTTTATCCTCGATGAACGGTTTCTCCAATTGTTTAGAGTCAAGCACCTGCGGCAGATAGTAACAGTAGCGGGCAAGGTCGGCATTGAAACCTCGTGCATCAGCCATTGCATAGTATTTGCTGGCTCTTGGGAATTCATTGTTGAAAACGATATTCTTCTTGTATAGATTCCCTGTATAATACTTAAGCACATAGTCAGTAAATCCTTTTGTTTTGGACAAGGAATCTTGTTCGCCTTCAAACATGAATAACGGGGAATATGCGTATTGTGTCAAATACTCTTTGATTGCCTTGCAATAGTTTGAGTTCTTTACCCATTTGTCGTAGTTCTCCCGTTCTTCATCACAATATCTTATCAGCGTCTGCACATCGTGTATGTCTTCCTTTTTAATGGTTGGTTTCTGAGGACCATTTTCAGTTTCCTCGTCATGAGTAGACCGAAGCCAATCTTTGCCGAATTTTGCGTAATAGCCTTTGGCACCTACAATCTTGTTATTGGCTTCGCTGTCATCGTGTAGCATATCAACTAGGACGGTCACTTCCTTACCTGGTGAGAGATATACGCACCACATTGAACTCTGTGGAATGTTAACGACAACGATCCACACAATCTGAGGCAGGCAGATAGGGAGACTAAGACTGGCTTCACCATCATCATTCAGATTCGTGTAGATATCCATAGGCTTTGCAGGATTCTTCAAATCAACATATTGCACTTGGATATCCGTATTCATTCCCTTATGATAGTTCAACGACTTGAAATTTATGGTGGCAGGCGTAGCGTCGAACTTCAGTTCCGCCAATCCTTCCCCATCATCATCGGCCATGTATTCAGTTGGCACGGAAGCGGGAGGAATCGTGTATTCCTTGTCGTGGATACCAAACACTTTGTAGTCGCGTTTCGCTAAACCTTCTATGAAGTCAAATTCCTTCGTGTCCAATGGCAGGGGCTTGAAATAGAGGATGAAGTCCTTCCTACCAGTGTCGTCCAAAACAATGTAATCTCCTCCCAAAGGTATGCTGTCGCTTCCAATGATGCCATACTGCTTCCCGTTTGTTTGCAGATAACTGTCTTTGCTGATTCGGAAGCCATAACCAGGTATAAGATTCATGCTAACATACATGGCAGTCTTTTCCTTCGTCATTTCCACTTTTTGGATTCCAAAATACGGAATGGCGGAATAGGCAACAGATGGGGTTTCCCATACAATTGTCTTTTTTGCCTGTCCCGCCAATGTGACAAGGGCGAGCAATACGGTGATGATGGTTTGCTTATTCATTATCTTTCTTTATCTTTTCATTATAACGATTTTAGGGTTACAAAATTACAAAAAGCCGCACAAAAAAGTTTCGGCGACCCCTAAAAAAGGTCGCCGAGGATGAAAGTCTTTACCTGAGTTAAGAGTTTTCTGAAGGCAAGAGGACAACGCCTGTCTGCTTCTTGCCGTCCATCATGATTTTCAGCGGGCTATCAAACCGGACGTGGCGCACGTATTCAGTTTCTTCGACGGCGGGCATCGCATCGAGGACATCCTGCTGGAAGACACCATCGCCCGTATAGGTATTGATGGTGAAATAGCCAACACCGAAGCTGGTGAGATTCTGGAAGAAATGCGTTCCCTGCGAGGGGTCGACGTGATAGTTCTTCAAGCCTGTCTCCACGATGACGCGGGCAGCTGAGATATGAGGCCACTTGACGGGGATTCCCAGCCAGAAGTCGCTGCTTCCCCAACGGCCCGGCCCAATAAGCACGTAATTCTTGTCCTCGTTGAGGAACTGCTGGTTGATTTTCTCGATGTGCGAGGCAATGATGGGATTGTTGGCTGCGGTGAAATTCTCGTCGGTCTTGACATAAACGACATCCACCACATCCTCCGAGATGCCATGTCCTAGCGAATTATGAGAGCGCAACAGACAGTCGCCGTCGGGAATCTTCTGCAAATCCTCGTCAAGCACCTGCTTCGAGTCTACAATCGGACGAATCTGGAGCAGATAGAGCTCACCCGAGCGGTCATTGTTAAGATTACAGGCCAACTCGATCTCTACCGGACGTCGCATTTCCTCGGAGCCATACTTCTGCACCATCTGCAACAGTTCTGGTAACGGGAAGATGCCCTGCTGGAGCACACCACAGAAGGAAATCACCTTACGTCCGCCTTCGTAGATACCGTCGCGGATAATCTGATCTACGGGATCGTAAGTCGAGGCGATATAGGTGAGTGAACCATCGGCATCAGCCTGTTTCACGCGGAGCGATTTAATGTTAAAACCATCATCCACCTTAAAGTCATCACCCACATGACTCATATCGAGGGCATAGAATCGTGTCTGCGTCTCCGTAAGAGCCGTTTCCATCTCACTGGTCTGCAATACCTGTGTGGGATGATAAGGCGACACCCTCAGCGTCTGACCGCCATCGACGATATACTTACCCAATCCGAGGGCGAGGCTGACAATGCCTTCCTCGGCTGTCTCGTCGCCAATGGGATAGTAATTCAGTGAGCGCAGCACACCCGAGAAATTGGGATAATAATGATCGCCATACTGCTTACCCACAACCTCCTGCAGGATGACCGCCATCTTCTCCTGGTCGATGACATTCTGCGTAGCGAGCATGTAGGCCTTCGAATCCTTATAGTAAACGGAGGCATAGACACCCTTGATGGCGCAAGCCAGCATACGAAGCATCTCGTATTTATCCTGCAGGTAAGGAATCATATAGGTACTATAGATACCTGCGAAAGGCTGATAGTGGGAATCCTCCAAAAGCGAAGAAGAACGCACGGCAATCGGCGACTTCACAGCATCGAAGAAGGTGAAGAAGTCGGCAATCAGCGAGTCGGGCAATTGTGCCCTAAGGAAGTGCTGCAGGATTTCCTCGTCGGGGGCATCACTCAAGGCGATGGGATAGAGATTATTCTTCTCCATGAACTCATCGAAGAAATCGGTACAGAGCACGACAGTCTTCGGAATCATCACCTGGGCCTGCTCGTATTGGTTGAGTTCGGGGTGACGCTTAATGATATTGTCGAGGAATGCTAGGCCACGGCCCTTGCCACCAAGGGAGCCCTCACCAATGCGGGCGAAATGGGCGTAGCGGTCAAACTTCAGACGATCGAAGACAGCCACGATACCGATGTTCTTCATCCGTCGGTACTGCACGATGGCATCGAAGATAATCTGGCGATGGGCATCAACATCCTGCAACTTGTGCCAAGTGACCTGTTTCAGGAAAGCTGACACAGGGAAGATGGCTCGGGCACAGAGCCAACGGCTCATGTGATTGCGACGGATATGGCGCACCAGCGAGTCAGCAGGAATCTTGAAGATATTGTCCTGCAGTTCCTTCAACGAGGTAACGCGGGCCACTTCCTCCTTCGTTTCCGGATCGCGGAAGATGAAATCACCGAATCCCATATGCTCTTCCATCAGATGATGCAGGTCGACATTCATCTTTGTAGAATTCTTGTCGATGAAATGGAAGCCCTCGGCCTTTGCCTTCTCACGGTTGGCAGTCTCCCTCGAGTCGAGAATCAGGGGTACATATTCATCGCGACGACGAATCTCTCGAAGCAGTTTCAGTCCGGCTTCCGGATCACCATCCTCGACATGGGAGAGTCGTCCGGGAGTCATATGCATCGGGAAACGGGTATCAGAGATGACGCCGAGCGTATTCTCGTGATATTTCTCATAGAGCGCCATCGCCTCCTCATAGTTCGTGGCAAGCACCACCTTCGGACGGCCTCGTTTGCGCTGGGCAGCAGCGTGCGGGTTCAGAGCCTCGGTAGAGAAGCGTTTCGACTGCGCAAGGATATAATTATATAAGTTGGGCAGAACGGAAGAATAGAAACGGATGTTGTCCTCGACAAGAAGAATCATCTGAACGCCGGCCTCACGGATGTCGTGATCGATATTCATCTTGTCCTCCAACAATTTGATAATCGACATGATGAGGTTGGTATTGCCGAGCCAACAGAAGACGTAGTCGAACATCGACATATCCTCGTTCTCTATGCGCTTGGTGATACCGTGCGAGAAGGGCGTCAGCACCACGCAGGGTATGTTCGGATGTGCGGCCTTCACTTCGCGGGCCACCGTGAAGGCATCGTTGTCGGCATTACCCGGCATACAGATTACCAGATCGATATCGGTGGTCTTCAATACTTCGCTGGCTTCCTCCGTCGTCGACACCTGGGTGAACGAGGGCGGATAGCGCATACCGAGCTCCATATACTCATCGAAGATCTTCTCGTCGATGCGGCCGTCATCCTCGAGCATAAAAGCGTCGTAGGGATTGGCCACGATGAGGACATTGAAGATGCGGCGCGTCATCAGATTGACGAACGACACATCCTTCAGATAAAATTTGTTCCACTCATGTGGAATCTTCGTTACTTCTTCCATATCGTCGGCAAAGTTACGAAAAAATCCGCGAAAGCGCAACGACTTTCGCGGATTTTTTCGTATGACTGCCTATTGATATCAGTGATGTTTGAGGCTGATGGAGATGGGCTGGGTGTCAATCTCTACTTTAAGGGCTGGATGATAATCATCGCAATAGACATCAAGGGTATTATCCTTATGCGGTGTCCAGAATACGAAATGACCCTTGTCGTCAGTAGGTGCGCCACCACTCCATCCGCTGATGCTGGCCCAGGCATGAGGCAAGGGCTGACCCTTCTCGTCTTTGACAAATCCCTCTATGCGACGCAAGTCCTTCTTCTTGTCTGGGTGCAGCTCTAGGTAAGCATCTGTGAGCGTATCCAGCACGGTGGTATAATCACAGATTATCTCCCGGGCAATGATGCCGTAGTTCTCAGCATAATCGCGCTGCATCAGCGGATTCCGGAAATATCTATCCTGGCTGAAGACCATCTGCCGCCGCTGATAGAAGTATTCCCTCGGAATCTTGAACCCCTGATAGAGGCTGCTGGGCATGATCTCACCGTTGGCAATCACGAGCGTATCCACCACGCGGCACCGACTGAGAAGAACGGGATCATTTTCTGCCGGCAGACGATCCATGCGCTCGATGGTCTTGTCGAGGGCGAAGTCAATGAGAAACTCTATCCGGTATTGGCTTCCCTGGCCGACGGCTTCCTCAATTTCTTGGGTGAAGCGCACCATCGGGTTGTAGTTGCGTCGTGCTTTGGCTTGTTGGTCGCCTAGGAAAAATGTCCAGGTGACACCGTCGAGCATATTGTCCGGCCTGTCTTCTGCGGTGCTGACGACGTGATGCCAAAGGGTCCGCAGCTTCCGGGCCTGTAGCTCGCTGATCTTGACGGCCCAGGTCTTGACGTCGGGCGCCTTGTAGCGGCTCAGGTCGTTCTCTTCGACAGGCTTATACAACTCATGCCAGATACTTTCCGCTGCCGACATGATGATCAGCTGATGGGCGACGGAATCGTAGGACAGTACTCTCTCACGACCATTTGAAGGGACGACAATCATGCCGAACTCAGCATGTTCGGGGATGAGCAGGCGGGAAATCTCCTTGGAATGGAAGGCCAGATGAGGGACTTCCTTACGGGATTCGAGTTGGTCGGCGCTGATGCGCATGAGTTTGTCCTGAGCCATAGCCGTCAAGAAGGCGAGGACGACGGCGATAAAAAGGGCTGTTCGCTTCATACTGATTGTTGATTAGTTGATGGATGTTGCAAAGATATGGAAAATACTCGTAAGTACCAAACAATCTTGGCGTTACAGGCATAATCATCGACCAAAAGAACATAATAGGGAAAGCCCTATTGTTGTTTAGGGATTTCCCCTATGATTGCATCGAAAATATAACTATATTCGCGGCGTGAATTACTAAAAACGTTATGTTATGAAGAAGTACTTGATTTTAATGGCATGTGCACTCTTGGCAGCGATGGCACTAAATGGGTGTGCAACATCAAAGGAGAAGGCTGCGAGGAAGACTGAGCAGGCAGCGAAAGTGAAGGCCGCACTGGCGGAAAGGCATTACAAGATAGTAGTGAACTCGAT
>JAGCDZ010000058.1 GCA_017650905.1 Prevotella sp. | reverse complement strand
GGGGGACGCCATCAACACCTTGATGGCCGCCGCAGCGTACAATATGAGGCATTGGATGAACAATAATGCCTTGACTTCTTTTGTCTCCTGGCTTCTGGCGCTGGTCGGACGCCACGAGAATGTGATATTCGGAAACAATAACAAAAGTGCCTGCCGGTGTCCGGCTCTCGCGGTGGTCGCGTAGAGGGGCTTTAGCAGGCTTGACTAGCTAAAGGACTTGTTAAACTGATGATTCGGGTGCTCTGGTGGAGACGGTGGATATGGCGCCTGGGGGGCAATGTGCTGAACGTGCCTGCGATGCAGTGGCACTCGCTTCGTTCGCTGGAGAGCGGTACGGTGCTGCTGGAGTGCAAGGACGGACGGTGGGAGCCGCTGGGGGAGGGGGATGTGATGGGGTAGGTGTAAGAAAGATGAAGCAGACTGTGTCGGAGTACAGGAGCAACAATTATAGATAATCAAACTTCTAAGGAATGAGAACGATAGACAAAGTAAACATAGCACAGGCATATATTGAAGGCATGCTATGGGCTGCATTCGGCGTGAGAATCTTCAGTGAGAACGTGGCTGAATGGCAGATAGAGGCTGTGAAGAAGTATGCCAAGAAACTGAAGGAGGAAGAGATAGAGCATTCTGCAATGACTCCAGCAGAGAAGGATGAGCAGAAGAGGTTGTGGAAGCAATGGATAGACGAAACGACCAAGGGCTTCAAAGAGGTGCTGAAGAAAGAGGGGAGGATGGAGTGATTGGCATCTCCAAGCGCTTTGACATTATATGAAACTGAGATTTTTTGTATGAATTAAAAACAATTGTATATGGAGAATAATGAATACAGGTACGTGGAAACAAAATTTGCGGAGCATAAGATTTACACTTTTGCAATGCGAGTGGGAGACCTTTTACAGATTCAATACGTCGCATCGCGTGGCGTCAGTACAGAACAAGGAGCCGTACAGCGAATCCTGAATAAAAGCCGCGTGGATGCCATCTGTAAATTTGTTCTTGGTGGCAACTCATTTGTGAATACTTTTATCCTGAACTGGACAGACACCCAGTATGTGCCTAAGGTAAAGAAAGAAACTCTGGTACTTCCGCTGCAAGGCAGATTCGCCCAAATGCTGGACGGGCAACATCGTATCGCGGGTTTGCAGGAAGCTGTAAACCAAAATGCAGAAATTGCTGATATGGAAGTATTGGTATCGCTTTTCATTGGACTGAATACCAAAGAAGCCGCACGAATCTTCCTTAACATAAACAGCGAACAGAAACCCGTACCCAGAAGCCTTATCTATGACCTGTTTGGAGAGGCCTATGATGACCCGGAGTCTGCAATCACACGTGTTACCGACATTGTGTCATTCCTCAACGAAACAGAAGAGTCCCCCTACTATGGTCGTGTACACTACCCAGGAAAACCCAACTCGCAGAACATGGTCGACCTGGCCATCATGGTCAATGCTATGAAACCGGCCTTTGAGCGTAATGGGACGTTCAACCAGTTGCAACTTAGCGAAATAGAAACGCAGCAAAAAATACTCATTAACTTCTATTCTGCAATCAAAAATAGATATGAAGACGTTTGGGATAAGCCCAAGGAAAACGTTTTCTTGCGTGCGGCTGGTTTTAGCGGTGCATTTGATTTTCTGACAGGAACACTTCTGCAACAATGTCTTAACGACCGCAAGTTTTCCGTGCAACATATGGAAACGTTGATGAAATTGGAAACCCTTCCCCTGCTAAAACCGGACGACGTGAAGTCACTTGGTGGCAGAACAGCAAGAACTCGCGTTACAGATTATTTCAGAGAGAATTATCTGGCAGACCTACCTGAAGATAATGACAGTTACGAGTTTTGAACGTCACGCAGTTCAACGGTACTTTGAGAACCTTTTGGGATGTGATGATCTCGCCCAATGGAAGTCGTATCGGGATAATCTGCGTGTCTTGACCTTGACTCCGGCTGATGTGACAGCGTTAGAACCCCTGTTGCTGCAAGATGCTTTAGCCTTATATACACAGGCCCTGCAATCCTTTTCGCAAGCATTAACGGCATTGAAGCGAAAGGAGTTTGCCTGGCCCATTGTGAAGTTCTATTATGCGATCTTCTATGCCATGCGATGTGAACTATATGCATCATCAGTGATTGCTGTCAAAAACGGGAATATCTTTTATATGGCCAACACAGCAGGAGGAACGTTCAGCTCGGTCCAGGAAAAAGGAAGTCATCAGACCTATATCAAACTCAGGAAGAATCTTCCTCCAAGTGTCATTTCGCGTGATACCTTGTTGGATAATGAAGTGGAAAATGGAGTTGATGTTTACTCCTGGATGTGCTCTAATCGTGAGCGGGTCAATTACCACCAGAAACATTTCCCAGATCCAGAACCAGATGCAGTGCTCCAGAAGGTTTATGATAACTACATTGTGACAAATAAGTTGTCAGACCTCTTGAACCTGTACGAAAGTAATAGATTATACTGTTTTGACAAAGATCACGCTACTATTGCAGCTCCGTACCATAAATTAAGGATTTGCAGGAATTTGCTTGTTAGAAGAGCTGTTCCCGAACCTTTTGAGTGGGTGCAACTACAAGAGGTAAAAAATTCTTTAGTGTCAGCTGGTACAGATGTAAGTATTACGAACAACCTGGTCTTTTAGTATTATTCGGTATGGAAGAAATGGTAACATACTACTCATCGCACAAGAGTGAAGTTGTAAAGCCTGTGAAACTGGAACGGGTGCTGGCGGCTTTTAAGAATGGCGGTTTTGCCAGTAAGGTTGCTGCAGTCAGAAAGGTGTTGGAACAGCAAGGAGAAGAAAAATATAAGGAAGCAAAAAGAGGACTGCCGGCCATTGCTTTTTGTGGAAAGTTTGCGGGCGGACATGCCAAGGAGAATATGATAAAGTATAACAATCTCCTTGTGTTTGACATAGACCACCTCTCAGGAGAAGAGATGCAGAAGGCAAGAGTCCTATTGTCGAAAGACTGTCATATTCTGGCTTTTTGGGTTTCGCCTTCCGGAAGTGGCTACAAAGGGTTGATAAGGGTTGATTACCAGAATGTTCCGATCGGTGTTGCCCTTGACTCTTGTTATAAAAAGGCCTTTACGGATGCAATGGATTATTTTCAAGACCATTTTGGCATTACGCTGGATAAGAGTTGTTCAGATTTTTCCCGTATCTGCTATGTGTGCTGGGACGAGGAATTGTATCAGAATGATGCTGCCACTCCGTTTGCGGTGGACTGTAGCGGAGTCGGTGCTGGTGAGAAAAGAATGAAAGGAGTCCATGCTTCTTCTGCAAGTGTTTCGGTAAAAACAACAGTTTTCAAGCCGGTGAATGTTCCGGGAAAGAACGCCCAGCATGACAGGAACGTGGTTAGTGCCATTTTGAAGTACTTGACAAAGAGGAATCTTTCCATAACCCGAATATATGACGACTGGCTTCGTGTGGGTTTTGCCATAGCCAGCACATTCAATTATGATTTGGGAACCAAATACTTTCTTGCATTCAGCAGGCTGGATGCAGACAAGTACGATGAGAGTAAGTGCATTGAGAAATTACAGGAGTGTTACATGAACGGAAGGGGAGATGTGACACTTGGAACTATAGTAGAATTGGCCCGCAGTAAAGGTTTTAAAGGCAGTTCTGAAGACTAGTGATGCAAATCACTATGTACGTACGGACGGGAAAGTCGCTAATGGTCCTGTCTCCTTCGGGAGTATGCCCCGTCTATAAACATGGTCCAAAACAAATTGCCCTTTATTTGCGGGTTATTGTTGCAGAGTTGATCAACTGTGCCCGGAACTGCCTTTTTAAAAAACTAATGTATGGAATCATTTGAAGAATATGTAACGGACAAGCGGATTATTGAATGTGTGTGCCGCAAGCGAACGGCAGAGGCCACTAAACGACACGAAGCACATCATAACCATGCCATTTCTTCAGATTCTGAAGTGCCTGAGGCTAAACATATTGTGTATAAAATTACTCCGCCCAGACGGGAATGGATACAGTTGGGAGAGCGTGGAAGATATGCTCCTTCAGCCAGAGGTGTCAAGCAGTCCATCTCCACAGCGGACCGTACATATAGGTCATGCCTTTGGACTATTGAGCGTGACAGGAATGAAGGTGCTGACAAACCTTACCTTAGAGAGTTGAATGGCTTTATAAATGAGGTAAAGACAAGGATACAAGATCCAAACTACGCCATAAGTACCCCCAAAACCATTCCGGTATTCAAGAAGAAGAAAAAAGAAGGCCCGGATGAATACAAGCCGATATGTTTGTTTTCAAGTCTTTACGATTCGGTTATCATAATATTGGCTAACCGCTATCTTTCAAAATTGTTTGATAGGTATTTCTATGAAGATTCTCTAGCCTTCAGACCTAAGCGATTGTTTCATGGCAGGGAAACTACAACCTTCCACCACGAGGCCATCCAACTGGTGACAGATTATCTTGGCCGAGTGAAGAACAGGCGTATCTATGTAGCGGAGTGTGATATGCAGAAGTTTTATGATACGGTGGATCATGATATTGTAAGGTTTGAGTATTGTCGTCTGTTAGGGATGGTGCGAGAAGCAAATCCCGGTGTGTCATTTGATGCAATATCGAGGGTATTCCATTCGTACCTTGATTGTTATACATTTACGGATAATGTCTGGAGAAAGAACAAGGATTTCAAATATTGGAAGCATTACAACATCCCGTTCGGAAAAGGCGCATTTGGTTGGGTGAAAGATTATCAAAAAAGGGCAGACTCTCCACGTGCGAGGATGCCAAAGGTCGGTGTTCCCCAGGGTGGTGCCCTTTCGGGATTGATAGCCAACATCGTTATCAACCGCGTTGACGAGAAGATGGTACGCAAACTAAAGCCCAGCAATGACCTATACATACGGTACTGTGATGACATGCTTCTTTTGTCAACGAATCGTAAACGTTGTGGACAACTGTTCAGGCTATATTCAAAAGAGATTAAGCGGGCGAAGTTGGTGCCGCATGCACCTATGGCAGTAGAGTTTGGAACGCCCAAGTATTGGGATACAAAGACAAAGTCGGTTTATCAATGGGTGAATGATGACCTGTCGGCGGGTTCACGGTGGATTGGTTTTGTGGGCTACGAGATAAGCCGTGACGGAGCCGTGCGCATCCGTAAATCCTCCATTAAGAAGGAAAAAAGGAAACAGCGGAGAGTGGTGAATGACATCTTCAAACTTACCTACAGAAAACACCGTGTGAATGATGACTCGTTGGAATATTCATACCGTGGTACGTTAATGTCCATGGCCGTCGGAAGGGCGACACTATGGAATTACACCACTTTGAAGAATGAGTTTTGCTGGGTGAACGGATTCCGGATGCTGAATGATAATCCCTATGTGAAAACACAGGTAAGGGATTTGGACCGTTGCAGAAACCACGTCATCCATAAGTCCAATGCCAAATTGGAAAGATTGCTTTCGGATGTGGGAGGGTCAATCGCCAAGGAGGGTGCTGGCAAGAAAAAGAACAAACACGAAAATGACGAGGACACAGAGGAGAGTAGAGTCAAGCACTATGGGTTACCCTTCAGTTACTATTTCCATTACGCTAAGAAGTTGAAGAAATAGCGCGAGCGGCTTAACAAATGTTAATTTCTGGGAATTGTGCTGCGGAGTGGACTATTAAAAAAGGAGTGCTGTTGCAGCAGCACTCCCTGACTCAGAGAAGAGACATATTACTTACCAGAGTCGTTCTGGTTGTACTCCGGACGTTCACCGTGATGATTATCCTTATACGTGGCAATTCTGTCGGCTTCCCAAGCTTCAGCAGCATCGCGAGTGGTTATGTTCCCAATCTTGCTAATGCTTGTGAAATCCATTCCATCATTACGATGTTCGGTTTCTCTGCGTTCAAGGTCGTTAGTGATTCCAACATAAACAACCTTGTTGCCTCTACGAAGCTCGTACTTGTACGTGTCTCGGTTTGCCATGGGCATCGTTGCTTTACGCCTGTCCTTTTGCAGGCAATGTGAAGGCTTGTCCAAGACCTTCGGGTTAGACTTCGGATTCGGACAATCCGTCATTGTTCAATTTAACATCAGCAATTTGGTTGCCAATTATCAGATTCCTGACATAATGTCGCAAAAACTGCCAGTTGCGACGAAAATTTCGTCACAATACGAGAATTTAACGAAATTTTGGCAGAAATATTTTGCTACGTCACGAAAAAGTCGTAATTTTGCAGCGTCTTCCAATGAAGGGAGCCTTTCGCATTGTGCGGATTTCTAACTAAATAACACGGCTATGCTAATAAGAGTAGTTGCTACAAACTTTAGATCCTATGGTCAGGAAACGGAGTTCAATATGTTTCCGTCGCAGAATGTGCGGCGGTTTGATTGGCACGTGCATAACAGCTCGATGGGTGCAAATGTGCTGCGAACGGCTGTGGTATATGGCGCCAACGGTGCTGGAAAGTCGTGTTTGGTAAGGGCCATTGGACGGCTTCAAGGAATGGTACGCTTTGGTTGTCTCCCGATTACTGCTTCACGCGATGCAAATCGATTCAATGGAACGAATGTCCCTGTGACATTAGAAATGGAGTTTAGGACGGACAGGAGTCAGTATTCTTATGGTGTGAGCTATAGCGGGAACACTTGTGTGGAGGAGTGGCTATATGTAACAAAAAGAACTCCAAAGTGTATTTTTGAACGCAAGTTGGACGAATCAAGTGGTAAGGCTGTCATTAAACTTCAGGCTAGCAAGAAAGATGAGGCGAAGAGTAAATTGCTGGTGTCGCTGCTGGAAGAGAACCTGTTGAAGGACAATGAACTGTTGCTGTCGAAGCAAGATGTTGTGAAAAACGCACAAATGACAGATGCCTATATGTGGATTGTCAGCAAGTTGCATGTCATATATCCAGAAACTCATTCGACATCTATCTTTGATAACAGGTATTCGAATGATGCGTTCAAGCAGAAGTCGGAAAACTTGATTGCTGCGTTAGATCTTGGCATCAACGAACTAATGCTCAAAGACGAAGATCTGGAAACCTTCAAAATGAGCATCTCTGAATGGCCTGAACTTGTTCAGAGTCTGGAGCGAATAGTCAAAAGGTTATCGAAGCGGTCGAATGACGGTCAAGAGGCTTTGCTGGAAACAGGTACATTTACCATCAGCATACGCCGCGTTGATGACAAGTACTATGTGCGAAGAGTGAAATCAGTGCATAGGGTGAATGAAAATGACTATGATTTCGAGTTGAAAGAAGAGTCGGACGGTACACAGCGGATTTTCGATTTCCTGCCAGTGGTGCACGAAGTGAAAGATGTGAATTGTACATATATTATCGATGAACTTGACAGGAGCCTACATCCTACGTTGGTGAGGGCTTTGGTATCGAAAATCGTGACGGACAAGGGAATGAAAGGCCAGCTGATATTCACTACGCACGACGCCGGTCTGCTGGACGGAAAGATTTTCCGCAATGACGAAATCTGGTTTGCAGAGAAGGATCGCGAGACTCAGAATACCCATCTGTACACACTGGACGAGTTCAAGCCCCGGGCAGACTTGGACATTGAAAAGGGATATCTGAACGGCAGGTTCGGAGCGATACCGTTCCTTGCGAAGTTGAACGAACTGAATTGGGAGGAGTAGGATGGGATTCAAGGTAAGAGGTTATACGCGGGAGGTGACGCAAGAGAAGGTGCGTGACTATTCGCTGTTTGCCATCGCCTGTGAGGGCTCGGTGACGGAGCCTGGGTATTTCAGACCGTTTGACGGTATCAACCGTGTGAAGGTTGACATCATAGAGGATGAGTCTGAAGAAACAGGCAATTCCTCGCCGGAGAATGTGCTGAAGCGGGTGAAGGACTACATCGAGGAACACCAGCTGAGTGCCGAGGACGGGGATTCGCTGTGGTGTGTGATTGATGTGGACCGCTGGCCGCAGGAGCAGATTGAGGAGCTGCACTCCTTTTGTGCGCAGAAGGAGAACTGGCACCTGGTGATCAGCAATCCGTGCATTGAGATTTGGCTGCTGTATCACACGTTGGCAGACCTGCGGGAGCTGGGAATTGAGACCTCGAAGGATGCGAAGCGGGTGCTGGACGAGAAAGCGAAGTATTACTATTTCAAGTATCTTCCTTTGATGCCTGTGGCTGTCGAGAATGCCCGGAATGCGGATTCGAATCCAGAAGGATATATGCCTGAGCTGTTGGAGACGAAGGTGTACCAGTTGGGACAGGCCTTGCTTGAGAGGATTGGCAAGCCACGGTTTGAGGAGTTTGTGGCTGGGCTTGTAAGGTTGGAAAAAGAAGTTTTAGATAAAAAGAAAAAGAAAAAGGATATGAAGAAACCTGTAAATAAACGTGTTGCAGGGGGCTGACGGATGATTTTCTGAAAAAAAGTCGGTCTCCGTGCGGAAAGTTGTCCCCAAATGGGACAATGATTTAGTTGAGAGTGGAGAGTTTAGAGTTTTGAGAGGGGCCCCGGTCTAACATCAGTGGCGACGGAGAAGCACACCATTTCGGTGTCTCCAATCTTCTGGACTCGGGCATTTCCGACGATGCCGCGCACGTGTGGACTATCGGGGGTAGGGGATTAGCGTACCCTTCTGCAGCAGATCATCGACTATGCCGGAAGCTTGCTCTCTGATTGACTTTCGCCTCACCTCGAGTCCCGTTCGTGCGGAGATTACGCGCTCTATCAGGCGCTGGGTTTTGAGTTGGTGGATACGAATGGGTAGATGATGAGCCTATAGTCAGTATTGTACGGCATAATAGTTTCTTATTTGATAATAGTTCTATTTTAAACTTTTATTTGTATTTTTGCAGAAGAAAGGTTTAGAATTAAACTGTAATGGACGATATCTACATATTGTCGGACGCGATGGTCCTGAGCAAGGTGGGAAACCATCTTCGGACGTTGCGGCTGAAACAGAATATAACCCAGCAGAACTTGGCGGAGGCGTCTAATGTTTCGCTGTCCACGGTGAAGAAGATGGAGAAAGGAGAGATCCGCTCCTTCGATGCGTTCCTGCGTGTGCTCCGTACCCTGGGGCGACTGGATGTGTTGCAACCTTTGGTGGAAGAGCCGCAACTAAGCCCGAGTGAATACTATGACCTGGTCGCGACTGCCAGGTCCCATGAACGGAAAAGAGCCGGCCGTAAACCCAATGGCAGCGTAAAGGAGGAATCGACGTGGTAGATGTTGCGCGGGTGAATATGTTCGGAATGCCGGTTGGGACGTTCCGCTGGGACGAGCGCTATCAAGTGGCTCGGTTTGAATACGACCGGCGTTTCATCGGGAAGGGATTGGAGCCTTCTCCGCTGATGATGCC
>JAGCDZ010000057.1 GCA_017650905.1 Prevotella sp. | reverse complement strand
TTATACTGACGAGAAACGGCTATGGCATTTAAGTGAGAATTAAGTGACTTTAAGCGAGAATTTAAGCGACTTTAAGTGGGCTTTTAAGCGAGAATCTTTGGAAAGTCCTTTGTATAGGGCATTTCCGCTGAGAAAATTTAAGCGACTTTAAGCGGAATTTTAAGCGGACTAAAGATATTTTTGTACTTGCAATACTAATAAAGATGGTTGAGTATTTGGGCCATTTTGCGGAAATCACATTTTCGGAACAAAAATACAATAAAAAATCACATTTTCAGTATATTTTTGTCTTTTCCTATGTCAGAAAGCAAGCTGTATTGTGTCCGATCCACGATGAGACAGACCATAACGCAGCTCTCATCGAAGACAGGCTTCATCTCAGAAAAATCCAAATAAATTTGGTTTTTCATTCGATTTGCACTATCTTTGCAGCGGTGTTCGAAGAGAATATAGAGGAGAGGGCATACGTCGATGTTCTTCTAACATAAAAATCGCATTTTAACTAACAACAAATAAGACAATGAAAAAAGTATTGATGACGATGGTAATGGCTTGTGCCGCGATGAGTGTGATGGCACAGGTAAAACCTGCAATCCCCCGTGATGCTGCCTTAGAGGCGAAAGTAGAGAAAACACTTGCCAAGATGACACTCGATGAGAAGATCGGCCAGATGCTCGAACTGAATCTCGACGTGATGGGTAAGACGGCCGTCGAGAACGCTAAGGTGGATCGTGAGAAGGTCCGTAGTGTGCTGCAGCAATATGGCAGGTCGAAAGAAGAAGTGGATGCTGTATTGAAAAAGACAGACCAGCAGATTATCGACCAGTTGGGCGCTTTTCCTGTGGACATCTATCAGGGTGACACCAAACGCGTCTGGAAACTCAATGAGACGATGCTCGATACCCTCATCTCGAAGTGGAAGGTGGGCTCAATCCTGAATGCGCCTGGTACCCGTGCCCCAAGTGTGGACCAGTGGCAGAAGTGGATTGGTCTGATTCAGGAGAAGTCGATGAAGTATCTTGGTATCCCTGATATCTACGGCCTCGACCATAACCATGGTGTGACCTACACGGCGGGCGGAATCCTCTTCCCGCAGCCAATCAATATCGGTGCTTCGTTCAATACCGACCTGGCTTTCTCGGGTGCTGAGATTACTGCCTACGAGAGTCGTGCCTCCAATTGCCCTTGGGTATATAACCCTGTGGTAGACCTAAGCCGCGATCCGCGCTGGCCCCGTGTCTATGAGAGTTTTGGTGAGGATGCCATCTTGAACTCGAAGATGGTGGTGGCAGAGATTAAGGGCTATCAGGGCGATGACCCCAACCACATCGATCAGTATCACGTAGGCACCAGTACCAAGCACTACTTCGCTTACGGCGCCCCCTGGAGTGGTAAGGACCGTACCCCTGCCTATCTGTCGCCTCAGATGATCCGTGAGAAGTATTTCGAGCCTTTCAAGCAGGCTGCACTTGCTGGTACGCTGACGATGATGGTCAATTCGGCCTCTGTCAATGGTGTACCACTTCATGCCAGCTATGAATATATGACCAAGTGGCTGAAGGAAGACCTGCAGTGGGATGGATTCCTGGTGACAGACTGGGCAGATATCAATAATCTGTTCTCTCGTGAGCGGGTGGCCAAGGACAAGAAAGATGCCATCCGTATTGCCATCAATGCAGGTATCGACATGTCGATGGATCCCTATAGTGTGGAGTTCTGCATTCTGTTGAAAGAACTGGTGAACGAGGGTAAGGTGAAGATGTCGCGTATCGACGATGCCGTGCGTCGTATTCTCCGTGCCAAATATCGTCTGGGACTCTTTGAGAAACCCAATACTGGTGGTAAAGGCTATGAGAAGTTCGGAAGCGACGAATTTGCCCAGAAGGCTTTGCTGGCCGCCCAGGAGAGTGAAGTGCTGTTGAAGAATGAGGGCGTTCTGCCTCTGGCTAAGGGAAAGAAGATTCTGCTCACAGGCCCTAACGCCAACCAGATGCGCTGTCTGCATGGTGGCTGGAGCTATACCTGGCAGGGTTCGAAGGCTGAAGACCTTTCTGAGAAATACAACACCATCTATGAAGCCCTCTGTAATAAATATGGTAAACAGAACATCATCTTGGAGCAGGGCGTGACCTATAATGAGAATGGTGCCTACTACGATGAGAATGCACCTGAAATCGATAAGGCTGTCAATGCTGCTTCCAATGCCGATGTCATCATCGCCTGCATTGGTGAGAACTCTTACACAGAGACACCAGGAAACCTTACAGACCTCTGGCTCTCTGAGAACCAGCGCAATCTCGTGAAGGAACTGGCGAAGACCGGCAAGCCCATCATCCTTGTGCTCAACGAGGGCCGTCCGCGTCTGATAGCTGACATTGAGCCTCTGGCCAAGGCTGTGGTGGATATCCTCATTCCTGGCAACTATGGTGGCGATGCACTTGCCAATCTTCTGGCAGGCGATGTCAACTTCTCTGCAAAGTTGCCTTACACCTATCCGCGTGAGATCAATTCTCTTAATACTTATGACTATAAGGTCAGCGAAGAGGTGGGCACGATGTCGGGTGCTTATAACTACGATGCGAAAGTCAGTCTGCAGTGGCCTTTCGGTTATGGACTGAGCTATACCACCTTCGCGTATTCAAACCTGAAGGTTGATAAGGCATCCTTCACTGCTGATGATATTCTGACGGTGAGTGTCGATGTGAAGAATACGGGTAGCCGTGTGGGTAAGGAGGCTGTTCTGCTCTATAGCAGTGATATTGTGGCCTCGATTGTGCCTGACAACAAGCGTCTGCGTGACTTCACGAAGATCGAACTGCAGCCAGGAGAGCAGAAGACCGTCACTTTCAAACTTCCTGCCAAGAATCTCGCATTTGTCAATGCTGATGGAAAGTGGACGCTCGAAGAGGGTGATTTCGAACTGAAGATTGACAGACAGAAGCAAGGCGTGAAGTGCACTAAGACCAAGGTATGGGACACTCCGAATATCTGATTTCAGGGTGTGCGGTTGACGAATTGTAACTTATTTTAAAGTTTTTCTATCTTTTTGTCGTTTGTTTGAAAGAAATGTTGTAATTTTGCACGCGCATAAACTTAACATTACTTCAAACAAATGACAAAATGAGAAAACAAAGTTTTATGTGGCGAACACTGGCAGTAGCGCTGGCAGTGTTCAGTAGTGTGGCTGCAATGGGCCAACAAAAGAGTTCTGAAACAGACTGGATGAAGGATTTCACAAGTCGTATCACATTTAACGGTTACGCACAGGGAGGCTGGAGTTATCAGGATCCTAACGGCAACAAAACCAACTCTTACAACCTTAAACGCACACTACTATGGGCCAAGGCCCGCATCACTGACCGCTGGTCATTTATGTTTATGCACGATTTCTCCAGCGTGGTTCAGGAGTATTACACCGATTATCGCATCTCCAACGACAAGTCCTTGACCGTCCGCATCGGACAGTTCAAGCACTCTTATACGATGGAGAATCCCATGTCGCCGACACAGCTCGAATTGATCGACGTCTATTCGCAGGCCGTGCTCTATCTGGCTGGCGAAGGTCCCGATCCGCTGAATGGTGTGAATTATGGACGTGACATGGGTGTTAATGTTTACGGTGACCTGTTCAATGGCTTCCTGCACTATGACCTCGCACTGATGAGCGGACAGGGTATCAACCGTAAGGATTTGAACAATCAGAAAGACTTTATCGCCAAACTCGAAGTGAAGCCCTTCGACGGTCTTCGCATCGTGGGCTCTGGCTATCTCGGCACAGGCTGTGCTGTGGGAAAGGCCGCATGGAACCCAGGCATTCAGGTAGGCGACAACTATAAGCGCAACCGCTACAGCGTGGGTGCGGAATACAAGACACAACCCTATTCTCCTGGTCAGTACAAGGAGGCCCGTCCTGCCAGCATCCGTGCCGAGTGGCTCGGTGGTGAAGATGGCGAGGTTGGCTCCCGTGGTGGTTATGTCACCACCAGTATCCCTGTGGTGGGTGCCCTCGATGTCATAGCCTCTGGCGAGACTTACGATCGCAACACTTCAGTCGATGGCTGGGATCAGACCAATCTGACTGTTGGCCTGCAATACTGGTTCTATAAGAAGTGCCGTTTGCAGCTGCAGTACACCCGTTGTCTCTGTGGCGAGAATATCAGCAGCCAGGATTACAACTGGCTCCAGGCACAAGTACAAGTGGCGTTTTAGTTTATAGTTGAATTTATAGTTTATAGATGATATGATTATTAAGGTTTTATTGACGATAATTTTCCTGGTCGTGATGGTAGGTGTGGGAATTTACTCACGTAAGCAGGCCAGAAGTGTTGACGGATTCGTATTGGGTGGACGTGCTGTAGGCCCATGGCTCACGGCCTTTGCCTTTGGTACTTCTTATTTCTCGGCTGTTGTCTTCGTGGGCTATGCCGGACAGTTCGGATGGAAATACGGTATGTCGAGTGCCTGGATTGGTATCGGCAATGCCATCATCGGTTCTCTTTTGGCTTGGATCATCCTTGGTCGTCGCACCAAACTGATGACGCAGCATATCGAGTCGCGTACGATGCCAGATTTCTTCGGCACTCGTTTCAGCGATCAGGGTCTGCGTGTTGTGGCTTCCGTCATCGCCTTCGTGTTCCTGATTCCTTACACCGCTGGTGTCTATAGCGGCATCTCCCGTCTTTTTGAGATGGGCTTTGATATCCCCTATGAGTATTGTGTCATCATCATGTCTATCCTTACAGCCGTCTATGTCATCATCGGCGGTTACAAGGCAACGGCCATGAACGACTTCATTCAGGGCATTATCATGCTCTTCGGTATTGTGGCCGTGATTCTCGCCGTGCTGAATGCGCAGGGTGGTCTGACGGCTGCTATCGACAAACTTGCAGTCATTCCCTCTGATGCCGATCCTTCTGTGAATGGTGGCTTTGCCTCGTGGTTCGGTCCTGATCCGTGGGGACTGTTGGGTGTGGTCATTCTGACGTCGTTAGGTACGATGGGCTTGCCCCAGATGGTAGGTAAGTTCTACTCGATTACCGACGAGAGTGCCATCAAGCGTGGTACGGTCATTTCTACGATATTCGCTTTCATCGTGGCTGGTGGCTGTTATTTCCTGGGTGGCTTCGGCCGTCTCTACGAACCCGTCATCAATGAGGCTACAGGCAAGATCGCTTACGACTCGATTGTGCCTGCTATGCTCGTCACCCTGCCTGATGTGCTCATCGCCCTAGTGGTGCTGCTGGTGCTTTCAGCTTCTATGTCGACGCTGGCCTCACTGGTGCTCACCTCTTCGTCAACGATGACACTCGACCTTATCTATCGCGACAAGAAGTCGTTGCCTGGCGAAGTGGAGGATGGAACTATCGACGATATCGTGGCTGAGAAGATTGAGCGTCGAAAGGTGGTGGTGATGCGCGTGCTTATCATGTTCTTCATCGTCATCTCCTTGCTCATCGCCCTGAATCCGCCGACGTTCATTGCCCAGCTCATGGGTATCTCTTGGGGTGCGTTGGCTGGTGCTTTCCTCGCACCGTTCATGCTGGGTCTTTACTGGCGTGGTGTCACAACAGCCTCTGTCTGGGCTTGCTTCATCTGGGGCGTAGGACTGACGGTTATCAATATGCTCGCTGGCAATCCCATCAACCCCATCAACTGCGGTGCTATCGCGATGATGGGTGGCTTCCCAGTAGTCTGGATTGTCAGCCTCTTGACAAAGAAACTTCCCAAGCAGACCGTCGATACAATCTTCGAGTGCTATAAGTAGCCACAACCCTTCTACTATCATATTAAACGCCCTTTGGTGTCATACTAGAGGGCGTTTAGTGTCATACTATAGCACTCTGGGAACAATGCGTTTTTACGAAAATGTCTCAATCCCTCACATAAATCTTCCGCAATCCCTTTAAATAAAGGAATCTCAGAGATTTCATCCCTCACAAATCCCTCACATCTTCCCTCACATGGTTAATCTTTATGTTGATTCGGATGTGAGGGTTAAGTGAGGGATTTGTGAGGGATTCAAAACACCCCTCACATGCCACAACCCCTTTGTACAAAGGCGTTTCCGAAGATTATGTGAGGGATGAGGGATTATCTGCGATAAGATGCTCTTTTTTATCATAAGATGCCTCTTATTGCCAAATAAGCCCGTCTTATTTTGCCCTTAAGACCTACTATTTATTCCCACCGTGGGAATGAAATGTTCCCACACTGGGAACAAAAAATTCCCAGCCTGGGAATATACTATCAAATCATTCTGTCCTCACTTAACTAAGCCCACGACAATTCACTCCGTCTTTTTGTCACGTTATAATCCAAACTTATAGCCAAGGGTTATCTGGAACACGCTGTGCTTGGTGGATTCGCTTAAGATGGATATGGCTTTCGTAAGACCGAGGTTATAACGAGCTTCCAGAACGACATGACTAAATTCATAGGACAAACCAAGCGGTATTGCGAAGTCCACAGAAGAGATGTCAGCATCAACGCCCATCGAACGATAGGATTCCTTTAGGCTTACCGAAGCAGAAACACCATTAACCGACACTTCAACCTCATCATTGACGAGGAAGCCTGGTTGTATACCCACTTTGAAAGCCAATCCCGGAGCTACATGGAAGTTTGCCAATATCGGTATGTTTATGTAATCCATCTTGAGGGTTCCGTCGATGCCCTCAACTTTTGCTTTGGATCCCTGCTGAGAATAAAGGGCGCCTGCAGAAACAGAAAGCAAAGGTGTTGCCTGATAATCCACTTCGGCTCCTGCCACGAGTCCGACACGAGTCTTTGCATCATCATCGTTCGTCATCGTAGCGATGTTAATACCGGCCTTTGGCATAAGACTCCAACTGCCAACGGCGTTCTGAGCATTTGCACTCACAGAAAACAGCAATGCTGTTAATACAATAATACTTTTCTTCATACGTACTGAGTTTATTTTTCAATTGCAAAGATACACTTTTTATTTATTTATAACTCAGAATAAGCAAAAATACTGCGTAATAAGCCAATTATTTAACAAAGTTTTATCAATAATCGATTATTCATTTTTGGAACCTTGTTCTTGATTATAATATATCGCCCACGGGGTCAGGAGTGGTGTGATGTAATCTTATAATAAGGGCAGGCCCCCCGTCATCACGACGGAAGGCTGCAAAAAAATATACTATTACTAAAAACTCAAGAAATGGTCCTTCAGAAGGTAACGTCACGAAACTTACAGTTTCTTTTTTGTATTGATGATGATTTTCTTGGGTTGGCCATTCTGAGCACACCCCGTCATCACGATATGAGGGCCTGCTACACATTTTTGAATGAAACCCTTATAAGCATGAGGCATTTCACAGGTTTGCCATCTTTCTTGGCTGGTTTCCAACGAGGCATGGCGCCAACAACCCGAAGGGCCTCTTCGTTGAGTTCACGTCTGATGCCCTGATGAAGTCGCACACCACTGACGGTGCCATCTTCATTAATGACAAGCCCTACAGTCACACTCCCCAAGAATCCATCCTTCTTAATCATATCGGGTAATTGTATATGCTCGGCTATCCACTTTTCCTTGTCACCTGGAAACACAGGTTCCTGCTCTCGAGACAGCTGATAGGTCTGGTATATGGGATGACCTGGTTTGTAGAGCAAGAAAGATCGCCCTTGGACTTGACTTCCGCTCTGATGGTCAATTGCCAGAGTCTGACTCTCCAGTCCTTTGTATGACGCTTTAACCTTCGCGCCAAGGGGTACTTTCATTTCACACCAGCCTTCATTGTTGGTCAGTGCTTTCTGGTCAGTCCCTTCAATTGACACCTCTGCACCCTTGATTTGTCTGCCTGTAGCAGCATCCTCCACACGGAAGAACATCCAGGCTTTAGTCTTCTCCTTATATTCCTCGGACCATTGGGGGACGTTGTCACGCTGGAATCCAGATACATAGCTCGTATAGAGTTCAATGCGACGGGGCTGTTCACCTTGAATAAACTTCAATTCTTTAATACTGCTCAATGGCACATACGGGATATCATCCTTACTGATATCCTTGCCGTCAAGCGTAAATGCACATTCATCTATCGGTGATGAGGTGTATACGTTCCATCTGCCGTCTTCCTCAACGACACCTCTTTCTGCAAGTTTCCCATTTACAATCCACGAATAGAAGGCTCCTACAGGTGCTTTCACGGCAAAACAGTCTTTTCCGTCATTAGCTTTGAGAATAATGGCAGACTCTTCCTTGGTCTGGTAATCTGTCTTTATTTTGCATGATGCATAGAGTGAGACGGCTATGATGGGCAGCAGATAGGTAAAGCGGAGCCATTGCCAATGGCTTGTTTTTGGTTTCATAACCATTGTTACGCGTTTTTTGAGGGCACTGTTACTGATACCATTGGCCAGAGAGTACCCGCTCTGACCTGCAGCCTTACGGATTAAAAGCTGTAGATACTGAATGTCATTGAATCCGTGAGAGATTACCTGCTGGTCAGCCTCATACTCGTGGATGGTGCGCAGGTCGGCACGGAGCATCCACATAGCGGGGTTAAACCATTGCAGGGCAGTAAGCAGTTCCACCAGGAGTACATCGGCTGAGTGATGCAACCGGAGGTGTCCCAGTTCATGTGTTAGGAGGGCAGTGGTCCCTTCTTCAAAATCCTGATGATTCAAGAATACTGTTTTCCACCAACTGAAAGGCGTCTTTGCCTTTTTGCAGATGGCTATCCGATACCCATCCGACAACGGATGAATCTCGCTTTCGGCCATCATTTTGTATAGCCGCCATAGCGATAACAGCATCTTCGACAGCACTGTCAGCACACCTATTATATATATAATGGTCAGTGGCAGTTGCCAGTTAAAAGACTGTACTGTTTCAGCATTTGTCACTGCAGGGGCTGACTCCATAGGCATAGCCTTCTCTTCTGTCGGCAAAGGGAGCGTATCTGCCACAGTGGGCATCACCTCTACCGTCTGGTGAATGGTGATCACACATAGTGGTAATACAAACGACGCAACAGCTGTAGACAGCAAAACGATGCGATTCAGCCGATGCCACGTCTCGTTGGCAACTAATAGCCTCCAAAAGATGTAGAATGCGGCTATCAGCACAGCCACTTTCAGTTCGTATGTGAAAAACGGGATCATCATTGCTTAGATTCTTTGTATGCTTCAATTTGGGAAATCAGGTCGCGGAGTTCATCGATAGAGAGCTTTTCTTCCTTCAGGAAGGTTGATACCAAACCCTTGTAGGAATCCTCGATGTAGTCGTCAACCAATCGGAAAATGTTTTTCTTCGCATAGTCCTGTTCTGAAATAAGCGCATGGTATTGGTAAGTAGAGCCATACTGCTTATGGCCGATATAACCGTCACGCTCCAGTCTGCGCACAATGGTAGACAGGGTGTTGAAATGTGGACGAGGCTCTTCGTAGTGCTCGAGCAATTCCCTGACAAACATCGGTCCATGCTGCCAGAATAACTCCATTACTTCCCGTTCTTTATTTGTTAGTTTCTTCATTTCTTTTCTGTTTGTTCGTTTTATTTCAATGACGTTCTCAGTATCTGGCGGCAAAGATAACTATAAAAAGCGAAGCAGGCAACTATTTTTTGTAGTTATGTATTTCCATTAGACTCTTTAAATAGTTGTTCACCTCACTTAACAGAATCTTAAACTTTGCAACCAAGTTGCAGAAAATGTGCCGTATCTTTGCAGCCGAAAAGGAAATAAAAGCAAAGATATGGCACATTCTCATGAACATAATCATTGTGAAAGTTGCTCGCACGAGCATGAGCATCATCATGAACACGAACATCATCACGAGCATTCGCTGAAGAAGCAAATTTTGCTTATTGGCATCACCATCGTGTTGCTGATAGCCGCTGTATTGGTGGAGAAAAACCTGAACCTCACAACTTGGCAGTTGCTGCTTGTTTATCTCGTACCTTATTTATTAATAGGCCACGAGACGCTGCACGAGGCTTGGGAGGGCATTATGAAAGGCGAGGCTTTCAACGAGCATTTCCTCATGTCCGTCGCCACCATCGGGGCACTCTGCATCGGTTTCCTGCCTGGGGCTGAGACGGAATTTCCTGAGGCCGTCTTCGTCATGCTTTTTTTCCAGATAGGTGAACTCTTCGAGGGCTATGCCGAGGGCAAGAGCCGCGAGAGCATTGCCCATCTGATGGATATCAGGCCAGATGTGGCCCATGTGATGGATGATGTAAGATGTAAGATGGATGATGTAAAAGACGTGAGTCCTGATGAGGTGGCGGTGGGTTCCATCATCGTGATCCGTCCTGGCGAGAAGGTGCCTTTGGATGGTGTGATTATCGAGGGTAGCAGCGCCTTGAATACTGTTGCTCTGACTGGTGAGTCACTGCCCCGCGATGTCAATGTGGGCGACGAGGTCATTTCAGGCTGCGTCAACCTCTCTGGCGTCCTCTGCGTCCGTACCACGAAGGCCTTTGGCGAGAGTACTGTCTCGAAGATTATCAGTCTGGTGGAGAATGCTGGTGAGCGCAAGTCACAGAGCGAGACCTTCATTACCCGTTTTGCCCGTATCTATACACCCATTGTGGTTTTCGCCGCTTTGGCTTTGGCAGTTATCCCCACGCTCTTTGGTGGTAACTTTGCCACGTGGTTGTATCGAGCACTGATGTTCCTGGTGGTTTCTTGCCCCTGTGCATTGGTTATCAGCGTGCCCCTTACGTTCTTTGGTGGCATTGGCGGAGCCTCGCGCAAGGGTATCCTTATCAAGGGCGCTAACTATATGGATGTACTGGCGAAGGTTGATACCGTTGTCTTCGACAAAACCGGCACACTCACGCATGGCCAGTTTGCTGTTGAGGCTGTTCATCCAGACACTTGTGATGAGCATCAGCTTTTGCATCTCGCTGCTCATGTCGAGCACTTCTCCACCCATCCCATCGGCGCAGCCCTGCGTGATGCTTTCCCGGATGAGGCTACCGATGGCTGTCAGGTGAGCGATGTCGAGGAAATTGCTGGTCATGGTATTCGTGCGAGGGTAGGGGATCAGGTTGTTTGCGTGGGCAACACAAAGATGATGGACAGCATTGGTGTCAAGTGGCACGACTGTCATCATGTGGGCACCATCATCCACGTTGCCATTGATGGCCAATATGCTGGTCATATAGTCATCAGCGACCAGATCAAGTCCGATAGTGCTGAGGCTATCGCCGCCCTTCAGCAGTTGGGTGTGAAGAAGACCGTCATGCTTACTGGCGACCGTAAGGAGGTGGCCGACCATGTGGCTCAGACCTTAGGCCTCTCTGAATATCATGCAGAATTACTCCCCGCCGACAAAGTGAAATACATCGAACAGCTCACAGGAACGGGCACATCTCTCACCTCTCACCTCTCACCTCTTACCTCTAAAACTGCTTTCGTAGGCGATGGCATCAACGATGCCCCAGTCCTGGCTCGTGCTGATGTGGGCATCGCTATGGGAGGCCTTGGCTCTGATGCTGCCATCGAAGCCGCTGATGTAGTGCTCATGGACGACAAGCCCTCTAAGATTGCCCTTGCCATCCGCATTGCCCGTCGCACCCTCTCCATCGCCCGTCAGAATGTGTGGTTCGCCATTGGTGTCAAGGTGGCCGTCCTCATCCTTGCTACCTTTGGTCTAGCAACTCTGTGGCTCGCCGTCTTTGCCGACGTGGGTGTCACCGTTCTCGCTGTGCTCAACGCCATGCGCGCCCTGAAAGCCTGTCCTATCACTTCATAATATCAGAACACAATGGCCGTATTTCAATTAGATGATAAACTCTGGTTTCCTGACCCAAGCTTAGGCGAGGATGACGGACTGGTGGCTGTGGGTGGCGACCTCTCTATCGACCGTCTGTTGCTAGCCTATTCCAATGGCTTCTTCCCTTGGTTCTCGTTCCGCCATCGCAAGGAACCCTGGTGGTATTGTCCTATGCAGCGCTTTGTCATCTTCCCCAACGAAATCCATGTCAGTCACTCCATGCATCAGCTCATCAATCAGCATCGCTACGAACTCACTATAAACAAGGATTTCGATGGTGTAATCCGTGGTTGTGCTACTGCGCAAAACCGTGATATAGAGGAAGGCGCATGGCTTGGCCCTGATATCATCAAAGCTTATACCGAACTCCATCACCAGGGCTTTGCAGCGAGTGTTGAGGTGTGGGAAAAACAGGCTGATGACGAACGTCTGGTGGGTGGACTCTATGGTGTCAATCTGGGGGCATCGTTTTTCGGCGAGAGCATGTTCTCGCTGGTACCCAATGCCTCGAAGCTGGCCCTCATCCATCTGGCTCGTCTGTTCGAGAGCCTCGGAGGCCGCATGATCGACTGTCAGTTTGAGACGCCTCACCTCCGCAGCATGGGTGGCCGCTACATCCCCTACGACGAATACATCGCCATCATCCGCCAGAAATAAATGCACGAAAATTTTGTTTTCTCAAGGATTTTCCCTAACTTTGTGCCGTCCAATCGAAAACATTTTTTACATCATCAATTATGAATAAAACGATCAGAACAATTGCGATGCTTGCCATTGCCAGTCTCGCAATCTTGAGTGCCTGCTCGAAGAAGCAGGGCAAGGAAGTCACCCTTCAGGTGGAAACCAAGTATGGTATTTTGGAAGGCATCGAGGAAGACGGTGTGAAGAAGTTCCTCGGTGTTCCCTTCGCACAGGCGCCTGTGGGCGATCTCCGTTGGAAGGCCCCGCAGCCTTTACAGGCATGGGAGGGCGTGCGTCCGGCCAAGGCATTTGGCAACGACCCCATGCAGCTCAACATCTTCGGCGACATGCAGTTCCGTGGTGCTGGCCGCAGCGAGGACTGTCTCTATCTCAACATTTGGACAACAGCTACTACCACCGCCGATGCTCTTCCCGTATTGATTTATTTCAATGGTGGCGGACTGATGGCTGGTTCGGGTAGTGAGCCCCGCTACGATGGCTCCTCTATTGCCAAGGAGGGTGTCATTGGCGTGACGGCCAACTACCGTGAGGGCGTGTTCGGTTACTTCTCCCATCCCGATCTTACGGCGGCTTCCGACTATAAGGGAAGCGGCAACTACGGCTTCCTCGATCAGGTGGCAGCCATTCAGTGGGTGAAGGAGAATATCGAGGCCTTCGGTGGCGATCCTGCCCGTATCACTATCGTCGGTGAGTCGGCAGGCTCCTTCTCCGTTTCCCTCCTCATGTGCTCGCCTCTCTCCAAGAACCTTATTGCCGGTGCTATGCTCTCTTCAGGAGCCGAGGTGCTGCCCAATGAGCCTGCCTCACAGGCCGATGCTGATGCTGCGGGTGCTGAGATGCTCCAGAAAGCAGGTATTGCCAGCTTGGCTGATGCAATGGCCATCGATGCCGACTCACTGCAGAAGATCCTGCCTCCCAGAGGCATGTCCCGTGTAGTAATTGACGGCTACTTTATGACTGAGAGCGCAGATGCTGTGTTCGAGAAGGGTGAGCAGGCTCAGGTGCCGCTCCTCGCAGGTTGGAACTCATTGGAGGGAACGCCCATGCAGATGCTCCGCGACCAGGCGCCCACGCTGCAGAACTATAAGAATGCCATGAAGGCGCAGTTCGGCGATGCGACCGACGAGATCTTCAATGCCTATGGCATCGTTGCCGACGAGGATGTTGTGAGTCAGAAAGGCTTTGACCTTGCCTCCGACCTCTTCACTGGCTTCCCCACATGGAAGGTCTGTGACTACCACGTCAAAACCACCAGCCAGCCCGTTTATCGCTACCACTATATGCACCCCCGTCCTCAGGTATCCGCCAAGATGGGTGACATGACTGGTGGTCTTGCAGGTGGAGTACGTGCGAAGACCGAAGAGGAGAAGAAAGCCCAGCAGCCGGCCATTGCCCCAGGCGCTGTGCATTCCGCCGACATCGAGTATGCCATGGGTACCCTCGACACCAACGAGTTCTATGACTGGCAGGAGGCCGACTATGCCATCTCCAAGTTGTTCCTGTCTTACTATGCTAATTTCTGCAAGACAGGCAATCCCAATGGCGAAGGTCTTCCTCAGTGGACAGCCATCACTAAGGATAACCTCGACAGTGCGCCTGTCATGATCATCGACGTCGAGTCGGCTGAGGCTGCTTCCCCTGAAAAGGAGAATGCCTACTGTACGCTCGAAAAATTCTACAGAAGCAGGAAATAACATAACGACCATTCTCGTCCATGAGAATGCTATATCATCTGGTAGCCTTCCTGGTGGTGGCCATTTGGGGTGTGACATTTGTCTTCACCAAACTGCTGCTTATCGCCGGACTGACGGCAGCACAGATTTTTGTGCTGCGGTTCATCGTGGCCTACCTATTGCTTCTTGTCTATACCCTCGCCCGTAAGCAATTCCGCCTGTTCGCCTCGTCGTGGCAGGACGAATTGCTGATGGTGGCGTTGGGTGTGACAGGCGGCTCCCTCTATTTCCTCACGGAAAACAGCGCGATGATCTATACTACCACCACGAATACTTCTCTCATCGTCTGTCTCTGTCCACTGTTTGCCGCCCTGCTTGTCGCCCTGTTTTTCCGTTCCTTGCGTCTGCATGGCATTCAGATTGTGGGCACCGTGATGGCGGCTATAGGTGTCATCGTGGTGGTGCTCAATGGCCATTTCGTGCTCCATCTGTCACCCTTGGGCGACTCTCTTGCCTTCGGGGCCTGCCTCTGCTGGGCGTTCTATAGCTTGCTTATGATTCCTGCAGGTCAGCGTTACGACACAGTGTTCATCACCCGAAAAGTGTTTTTCTATGGCTTGCTATCCATGATTCCCTACTTCCTGATCTGGCCAGACATGCCCCCGCTCAGTGTGGTCTTGCGTCCTGACATCCTGGCTAATCTGCTGTTTCTGGGCTGTGTCGCCTCTATGGCCTGTTTCCTGGCGTGGAACTGGGTCATCAAGAAACTGGGAGCCGTCATCGTCACCAACTACGTCTATTTCAATCCCGTTACCACGGTCATCTTCGCCTGGCTCATCCTGTCCGAGCGCATCACCATCTATTTCCTCCTCGGCACCCTGCTCATCCTCATGGGCATGTATCTTTGCAATAAAGTCAGGAAATAGTTAATACCTGCGTTTGATGTGTAATATTGTGATATTTCGGAAATAAGAGGGGTAAAAAGACTGACATCATTAGGTTTCCAAGCAATTCTTTTTAAAAAAGAATATTCAGTAAAAGATGATGTTTCAAAAGAATTATGTATCTTTGCAAACGTTTTAAAACTGACAATGTGCGCAAAGGCTGTAAATGACAAAACAGATAGAAGTTGTAGTAGCTATCATACACGATGATGAAGGTCGTATCTTCGCCACGCAGCGTGGGTATGGTGACTATAAGGATGGTTGGGAGTTCCCTGGTGGCAAAATGGAACCAGAGGAAAGCCCGGAGGAAGCATTGAGGCGTGAGATTTGGGAAGAACTTGAAACTAAGATAGACATAGAACGTCTGGTACAGACTGTTGAGTACGACTATCCTAAATTCCATCTTAAAATGCATTGTTTCTGGTGCCACATCGAGGGTGGGGGTCTTATTCTGAAGGAGCATGAGGCTGCTTGTTGGCTTAGCCCTGAGCAACTCTATTCTGTAGATTGGCTACCTGCAGATTTGATTGTGGTTAATAATCTGATCAAAGGTAACCAATAATCTTTGTATGAAAACCATCTTTATTTGCTGGTTTTTTATTATCTTTGCACCTAATAAACAAATCATATGAATAAGAAAACAATAATCACCGCATTACTCGCTATTATTACACTGGCGGGACAGGCAAAAGAGAAAGTACAGGTGTGGGAGAACCCCACCATTGAGTATGGAACGTGTAACGGCGACGGCTACTTTAACCTGACCCTCGACGTGACGAAGGTGGAACTGAAGGATGCAGAGACCGTGGTGTATATTACAGCCCGGCAGCGTCCCGGTTCTGAGCGCGACGATTACTGGTTCCAGTTTGCCGGCGACACCTATCTGAAGGTGGGTGAGCAGCGCTACACCCTTGTATCGGCCGACGGCATCGAGCTGAACATGCATTTGCAGACAGACAAGGACGGCAAGCTCGACCTGAAAGTAGATGCCCGCGACCTCGAGAACCTTGTGCAGTTGTTGGAGAAAATGAAGTAAAAAAAGAATGCTTCAAATAGCCTTTATATGGCAGAGCCTACTGTTTGTCTATTAAAAAACAATAATCGGCTATTTGATTTGGTAGATATCATAATTAGGTGTAATTTTGCAGTGTCAAAAGGTTAATAGATTGTTTTAGAATGTCGCACTGTTCGTGAGAATCGCGCGACTTTTTTTGTGTATATAACGTAATTATTCCGGAAATAACTTGGTGGTTTCGGAAAAATGCGTATCTTTGCAATCACAAACGTAATATTGAATAACTATGATAGAACTGAAGAACGAGCAGTTGGCGATTCAGGTCGCTGAGATGGGAGCTGAGCTCCAGAGTGTGAAGGATCGTGAGGGTAGGGAGTATATGTGGCAGGCTGGCGAGAAGTGGCCGAGACATTCACCCATCCTGTTTCCGATTGTCTGCAGTGTAAACAATGATACTTATGTGGTGGACGGCCAGGAATATCACCTGCCGCGCCATGGTTTTGCGCGGGATACGGCGTTTACCGTTGTGAGCCAGTCGGAGGATAAGGTGACTTTGGCGCTGCATGAGTCGGAGGAGTCGTTGAAGGTGTACCCCTATTGTTTCAACCTCGCTATCACCTATCGTCTGGAGGGTAATCGGATTCACGTGATTTGGCATGTGGAGAATACAGACCAGCGGGAGATTCATTTCCAGATAGGTGGACATCCTGCCTTCAACGTACCTGGCGGGAAGCTGGAAGGACAGATCAAACTGGATAATGAGGAACCGATGGATGTACTGAAGAGTTATATCGACGGAAGTCACGACATGGTGGAGGAGCCCTTAGAGGCCGATCAGGGTGTGATTGAGATCTGCGACAACTTCTTCCGCAACGACTCGGTGAAGATCCACAAGTGCCAGACGCATCGTGCCATGCTGATGGATACCAACGGCGAGCCGGCTGTGACAGTGGATTACAAGACTCCGGTCTGTGCCTTCTGGAGTCCATACGGCAAGCAGGCACCTTTTGTCTGCATAGAGCCTTGGTACGGCCTTGGTGATCCCAGAGATTTCAAGGGCGAGTTTAAGGACAAACCCCTGATGAACCATCTGCAGCCTGGTGCCTCGTTTATGAGCAGGTATACGATTACAATAGGATAAAAAAGAAGCCCCCGCTTGAGCGAGGGCTTTTCTGTTGTTAGTACGCGTGGTCGGTTTTGATTTCGTCCTTGTCGAGCTTCTTGGCATCGATGGCGCGCCAGGCGTAGACGATGTATGCCAGCACGAAGGGCACAAGCAGCGAGACGTAGAACATCGTGGTGAGTGTGAACTCACTGGAGCAGGAGTTCTGGAGCGTCAGCGACGACTGGAGGTCGGCCGTAGAAGGATAGTAGGCGGTGTTGTTCCATGCGGAACAGAGCAGCAGGGCGAGCACAGTGAGGACGGTGCCGATGCCTGCAGGCCATATTCCACTCACGTAATCCTTCGAGACGATGGTCTTGCCGATGCCGAAGAGCACCAGCACTACACCTATTAATAATATAATAAGGAGATACCACATCGAGATGAAGTTGTTGAGATACTTGTAGGGCTCCATGAAGATGCCGCCCGTAGACGGATCGACAGCGAAGCCATCCTTCAGCAACAGGTGGATGAGGTAAGCCACGAAGAGAATGACGAAAGGCACGGCGGCACCGATGAGGCGCACACTGCCACGCGAACGGATATCCTCGTCGTTGACATTGTTCATGACGTAGAGGATACCGAGCACACGGGCTAGGAAGAAAACGGCGAAGCCGAAAACGAGCACCCATGGATTGAGCAGGGCATCGAGACCGTGAGAGGCATTGGCCCAACGGCTTATGATGGGCGTAAGGGCTCCCATGTCGATGAGGTTGTTCTTCTCGATGATGAAGTTCGAACCTTCGAAGAAGGTGGCGACAGCACCTCCTAGGAGCACCGGACCTAAAATGCCGTTCAACGTCAGGAAGAACTGGAAGGTCTTTGGGCCGAGGAAATTGCCGATCTTGTTTTGGAACTCATAGCTGACGGCCTGAAGCACGAAGGAGAAGAGGATGAGCATCCACAACCAATATGCCCCGCCGAAGCTGGTAGAGTAGAAGAGGGGGAAGGAGGCAAAAAAAGCACCTCCGAAGGTAACGAGGGTGGTGAAGGTAAACTCCCACTTACGACCTGTGGAGTTGTAGACAAGGCGTTTGCCTTCTTCTGTCCAACCCAGACTGCTGGCTACGGAGTTGGCACCCTGCACGAACAACAGGAACACTAATATCGCACCTAATAGTGATACGATGAAACACCAATAGTGCTGTAAAAATTCGTATGTCATAATCTGTTCTTTTTTTATTCTTGGTCTGGTCCTTTGGCGATCTGCTTCAGCAGGATGTTAATCTCGACGGCGAGCATTGTGGTGAAGAGGATGAGGAAGAGGATGAACGTGAGGGCGACGCTGCCGGCGTTGAGGTCGGAAACAGCAGCCCACGTGGGCAGCATATCCTGAATGGTCCAAGGCTGACGTCCGAACTCGGCCACGAGCCAACCGCACTCAGAGGCTATATAGGCCAAAGGCACGAGGACAATGGCTGCCCAGTAGTGCCACGACGGCAGACCTGTGAGCCGTTTCGGTGCATCGGCCAAGGTCTCAGGCAACAGACCGATGGAGGCTAGCAACCGGCGTGTGAAGACCGACAGGAACGGTATGTCGTAGATGAGCAGCAGCAGTACGAGGAAGTAGAGGATGAACACGCAACCCAAGCCTACCATGATGCGGAAGGACCAGAAGTTGATGGGGATGTAGGGCACAATGTCGTTCTTATCCTTGATATAGCCGTAGCCGAAATACTTCATGTTTTCGTTGAGAAGTGAGAGGTGGGAGGCGAGAGTTGCCTCGTCGGCACCTTCGGCCTTAGCTGCGCGATAGGCTGCGAGGGCTTCGATAGCTTTCTTGCCTCGGGTAATCTTCTCGTCAACGGAGGGTTCCACTGTGCCGTCAGGCTTGGTGTAGCCGTTGAGGATGTCGTTGATGCCAGGCACATAACCGTGGATATCGTTGGTGGCCATGAACGAGAGGGCATAAGGTATCTCGATCTTCAGCGGGGGCTCGCTATCCCATTTGTAGTCAGGCTGACAGAAGGGATTCACCCAAGCCACAGCCGTCAGGCCTACGTCGGTTCCACCATCATAAAGGGCTTCCATAGCGGCAAGCTTCATTGGCTGTACCTCGCCTACGCTCTGGGCCGACTTATGACCAGTGGCACCAGCCAATAAGGCGGCTATGAAACCTACCCACACACCAATCTTCATGCTCTCTGTGGCGAGCTTTATATGACGTTTTTTCATGAGATACCAGCAGCAGACAGCCACACAGAAGATAGCACCGATAATCCAAGAGGAGATGACGGTGTGACAGAATTTGTCGATGGCAAAGGGCGAGAGGGCCACTTCGGCAAACGATACCATTTCGTTGCGCATGGTGTCGGGATTGAACTCGCAACCTACGGGATATTGCATCCATGCGTTGGCAACGAGGATCCACCAGGCAGAAATCGTAGCGCCTAAGCCTGTGAGCCAAGTGGAGGCGAGGTGGAAGCCTGGCGATACTTTCTTCCAACCGAAAAACATGACAGCCACGAAAGTCGATTCCATGAAGAAGGCGACAATGCCCTCAACGGCCAGCGGGGCACCGAAGATGTCGCCCACGAACCAAGAGTAGTTAGACCAGTTGGTACCGAACTCGAACTCGAGGATGATGCCCGTAGCCACACCCATGGCGAAGTTGATGCCGAAGAGCTTCTGCCAGAACTTGGCAGCCGTCTTCCAGAATTCATCTTTAGTGCGATAGTACTTGGTCTCGACGATACCCATGATGACCGCCAGTCCGAGGGTCAAGGGCACGAAGAGCCAGTGATAGATTGCCGTGAGGGCGAATTGCGCTCTCGACCAGTCAATGGTTCCGGCATCAATGTTTAGAAAAAGATTGTTGAACATAAATTATTGGTTTTTAATCTGATAATCTGATATTATGGGGAGGCTCGCTCAACGAGCTCGTTGGCAACGAACGACGATTCGTCACCCTCGGCGTGCTGCTTCAGGAAGTTGGGAAAGAAGAAAATCTTCAGAATCACAAAGATGATGAACAACTTGATGAGGATGATGGCCCATAGCGTCTTACCCAGGCGCATGTGCCTGAAACCATCGACGTAGAGGTCGTAGACCCGATAGAGAAAGTTGTCCTTTCGCATAGGCAGTAGTCATCTTTGATTTTGCAAATATAGGAAAAAAGAACAGAACTTCCAAACAAAATGCAAAAATTCTTGGGTGGTTCTATTCTTTTTTGTATCTTTGCAGCGGAATCTATTGAAGATTGCTAGCAAAGAAGATGGATACAAAGAATCTCACATTGCCAAATGATGTGCAGGAGGTGCCGAAATTGGCTGCCTTCGTTGACGAGATTTGTGAAGCCGTTGGTATAGACATGTCCTCGGCCATGAAGATGAATCTCGCCATTGAGGAGGCTGTGGTCAATGTGATGAACTATGCTTATCCCTCAGGCACCAAGGGCGAAGTGCGCATCGAGGCCAAGGCGCATGAAGGCTATGTGGAGTTTGTAATCAGCGACGACGGCAAGCCTTTCAATCCGACGGAAGTGAAGGATGCGGATACTACCCTCTCGGTGGAGGAACGCGATATCGGCGGCTTGGGCATCTTTCTGGTAAAGCACTACATGGATAAGGTTAAATATAAATATGTGGACGGACAGAACGTCCTGACACTTCGCAAGAACCTGAAATGAAAAAAAATCCCCCGCCAATCGGCGAGGGATTTTTTGGGGAATTGCTTTTCTTATTTCAGCAGATTTGCACGAGCCTCGGCAATCTTCTCCTTAGCCTCTTCCAACTGAGACTTCAGCTGGTCGACAGAAATAGCATTCAGCGGAGACAGAGCCTCGACGGCGTTGGCAACAGGCTCAAACTCGGGGTCATAATTGGCCAGACGAGATACGGCGTCAGACAGCAGCACGATACGGAAAGTAACGTTGGCAGCAGAGTCATCGTCGAAAGCGGTGATGAACTTGTCGGTGTTCTGAGAGATAACGTAGATCTCCTCCACGAGTGAAGAAGCCACAATCTGCCAGAAGTAGTTGATGCGGCCATTCTCATTCATGGCGTCATAGAGCTTCTGACCAGTCTCATAGATGGTAGATGTGTCGTCGAGAACCTTGAACGAAGGATCGTCGATGTCAGCAGCCAGCTTAGTAATGGCAGCCTCATACTCCTCTGTAGGCATCTCATACAGCTTTGCAATGCTCTTGTCAACGCTCAGGGCGCTCAGAATACGATACTTCTCAGCCAGGGTGGCAGCATCCTCGGCTACAGCGGGAGCCAGCAGATAGTCGGGCTTAACCTGCTTCTCCTCAGCGGTCAGCTGAACACCATTCTCTCCAGACTGCACGATGGGCAGATTCTTCAGTCTGCCTACTTCAGCGGCGAGGCTGTCAAGCTCCAACTTGATCTTTGCCTCAACTTGCTCCTGCTCGAAAACCTTGATAGAATCGACTTCTTCTGCGGGTTGTGCACTCTTGTTTCCTCCACATGCGGTGAAAGCCATTGCTGCAATTACTACAGCGAAAAATGTAATTTTCTTCATTTTGTTTTTTTGTTTTGTTTGTTATTAATAAAATTGTATAATGATCACTGTTCTTTTCTCATATATTTCCCTGGACAGTCTGTCAGTAGCAGGATAATGGCGATGATACTCATCAGGAGTATGACACCCAGATTGAACCAGAGGGTCTTGATATGCCAGCTGCCGAAGACCTTTTCACTACTATAGAACGGAGCACGCCCCAATTTGTTGTGTGGCGTCAGATAAATGATGCCAGTGCGAGGTACCAGATAGTTGTCGACGATGTCTACCATCCGTCGCTGGTCTGCGCCTGTCACGAACTCCTCCAACTTGATATTGTAGTTGTTCTTCTTCAGTTCCAGGAAGTCGTCCTTGCCTTGTGCCTTGACGATTGTGGAAATCATAGCATCCTTCTGGAGGGTGAAATCATTGCCTCGTTTGCCCAAGATCTTCTCGGCCTCCTTCATATAGTCATATAAGGACTGATAGGAGCCATCGCCGGTATAAGGCGCCATGCCACAGAATTCAGAGAGCACGGGCAGGTTGGTGTTGATGATGCTAAGGTGAGCCGGATTAACCTCCTTGCCCTGTTTCTTCTCATCGTTCATGGTCTGCAATTGCGATTGCAGCTCATAGAGGAAACCGAGATTGTAGAGCTGATTTTCCTGTCTGGCCTTGTCGAGTTTGAAGAAGGGCTTCTCATACTTATTATCTGTGAACGATGTCACAGCCAGTGCCTCATAGCTCCAGCGTGAGGGAATCAGATCGCCTATAAACGGCACATTGCCAGTAGTGCTCTTAGGTGTCAGGTCAGAGAAGCTCACCACCAGTCCGCAGAGCAGAATCTGTGGGATCAACAAAATGGGGATGCTGATGTAGATGGACACGATTGAGCTGAGACATTGCGATAGGAGCAGTCCTGTGAGATTGGCCAGGAATGCGGTAGCAAAAAGGATGAGCCACCAGGTGCCGAAGAGCCCCAGTCCCATAATAGAGTTGCCTATCAGGATAAACAGGAAGGTCTGTATCAGCGACACCCCTGCCATAAATACAATCTTTGACCAGATATAACTGCCGTAGGAGAGCTGGAGGAACTTTTCGCGCTTCAGAAGGGCACGGTCCTTGATGATTTCCTCAGCACTGCCGCTCATGCCGATGAAGGTGGCCACGATAACAGCCATAAAGAAATAGCTCACCAGATTCTTGTTGTCCATAACGGTGTAGCCCTCTGGTGGGGCATAGCGGGTGAGCAATGCGCAGATGATGGCCAGCACAGGGGCTTCCAAAAGCGCGATGCAAAGATACTGTATGTTGGTAATCTTTGTTTTGAAGTTACGGCACAGGAAGATGATGAACTGAGTAAGCTTGTCAGGCTTCTTCAGGTCGGAGGCAGGCACTTCGCTAACGTTAGGCTTTGAGAACTTTGGCTGGTGCTTCAGATAAAGCTCATGCCATTCTTGGGGCGTCATCTTGCGGGCATCAGACGTTTCACCTGTATTGTTGATGGCCTTTTCGTCGATGATGTTCAACACAATCTCAGGATTGACATTGCCACAGGTTGGACAGGCACTCGTCTCTGCATCGGCATAGTTGGCTGCACTTTTAAAGTAGGTGATGGCATCGATGGGGTTGCCGTCGAAGACAGGATAACCGCCCTTGTCCAACAGCCACAGACGGTCGAAGAGCTTATAGACATCGCTGGATGGTTGGTGGATGTTGACCACCACCAGTTTGCCCTTGTAGGTCTGCTCCTTCAACAGGTTGATGACCTTCTCCGTATCTGCAGATGACAAACCGGATGTGGGTTCATCGAGGAAAAGAACAGCAGGTTCGCGAATCAGTTCCAAAGCGATGTTGAGTCGTTTGCGCTGACCGCCGGAGATATATTTGTTGATGGCTGAACCCACCTTGAGATCCTTGGATGCATCGAGACCGAGGTCCTTGAGGATTTTCATGACACGACGGTCAATCTGTTCCTCAGAAAGACTGGCGAAACAGAGTTTGGCTGTATAGTATAGGTTCTGATAAACCGTCAGTTCCTCTATCAGCAGATCGTCCTGAGGCACAAAGCCTATCAGGTCCTTGGCCTTCTGCTCAGAAATGTCGTGGCCGTTGATGGTGATATGCCCCTCCTGGGGAATCAGACTGCCATTGAGGATGGAGAGCAGGGTGGTCTTGCCTGTACCTGAGCCGCCCATAATGGCCAGCAGTTCGCCACTGTGCAGGGTGAAATTCAGGTTGTGCATACCATTGTCGCTGTTGGGGAAGCGGAAATTGATATTCCTACCGCTGAACTCCACCTGCCGACTGTCTTCCTCGCCCTTGCCGTTCTTTTTGTTGTATTCAGCCAGGATAGAGGAGTAGTAAACTGGATGACCGTTCTTTCCTTTTAGCACACTGCTTTGCAGCCATACCTGATAAGCACCTGGGAGAACCGGTACATCGTTGAGCAGCACTTTGTCGTCGCCGTTATAGGTGAAGATCAGCGTGCCTGTCGTGGAAAGAAGCATGGTCTTGAGCTGTCCGTCGAAACCTTCGGGCTGGAGCAGCATCACACGGTCGGAAGCCTTGTCGCTGACAAAGTCGACAAAGTCGTTGAACAGTGTCTGAGGCACATTGAACTTCTCGGCCATGATTTTGAACATGGAGTGGATATTGTCACCTTTGGCACCACAGAACTCCATGATGCGCAACAACAGCATCGCTTCTTCTGAGGCGCGGATCTTGCCATGCAGATTGTCGCAGATAGAAGCCACGATGGTCTCAGTATCCAGGTCGTCGCTCATCTCGTAAACCCCTCGCATATCGAGATAAAGGCCGAGGTAGGTGTTGATCTTTCGGATACCGAAATGATGACGAAGATAATCCTCGAGCAGATTCCTTGCCCGAGCTTCATCGACCTTTTCCTCCTTGCCAAACAATGCGAATAAGCTAAGGAAACTGGAAAGTATGATGTCTGTCATCTTCGTTTAAATTGGTTGCAAAGATACGAAATAAATCGAAAGTTGTTCTTAAATGTAAGTTAAAAAACAATAATTGTTTTTGAACAATGGAATAACATGCTGTATTTTTCCTAACTTTGCAGCAAAAATAGAAGAAATTATTGTGAAAATATGATGAAAACTACCATTCTACAGCAAGACGGCAACTTAGTTGCCGTATTGGAGGGACGTCTTGATACAGCCGCTGCTGCGGTGACGGAAAAAGAGTTGCAACCACTCTACGATTGTGAAGGCAAAAATATTGTTTTCGACTGCTCGAAGCTGGATTTTATCTCTTCGAGTGGTCTGCGCCTGTTCTTGGGTGTCCTGAAAGCTGCCAAGCCAAAGGGAAGCAAGGTTTGTATCACAGGTATGAGCAATGAGTTGAAAGATGTGTTTACGATAACTGGCTTTACGAGTCTTTTTGAATTCAAGTAAGATAACTTCATTGATACCCTTTAGCTTTGTCTTGGTGGCGATTGTCGGCATCCGGACAAATTTTGCATGATAATAAGCATTCAGCATGAAAAAGAAGATTTTAATACCATTGATTCTGGTGATTCTGGCCCTGATAGGCGGTTTGGCCTACCTCTTCAAGAACCTTGAGGAACAGAAGCAGGTAAACCGCGATATGCAGGAACTGGCAGAACTCGACAAGCAGGAGATGGAAAATGAATACGAGCGTTTTGCCCTGCAATATAGCGAGATGAAGACCCAGATCAACAACGATTCTATCGTGGAGCAGTTGACACAGGAGCAGATGAAGACTCAGAAACTTCTTGAAGAATTGAAGAAGGTGAAGGCTGACGATGCTCGTGAGATTACCCGTCTGAAGAAAGAACTTGCTACAGTGCGTGAGGTGCTCCGCAGCTATATTATCCAGGTGGATTCCCTGAATCGTTTGAATGAGAGTCTGAAGAAGGAGAATAGCCGTGTAAATGCGGTTCTCGAAGAGCGCAACTCCCAGATTGCAGGTCTGAGCAGTGAGAAGGCTTCGCTATCGGAGAAAGTGGCGATTGCTGCCCAGCTCGATGCGACGAATATCAGCCTCTCACTTCTGAATAAGCGTGACAAACCAACTAAGAAATTAAAGGACACCAAGAAGATGCAGGTGAACTTCACCATCACTAAGAATGTGACAGCATCGAATGGTAATCGAACTATCTATGTGCGCATCCAGAATCCTGGTGGTAATACCCTCAGCGGCGGCGGATCGTTCGCCTATGAGAACCGCAATCTGGAGTATTCTATGAAGAAGACCATTGAGTATTCTGGCGAGGAAGTGAGCGTGGCAACGTTCTGGAATGTCTCCCAGATGCTCGAGGGTGGTCAGTACCGTGTTTCCATCTTTGCTGATGGTAATATGATCGGATCAAGAACGTTTAACTTTGAGTAAGTTTATAGTTTACAGTTTATAGATGAATAGATTTGTTGGATTAATTCTGCTTGCAGGAACGGTGATGCCTGTCAGTGCACAAAGGCTGCTGTCACTCGACAGTTGCCGTGCGATGGCATTGCGCAACAACAAGCAGGTGGGCATCTCGAAGGTGAAGCAGGATGTGGCGATGAACGTCAGGAAGTCGGCACGGACGAAATATCTGCCTCACGTGAGTGCGCTTGGTACATATCAATATACCAGCCGGCAGATTGAGCTCCTTAGCGATGACCAGAAATCGACGCTCAGCAATCTGGGAACGACGACAATGTCGGATTTCCAGAATGGCATCTCAAAGGCTACGTCTGTCCTGCCAATGGAGAATATAGGAGCCATATTGGGCGCGATGGGACTCAGTCTTGAGACCCTGAAGATGGCGTCAGGTCAGACACTGCAAGGTCTTGCTGCCAATCTCAATTCGCTTGGCGACGGGCTGGTGGATGCCCTTGATACGGACACCCGTCATCTGTTTGCAGGTACTGTGATGTTGGTGCAGCCCGTCTATCTAGGCGGTAGTCTCATCGCCATGAATAAGATGGCAGACATCAACGAGGATATGCAGCGTAATTCTGCTGAGGCCGTCCGTCAGTCAACCATTTATTCTACCGACAAAGCCTACTGGCTGGTAGTGTCGCTGAAGCACAAACAGAAGTTGGCAGAAGGTTATCTCGACTTACTGAAGAAGTTGAACGACGATGTGCATAAGATGATCGATGAGGGTGTGGCTACTCGTAGCGACGGCCTCTCTGTCGACGTGAAGCTCAATGAAGCCGAGATGACGCTGCAGAAAGTGAATGACGGGTTGGTACTCGCCAAGATGCTGCTTTGCCAGACGATCGGCCTGCCTGTGAAGGAAGATATCACTCTGGCTGATGAGGATGCTGAGAATATCGCTTTAGAAGAAACAGTCAAGATATTCGATGAAACCACTGCAATGTATAACCGCCCTGAGTTGAAGATGCTGGAGAACGGCGTGCAGCTGTCGCGTCAGTTGACGAATGTGTTGAAGGCCGGCAATTTGCCAATGGTTGCTCTGACGGGAGGCTATGCTGTGAGCAATCCCAATGTGCTCAACGGTTTCCAGCGCAAGTTCGGCGGTTTCTGGAATGTGGGAGTGTTGGTGCGTGTGCCCATCTGGAACTGGGGTGATGTGATGTATAAGGTCCGTGCCTCGAAGGGTGCTACCTCTATCGCCAACCTTGAATTGCAGGAGGCCCGCGAGAAGATCGAACTGCAGGTGAATCAGAACACCTTCCGTGTGAGCGAGGCCTATAAGACCCTCACAATGGCCCAGAGCAATATCGCCTGTGCTGAGGAGAATCTTCGTACGGCAAACATTGGTTTCAAAGAGGGTGTCATCACGCCAACCACTGTGATGGAGGCCCAGACAGCCTGGCTTCAGGCACAGTCGCAGAAAATTGATGCTGAGATTGATGTGAAACTCTCACAAGTCGACCTTCAGAAATCCCTTGGTGTGTTAGAGTAGTTTATAGTTTAGTTTATAGATAGATTATGTCAGAAAAAAGTCAACATAACAACATTCTGCTCGCCATTGCAGGATTTGTTGCAGTAATCATTATCGTGGCTCTGATAGGTTTCCTGGCCCTCGACCGTGAGCCGAACGTGATTCAGGGCCAGGTGGAGGTATCCGAATACCGTGTTTCGAGTAAGGTGCCTGGTCGTATTCTTGAGATTCGTGTTAAAGAGGGCGACTATGTGAAAGCCGGCGATACCCTCGCCATCATCGATGCCCCTGAGGTACGTGCCAAGATGGAGCAGGCCCGTAGTGCGGAGAATGCTGCAGCTGCCCTCGAACTGAAGGCCCAGAATGGTGCCCGCAAGGAGCAGATCCAGGGTGCTTTCTCTCAGCTTCAGCAGGCGAAGGCCGGCTTCGAGATTGCCGAGAAGTCGTACAACCGTATCCAGCGTCTATTCGACGAGGGTGTGGTGAGTGCCCAGAAGCGCGATGAGGTCTATGCCAATTATAGGGCGATGGAGGCTCAGGTGAAGGCTGCTCAGAGTCAATATGATATGGCCGTCAACGGTGCCCGTATGGAGGATAAGATGGCCGCTGCCGCTCAGGTAGGCCGTGCCAGGGGTGCTGTTCAGGAAGTCAACTCATATATCCATGAGACCGTACAGATTGCCCAGAAGGAGGGTGAGGTGGCCGATGTCTATCCGAAGGTGGGCGAACTCGTAGGCACAGGCTCTCCCATTATGTCGATTGCCGTGATGGACGATATGTGGGGCACGTTCAATGTCCGTGAGGACCAGTTGGGCGATATGAAGGTCGGTTCTGAGTTTACTGCTTTTGTGCCCGCCTTTAATAAAGATATCAAGATGAAAGTCTACTATCTGAAGGATCAGGGCTCGTATGCCGTCTGGAAGGCCACGAAGGCCAATGGTCAGTATGATCTGAAGACCTTCGAGGTGAAGGCTCGTCCTGTGGAGACACTCGATGGCTTGCGTCCTGGCATGTCGCTGATAATTAAGAAGTGAGAGGTGAGAAATGAGAGGTGAAAGGTAAGAAGTGAGATACCTTTGTAATATATGGACCATCGCGAAACGCGAGATGAAGATTCTGACTAAGAATCCTATCTATCTGTGCTGTATGCTCGTGTTTCCTATATTGACAATGCTGTTCTTCACCACTCTGCTGGATGAAGGCGTGCCTCAGGAGTTACCGGTGGGAGTGGTCGACCTCGACAATACCTCAACTTCGCGGGCATTGGCTCGTCGTCTTGATGGTTTCCAGAGCTCCCATGTGGTGGCACATTATGCTTCCGTCGCTGAGGCTCGTCACGCCATACAGGAGAATGAGATATACGGATTTCTTTATTTTCCCAAAGGTACTACTGAAAAACTTCTTTCCGCCCGTCGTCCGAAGGTCTCCTTCTATTATAGTAATATCTCACTGGCGGCAGGATCCATGGTGATGAAGGATCTGAAGACCATCGCCTCGCTGGGTTCAGCGGCAGTGGGACAGGCTACGATGCGTGCCAAGGGCTTTACGCCAGGGCAGATACAGACCTTTCTGCAACCGGTCCGTATCGACCTGCATCAGATTGCTAATCCCTGGAGCAACTATAACATTTATCTTTCTACCGTTTTCGTTCCTGGTGTGATGATGCTCTTCATGTTCCTCATCTCGGCCTATTCCCTCGGTATGGAACTGAAGTTCAATCGCAGCAAGGAGTGGATGGCGAAAGCCGAAAGCAATATCATTGTTGCGATATTAGGGAAATTCCTGCCTCACGTGCTCGTGTTCCTTGTGCTGATTTTCTTCTATGAGTTCTATATTTACAACGTGCTCCATTTCGCTCACGAAGGGGGTGTGTGGACTATCGTCCTGCTGGCCTTGCTTCAGGTAATCGCCTCCATAGGCTTTGGCATCTTCATTTTCGGCCTCATGCCGTCGTTGCGTATGTCCATGAGTATCTGCTCGCTGTGGGGCGTGCTTAGTTTCTCGCTGGCTGGCTCTGCTTTCCCCATGATGGGTATGGACACGCCGATACAGGCGCTGACGTGGCTTTTTCCATTGCGTCACTATTATATGCTTTATCAGATTACCGTCTTCAACGGCTTTCCGCTCATCGACGCCTGGTTCCATCTGGTGGCGCTCATAGGCTTTACGCTACTGCCGTGGTTCGTTGTCCATAAGATTAAAAATGCAATGCTCACGTATGTCTATATTCCGTAAAATCATAAAATGGCTTGACGATGCCGCGTATGTGTGGCGTTTTGAATTGCGGCAGGTATTTCGCGATGAGGGCGTGTTGTTGTTCTGCATCGTGGTGCCCCTCGTCTATCCATTGCTCTATTCGTGGATATACAACAATGAACATATCCATGAGGTGCCTGTGGTGGTGGTCGACAAGTCCCACTCCCAGCAGTCGCGACAGTTCATACGGATGTGCGACGCCTCGGCTGATGTGCATGTCGCCTGCTATGCTGAGGACCTCGACGATGCGCAGAGCCTTGTGAGCCGTCAGGTGGTGAAGGGCGTCTACTATATCCCAGAGGATTTTGCCACTAAACTCAATCGCATGGAGCAGGGCACTATCAGCGTGTATTGCGACATGGCGCTGATGCTCACCTATAAAGCTATTTACTCGACGGCGATGGCCGTCAGCCAGCAGATGGGTGCCCAGATACAGACCAAACTCTCAGGCAACTATACTGCCCGTGAAGATATTATAACTACCAGTCCCCTCGATGTCGAGGAAGTGGCGATGTTCAATCCGCAGGGCGGCTATGGCACCGCTGTGCTGCCTGCCGTACTTATGCTGATTATCCAGCAGACCCTCGCCCTCGGTATCGGTCTTGCTGCAGGAACGGCGCGTGAGCGCAACCGTTATGGTGACCTGATACCGATTCATCCCTGTTACGGTGGAATCGGGCGTGTCATCAGTGGTAAGGCGATTTGTTATCTGATGGTTTATGCCGTCATGAGCGCATACCTGGTTGTTGTGGTGCCAAGGCTTTTCCATTTCATTCACATAGCGCCCTGGCAGAATCTGTTGCAGTTGATGATACCATATTTGTTGGCCTGCGTTTTTTTCGGTATGACGGTGTCGTGCCTGGTGCGTTATCGTGAGAATGTCATTCTGCTGATGGTGTTCGTCTCTTTGCCGTTGCTATTCCTGACAGGTGTCTCTTGGCCTCAGACTTCTATTCCCGGCTATCTGCAGGGCGTGTCTTGGCTCTTTCCTAGTACTTTCGGTGTCAGGGCATACCTCCGTCTGAACAGCATGGGCGGTTCGATAGGCGACGTGTCGTTCGAACTGCGTTGTCTCTGGATTCAGGCCGCTGTCTACTTTGGTGCTGCTTGTCTCGTTTATGGCCATCAGCTCCGTGTCTCCCAGCGTCATGCGGCCGAGCGTCTCGACTTTCTGCGCAAGAAGCGTGAGGTGCGCCTCGCTATGAAGAAACGACAATAAATTCAAATGTCTTTGCCCCATGCTTACTGAAAAAACCATGGAGAAACTGCGGATTCTCGCAGAGTCGGCGAAGTACGATGTGTCGTGCTCGTCGAGTGGAACTGTGCGCAAGGGGAAGCAGGGCATGGTGGGTTCTACCGTCGGTGGGGTGGGCATCTGCCACTCCTTTACTGACGACGGACGGTGCATCTCATTGCTGAAGGTCATGCTGACCAATTATTGCATGTACGATTGCGCCTATTGTATCAACCGCCGTTCGAACGATATCAAGCGTGCCACACTCTCTGTCAGCGAGCTCGAGGAGATTACGATGGAATTCTACCGCCGTAACTATATCGAGGGGCTGTTTCTCAGTAGCGGTGTCGTTCGCAATCCTGACTATACTATGGAGCGGCTGGCAGCCATCGCCCGCGATCTTCGCTTGGTGCATCGCTTCAATGGCTATATTCACCTGAAAAGCATCCCAGGCTGTTCGCAGGAACTGCTGAACGAGGCAGGGCGTTATGCCGATCGTATGAGCGTGAACATCGAGATTCCCAAGGAGGAGTCGCTGAAACTGCTTGCGCCTGAGAAAGACCATCAGAGTGTGTTCCAGCCCATGAAGCTGATTCAGCAGGGGGTGTTGGAGAACAAGGAAGATCGCCGTAAATTCCGCCATGCCCCCCGTTTCGTACCTGCCGGACAGTCTACGCAGATGATTGTAGGCGCTACGAAAGAGACGGATAAGGACATCCTGACGATGTCGTCGATGCTCTACGGCCAGCCCACCATGCGACGTGTCTATTATTCAGGTTATATCAGTGTCAATACCTACGATCCTCGTCTGCCTGTGCTCAAACAGCCGCCACTGGTGCGTGAGAATCGTCTCTATCAGGCCGACTGGCTACTGCGCTTCTATCATTTCAATGTTGACGAGATTGTCGACGACCTGCATGCCAACCTCGATTTGGAAGTCGATCCTAAGTTGGCCTGGGCCCTGCGCCATCCGGAGGCCTTCCCTGTAGATATCAATACGGCCGACTATGAGCAGTTGCTTCGCGTGCCAGGTCTTGGCACCAAATCTGCATGGCTCATTGTCAATTCGCGACGTTTCACCCGTCTTACATCCTTCGACCTGAAGAAGATGGGTGTGGTCATGAAAAAGGCAAAATATTTCATCACCTGTAACGAACTGGCCTCTACCTATTCCACCCCCATCGTCGGCATCAACGAACTCCGTCCTGAGCGTCTTCGTCCCCTGCTGATTTCCAAGGCCCAACAGAAGCGTGCTGCTGAAGAACAGCAATTGAAACTTGATTTCGGAGAATGACAGTATATACGTTTGACGGAACGATGGATGGGCTTCTGACCGCTGTGTTCGATGCCTTTTCCCTGCATGAGCAACCTGAACAGTTGCTGAGGACAGGCGATCCTTTGCCCTTGTTCTGCGAACATACTTACCATGTGACTTCTGACGACGAGAAGGCGCAGCGTGTCTGGACAGGCTTGGAGAAGCGGCTGACGCGTGACGCGATGCGGCTTATCTATGTCAGCTGGCTATCAGAACTGCCGGAACTCCCCACACCCCTGTTCCAATATGTCTGCAAGGTGTTCCGTCAGGGGGATGTCTCCAGGAATTTCGCTGATTCCGATGTGCTGATGGTTACCAACATTGCCCGTCGCGTGTTGCACGAACAGCTACGTATGAAGCAGTTCATCCGTTTCCAGAAGGCGAAAGACGGTACCTACCTCGCCGTTGTTAGTCCCGACCACGATGTGCTGTCGCTCATCACTGATCATTTCACCGATCGCTTCAACGATCAGCCTTGGCTCATCTATGATGCCAAGCGGCATTATGGCTTTTATTACCATAATCGGACGGTCATTCGCATCACCTTTGAGGATGAGGCTTCCGTACCCTTCAATCTGGCCAACGGCAAGCTGAACGAAGAGGTGATTAGTAGCGACGACCAGCTCCTTCAGAACCTGTGGCGCACCTATTTCAAGGCCATCTGTATCAAGGAACGCATGAATCCGCATAAACAGCTCAGCGACATGCCGCGTCGCTATTGGAAATATATGACAGAGAAACAATAAAAAACTAAACAGATTATGATAGGAACCATTGTCAATACATGTACCATCATCGCAGGCTCCCTCATCGGCGCACTGCTCAATCGGGGTATCAAGGATCAATACAAAGAGGCGCTGTATACCGGTTTGGGCCTCGCCTCATTAGCCATCGGCCTAAATGCCACCATTACCAACCTGCCCAAGAGTCAGTATCCCGTACTCTTCATCGTGGCTTTGGCCGTTGGTGGTGTTGTTGGAACTGCCCTCGACATCGACGGACGCTTTAAACGTTTGGTCAACCATCGTTCTAAAGGAAAGGGCGAGGCAAAGCTTGGCGACGGTCTCAGCGCTGCCATCCTGCTCTATTGCATCGGCCCCCTCTCCATGTTGGGCCCCGTCATCGCTGCCTTGAAGGCCGACCATACCTTTCTCTTTACCAATGCGACGCTCGATTTTGTCAGCAGCACCATCTTCGCCTCTACCTACGGACTGGGCATGGTGCTAGCTGCGCCTGTGCTATTCCTCTGGCAGGGCATGTTCTACGTGATCGCCCAGATTTCCAGCACTGCCATCAGCGAGGCCCTCATGGCTGAACTCCTGATTGTGGGCGGTCTGATGATTACAGGCAGCGGCCTCGGTCTCCTGAATCTCAAGGATTGCAAGACCCTCAATCTGCTGCCATCGTTACTCGTCCCCGTCGTATGGTTCCTCATAAAAATGTAATCATGAAATATGTTCGCTCAGCAAGAATGATTAACAATTAGATTTGAATATGAGAAATGTTATAAAAATTGGTTGTTTTATTGTAGCTATGCTGACGCTGTCGATTAGCGGTTATGCTACGACTGTAGAAACGACGAAGAATCTTACAATCTACTATCCTGATTATTCGAGGGTAGACCTGATGTGTAAACAGATGCCTAAGGCTGCAGAGAAGGATGTGGAGTTCTGTTGTGAGGCGGCTTTTACAGGCGAACTGCTGACGGAATTCAGGCATTCGAACATTGCCGACAATCATATCTGCAATGGTAAAATGATGAAGGGCTATCGTTGCAAGGCGAATACAGGCGGCTTCGTATGGGGAAAGGGCAAATGGAAGTTCATGCGGAAAGCGAATTTCCCTACTGAAGCAAACGGCTGGAACATGGGCTTCTGTCAGTTGCAAATTATCTTCAACGGCACGACCAGACCTATCGGCTCGAAAATGAAGAATAATAGGAATATCTACCGGGCTCTATGCGAGAAGAATGGAAAGTTGTGCATTGCTGAGTCGAAGAAGGCAATGACATACGAGTTTTTCGTAAAGTGTCTGAGCGACTATAAGGTAACTCATGCGCTCTATCTGGATATGGGCAGAGGATGGAACTATGCCTGGTATCGGGATAAAGCGGGAAAGGTAGTCGAGTGTTTCCCTGAGAGCAAAATGGCAGCAAGCTATAAATTCAGGACGAATTGGATCACATTTTATAAGAAGTGATATTACGCCCAAGGCCTATGAAAAACTCAAATGTGTAACAATGGTATGACTTTTTTTGTAATAAATGCTTCGTCCCTTAATTATAGGGGTAAAAAATGTTAAATAAATGACTTCTCGTGCAGTATTTGAGGTAGTTCTATGTTTTATGTATGAGGATTTATAATTTCATTGGAAAAATTTAAAATGCTTAATGCGTATGAAAAAGTATCTCTATATTCTGATGAGTACCTTACTGATTGCAATTTCGGCAGGGTGCAGTAATGATGATGATGATGACCAAGACATCTATGACGATATTATTGGTTCTGAGGTTAATGTCTTACTGATTCGATCAGATAACGGCCAAATCAGTAAAGGAGCTCTGTATAAAAGCGGTGAGGTATATAATCCTCCTCACTGCTACTTAGGTAAGGAAATCATGTATAATGATGGTAATCCACTTACTTTCTACCACATGAGTTTTGGAACTAATATCAAGGGATCCGATGTCTTCGATATGCTCAATATCACTTTTACAAGCAGTCAGCCGATGAGTTTCAGCAATATGAAGGCAGGAGATACTTTCGACAGCAGCCAATTCCATGCTTCCGCTGCTTATACTCCAACCTGGCCGGAAGACGTATTGATTCAGACCACAGCCTTAAGCGGTAAGCTTACTGTAATTGGCACAAGTAAGGTCGGTGACAAGTCGTACAAGACTCTACGGATTTCCAATCTTTGCTTTGATGCCATTGACCATTCATGCGTCTATTCTGTAGATGGCACCGTAGAATATGAGATATGGGACATTCATTATGAATGAGATTCTCATTGACTTGTTTCTTATTTTGTGCCGACGATCTTGGTCTGCGGCTGTTCCTTGTTGCGACGGTTGACGACGGTGACGACAGCCTGGGCCAGATTGATAAAGGCGAGGCCGGTAGCGCTGTCGCTGTTAAGGGCGGCAGGGGTACCGCTGTCGCCATTGTCGCAGATGCTCTGTACGAGCGGAATCTGAGCCAGCAGAGGAACATTCATTTCTTCGGCCAACTGCTTGCAACCCTCCTTGCCGAAGATATAATATTTGTTCTCAGGTAGTTCGGCAGGGGTGAACCACGCCATATTCTCGATAAGGCCGAGGATGGGCACGTTCACCTTGTCGTTGCGATACATATCGATGCCCTTGCGGGCGTCAGCGAGGGCCACCTGTTGTGGAGTGCTGACAATGACAGCTCCTGTGATGGGGAGCGTCTGCAAGAGCGTCAGATGGATGTCGGAGGTGCCTGGCGGGGTGTCGAGGATGAAATAATCGAGTTCGCCCCAATCGGCATCAGCGATGAGCTGTTTCAGGGCACTCGTGGCCATTCCGCCGCGCCAAAGGGTGGCGGTGGTAGGGGAGACAAAGAAGCCGATGGACAGCAGTTTGACACCGTATTGCTCGATGGGACAGATGAGGTCACGCCCGTCTTTCTTGACAGCGTAAGGACGCTCGTCTTCGACATTGAACATCTTAGGCATCGACGGGCCGAAGATATCGGTATCGAGCAGTCCTACCTTATAGCCCAAGCGGGCGAGGGCGATGGCAAGGTTGGCAGAGACAGTGCTTTTGCCGACACCACCTTTGCCGCTGCTGATGGCAATGATATTTTTCACGCCAGGCAGCAAGTGCTCCACTTCAGGACGGGGTGCCGACTTGAACTCTTTGACGATATCGATCACAACGTCCTGGCCGCAGTGGTACTTGATAGCTGCCTCTGCGGCCTTGACGGTGGATTTCAGAAAGGGGTCGGTATCGCGGGGAAATTCGAGCACGACTTTTATACGCCAAGGCTCTCCCTCGGCTGAGGGGGCGGAAACTGACGGTGTATCGGCCACCATACCACTCTCGACGAGATTCTTCTTCGTGCCGGCATACATTACCGTCGCCAGCGCGTCGATGATCATTTTGGGATATAAGGTCATCTTACCTCTAAACTCTAAACTTTAAACTCTAAACTATCAACTATTCAAAACCCAATTTACTCCTTCTCCTTCAGCACATAAACCTTCACCCAGTCCTTGTTGGCCATATAGAGCGTCTTGCTGTTCTTGGGGAGCCAGAAGGAGCAGCTTACCACATCCTTGAATGTGCTTTTGGCGATGACTGGAGGCGTGGGACAATTGAGGATGACGTCACGTAGCGACGGACATTTGGCGAAGGCTGAACCGCCGATTTTCTTCAGGGAAACAGGGAGTTCTGCCTTGCTTAGCATCGTACACTCGAGGAAAGCGTCGTCGCCGATGCTGGTGACAGCAATGGGAATCTTAATGCTCTCCAGGGAACTGCACTTCTCGAAGGCATCATCGCCAATGCTGGTGAGTGCCACAGGGAGTTCGATGCTGCGCAGGGCTGTACACTCCTGAAAGGCCTTCGTGCCTATCTTTTTGATGGTGTTGGGCAGGCTGATGGTGCGCAGAGCATTGCATTTATAGAAGGTCTTGCTCTCAATCTCCGGAATGAAGCCATTGACGACCACACTGTCGAGAGAGGAACAGCCTTCGAAGGCACTGTTGCCAAGCGATTTCACCAGATTGGGGATGATGACCTGACGCAGGCTGGAACACTCAAGGAAGGCGTCGTCACCGATTTTCGTCAGGGCAGTAGGCAAATCTATATCAGCCAGACTCCGGCACTTCTCGAAAGCACTACTGCCAATGGATTTGACAGTCGTGGGGATGCTAATGCTATTAAGGCTGGTACAGCCAAGGAAGGTGTTGGAGTTGATCTCGCTGAGGCTTCCCTGGAGGCTGACGCTGCTGAGGGCGGAACAGTTCTTGAACACGCCGCTGCCGAGTTTCGAAATCTGGTCGAGAGTGACGGCGTCGAGGCTCTTACAATCCTCGAAGGCATTGCTGCCGATCTTGCCAACCTTAGTCATCTCGATGGATCTGAGGTTGTCGCAGTCTTCAAAGGCGGAATTGCCAATCTCTTCAACATTTTCAGGGAGGTCGATTCTTTCAAGGCTTTTGCAGTCGCGGAAGGCGTCGCTACCTATGTATTTTACGCTCTCAGGGAATGTGACGCTGGTGAGCGCCTCACAGCCCTTGAATGTGGCACTGTTTATCTTCTTGATATCACCTACGATATTGATACTGGTGAGGGCCTTACAGCCGTTGAAAACCTGTGAGCCTAGGTCGTTCACATTCTCAGGAATCTCCACGCTGGTGAGGGCTGTGCAGTCCTCGAAGGCTTCATCGCCGATGGTGGTGACATTCTTGGGAATCGAGATGCTTGCCAGACTCTCACAACCGTCGAAGGCCTGATTTTCGATGGCAGTCACACTCTCTGGGATATGTATGTCGGGCAGAGCGGCACAACTGTTGAAACAGCTCTTACTGATGTTGGTGATGCCCTCTGGTAGAGAGACTTTCAACAGTTGTTTGGCACCAGCGAAAAGCCCATTGGGCAGTTTGTTGGTGGCCTTGGCATCTTTGCCTTCCGTGAAGACGGCTTCGGAAATGTCGACACTGGTGACCAAGCACTCGCCCTTTTTCTCGTTGGCCTTACTGCGACAGACAATCTGCTGCAGCAGTTTGATATCGGCGCTGTTGAGCGAGCCGCTGATTTTCAACTCAGAGATTTTGAACTTCTCGTCGTTTTGGATTTGTTTCGAGAGTTGTCCAACGGCATCTACTGTTACATTTTTTGAAATCTGTGCAGAGACAGATAAGGGTAAAAGGATGAAAAGGAAAAAAGGTAAAACACTTTTTGCCAATCCCATTACTTTTGCAGTTAAACGATTGTTTGTCATATTCTATTTTTTTAGGGGTTTATCTCGCTTTGTCAAGGCTGCTGCGCTTCGAACGGTGGTAGGAGCGGTAGTCATCGAGCTCGATTTCGACATCCGGTTCTGACAGTTCACCGTTGCGAGGCAGTTGCCATTTAAGATATTTGATGTTCAGACCACGGGCAATCCACATGGATTCGTAGTAGGTCTGGATGGAGGCGGCCTCGGAGAAGTCGGAGTCTTCTAAGTCTTCTGCGTATAGATCGGTCGTCCTTAGGAGGATAGGCAGATTGTTGTGCCCCACCATATAGGTGGTGTAGGTGAAAAGGAAGTTGGAGTCAGTCTTGAGGTGGATGATGCCGCCGTCGACGAGGAACTTGCGGTAGCGCTGCATGAAATAAGTCGACGTGAGACGCTTGCGGGGGTTCTTCATCTGGGGGTCGCTGAACGTCAGCCAGATTTCCTGCACTTCGTCCTCGGCGAAGAAACGCTCGATAATCTCGATGTTCGTGCGGAGGAAGGCGACGTTCTTCAGTCCTTCGTTGAGGGCCTGGGTGGCACCTGTCCACATGCGGGCTCCCTTGATGTCGACGCCGATGAAGTTGATGTCAGGATGGCGTTTGGCCAGTTCCACCGTATATTCACCCTTGCCACAGCCCAGTTCCAGTACGATGGGGTTCTGGTTGTGGAAATACTTCTCATGCCAGTGGCCCTGCATCTCAAAGGGCACGTGTTCCACTACTGAATAGGGGTACTGGAACACGTTCTCGTAGGTCTCCATGTCGGCGAATTTCGCCAGCTTGCCTTTTCCCATGCGCTATTTATTCGTCAACGTATTTGGGTGAATCGCCATGCTCGGTGGTCTGCGGTTCGCTGTCCTTCAGACACATGATGAAGACAATGAGCGCAAAGATGACGAACAGGAAAGAAACGATGGTATAAAATAACATCTCGCCTGCATTATGGCCCCAAATCTTCATAATGGTATCTGGGTCGAATGAACCGCTCGAGGCTTCTTCCATCAATTTGTTGATGGAGGACGATGTGGCTGTCATAACCGTGTTCACAATGCCCAAAGCATAGCTGATGTACACCCACCATGCACTCTTGTCAGCATCCTGCAGACGACGCGCGGTGGCGGACAGACCGAAGAACATGGTGATGGTGGAGATAATGCCGTTAACCAGAAGATTGCTGGTGAGTGAGCTAAGCACCCAGTTGGCAATTAAAATGATTGGTATCCACCACCAGAACTCTGAACGGCGGCTACGACCCTTGAAATCCAAAATACGGCTGGAGGCCAGTTTGATAGCCTCTACAAAGCCCAGTTGAGGTAATGCTCTCATATTCTTACTCAATTACTACTGTTGTCCAACCATGCTTATCCTCAATCTCTCCGTACTGGATGCCACGCAGGGTGTCGAAGAGTTTCTTAGAGACAGGACCTGGCTTCTCACCGAATGAGTAGCGCTTGCCAGTGTCGAGGTCGTCGATATATGAAATCGGGCTGATCACAGCGGCTGTTCCGCAAGCACCAGCCTCCTCGAAGGTCTCGAGTTCCTCCTCGGGAATGGGGCGACGCTCCACCTTCATGCCTAGATCCTCAGCCACCTGCATCAGCGACTTGTTGGTGATAGATGGCAGGATAGAACTTGACTTCGGCGTGACGTAGGTATTGTCCTTAATGCCGAAGAAGTTGGCAGCACCACACTCGTCCATATATTTCTTCTCTTTGGCATCGAGGTAGAACTCGCAGGCGTAGCCTTTCTCATGGGCCAGATTGTTGGCGAACAAAGAGGCAGCGTAGTTACCACCCACCTTATATTTACCTGTTCCCAGAGGAGCCGAACGGTCGTAGTCGCGGATAATCACGTAAGGATTGGCAGCGAAACCACCCTTGAAGTATGGGCCTACGGGCGTGACGAAGATCAGGAAGCAATACTCCTTAGAAGGATGCACACCTACTTGGGCACTGGTTCCGATAAGCAATGGACGAATATAAAGTGTAGCACCACTCTCATAAGTAGGAATCCACTCCTGATTCAGGCGTACTACCTTCTTCACCATTTCTGTAAACAACTCTGTGCTTACCTCAGGCATCATGATACCACGACAAGTACTCTGCAGACGGGCAGCATTCTCGTCGACGCGGAAAATGCGCACCTTGCCGTCAGGACAACGATAGGCTTTCAAACCCTCAAAGGCCTCCTGACCATAGTGCAGACATGTAGCAGCCATGTGCAGATTCAGATACTCATCGGAGCAAACCTCGATTTCGCCCCATTTACCATCGCGGTAATAACAACGTACGTTGTAGTCGGTCTTCATGTAGCCAAATGACAGACTACCCCAGTCTAAATTTTTCATTTGCTAATATCTTTTTTAATGTGATTTATGCATATTTGCTTGCAAAAGTAATCAAAATCTTGCTTTTAAGCAACAAAATCGAACGAAAATTCACTTTTCCTTTCCTTTTTTTGTCGGTTAGCGCGAAAATCACTACCTTTGCCGCGTTTTTAAACATTATTAATGATGAAAAAATTACTTTTGTTGGCATTTCTGGCAGTAGGAATGACGGCCAATGCCGAAACCATCGTTACGAACGATGATGACGATCAGATTGAGAACAAGGGAGGTATTGAACTTGGCAAGGGAAAGGATGAGGATGACCGCTGGTCGATGCACTTTGCTTTTGGTGTTGACATTCCTGTAGGTGCGCCTGATGATGTGAAGTTTGCTCCCTTCCGCTCTTGGGAATTCAACTGGACTGTTGTTCAGTATGACTATACCCCCGGTAAGGCGAATACTACGCTCTCTGCGGGCTTGGGCTTAAATTGGCGCAGCTATACGCTGAGCGGACACAAGAACGGATTCTATAAGGCTAATGACTTGATTTGTGTAGGCGATATTGGATCACAAGTCGATAATCTTTCTTCAAACATCCATACGATGGCCCTGACAATGCCTCTGCTCGTCAAACAGAAGTTCAGCAAGAGCTTTGCCGTTTCGCTGGGCGCCCAGCTGAACTGGAATTTCTATGCCCGCATCAATAATTACTATGAGCAGGGGGATTATGAGACAGATGAATATACGAAGAAGATCGGCGAGCGCCCCTTCACGGTCGATGTGCTGGGTATGCTGCACTTCGGAGACTTTGCTGTTTATTGCAAGTATTCTCCGATGAGCGTGCTGAAGAAGGACCGTGGTGTTGACTTCAAGTCACTTGCCGTTGGTTTCTATTTCTAAAGCAATTATTCGCGTTCAGCCTGAATCTTTTGAATTTCCTGTTCCGTCTTGGTCAGTTTGTCCTTGCAGAACTTGATGAGTCGCTGTGCTTCCTTGAGTTGCACAGCGATTTCGTCTATACTATACTCGTCGCTTTCCATCTTGCGCACGATGTCCTGAAGCTGGGCAAAGGCGGCTTCGTATTTCATTTCTTCAGACATAGGAACTATTTTTTAGACATAATAACATAATAGCATGATTATTTCACAGTGGAGTGGACGGTGCCGTTGGCGAGGCGGGTTTCGATTTCGTCACCTGTGTGAAGTTGCCGGGCGTCGCGTATGCTTTTGCCGTCCTTGAGGGTGATGCTGTAGCCGCGGGTGAGCAGAAGAGTGGGGTCGAGGCTCTTGGCCTTCTCCTCGACAAGTTGCAGGCGATGCTTCTCTGTCATCAAACGACGGTCGAGAAGTATGGGAAGCCGATTCTCCAAATTGACAACGGATAATTGATAATGGACAACTTTCTGTTGGGCGTGATGAGCGAGTCTGCTATTGAGATGGTCGAGGCGGGCCTCCTGACGCACCTTGACATTGGAGTAGAGTCTGGGCAACAGCTCCGCAATGGTGTCAAACTGCGACTTGTAATAGGCAAGTTTCTGTTGCGCCAGTCTCACGATCTGTTCCTGGGAGTCGTCGAGGATATCCATGACGGTCCTCAGGTGGTCGATGAGGAACGCTGCAGCTGCGGTAGGCGTCTTCACTCTCGTGTGCGAGACCATGTCGAGGATGCTCTCGTCGCGGTCGTGGCCGATGCCTGTGATGATGGGCAATGGGAAATTAGCGACGTTTTCAGCAAGTGCCAGCGTGTCAAATCCGCTCATATCGCTGGTTGCGCCACCACCTCGGATGATGACGACAGCGTCGAATTGATGGCTGGCAACTGATAATTGATGATTATAGATATGTTCCAGCGCATTTATAATGCTTTGTTCGACCTCTTCGCCCTGCATGATAGCCGGGAAAAGCTGTATCTGGAACTGAAAACCATAAGGATTGTCTGTCAGTTGGTTGCGGAAGTCACCGTAGCCTGCAGCTGTCTCACTGCTGATGACGGCGATACGCTGGCAGAAGAGCGGCAGTTGTAATCCTTTCTGCAGATCGAACACGCCTTCCTCCTTGAGCTGGCGGATAATCTCCTGCCGTTTGCGGGCCATATCCCCGAGGGTATAGGTAGGATCAATGTCAGTAACGATCCATGAAAAGCCGTATGCCTCGTGGAATTGCGCATAAACTTTCAGCAGCACTTTCATGCCAGCGTGTAGCTGCTGACCTGTGGTGCGCTCGAAATAGGGCCGTATGAGCATCCATTTCGAGGCCCAGCATCTGGCAGAGGCCCTGGCGATGGGTGTGGCATTCCGCTCGTCCTTCTGGATGAGTTCCAGATAGCAATGCCCTCTCGATTCCTTGCAATCCGACAGTTCCGCCTCTACCCAGTATTCTCCGGGCATCTCGCACTCCAATACCTCACGGACGAGGCTGTTGAGTTCGTACAGCGTCAGTCTTTTCTCACTATTCATATCTCACCTTTCACCGTTCCCCTCTGCTTTTCCAATCATATATGCCCGCCAGAAGTTAGGAATACCGTAGCCGTAGATATTGTCAGGATCCTCGTGCTGGCTGCTCGTCTGGCGTACAAGGTTGATGATTTCAACGGCGGTCTTGCCGGGCAGTGCCTGCCACAGACACGCCACGAGTCCGGCGACAACAGGAGTTGAGAATGAGGTACCCATATCCCTGATCACGGATCCTCTTCCTGAAATCAGCGAGGCCGGACTGCCTAGGGCCATCACGTCAGGCTTCATACGTCCGTCTTGAGTAGGACCTACGCCGCAGAAAGGAGCTGCCTTCCTGTCGTAATTGACCGCGCCCACCGTCAGGATGTCTGTGGCGTCTGCGGGGAATGTGATTTTCTTCCACGGACCTATTCCGAGGTTGCCTGCAGAGTTGATCAGGATCATCCCTTTGTCGGCCAGCATCGATGCCGTACGGCTGATGAAGGCCGTTTTCCCGTCGAGGTCGCGCAGGCGGTAATCGCCTAAGTGATTGTCGTATTCGTTGTAGCCGAGGCTTGAACTGATGATGTCCACGCCTGCTGAGTCGGCAAATTCTGCTGCCATCGTCCAGTAGTCCTCCTCTACGGGCTGCTCCGTCTGCTGGTCTTCGCAGCGCAACAGCCAGTAGCGGGCTTCGGGCGCTGTTCCCACAAGTATCTGCGGCTCGTTGGCAGCCATCGCTGAAAGAACCTTTGTACCATGATCAGTCTCGCGATAATAATGCTGGCTCTTGGGGTAGACAAAGTCTTCTGCACCAAGGATATTGGCTCGTAGGATGGCTGGTATCTGGTCGCAATTCTGAAAACCTCCGTCGAGCACGGCGATGGTCATACCTTTTCCTTTATGTCCGATATTATGCAGACGTTGGCCATTGAGCATTTCGACCTGATCCCTGCCGTTGCCATAAAATTCACCTCTGATACTGTCCCAAGGATTCCATTTCTCATGCACCTTTATTTTTAGAAGTCCGCGCTCAATGGAATCTGGCGATTCCCACACCTGACGTGAAGTCTTAACAAAGTCGAGCGTTGACAAATAATGCAGTAACGTTGTATCGTTTGAACGCACAAGAACAGTGTTTTGCCATCGGCTGGTACCAATAATGGTCCACTCCATCGAAGATTTTTTATATTGACGAATGAATCCGTTGGCAGTTTTTTCAATATTCCTAACATATTGATGACTGACGGGCAGGTCAGTGGAGTCGAGTTGTAATCCTTGTCGCCTTCGACGCTCCACAGACTTATGGGAAAGCCATCGCCCTGGGTGCTCGAGCGAATAGTCCGAGCCCAGCTTGTCGGTGAGGGTATATCGCCAAATGTAGAATTTCCCTCCGGGATACTTCACTTTGCTTGCCGCCCTGACCGCCGCGCTGCCCAGGAGTGTCACCGCAAATGCGAGTATCAGTGGTATGATGGTTTTCTGCTTCATTCTGCCTGCAAAGTTACGAATATCTGTCGGAATTACCAAATTGTTCCGCAGAATTTAATATGTCAGTACCGTAGCCGTGGTCGTGGGACCCTTTGGTTTCCGCCTACCTGTAGCGCCCGACGTCCTCCGGCTTCTGGATGGCTTTCCTGCGTTCCATCGGCGCTACGCCCTATTTGCATTGGCTCAGCGGACGGGGTGGTTGCGGATTTCCCAGCCTTCCTTATCCGGTGAGGTCTTGAAGGCGATGTTGTAGGGCTTGCCGCCGGCGTCGTAGGAGTAGTGGTTCCTGGGGAACTGTGGGTTGTCGGCGATGAATTTCAGGTAGTCGTCGAAATGCGTGAAGGCTTTCTGGCTGCGTTTGCCGTCGGCGTCGGTGGGGTAGACTTTTCCGCCGTCGGCTATCTTCACTAGGGCCTCGAAGTATTGGCGCTCGAAGTAGGCCTGCTGTGCGGAGTCCATGGGCTCTTCGGCCATCATTTCGGCCGTCGTCTTCATCTGTGGTGCCGGTCCTTGCTCGATTACTTGCCTGTTGGCTTCCTCGGCTGCTTCGATCATCTCTGCCGGTGGGGCCGCTGCTTCTTTTTCTTGACACCTTATGATGCTTGCGATTGCTATGACTATCGAGCAGAAGGTGATAATCAGTTGTAGATACTGTTTCTTCATAAGTTGTTGGTTGATAATTATTAATCTGGTTTCATTGCTGTCCACTAAAAATCGCTAAGCGTTCTTTGAAATGATTGAAATATAGTTAGTTACAGAGATTTTTTGAGTCAACGGACTTGATTTTGTATCTTTGCAGCCAAAATGGTTTGCATATGTATCAATACAAGTACG
>JAGCDZ010000056.1 GCA_017650905.1 Prevotella sp. | reverse complement strand
CTCGGATGTGGGTTTATGTGCGTACATTAATTAATAAGTTAAACTGTTTTTTAGTAGTAAAATTAAAAATGAACACTTTAAGTTACAAGACTATTTCCGTGAACAAGGAAACAGCGAAGAAGGAGTGGGTGGTGATTGATGCCACAGACCAGGTTGTTGGTCGTCTCGCTTCTAAGGTAGCAAAACTGATTCGCGGAAAGTACAAGCCAACTTTCACCCCGCATGTTGATTGCGGTGACAATGTGATCCTTATCAATGCCGATAAGGTGGTATTTACTGGTAAGAAAGAGACCGATAAGGTCTACACCCGCTACACAGGTTATCCTGGTGGCCAGCGCTTCCAGACGCCTGCTGAGCTTCGCAAGCGCAATGGTGGTGTGGAGAAATTCCTCCGTCACGCCGTGAAGGGTATGCTGCCAAAGGGTCCCCTCGGACGCAGCCTGCTGAACAACCTCTACATCTATGAGGGCACAGAACATCCGCACGAGGCTCAGAAGCCAAAGGCAATTGATATTAACCAGTATAAATAATAAGGAAAGATGGAAGTAATTAACGCAATAGGTCGTCGTAAGAGCTCAATTGCCCGCGTATATGTTACTGAGGGTACAGGCAAGATCACGATCAACAAGAAGGATTTAGAAGTTTATTTCCCGTCAGCTATCCTGCAGTATGTGGTGAAGCAGCCGCTGAACCTGCTGGAGGTCGCTGAGAAGTATGACATCAAGGCCAACCTCGACGGTGGCGGTTTCACTGGTCAGAGCCAGGCTCTGCGCCTCGCTATCGCCCGCGCTTTGGTGAAAATCAACGAAGAAGACAAGAAGAAGCTGAAGGACGAAGGTTTCCTGACACGTGACAGCCGTGAGGTAGAGCGTAAGAAGCCAGGTCAGCCCAAGGCTCGTCGTCGCTTCCAGTTCAGTAAGCGTTAATCGATACTGGACGAGTTTAGTATCTAAACCCGCTGGATTCCTTTGGACTACCATCGGGCTGATTCTAAGAAGAATTAAAAAGAAAGTAAACAATTTAAAAAGTAAGAAAACAAAATGGCAAGAACAAATTTTGACCAGTTGCTGCAGGCAGGCTGTCACTTCGGCCACCTGAAGCGTAAGTGGAACCCCGCAATGGCTCCCTACATTTATACCGAGCGTAATGGTATTCATATCATCGACCTGCACAAGACAGCCGCCAAGATTGATGAGGCTGCCGAGGCACTGAAACAGATTGCCAAGAGTGGCAAGAAAGTGCTGTTCGTCGCTACTAAAAAACAGACCAAGGAAGTTATTGCAGAGAAGGCTACAAGCATTAATATGCCTTATGTCATCGAGCGTTGGCCCGGTGGTATGCTCACCAACTTCCCCACGATTCGCAAGGCCGTGAAGAAAATGGCGAACATCGACAAGTTGATGAATGATGGTACATACGGTAACCTGTCAAAGCGCGAGCTGCTGCAGATTACCCGTCAGCGCGCCAAGCTGGAGAAGAACCTCGGTTCTATCGCCGACCTGACCCGTCTGCCCAGCGCTCTGTTCGTTGTAGACGTGCTGAAAGAGCAGATTGCCGTTCGCGAGGCTAACCGTCTGGGTATCCCTGTATTCGGTATCGTTGATACCAACTCTGACCCCAACAACATCGACTTCGTAATCCCTGCCAACGACGATGCAAAGGATAGTGTTGAGATTATCCTCAATGCTTGCTGCGCCGCTATGGCTGAGGGTATCGAGGAGCGCAAGGCAGAGAAGGCTGACGAGAAGGCTGCTGACGCTCAGGCTGAGGTTGACGAGGAGGAGGTAAAGCCCCGTCGTCAGGCCCGCAAGGCCCGCAAGGAAGAGGCTCCCGTAGCTGAGGCTCCTGTTGAGGAAGCAACTCCCGCTGCAGAAGAAGAGGCTCCCGCTGCTGAGTAATAAATAGTTTATAGTTTAAAGTTTATAGTTTATAGAATTATGGCAATTTCAATTGACGATATTAAGAAGCTTCGCGCAATGACCGGCGCAGGTCTGGCTGACGTTAAGAAGGCTCTGACCGAGGCTGAAGGCGACTTCGACAAGGCTAAGGAACTGCTCCGTGAGCGTGGCCTGGCTATCGCTGCCAAGCGTAGCGACCGTGAGACATCTAATGGTTGTGTACTCGTAAAGAAGGTGGACGGCTTTGCTGCTATGCTCGCCCTGAAGTGCGAGACCGACTTCGTGGCCAATGGTGCCGATTTCATCGCTCTGACGCAGAGCATCCTCGACGCTGCTATCGCCGCCAAGGCTGCTGACCTTGAGGCTGTAAAGGCCCTCGACATCAACGGTCAGAGTGCTCAGGAGGCTGTCACACAGCGTTCTGGTATCACTGGTGAAAAGATGGAACTCGACGGTTACCTCACACTCGAGGGTGACAACGTGGAGATCTATGACCACATGGGTAAGCACACCCTCTGCACTATGGTACAGACCAATAAGCCCGCTGCTGAGCAGGGTCACCTTCTGGCCATGCAGGTGGCAGCCATGAAGCCCGTGGCTCTCGACGCCCAGAGCGTTGAGCAGAAGATTCTCGACGAGGAGCACAAGACTGCCGTTGAGAAGACCAAGCTGGAGCAGGTTGAGAAGTTCGTGGAGATGAAGCTCAAGAAGGCTGGTATCAACCCCAACCTCGTTGACTCAGAGGATCACATCGAGAGCAACACAGCTAAGGGTTGGCTCACCAAGGAGCAGGCTGACGAAGCCCGTAAAATCATTGCTGAGGCAAAGGTCGAGGGTGAGGCTCAGCTGAAGATGCCTATGATTGAGAACATCGCCAAAGGTCGTGTTCAGAAGTTCCTGAAGGAGAGCTGCCTGGTTGACCAGGAGTTCCAGTTCGGCGATGGCGACAAGGCTACTGTTGCCCAGTGGCTCGCTAAGCAGGACAAGGATCTGAAGATTGTTGCCTTCAAGCGCTTTACACTCGTAGCTGACTAATCATTAGTCTACATAAAAAAGAATCGGCACTGCGTTTGCAATGCCGATTTTTTGTGTCTTATAAAGAATCCTTATTTCCTGCCGAAGTCTGCGGGCACCTCGCCCCATTTCGACGTTTCCCACTTGATGATGGGATTTCGGAAGTTGTGCGTATTGAGCCATTGCTCAGCACGCAGAATGATCTGATAGAGCTTCTCCGTCTGCGGCGTGCGCTCGAGCTTGGTTTTGCACTTGCGCTTCTGAACCCAGAGAATGGCGTTGTAAGAGTCTGAATAGATGGTCTTTTCGTGCAGGCCCTGGTTCCAGCAAAGAGCAAGGGCATGGACGATGGCAAGAAACTCCCCAATATTATTCGTGCCATGAATCGGGCCGAAATGAAAGACACGATAGCCCGTCTGCAAGTCGATAGCCTGATACTCCATCGGTCCGGGATTACCGCTACAAGCCGCATCCACAGCCCAAGCATCTGCCTTTACCTCAGGATGTAAGGGCAGCACAGTATCGTGACGATAATCGGGAGGGTTCTGAGTAGTCATCTATAAACTTACATACGCTCTGGCACTTCGATGCCAAGCAGACCCATACCGTTCTTTATAATCTTTGCCACATTTTTGGCCAATACGAGGCGGAAGAGCTTCTTCTGCTCATCGGGCTCATTGAGGATCGAGTAGTCGTGATAAAACTGGTTGAACACCTTTGTGAGCTCGTAGCAATAGTTGGCGATGCCAGAGGGTGAGTAGTCCTTACCGGCCTGCTCGACAGCAGCCCCGAACTCGTTCATCTTCTGAATCAGCTCAACCTCTTTTTCGTTAAGGCTAGTCATACTAGTCAGACTAGTTGAACTAGACAAGCCTTCAGCCTTGCGCAGAATCGAGCGGATGCGGGCATAGGTATACTGAATAAACGGACCTGTATTACCATTAAAGTCGATACTCTCCTCAGGATTGAAGAGCATGTTCTTGCGGGCATCAACCTTGAGGATGAAATACTTCAAAGCACCCATACCCACGATGCGGGCAATCTCATTGCGCTCCTCATCGGTCATATCAGCAAACTTACCCAGTTCGAGAGAGGTCTTCAAGGCATCATCCACCATCAACTGCATCAGGTCGTCAGCATCAACGACGGTTCCCTCGCGACTCTTCATCTTACCATTAGGCAATTCCACCATTCCGTATGAGAAATGTACCAATTCTTTGCCCCATTTAAAACCTAAGCGGTCAAGTAGAATGGAGAGTACTTGGAAGTGATAGTTCTGCTCATTGCCTACGACATAGATCATCTTATCGATGGGATAGTCCTGGAATCGCATCTCGGCAGTACCGATGTCCTGTGTCATATAGACACTGGTGCCGTCGGAACGCAACAACAGTTTTTTATCAAGGCCCTCATTAGTGAGGTCTGCCCATACTGAATTATCTTTGTGACGTTCAAAGAGGCCTTTGGCAAGACCTTCCTCTACCTTTGCCTTACCTTTTAAGTAGGTCTGCGACTCGTAATAGATCTTATCAAAGCTGACACCCAGTTTCTTGTAAGTCTCGTCGAAGCCGGCATACACCCAGTTGTTCATCTTCTCCCAAAGGGTACGCACCTCAGGATCGTTCTGTTCCCACTTGACCAGCATCTCATGGGCTTCCTTGATGAGGGGAGCCTCTTGTTTGGCCTGCTCCTCGTCCATACCCTGGGCCACGAGTTCCTTGATTTCCTCGCGGTAGTGCTTGTCGAAGGCCACATAATAGTCGCCAATCAGATGGTCACCCTTCTTGCCGGAAGTTTCCGGTGTCTCACCATTGCCGTATTTCAGCCAGGCGAGCATCGACTTACAGATATGGATACCACGATCGTTCACGATATTGGTCTTCACCACCTTGTTGCCGTTGGCTTCCATAATCTGAGCCAGCGACCAGCCAAGCAGGTTGTTACGCACATGGCCGAGGTGGAGGGGCTTATTCGTATTAGGTGAAGAATATTCAATCATCACGAGAGGAGAATCAGCAGTGGCCTGCTTCAATCCAAAATTGTCATCGGCATCGATGGCACTAAGCAACTCCACCCATGCACCATCACCAATACTCAGGTTGAGAAAGCCCTTTACCACATTGAACTTCTCCACAGCGGAGCAATTCTGTACTAGATAATCGCCAATTTCCCGGGCCGTCTGCTCAGGACTCTTCTTGGCAGCCTTTACAAAGGGGAACACCACCAATGTCAGATTTCCCTCGAACTCACTTCTCGTTTTCTGCAACTGCAGCATCTTTTCCATAGCATCCATACCATAGAGGGCCTTCACAGCCTCACCTGCAGCTTTACTTATCAATGCTTCTATATTCATCTCTAAACTATAAACTATAAACTCTCAACTAAATTTGGGTGCAAAGGTAACAAAAATTTCTTGATGCTCCTAAATAATTGATAAAATATTTGGCGGTTTCGGGAATTAGCCGTACCTTTGCACATGAAAACGCGCCGCAATGGTGGAATTGGTAGACACGAGGGACTTAAAATCCCTTGACCCGAAACGGTCGTGCGGGTTCGAGTCCCGCTCGCGGCACAACGCTTGCTTTGGCAAGAAATGCCCCAAGCGGGCTGCAATGCCCGCTCATGGCACACATTATATCCTTAAAAACAATTCGAATTATTTTTATGCAGAACAAACATCTTTTTCTTTTATCGGCTGCTACAATGATGCTTTTCGCATCATGCTCCAAGTTGGGCCCCTTATCGGCCGATAACTTCAATGTGACCCCCAATCCTCTGGAGACACAAGCAGGAACGGTACCCGCTACCATCAATGGTCATTTCCCAGAGAAATACATGAAACGTAAGGCTGTAGTGACCGTCATGCCTGAGTTGCGTTACTCAAATGGTACTATCGTGAAGGGCAATAGTGCTACATTCCAAGGTGAGAAGGTGATGGGCAACGATCAGACCATCTCCTATCGTCTAGGTGGCAACTACACGATGAAGACCAACTTCCAGTATGCTGACGACAACAAGGCCGATATGTATTTGACCTTCTTGGCTCGTATCGGCAATAAGCAGATGAAGGTGCCCGAGGTGAAAGTTGCTGAAGGAATCATTGCTACTTCTGAACTTTATAAGAAGACGCTGACCTCTGCTCAGACAGCCATCTCGCCAGATGCTTACCAGCGCATCAATAAGCAGAAACAGGAAGCTAATATCAAGTTCCTGATTCAGCAGGCAAACCTCCGCAAGAGCGAATTGGCCAACAACTCTGTGCAGGAGTTTGTGAAGATGCTCCAGAAAATCAATGCCGACCGTGAGGGTCTGAACCTTGAGAATGTAGAAGTATCCGCCTACGCATCACCCGATGGTGGCTTCTCCATCAACGACCGTCTGGCTGCTGAGCGTCAGAAGAACTCTGAGCAGTATGTGAACCAAGAGCTGAAGCGCATTCAGATGCAGGCTAATGTCGATGCCAAGTATACCGCTCAGGACTGGGAGGGATTCCAGGAGTTGGTGAAGGCCAGCGACATTCAGGACAAAGATGTCATCTTGCGCGTTCTCTCTATGTATAAGGATCCTGAGGAGCGTGAGCAGCAGATTAAGAACATCAGCTCTGCCTTCCGTGAGTTAGCTGATGGCATCTTGCCCCAGCTGCGTCGTGCCCGTTTGACCATCAATTATGAGACCGTAGGCCGTTCTGACGATCAGATTGTTGCTCAAATCAAGAATGATGCCACCAAACTGAGCATCGAGGAGTTGCTCTATGGTGCAGCTTTGAAGGAGAGCCTCAACGAAAAAGAGGATATCTATAAGATTGCCACAGAAGTGTACCCCAACGATGCACGTGCTTATAACAACTTGGCAACCATCCAGTATGCACGTGGCAACTACGATGCTGCTAAGCAGTATATTCAGAAAGCACAGAGCCTGTCGGCTAATCTGCCCGAGGCTCAGGCTAATCTTGGCATGCTGGCCCTGCAGTCTGGTGACTTGAGCACTGCTGAGCGATATATTGCTGCTGCTACTGGTGCCAATGGTCTGAACGAGGTGCTCGGCAACCTGCACCTTGCACAAGGTAATTTTGCACAGGCAGAGCAGGATTTCGCAGAGATTTATTCTAACAGTGCTGCCCTTGCACAGATTCTGAACAAAAACTACGCATCGGCTGCCGTCACACTGAAATACGTGAAGAACCCCGATGCTACAACAGAATATCTGAAGGCCATTCTCTACAACCGCATGGGTAACAAGAATGATATGAAAGAGGCTCTCAACAAGGCCGTTCAAGATGCATTCTATGCCAAGTATGCAGCCAACGACCTGGAACTGAAGAGATAATGAATAGCGAATTGTGATTAGTGATAATCGCGATTCTGACAAAGTCAATAGTGAATAGTGATATGCAGCCGATGAAACAGATGTCGAAGGATATACGGCATTTCCTGCTGTTATTATTCACTATTCATTTTTCACTATTCACCCTTTCCTGTGGTCCTGATGGCGACCATTTCGAGATGAAAGGAAAGTTCAAAGGCTTCAATCAGGGAGAACTTTACATCTACGCCACTGACGGTCCCTCGCAGAAACTGGATACCATCGCCATTATCAATGGTAGTTTTGAATATAGTACCACACTTGATGGTTTGCGTACTTATGTTATTGTCTTCCCCAATTTTTCCGAATTGCCCATCATCGGGCAACCAGGCAAAAAAGTGACAGTAGAGGGCGATGCTTCACACCTGAAAGAAGTGGAGGTAAAAGGTACCAAGGAAAATGAGGCGATGACGGCCTTCAGGCTACAGACCAGCCAGATGACACCACCAGAGGTGGTCAAGACCGCAGAGGAATTCATCAACGACAATCCGCAGGCATTGGCAAGTATCTATATCCTCAACAAGGTTTTCATTCAAAGTCAGACGCCCGACTATGACAAAGCCCTCGAATTGGCCACTGTCATTATGAATGCTTCACCTGAGAATCATGCTATTGCCAAGCTGAAGAAGCAGTTGGAAGGTCTCAAAAATTACAAAGAAAAAGGGCTGCTACCCAAGTTTACAGTAACAGACATCGATGGCAAGACGGTATCAAATGTCGATTTATATGCGAAGGTCAACGTCATCAGTACCTGGGCCTCATGGAACTACGACAGCCAGAATGCCCAGCGCAAACTGAAACGGCTGGAGCGGATGCACGGCAGCCAACTGAAGTTCGTCAGCATCTGTCTCGATGCCAGCAAGAAAGAATGTCGCAAGAATATGGACCGCGACTCAATCCGGTGGCACAACATCTGCGACGGGAAGATGTGGGAAACGCCTATTTTGGGACAATTAGGACTCTATTTCCTGCCCGACAATATCATCACCGACAGTAAGGGTAAAATCATTGCCCACTCGATAACGACAAATGAGTTAGAACGGAAGATAGAAGAACTACTGAAATAGAAATACAATAATAACCAGTTAACTTTTAAACAACATGCTAGTAAAAACATTCAGCGCAGCCGTTAATGGCTTAGAAGTAACGACAGTCACTGTCGAGGTTAGCATGACCCGAGGGGTGATGTTTCATTTGTCCGGACTGGCTGATACTGCCGTCAAGGAGAGTTATGACCGTATCCGAGCCGCTTTAGGTAATATCGGCTTCAAACCGCCAACAGCTGAAATCACCATTAATCTCTCGCCTGCAGATATCCGCAAAGAGGGAAGCGGCTACGACCTGCCTTTGGCAATCGGCATTCTGGCGGCTCATAACAAAGTGGCGGATGATATGCTGTCGAGGTTTATGATGATTGGCGAATTGGGGCTCGACGGACAACTGAAACCTGTAGCAGGTGCCCTGCCTGTAGCTATTCGCGCCAGGAAAGAGCAGTTTAAAGGTCTCATCGTACCAAAGGAGAATGCTCGCGAGGCCGCTGTCGTGAATCAACTCGACGTCTATGGTATGGAGAATTTGACTGATGTCATTAGCTTTCTCAATGGCAATGACAGTTACGAACCCACCGTAGTTGACACCCGTCGTGAGTTCTACGAGCATCAGTATTCCTTTGACCTTGACTTTGCGGATGTAAAAGGTCAGGAAAGTGTGAAACGTGCCTTGGAAGTTGCGGCAGCCGGTGGACATAACATGATTATGATAGGTCCACCGGGCAGCGGTAAGTCTATGATGGCAAAGCGCCTGCCCAGCATCCTGCCTCCCCTGTCGCTGGCAGAGAGCCTGGAAACTACGCAGATACACTCTGTAGCGGGAAAGCTGCCTAGCGGCACATCACTCATCTCACAACGTCCCTTCCGCAGTCCGCACCACACGGTGTCGCAGGTAGCGATGACGGGAGGCGGCAACAGAGCCTTGCCTGGCGAAGTGAGTATGGCTCATAATGGCGTCCTTTTCCTCGATGAGTTGCCAGAATTCAACAAGACCACCCTCGAAGTGCTTCGTCAGCCCCTTGAAGACCGCAAGATTACCATCAGTCGTGCGAAATACACAGTAGAATATCCATGTTCGTTCATGTTTGTCGCCTCGATGAACCCCTGTCCTTGCGGTTACTATGGTGACCCCACGCACCACTGTGTCTGCACCCCAGGCCAAATTCAACGCTATATGAATAAGATTAGTGGTCCCCTACTCGATCGTATAGATATTCATTGCGAGGTTTTAGTGGTGCCGTTTAAAGAATTGTCTCAGATGGAGCCTGGTGAACCCAGCAGCGTGATCCGTGAACGGGTGATCAAGGCTCGCCAGATTCAGGAGCAGCGCTACAAGGACTACAAACACATCCACTGCAACGCCCAAATGACGGAGCGAATGATTCATTTGTATGCGGAACCCGACCTGCAATGTCTCGATATGCTCCGTATGGCGATGGAACGCCTCTCGCTCTCTGCCCGTGCCTATGGTCGCATCCTTAAAGTTGCTCGCACCATCGCTGACCTCGAGGGTTCAGAGAAAATCCAAAGCCAACATATCGCAGAAGCCATTGGCTATCGAAACCTTGACAGAGGTGACTGGTCAGAGAGAGGTATTTAATAATTTGTGATGAGTTTGCCTCTTGAGAGGCAGTCCTAAACGTTTAAGAAATGGGAGATGATCCCATTTCTTCTTATCTTTGCACCCATGAAACTCATTAAAATATAAGTAACCTCTTTGGTTAAAATCTCAAAAAAACTTGTAATTATCATTCAATTCATTTAAATTTGCAAACAGTATGGAACAAGTCATCAACCACAGTAAGGCAAACAATGTTATTAACGGGAAAGACATCTATGACTCTCGTTATAGCATCAGGCCAAATATGGGTAAATCCAGCAGGACTTTCATTGTGGACTTCACAGACCCGTATTTGTCATCTGAAAATTGTCTTACTCAAGAGGAATTGGATTTTCTAGGAAAGTTTATTCATCATGATTTCTACAGATTATTAAGGTTCAGTCCACGTTTTATTTCTTCCAGATTAAGTTACAGAGATTTCTTTCTTGGCAATTTATTTGACACTTTCAACGGGGTTCGTTTCTGTCAGTCTTCGTTCGATTCGTACAAACATCTGGCTGATGAAGACGAGATAGAGGAAGAACGCAGCCTGTATGACTCGGAAGATATTCTGGAGCATGGATTCTATGCCAACGAAATCAAGCGCTGGCAGATGGAGTGCAACCAACACCAGTTTTTTGATGATGCACAGCTAGCTACAGAAGCTCCTGTTGAGACGGTTTCAAGACCGGTGAATATCGAATTGTTGGGCTGCTATTTCCCTTATCAAACCAACAATAACAATGATGTGCCCGAAGTGCATCTGTTCATGGACAACATCACAGCGACGGCCCGACGTATACGCAGTCCTCGCAGATACATTGTCGTGGCAGTATTTCTTCATGAGATGTGCCATGCTTTATTCGACCGTTTCCCGCTCTTGTTGCCCAAGCCCTATATCCCTGAGATTGAAGAGCCGATAGCTGAGTGCCTGTCACTGGAAATCCTGCATTCCTTCGTTGAGATATCAAGGTTCTTCTATCCTCATGGCGAATTACTAAACGTGTTTGATACCGCCTACTCGATGGTCTATACCAAGCGTCGCCTCAAAAAGAGGTGCTACTATAGCCTGGGTATCGAGCTCTTTCATACTGAACTGGAAATCAGTCTGTTGTACAACAGCTTCTCCTTCCTTCTCGACAAGCAGTCACAAGCTGTTAAGGACTATATTGCAGAATTTGTCAATGGGTTCCCCGAACTGCCATACAACTGTGTTCCCCAATTAGCAAAACTATTAAACTACATTGATAAAAAATATGCAAGACATCGAGTTTGAACTTTTCCGGCGGCTTTTCGAGGATCGCGACCCGGAACTAATGGAGATCTTGAATGAAGGCGATGACTCCCCCGTTGCTGCCTTTCAGGACCAACCGTCTACACCCTGCCAGCCTGTTGGTTTCGCTGCTTTTGGCTTTCTCCTTCAGAATACATCTGTTTCCGACACCAAACGCTCCGTAATCGACCAGTTACAGCAGATGATGGACGATAACTGCAATGAAGGCGAAATCATGCAGGAGCTTGAGAAACTCTGCGGCAAGCAAGGCGTCGCCAAGATATTACAACTCTTGATCAGACAAATCGGTCTTGAGTCTTTGGAAGGCAACGATGACCTTTGGGAAATGTCTGCACAGCAGCCTCAATACCATATTGAGATCCGGGAGAACAAGGATTTTCAGAACGGCGTCGACGGTGTATGCCAAATCGTGATGTGTGATCATAAAGATCATAAAGAACAGGTTATCCGTTTCACTTCTGGTCTTCAGAAAGCCATCTATATCTGGATGCTGCTCCATCCCCGTCAGGCCATGACAAGGGCTCAGATCAACAAAGGGTTGAAGCACCAGATCGCGGGTAGCAACGGCAAGCTCGTCAGCTTTTATGAGATGCTTTACGGCGTGGAATCAAAAGAGGTGACTGCCGAGGATTTCACCCAGCTATTCGCACATATCAAACGAGCGTTAAACACAACCTGGAAAAACCTCAACAGCAAAGGCGACTTGAAATGGTATACCATCGAAAGATGTCCCGACAACCTGGCCAAAGTCACGCCTGATGCCAAGAACGAGGATGTCCATCATTACTACATCAATCTGCCAAGCGACTATATCACCATCATAGAAGAACGGAATCGCTCTTATAGCTACTCTATTGATAATACGAGAGAGGGGGATTTCCGTATGCCAAAGGGCACCTATCCCCCAATCGAAGATTATCCAAACCCAGACAACTAAATGAAGTAAGCCTTGCCCAAGGACCGTTCATTGATACCCATAGAGTATCCGTGAACGGCTATTATTTCTCACTTTCATCAGGCACTGACTTTTCATTTGTCTGACGCGCTCTCGGGTGAGGCGCATATCCTCGGCTATGCTGTTCACCGTCTGTTGTTCACAGCCGATGCCATACATGAGTTTAAGCAGTTTTTTCTCCCGCTTGTTGAGCGTCTTGCCAAGCACGGCATTCAAATCTATACAAAGCGATTCGTGCTGCACACCTCTGTCGGTGCAGTATTCATTGCCGGCAGAAAGTGTGTCGGCCACTTGCATCTCGCTGTCAGTCGCCAAGGGCACATCGATACTGCACACTTTGGCCGGAGCATCCAGCATCACCGACAGGTCTGTCTCTTCGATGGCTGTCAGTTCTGCTATTTCTGCTGCCGATGGCTCGCGCTGGTATTTCTGTAAGAAGGCATCTGCCTCCTTCCTGATTCTGTTGAGTTGCCTTAGCTGGCTCTGGGGTAGGCGTACAAAGCGACCTTTCTCCAACAAAGCCTCCTGGATGCTCTGACGGATCCAGAATACGGCATAGCTAACAAACTTGAAGCCTCGCGTATCGTCGAAACGGTCGATGGCTTTCATCAACCCGATATTGCCCTCGCTGATGAGATCCGCCAGCGGCAGGCCTAAGCCCTGAAATTGCTTTGCTATCGACACCACGAAGCGCAGGTTTCCCTCTGCCAGCCGTTTTCTGGCTTCCTCGGCCTGGCGCCCACCACGACGGATAGTCTGGGCAAGAGCGACCTCCTCTTCAACTGTCAGCATGCTGTAACGCTTGATTTCAGATAAGTACATGTCAATGGCCTCCTCGGTGCGGGAGGTAATTCGGTTAGTGATTGCGATTTGTCTCATTTTCAGTGTTTATTAAAAATCGACTGCAAAGATAAACAACCCCCGTGAAACAAACAAATCCTTTAACATCCATAAACTGCCCTAAACGTTTAGGACGTCTGATCGTCTACTTTCCGTTGAATTTTGAGCTATAAGTCAGGAAAACAATCTGTGCTTTTCTTGTGATTCTCCAAACTTTTTGCATGATTATCACATTTTTTTCGTACCTTTGCAGGCGTATGAATGAGGCAAATTGTACACAACTGTTAGAGGAGCATGGCATCAAGCCAACAGCGAATCGTATCGTCGTGGTGCGGGAGTTGGCTAAAAGTCTGCATCCCGTGACTCTCGCAGAGCTGGAAACGAAGATCTTGACCATTGATAAGTCGAATATCTTCCGGGCTCTGACGCTTTTCCGTGAGCACCATCTCGTGCACGTCATCGAAGGGGGAAGCGAGGGTGTGCGCTATGAACTCTGCCACAGCCATGACCACGACCATGATGAGGATATCCATCCGCATTTCTTCTGTGAACAGTGTCAACAGACCTATTGCCTCGACTATACGGAAATACCCGAAATCAGCCTTCCCAAAGGTTTCGAGAAGAAGACCGCTAACCTCATGATTAAAGGAATATGTCCAAACTGCCAATCAAAATAATCGCCTTCGATGCGGATGATACGTTGTGGGACTGCCAGTCACATTTCGAGGAAGTGGAGGAACACCTCTATAGCCTTATTGCGCCCTATTGCGAGAATCCGAAACAAGAACTTTTTAACACGGAATCAGGCAATATGGCCGACCTTGGCTATGGCTGCAAGGCTTTCACCATCAGCATCCTCGAGACTGCCATGCGAGTGGCTGGCAACGACCTGAGCACCTCTACCCTCTCCGAACTGCTGAAGGACTGCAAACGACTGCTCCATCTGCCCGCCACCCCATTGCCGGAAGTAGAAGAGACGCTGAGAGAGTTGAGAAGAAAGATGGATGATGACGGATGTAAGATGGTAGTGTTTACCAAAGGCGAATTGCAGGACCAGGAGAACAAGCTCAAGCGCTCGGGCTTGCTGAAATACTTCGACGATGTGGAAATCACCTCCGACAAATCACAGGCCGAGTTTATCGCCCTCTGCGAGCACCAGCATATTCACCCCTCAGAACTGCTGATGGTCGGTAACTCATTGAAAAGCGACATTGCTCCAGCCTTGGCCATCGGTGCTTCAGCCATCTATATCCCCTTCCATGTAACCTGGCAATTAGAGCATGTGGAAGACTTCGACCACGAGCAGATGGTGAAGATAGAACATTTTAGCGAGATACTGAAGTATATTTAAAGGAGACTGGGAGTTCAAAGAATTCAGGACATATGAAGAAGCAAATCATACTGCTGGGGATAATGATCATCATCCTGTTTGCGCTGAATCTGGTGATGGGGTCGGTCAGGATTCCTGTGGGCGATGTCGTCAGCATCCTTATGGGCGATGATAGTGCCAAGCCTTCCTGGCGATATATCATTCTCGAATCTCGATTACCACAAGCCATTACTGCGACTCTCTGCGGAGGAGCATTGGCTGTGAGCGGACTGATGCTACAAACGGCTTTCAGAAACCCCTTGGCTGGTCCAAGTATCTTTGGTATCAACAGCGGTGCAGGTCTTGGCGTGGCTTTGGTCATGTTGCTTCTTGGTGGCAGCATCTCAGCAGGCTCCGTCAGTCTCTCCGGCTTTGTAGCCATTTTGGCTGCAGCCTTTGTGGGCGCTATGGCTGTGATGGCCCTTATCTTTTTCTTCTCCACCCTTGTGCGTAACAATGTGATGCTGCTTATCATCGGTATCATGATTGGCTATATCAGCAACTCTGCCATCTCGCTGCTCAATTTCTTTGCTACTGACGAAGGCGTGAAATCGTATATGGTGTGGGGCATGGGCTCCTTCGGAGGTGTATCGATGCAGACAATGCCCGTTTTTGCCACTGTCACTATCGCAGGACTGATAGGTGCGCTGCTGCTCATCAAACCGCTGAATGCCCTCATGTTGGGTGACCAATATGCAGAGAACTTGGGTATCAATATCCTCCGAACCCGTAATTGGCTGCTGATTGTGACAGGCATTCTCACTGCCATCACCACTGCCTTCTGTGGTCCTGTGGCCTTCATTGGTCTGGCAGTACCCCATATTGCCAGATTGTTACTTTCCACAGACAATCACCGTGTTCTCCTGCCTGCTACGATACTCTGCGGAGCCGTAATAGCCCTCATCTGCAATCTTGTCTGTTTCCTGCCTGGCGAAAATGGAGTTATACCGCTAAACGCTGTCACACCAATCATAGGTGCGCCTGTCATCATCTACGTTATCATGAAGAAGTGAAAAGTGGGAAATTACTTCGTGGCTTTGAATTCCTTGATGGCTGTGATGAGGGCATCGTTTTCTTCGGGTGACTGGGCGGCCACACGAAAACAGTGGTCATCAAGCCCATGGAAGTTGGAGGCATCGCGAATCAATATGCCATGATGCTTTATCAACCAGTTTTTCAGTTCCAGCGAAGAGGTCCAGTCGATATTAACAAGCATATAGTGGGTAAAGGTATCCATCACCATCAGCCCTTCAATTTTTTGCAATTCGTTCTTCAACCGTTGGGCTTCAGCAAGATATACTTGCATGTCAGGTAGTACCTTTGGGTCGTGCTCTATCAGATACTTTCCTGCTTCGATAGCTAGTATATTCACCGTCCAAGGCTGCCGTATCTGTCGCATCCGTTCTATGATGATGGGCGAGGCAATGAAATAGCCTAACCTAAGACCTGGAACACAATATTTCTTAGAAAACGAGCGAATCATCATCGCATTGTAGCTATCTACGATTTCCTTTGGCCTGATGACTGCCTGTATCGTATAGTCGGCATACGACTGGTCAAGTACATATAGATAGCGCGGATGTTGCTTGATGATGCGCATCAGTAGCGGTTTTAATATCACATTGCCTGTGGGATTGTCAGGATTGCAAAGCCAATAGATGCGATCTTGGGGCAATATATCCAATTCATCAGTGCGCTCATAGGATATCAAATGACCGAACATCTTACAAGCATCCTCATATTCGTGATAGGTAGGCTGTGGAATGATTGACGTCCAGCCACGATATAGCTGTGCTATCAGGTAGATGGCTTCATTGGCACCGCTGGTCACCATTACCATGTTAGCAGGAATCTCGAGTTTACTGGCAATCATTTCCTCTAACTCTTGAGCTACAGGAGCCGGATAATGTCGGATGGCATCGATGTGTTGCGACAAATATTCCTCCAGTCCTGTCAGATCAGCTTTCTGATAGATGTTAGAACTGAAGTTTATTTTTACTTTGTCGCCATAGCGATAGGTGTCATCACCGTGTCCGAAGATCATAACTATTCACTATTAACTCTCACCGTCAATGTCTGTGCATCGAAGGTGATGCCCGGTCGCTCTACATATCTGGCGAGGGCACCGCTTTCCGCAAGTTCCTGAGGCGTCCCGATACTGACTCCTTTACTTTCCATCAGCCAAAGTCTGTCTGCAACTTGGAGGGCCAGCTCGAAGTCGTGCGTCGAGAGGAAGATAGTCTTTTGCGCCGTTCTAGCCAGACGGCGCAGCAACTGCATCATTTCTACCTTGCTAGGGAAATCGAGGAAGGCCGTAGGTTCATCAAGGAAGATGACGGGCGTCTGTTGCGCCAGAGCCTTTGCAATCATCACCTTCTGTCGCTCTCCGTCGCTGAGGGTATGCACCATCCGTTCACGCAGGTTGCTGATTCCCACGGCCTCAATGGCTTCATCCACCACTTGCCAGTCCTTATTGTGAAGTGTTCCCCAGAAACCCGTATAGGGTGAACGTCCCAAGGCCACCAACTCGCGAACCGTCATGTTCCTGATATCGGGCTTCTCTGTCAGCACTACGCCAATTATCCGGCTCAGTTCCTTATCAGAAAAAGAAGTGATAGGTGTTGGGTGATGAGTGTTGAGTGATGGGAAAAGCAGAATCTCCCCACCAAGTTTTGGCTGGAAGGCGGAGAGTGTCCGTAAAAGTGTCGATTTACCCACACCGTTGGCTCCCAACAAACACGTCAATTCCTCTTGTCGAATGGCCGCATTAATTCCATCCGCCACCATACGAGTACCGTTTTTCGTATGATAGCCGATACTTAGGTTTTTAAGTATGATGCTCTCTATCTCCATATCTGCGCCACAAAGATAATAAAAACCTCCGAATGCAAAAAATTATTTTGCGTTTTTTTGGATTGAAAATACCAAATCTGTTGAAGCAAACCACTATACAATCATTTTTCAACAAATCCTTTGTTTTTCCACTTGCCCGACCGCCAGCGGCGCATCAGGATGATGCCGCGAACGTTCTCATCGAGGGCAAAACCAACCCACATGCCCACAAGTCCATAGCCGAGCGGAATGCCGATGACGTAACTCACGCCAACGGCGATGCTCCAATTGAAGATGATAGCGATGACAACGGGATAGATGGCATCGCCCGTGGCCCGTAGTGTTCCAACAGCAAAGATGTTCGACGTGCGCCCAATCTCCAGAAACCAATCGACGAAAAGCACCCAGACACCCATGGTAATGATCTCCTGATTGTCGGTGAAGGCATTGAGGATACTGCGTCCACAAAGTGCAAGCAACGCCGAGCCGGTGAGCGTAATAATCATTGACCAGCGGAAAAAGTAGTTGCCGAGGACATAAGCAGCCTGATGGCGTCGCTGGCCAACGAGATGCCCTACAAGAATATCGCCACCCTGCGTGATGCTGATACAGAACAGATAGACGAACATGATCATGTTGTGGCAGTAGGTTCGCGTAGCCAGTGCCTCGTTGCTAATCTGGTTGATGAAAAAAGTAATGACCACCTGTGAGAGACAATAGGAGATATTCTCACTCATGGCGGGAATGCCTATGTAGAGCAGGTTTTTCAGCTCCTTCCAGGGAATTGGTCTGAAATAATACAACGGGAAGCGAGGGATATGCACCTTGAAATGGATAACGGCAAGCAGCACCATGGCGACTGCCCGGCTAGCAGCGGTAGCGATGGCAGCACCCTCGACGCCCATCTGCGGACAACCCCAATGTCCGAAAATCAGTGCGTAGTTACCTAAGATATTCAAAACGTTGACGATACCCGTCACTACCATCGGATAGACCACCTTGTCGGCACTTCTTAGTGAAGCTGAGAATGTGAGCGACAGCGCCTGGAAGAACGACAGCGCTCCCGTTAACCGTAGGTACACCAATCCGTCGCCCATCAGCTCTGGCCTTAATCCCATTAGCTGCAGTAATTGTTCTGCGTAAAAAAAGAGTAAGGCACTGACCACGAGGCCGAGCATCAGGTTTACTACCAGCGCCATACCCACCACCTGCACCAGCCGCTTCCTCAGTCCTGCCCCAATGTACTGCGCACAAAGAATGGCAGCACCCATCGAGAAGAACTGATATACGAGGAAAACGAGTGAGATAAGTTGGTTGTCGAGTCCCACCGCCGCTACGCTGTTGTCGCTATAACGGCTCAGCATCACGGTGTCGACAGCACCCAAGAGCATCACCAGCGCCATCTCGATGAACACTGGGATGGTGAGTACTTTCAACTGTCGCTTCAGGGATTGGTCAGACATTTTATGATGATCTAATTATCATTTTCTTGCCGTTGATGATAACAGCGTCCTTCACAAGGTCGCTTATCTTTCGGCTTTGCAGGAGGTATCACGAGTTAAAGTAACTTGTGACCGAGATCCTTTTCATGGCAGACAGCAATGATCTGCTGGATAACCTCATCCATCTTTGGCACATTGACCACCACATACGAAGGATAGTCGGCACAAAGCACTACCAGATTCATCGCCTTTACCTTCACGCCATAATTGGCTTCGAGCATATAACGATAGAGGTTCTGCTGGATGCAGTAGTGATAGAAAGGAGTGTCGGGCAGCGAGATGCCATTGAAGCTCTGTTTACCGCCAAAAGCTTCCACTACGGGCTGTCCAAGGGCGTTCACAACCTTACTACTGCGTTTCCAGTCGTAGATGGTAAACTCGCCGTCAGCCATTCTGCACACCATGTCGATGGTACCGGCGACGTTCAGGTCTGTGTCGTAGACAGGCCACTCCTGACGGTAAGGGTGGATGTCATAGTCTTTGACGAATCGGAGAAAATACTGACGCTCCTTCTCAATACCAATCATCTCTGTCTGGTCTTCAAACGTGAAAGGACAAGCAGTCGCAAAAGTGCCATCACGGAAATAGCTCTCTGTCTGTTCATGAACGAATGTGCCCACCTCGCGGGCCATCTTGCCAATTCGTTCCCATTTCTTCAATGTCTCTTCGATAGGGGTACCGTAGCGCTCGAATTGCCGTTGGGCGACAGCCTGTGCATCGAACTCCTCAAAAAAATAGGCAATCAGCGAACTCACAGGTAGGAGTCGAACCTGACCGTTGTAAGTGTATATATGACGTTCGGGCTCAAAGTCAATAAACTGGTCCTGAGCATACTTTCCAGCATCGGTAAACCGCTGCATTTTTTCCTCCATCTCCTTCGATCGGGTCAGTTTATATGGGGCTTCATTGGGATGGTTAGTCATCGTTTCTGTTACTTTTTGCGTGCAAATTTACAAAAAAGAAGTGAAAAGTGAAGAGTAAAAGTGAAAAATTTGCAACCGCATGTAAAATTTTCAATTTTCAATGTTCAATGTTCAATAAAAATAATTACCTTTGCAAAAATTCGACCAATATGAAAGAACTGTATTACGCTAACAAAGACCGTTACTGCAACGGAATGGAATATGAACGCTGTGGGCGATCGGGAGTGTTGCTACCCAAGGTAAGCCTCGGCTTCTGGCATAATTTCGGTAGTGTCGACCCTTACGAACGCAGTCGTGAGATAACCCATTATGCCTTTGATCATGGCATCACCCATTTCGACCTGGCCAACAACTATGGTCCCGTCTATGGCTCTGCTGAAGAGACCATGGGAAAACTGATGGATGAGGATTTCCGTCCGTATCGCGATGAACTTTTTATCTCGTCGAAGGCCGGCTATGACATGTGGCCTGGTCCTTACGGCGACTGGGGCTCACGCAAATACCTTATCGCCTCGTTGGATCAGAGTCTGAAACGAATGAAAATCGACTATGTCGACCTGTTCTATAGCCATCGCTACGATCCTGTGACGCCTTTGGAAGAAACTCTCCAAGCCCTGGTGGATATTGTGCGAGCCGGTAAGGCACTCTATGTCGGCATTTCCCGTTGGCCGCTGGAAGCTACGCGTTTTGCTGCGAAATATCTGAAGGAGCGCGACGTGCCTCTGCTCATCTATCAAGGAAAACTGAACATGCTTGACCGTGAGCCGCAGGAAGAGGGTATTCTCGATTTCTGCGCAGAGGAAGGCATCGGTTTTATCTCCTTCTCTCCTTTGGCACAAGGATTGCTGACAGACCGCTATCTAAACGGCATCCCTCAGGACTCTCGTATGTCGAAAGGTAAATTCTTGACAGAGGACATGCTCACACCAGAATTGCTTGCAAAGTTACGCCATTATAATGAGGTGGCGCAGAACCGTGGGGAGACGCTGGCAGAGATGGCCTTAGCCTGGATTCTCCATCAAAAGGGTGTCACATCGGTACTGGTAGGTGCCAGCAGTACGGCCCAGTTGGAAAAGAACCTGCGCTGCGTGAACGCAACCCCCTTTGATGAAATATTATAAGATTTATCAGAACACTCAGATTATTTAGATTTATGACACAGATTAAAAAAGAAGGTGGAAAGACCATTGTAAAAACCGGAGAACGCGTGGATACCCTGAATGCCACACAATTTGAGCGTGAGGTAGAGGCTGTGCTGGAAAAGGGCATAGACCTGGAGTTTGATTGCACAGACTTGCAATACATCTCAAGTTCTGGTCTTCGTGTCATTCAAGAGATGATGCGCATCGTGACCCGTAAGCTCGACGGACAGATTAAGTTGACGCATGTAAGTGCCCCTATCTTCAAGATCTTTCACATGACCGGCTTTACCCGTATTATCACCATTGAACAATAAACAGAAATATGGCTGACATTTTCAATAAGGAAGCCTTGGAAGCCATCGATGCCAAAATTGAAGCGGAGGAGATGGCGCGTGTGGCCTCGCCAAAGCTGAAATTGGTGTTAGGTGCTATGTTAGCTATGGTAGCCGTGGGCATTTATTGGTGTGCCTTCGGCACCATCAACGACAAGGTGACAGCCCAAGGCATTGTGTTTCCCTTTGGCGAAATGACAGCAGTCAATGACTCTCTCATCGAAACCAACGACCGTGTATTGATGAGTCATGGACAAGCTTGGTTAATGCCAGAGACACAAGGACGGGAAATGCTCTGCTATGTGACCTTCAACGACCTGAGAAAATTGAAGCCAGAACAACAGGTACAGGCCACACCCGCTGACCTGCAGCGTGAGAACTGGGGTTATGCCTACGGAACAGTGAAGGGAATCGAACGATATCCAACCACTAAGGAAGATGTTATACGACGGCTGAAGTTGGATCCCTTAGCTGCGTTCATCAAAGATGGTGAAGCTATCTACGAGGTACGCGTTATACTCGAAGAGAAAGATGGTCATCTGGTATGGAGTCGGGAAAAGAGCCAAGGCCTGAAGATAAATACTGGTTCACTTTGTAACATTCAGATCATCACCCAGCAAAAGCCCGTATGGCGTGTGCTCATCGGTGCCGTTGACAATGCAATAGAATCGGCTACAGGCAATTGATATGAGCAAGGTCGTGAAAATGCCAATGGTAATGCAGATGGAATCTGTAGAGTGTGGCGCTGCCTCACTGACAATGATTCTGGCGCATTACGGCAAGTGGCTGCCCTTGGAAAAGGTACGTGCAGCCTGTGGCGTTTCACGTGATGGCAGTTCTGCAAAAGATATTGTATTAGCTGCCAAAAAGTACGGCTTAAAGGCAAAGGGTTATCAGGTGACACCCGAGGCCCTCGAGGGCATGCAGCCCGCTATCATCCATTGGAACTTTAATCATTTTGTCGTCTTCAGAGGATTTAAGAAAGGGGCCGCCTGTCTGAACGACCCCAATGCTGGTCCTGTAGAAGTTCCCATCGATGATTTCAGGAAATCCTTCACGGGTGTGGCACTGACATTTGCCCCAACGGAGGCCTTTGAACAAGACGGACATCGTACCCGTATCTTATCGTATGTCAGAAAATACCTGCAAGGCGCAGGCGAGGCTTTCTGGCTCACCTTTGTCTTCGCCCTTTTAGCTGCTTTTGTTGCACTCGTCATTCCACTTTTTACCCGTACGTTCCTGGATGAGATTCTTTCAGGCAAGAATCGTGACTGGAGTTCTACCTTTTTCCTGCTCATGGGAACGGTGGCTTTGTTCCAATTTGTACTGGTATTACTACAGGCACGTTATGCCAAACGAATAGCAGGATCGCTGGCACTGAAAGGAAATGTGAAGTATCTCAACCACGTGCTGCGACTGCCCATTTCATTCTTTGCCATGCGAAGCGTGGGTGAGCTACAGCAGCGTCAGCACCTGAATGAGACTATTACCCACTCGCTCGTGGAAGTGCTGGCTCCACAAATCATCAACATCGCCTTACTCGGACTCTATCTCGCCCTGATGCTCAGCTATTCGGTGACACTGACTTTGGTAGGCATCATTGCTGCTGTGGTCAATCTGGTCATCGTACAATACCATTCTGCTCAACGCATCAATCTCATCCATTCGATGGAACAGAGCACAGGCAAATATTTCTCAGCGACCGTATCTTGTATAGACAACATGGAAAGTATCAAGGCTGCCGGCGCTGAAACTGGTTTCTTTGAATACTGGAGTGGTCTTTGGGCCAAGAAATTCAATATGGAAGGTAATGCCACAGACCAACAACTGAAGATGGGACTACTACCTATTCTCGTGAACGGACTGGTCAACACCACCATTCTTGTACTTGGTGCTCTGCTCATTCTGAAAGGCGAACTGTCTGTGGGTATGCTCCTGGCCTTCCAGGGTTTCATGTCGTCGTTTCTTTCACCAGTCAATGACATCGTCAACGCTTCAAAGAACATCGTGGTGATGCGCAGTCAGATGGAGCGCATCGAAGATGTGATGAAATTTCCAGAAGACCATCGTGAGAATGAGGGCGACATGTATGAGGGCAAATTGGGTGGACTTGTGGAACTCAAAAACGTCACCTTTGGGTATTCTACCCTGCTGCCTCCACTCATCGAGAACTTCAACTTGCGAATAGAACCAGGCCGCAGTGTGGCCTTCGTGGGTAGCAGCGGTTGTGGAAAATCGACACTTGCCAAACTTATTTCTGGCTTATACAAGCCTTGGTCAGGAGAAATACTTTTTGATGGAAGACCCATTGAAAGCATCTCTTCTGAGGAATTGACAAATTCTGTGGCCGTCATCGACCAGAATGTGGTGCTCTTCGACGATACCGTTGCACAGAATATCCGCATGTGGGACGAAAGCATTGAAGACTTTACCCTGATGATGGCTTGTAACGATGCCCAGATACGTGATGACATCGTCAGTCGTCCTGATGGTTTCGGAACAATACTCGTCAGAGGCGGACAAAACTTCTCTGGTGGTCAGCGCCAGAGAATGGAAATTGCTACTGCCTTAGCCAAGGAACCTGCCGTGCTAATCATGGACGAGGCCACTTCTGCCCTTGATCCGAAAACTGAGGATGAGGTAATGGCCGCGATTCGGATGATGGGACCCACACAGATTATTATTGCCCACCGTCTCTCAACTATCCGTGACTGTGACGAAATACTCGTCATGGACCAAGGGAAAATCCTGCAGCGCGGCACCCACGACCAACTGATAGAACAGGAAGGACTTTACAGAGATTTAATGAGAAGTGAATAGCCATGGCCATCTATATTAAACAGATCAACAAACGAAAGCAACTGGAGAAAACCCTCCTTGCAGAAGCTTTGGACCGTGGTGCCCAAAGATTAGGATTCTTGCGCAAGAAAAGGGCAATTCCCCAGACGAGCCAATCGGCACTCAGACAATTGCTCGATGCCTTAGACATCAAGGACTACGACTTGGAGGAAAATGATATCTTCTCTCCAGAGGAGCAGCTAATGGGTATTCTTCGGCCCCGTGGTATCCTTATGCGCCGTATCCGACTGATTGGTGAATGGTGGCACGAATGTGTCGGTCCCCTACTTGGCTATGCCAAAGATGGTCAGTTGTTGGCACTAATACCTACCAGTAGTGGATTGGGCTATTATTATCGTGACCATAACGGTATTATAAGGACTATCAACAAGAAGGAGATGGAACACGAACTGAAGCCTACGGCCATTCAGTTTACCAAACCCTTGCCGCTACGTGCCCTAGACATCAAAGATCTTATTAATTTTGCCTGGGATGTGGTCTCCGGGCCCAATGCTTCGATGCTCTGTCTGGCGGCCCTCGTCGTGGTTTTGCTGGGTATGTTTACCCCGATGGCCAACAAACTCATTTTCGACACGGTGATTCCAACCGGCGACTCTTCCGATCTATTGCCTATCACGGGATTGTTGCTAGGTGCCACCGTCGGTACAATGTTGCTCACACTCACCCGCAATCTCTACATCACGCGTGTACAGCATATCGTAGACCTTCACACCCAAAACTCTATCATGGCACGCACCTTCTTGCTCTCGCCTACTTTCTTCTCAAAACATGCGAGCGGTGAACTGAGTGCTAAATTGAATAATGTATCTGTGCTTTCTGGCATGATCAATGAAACCATTATTGGTGCAGGTCTTTCAGCTGTTCTTTCTCTGATTTACCTCATGCAATTGTGGATATACGGAAAGTATCTGCTCTTCCCAGCCCTTGGCATTCTCGCCCTTCAGGTCTTAATCCTTGTACTGGTATACAGGCGTACGGTCAGAATTCAAACCATGTACACAGAAAAGGCCACCAAGCTCAGTGGTCTGGAATATAATATGTTTGCCGGTATTCAGAAAATCAAACTGACAGGTTCTGAGAACCGTGCGTTTACCAGATGGCTTGACCATTATACAGACCAGGCGAAACCGCTCTATAATCCTGCCTTTATCTCCCGCTTATATACTGCTCTGACAGCTTTCCTCAGTATCGGAGGCACCATGCTCATCTTCTGGTCTACCTTATCCAACAACATTGCCCCGTCAGACTATATCGCCTTCAGTTCTGCATTCGGTATGATGACGGCAGCTATGGCAGAGATGAAAAATGTAGTACCTTCATTGGCCAGGATAAAGCCCCTTTTGAGATCTGTGAAACCTATTCTGGAAGCTGTTCCTGAAATGGAAGCCAAAGCCCCACAAGTAGAAGACCTGTTGGGTGGCATTGATGTAAGCGGACTAAGTTTCCGCTATGAAGAAGAAGGGCCTCTGGTGCTCGATAATCTATCGTTACGCATAGAGCCTGGCGAGTATGTAGGCCTTGTTGGCAAATCAGGAAGTGGTAAGTCTACGTTCATGCGCCTGTTGTTAGGCTTTGAACAACCGCTCTCCGGTGGTATCTATTACGATAACTACGACCTGGCTAAAGTTGACAAGACCAGTTTGCGGCGTAAGATAGGTTGCTGTCTGCAAAGTGGCAATCTCTTTACGGGTGATTTGTTCCAGAATATCACCATTACGGCTCCATGGGCCACTCATGAAGATGCCTGGGATGCCTTGCGGATGGCTAGTCTTGAGGAGGATGTACGCAGGATGCCTATGGGCTTGAACACATTAGTCAATGAAAGCGGCAGTGGTTTCAGCGGCGGTCAGAAGCAGCGCATTCTCATCGCCAGGGCACTGATATCCAAGCCTGACATCATCTTCTTCGACGAGGCCACATCTGCACTCGATAATATCTCGCAGAAACAGGTCAGTGAAAATCTCGACCGGCTTCACTGCACCCGTGTCGTCATTGCCCAACGTTTGTCCACCATTCGCCATTGCGATCGTATCATTGTACTCGATAAAGGTAAGATTGCCGAACAGGGAACTTACGAAGAACTAATGGCACGCAAGGGACTTTTCTATGAATTATCAATACGCCAATTATAAATCAAAGATAGGATGAGTAAAGATACCCAAAAGAACAAAAAAGAGCTGACGCCAGAACGACGCCCGCTCAGTTTGGATGAATTATCAAGAGTGACGGGAGGCATGAACCAGGCCCACCACTATAATGATTAATTGACTTTCGATGTCATCGGACCACGTACCCCTTTATAACTCTTGAGGAAGGCCTTGGCAGAACCGAAACTGAGGAACATGTCAAGACGCACGGGAATGTGGTTCTGATCGTCTGTCACATAAAAGCGAATCAGTTCATGACTCTTACCGTCCTCGTTCTCCCAGAACGAGAAGACCAGACAGCGGAATTTCTCCTTGGTGCTGTCCATTTTGTAATTGGTCTTACCACGATAGCTCAACCATGAGTTTGACAGACGACGAGCATCACTGATAGGCATGGGAATGACCTCACCCTTCTTCAGTTTCGATGCATCGAAATTGCGGGCACGAAGGAAGATCGACATCATGTCGTAGATACAGTTCTTGTAGGTACTCGTCTTCCAATGCACCTCACCATCGGCATCGATACGATGCTTCTTCAACTGACAGTTGCCACCTGGATAAGAATACCACACCTCATCGACATAGTAACGGCTTCCCTCACGGGCTCCTTTACGGAAATAAAGAGGTGAAAGATCCGGATTACAATAACTAAGCAAGGTGTCACGCATCGTGAAATACTTGTCGAGGGTATTGTTACCTCTCGTTATCAGATATGAACGCCATGCATCCTTGCCTTCAAACTTCGTCATCTTGGTGTCCATCGTTGCGGTACCTACCGTAAACCAAATAAGTTTCCAATTGAACTTAAGGTCATATTCCAGCACCTCTCCTGACTTAAAGGATGTATTCTCAATGCCACACTGCGCATGAGCCATCAAAGGCATAAGGGCAAAGAGGTAAATTACGATTCTTTTCATTGTCATATTCATTTTTAATCTTATTATCACTTTATGTTATAGGTTCACTCCCTTGGTCTTGAGATATTCCTTTCCCAGCTGCTTAGCCCGTTCAAAGTTACGGTTCTTCAACTTCTTTTCTTTATCGGGCTTCTGCTTGGTGATGGCATCAGGCTTCTGGCGGAATCGGGCCACCTCTGTCAGATTCCAAGACTTGGTAACATCCCATTTCTCCTTACATTCTATCTGCTGAGAATAGTAATAAACCGACTCAGCCTGTCGATCAGCTGCATAATCGCCAGTATCCCAAATACCATTGCCGTTGGCATCCACAAAGGCACGCATATAGTACTTGCCTGATGCGAGGTATTCAAACCGCACCCTACCGTTCTTCACACGCTCCTCTCTCACTGGATTATCTGAATTATCTAACAATTGCACAACAATCGAAGTGTCTGCCACATCCAAGCCACTGACATTCACCATCAGCAGGCTGAACTCATCAGGACCTTTCACCTTGATACCTTGCTTAAAGGGTTTCGATGCCTTGCCATAGATATCGATGAAAGCAGCAGAGTCGACCTCAAAGCTATATTCTGTCTCCAGTCGCCAATCAACCAACAGTTCATATTTTCGCATTGAATTCGCCATTTGCCGGAACTCACAAGGAGCCTGATACCATACTGTGTCAATTTTCGAATAGAGATGTACCATCGATGTATCACAGACCTCCAATGGTGTTGGCATCTCTATGGTCAATCGCGAGTCTGGTGTAGCAGAAGAAGGCACATTATATTTGGGCTCTAAGGGCTTGATTGGATAGATGGAGTCATAGGGCATGTCATTTTTCTTTTTCTTCTCTTGTTGCTTCTGCCACTTCTCTATCTCCTTGTTCAATTCCTTCATACGCTTTTCATACGACACCTTGGGCAGCATCTCTACTGCAGAGTCTGTGTTAAGCACAAGATTTCCCAACGTATCGGTCATTTGATAGGTAATATCCATCCGCAGGGTGTCCTGATTGATGAGCATTGTATCACGAAGCCAATAATGGATGGTGTCGCGCTTCTCGTTGCTCTCGATGACGAAAGCACTGTCAGCATTAAAGTTCAGGCCTGTGATTTCGGGCAGTATAGAGTCGCCATAAGTGAAATATAAGGAGAACTTTTCTGGCTCTGCACGTTCCGACTTGAGCAGATAGCGGTCTGTCTGAGGATGTGTAAACGCTAAGAGAGTAACATCGTCGGGCAGGAAATGGGTATAAGGCACTTGTCTAAATGCATCGATATGCAGCGAATCACGCCAGATTGTGTCCGTACGGGTATCGGGTTTCGACGAAGGACTAAATGTCTCGTGGGTGAAGGCAATCATCTCACTCATCTGCTTGAAGCAGAAATCGCCATCCATATCCTGAAGGGCATATGCACGATAGGTACCAGGTGCCACACCCCTCACTATAAAATGACCTCGACTGTCCGTACGTGATATACGCATCAACGGCTTCGTGGTAAAAGCGGTATCTGACAAATCATCATAGAGTCCCACTGCAATACCCTTGATAGGCTCCAGATTACTGGCATCTAATACATAACCGGCTATCTCAAAGGTGTCAATCTGTTCACCTGTAGAAAAGGTGAAGGTATAGTTGCCCATAGGATTACCTTCATTATTGTCAGTAATGGCATCGCTGAAGTCGATGGTATAGGTGGAATTTTCTTTCAACGTATCTTTCAACTCCACCACAATTTTCTTGCCAGCTCCCTTGATTTCCGGTGTTTCAAGTTGTGGTGGCGAAACGATTACCTTTTCCGTAGGATTATCAATCTTGATATATTCATCAAAATAGATGGTAATTTTGTTTGTCTTGACATTGGTTGCCCTGTCTTCTGGCGTGCTCCCTACTACCTGTGGAGGATCGTCGTCATACCAGCCGCCATCGGGCTGTCCCATTCGGGCACAGGAGAAGAAAATGAATAATTGAAAGAATGAAAGAATGAGAAAAGCCCTGTACAAGGAATTTCTCTTGTACACCTTTCCACTCTTGAAAAGCATTTGATATTTCTTTCTAATTACTTTCATTATTTCATTCTTTCATTATTTAACCCAAGCAGTTGCTCTATGGTCTCACGGCTATTACTCAAGCGGGGTACCTTATGCTGTCCACCCAATTTTCCGCGAAGTTTCAACCAATCGTTAAAGAGATTCGGACGCGCCTCAATAATCTCGAGGTGCTGCAGGGTGATGTTCTTATAGCGCTTAGCCTCATAGTCGGAATTGATCTCCTGTAGGCGCTTGTCGAGCAGGTCTGAGAACAACTGCAGATCTTTAGGACGCTTGGCAAACTCGATAAGCCATTGGTGACGGCACTTCGCATTCGCATCCATAAACACGGGTGCTGCGGTGTATTCAGAAACCTCTGCCCCTGTCTGTTCACAGGCATAGGCCAACCCCTTCTCCGCATTGTCAATAATAAGCTCTTCGCCAAAGGCATTGATAAAATGCTTCGTGCGACCCGTGATGATAAACTTATATGGATTAATTGAAGTAAACTGAATGGTATCTCCTATCTCATATCGCCAGAGTCCACAACAAGTAGAAATCACCATCGCATAGTTCTTGCCTGTCTCCACACCCCAGAGAGGAACGGCATCGCCACCATCCATCGGAATAAACTCATAGAATACATCATAATCGAGCATCAGCAGCATCGACTTATCGTTCGGATCGTTCTGCAAGCCAAAGAATCCCTCGCTGGCATTATACGTTTCCATATAATGCATCTTGGGTGAAGTGATGAGCTGCTCATATTGTTTCCGATAAGGCGTAAAGGCCACACCTCCGTGGAAAAATATCTCAAGATTAGGCCATACTTCCTCCAAGTGCGTTTTGCCAGTAATCTCCATCATCCTGGTAAGCACGGAGAGCATCCACGAGGGCACACCAGAGATGTTCGTTACATTCTTGTTCATTGCCTCATGGGCTATCTTGTCGCGCTTGATCTCGAAATCAGGAATCAGAGCCGTCTTCTTCTTAGGAACACGCACCAGATTAGCCAGCGGATTGATATTCTCTATCAGGATAGCACTGAGATCGCCCACCAAAGAACCCTTTAGATTATAGTTCGGCGAATGACTGCCACCCAGAATCAGTGCACGTCCGTCGAAAATACGAGATTGGGGATTATTCTGCAGATACATCGCCACAGCATCGAAACCGCCTTTGTAATGCATCCGCTTCAAACCCTCCCGACTGACAGGAATAAACTTTGACTTATCATTGGTTGTGCCTGACGACTTGGCATACCATTTCACGCGACCAGGCCAAAGGATATCCGCCTCTCCGTGTCGCATGCGGTCGATGCTGTCCTTCAGTTCCTCATAGGTATTGATAGGAATATGCCTTGCAAAATCCTCATAGCCTTTCATCGTGGTAAAGGCATGATTACGGCCATATTCCGTGTCCTTAGCCTCAACAATCAAACGACCCAGCACTGCTTCCTGCAACGCCTTTCCCTCGTTCTGATGCTTCTCCAACTCCAGTTGGCGAGACTCAAACACCTTTCTTACTATACGAGTAATACTCATTTCAAATTGCGCATTTCGCGTGCAAATTTACGCAATTCCATTGTAACGGGGGAATAATTTACGATTTTTTATATAATAAGGTATCATCTACATGTACCGCTGGAAGACTTTCTTTATCAGCCAAGGGCTGTGGGCACCAGTTCTCACCAGAAAAAGACCGAACGGACTAAAGAACAACCGCGTGATATACGTTTCTCTGCGTTTCCGTTTGAAAATGTACTTGTTCGTCTCCAAGAAAGGCCTCCCCTCGACGATTGCCTTATAGGCATTCTGCGCAGTCGCGATGGCATAATACAGTCCTTCATATGACAGTTTGTTGGCGAATCCACCTGCATCGCCAATCAGGATTACCTTGTCGTTGGGTGAAGCAATGGTTTCCACAGGGATATACGCCCCACGCAACTGCGTTTCCGGAATGCCTTTCTGAGCCAGCACAGTCTTGAAATCAGGGATGGTATGATTGAAGCCTCCCACACCAACGACATCGCGACCAACACTGGGAAAGCGGAAGAAATAACCCTTTTCGTAGGTCTTCAGGTATTCAAAGATAAATTCATTGCTTCCTTTCTCGGTATATTGCTCCAACCAAAGGGTATTGCCCTTGTACTCGCCCTTCAGCGATCGCCTGACCAGACTATTGGCACCATCAGCTCCAACCAGATAATCACATAGCATCTCGTTGCCGGATTTGAGCCTTACCAGAATCTTTCCGTCGCCCTGCTGTTCAAAGCCAGAGAATCCGCCTTTCATCAGAGAGCCGCCAATGCCGAGATAGGCCTGCAAAAGCATGTAGTCGAAATCCTTACGGCGAACCATTCTCAACTCCTTGTCGATATCTATTTCGCAGATGGTCTTGCCGTCCATCATAAATCTGGCATGACTCACACCCTGATAGTCGTATTTCAGTCCTGATATCAGTTCGTCAAGCTGTTCGTAAGCCTTCGGTGTAAGGCCTCCGCCACAGATCTTCTCCCTTGGAAACGAGGCATGGTCGACAATGACGCAATCCACACCCGCCTTCTTCAGCAGATACCCGCAGACACTTCCCGCTGGTCCTGCTCCTATAATTACAACTTGCGTATTCAACATATTGCAAAGATAGGAAGAATTCTTGGAACTTCCAAACATTTGGCTTATTATTTCGCAGACCCCGACACCAAAAGTGCAGGGCAGAAGTAGGGATTTTCCGCGTTCTTTTAGGGGAAATCCTTTGAATGGGCCTGAGTTTCTGTCTATCTTTGCAGCGTGAAATCTTTAAAATGTTTGGCTTATGAAAAAGATTATGATTGCTATGCTGAGCCTGATGCTCACATTGCCAATGATGGCACAATATGGCCGACCCCGTCACTACGGGTCGCGTTACGGATATAGTAGCTATACTCGCCCAAGTTATCGTCACAACCCTGTTAACTCCTATGTCGGCTTCCGTGTAGGTGGTGCTTTCTCAACGGTCAGTTCCGATGACAAGTATCTTGATGGTGGTACGATGCGTACAGGTCTGAATGTAGGAGTTGTAGCAGGATTCCAAGTGGCACCTCAGGCACCTATCTACTTTGAGACAGGCCTTTCCTTTATTGAAAAAGGTGGAAAAGGCAATTTCGATGGCAGGAAGTTCACGTATAACCTGGACTATCTGGAAGTTCCGCTATTGCTGAAATACGACTGCAGGGTGGATCGTGATTTCAGCGTCCAACCTTTCTTGGGCGGCTATGTCGCTGCAGGCGTCAGTGGTAAAATCAAGGATTTTGGCCATCGTCAGGCTTACAGTTCCTACGATGACGATGCTTTCAATCGCTTCGATGGGGGTATAAAGGTGGGATGTGGCTTCCAGTTCAACTACCTTTATGCAGAAGTAGGCTATGATTTTGGTCTGTCTAATATCAGTCGCGACTACTTTGACGATGCCCACACAGGTAGCCTCTTCGCTACGATTGGTGTGAACTTCTAAACTTGTCTTAGGAGGGTATAATTATTCCCACCTTGGGAACATTTCATTCCCAGTGTGGGAATATTTTGTTCCCAAGGTGGGAATAAAATATGCTTAAGGAGAGAAACATTCTCAGCCTTCAGCGAAGGCAGCTGCTTCAGCCTCAGCGATGATATCTTCGCGAGAGTTCTCCTTGTGCGTGATATGAGAGAGATGTATGCGCTCAACAAGTTGTCCGACCATCTTTTCCTTATGTTCTACTTTAATAATCCAAAATTACGCAAATCTTGTATGATTTTGCTGGATTTTTGAATTCTTTAACACTTTTCCATGCAAGATTTGAGGCTTTTCAGTATTATATTAGTAGAAAGAATCCAAAAAGTATGCAAAAATGAAAATTAAAAGTCTATTATGGATAAGCATCTGTTTGCTGATGTTAGCAGGATGCAGCAGTAGTGATGACAATGATACAAATAACGAATCAACATTATATAAAAAGACATGGAAGTTGGTTAGTTATGGAAATGAATCCAATGCTATATTAAAGGAAGCCAAAGGTTTTGAGTACATCATTGTATTTCTTCCTGACGGAACCTATACAGGCTGGGCATACGGAAATCATATGGAAGGTAAGTACAATTGTACAGGTCATAATATAAGTTTAAGTCATCCGGACATAACAAAGGTCTATGATGAAGGTTCTGACCCAGATGATTTTTATCTGACACATATTTGTGATGTCTCTACCTATGAGATAAACGATAGGGAATTAAGACTCTATTATTCTAAAGATGAATACTTTAAGTTCAGAATAGTTGAATCGTCAGCCTTTGATGAGAGTCTGCTTCCTGGTTGTTGGGTCGTCGTAAAAGATGGTGTTCAGCAGAACAACGGTGTCTGGTTTTCCAATGAGCCAGCTTTCGGCGATGGAGAGAAAAAACTTGCCAAATATTGGTGGCGCAAAGATCCTACAGACAACTTGCATCGCTACGAAACCACCTATTGGTATAAAGGATATGACGGGCGCATCGGTATTTGGATGTTTGAAGGCGGACGTACCGTTACAAAACTAACCCGCGACAGGCTGACCATTGAAGATTGGTGGATGATGGATAGTAATGTAGGAGTCATTGAATACCAGCGTATGGACTCAAATCCAGAGATTATTGAATAAACAACCTTGCAAACATAACACTATATGAAGAAGAATCTATTTTGGTTGGCAGCCGTAGTGCTGAACTGTTCAATGCTGTCGTGTTCCTCATCATCAGATGTTGAGGAGGACTTGGGTGAGGCCAAGCAAGTGGTGAATATGTTGTCGGAGGCACAGCCGATACAGTTGACAGAGGCGCAGAGAGTCTTTGCCAACGACAACAACCAGTTTACACTGAACTTCCTGAAGACGGTGAATGATGTAGACCAAAGCGGCAAGAGTTTCATCTACTCGCCACTGAGCATTACCTACGTTTTAGGCATGGTGAACGATGCAGCTGAGGGAGAGACAGAGAAGGAATTGGAGCAGACCTTAGGCTTCCATGAGGGAGGCATCAAGGCGGTGAATGATTACTGCAAGAAACTGATTGATGGTCTGCCCAAGGTGGATGACAAGGTGACGCTGAACATCGCTAATGCCATCTTTGTGAATAAGGACTATACCCTGAAGCCTCAGTTTGAGCAGGATACACAGACTTATTATGATGCGAAGGCTGAGTCACTCGACTTCTCGTCGCCACAGACACTTGGCCATATCAACGGCTGGTGCAACGAGAAGACCAACGGCATGATTCCCACCATCCTCGATGAGGTTGATCCTGCGATGATGTCGTATCTGCTTAATGCCATCTACTTCAAAGCCGACTGGGCTTCGAAGTTCGACCAGAAGAACACCAAGGAAGAGACCTTTTCCACTGATAAAGGCAAGACCAAACTACCCCTGATGCACCAGAATGTGCTTATCAGATACTTGAAAAACGATATTTATGCTGCTGTTGAGATGCCCTATGGCAACGGCTATTGGAATATGACGATCATACTGCCAGAAGAAGGAAAAACTACAGATGACATCATAAATTATATGGCTGATTTAGGCATGGCACAGTATTATCCAATGGACAATAAATGGTTCGATGTCTTTCTACCCATGAACGAAGCCCGTCCTTACGAGGTAGACATAAAGTTGCCACGTTTTGAGACAAGTTCAGATACTGATGAACTTGACATTAATGATGGTCTTGCAGGACTGATGCAGAAGATGGGCATCAAACTGGCTTTCAACTCTTATTTAGCAGAAATCCCTAATATGTGCGAAGCGCCTGTCTATATCGCCATGATGCGCCAGAAGGCGAAGATCAAAGTCAACGAGGAAGGCTCTGAAGCCGCTGCTATCACTGTGGCTGGCATGATGGAAAAGTCTGCTATTTCTCAGCCAATAGAATATCCCAAGGCCAGCTTCCACGCCAATCGTCCCTTCGTCTATGTCATCCGCGAAGCCTCATCTGGCGTTATCCTCTTCGTTGGCAAGTTTACTGGAGTTTAGCAATAGGTCCAACAATTATTCACAAATTATTCCCAGCATGAGAACACCCATACTGGGAATAAATATAAGGGTAAAAATCAAGCTTCTGCGAAGGCTGCGGCTTCTGCCTCAGCGATGATATCCTCGCGGGATTTCTCCTTATGCGTGATATCAGAGAGGTCGAAGTCATCAGAAGAATCAGAAGATTCTGAATATTCAGAATTATCGGAATGCTCTGAGTTTTCAGAAGACTCTGAATACGCTGACTTATCCGAGGAATCAGGTTCTTCCTGTTTCTGCTCAATGATAAAGTCCTCTTGTTCTTTCTCCGGATCAGGCACGAGCATCGTAGGCGTTTCCTCCATCTTCGTACGGTCAGACTTTGCCTTGAAGATAGCATCCACAAACTGAGGTTCACGCTTCAGTTTCTGCAAAGTATCTTTAGAGGCTAATTGTTGAGCCTCTTTTTTGGAATAGCCTGAGCCACGCTCGCCCTCAATACCTTCGATAACGACCTGAAAACTGAAAATCGGACTACCATTATCATCCTGCTTCTGCTTCAGCATGCGATACTCCATGCGTACCTTGTTCTTCTGGCTCCACTCCAACAACTTCGACTTGAAATTAACCTCCTTGAAGGCCACCTTGTCGATATTGATATATTTGCCCAGCACGCGATTCTGCCAGAACCACATACAGGCATCGTAGCCTCGATCCAGATAGATGGCACCCACAAGAGCTTCGAAGGCATTGCCGCCCACGTAGCTATTGTGAGAATTGCTGCGTCCTGCTGAGAGAAGGAGTTGCGAGAGTCCCATCTCATTAGCGAGCTTACCCAATGTCTCACGACTGACAAGCTTGCTTCTGGTGTTAGTGAGAAAACCCTCACGCTTACCCTCATACTGAGAATAGACGATATGTCCCACTATCGCATCGAGGATGGCATCACCTAAAAACTCCAGACGCTCATTGTTCAGCGGCTTGCCCTTATCGTTGCGCCTGCCGATGCTCTTATGCATGAGTGCCTGACGGTAATACTCAATGTTGTGCGGATAGAATCCGAGTATCTCGTAAAGAGAAGAAAAAAGCTCCTTCTCCTTGCGGAAAGGGAGCTTGATATGGTCAATGATATTACTAATCCACATACTTTTTAAAGACGACACAAGCATTGTGACCACCAAAGCCGAAGGTATTGCTGAGACCAGCACGCACCTCACGCTTCTGGGCCTTGTTGAATGTGAAGTTCAGATTATAGTCAATCTCAGGATCCTCATCGCCCTCCTCATGGTTGATGGTGGGAGGAATGATATCGTTCTTCACTGCGAGTACAGTAGCCATTGCCTCAACGGCACCAGCAGCACCCAGCAGGTGACCTGTCATTGACTTCGTAGACGAAATGTTCAGTTTGAATGCTGCATCGCCGAACACCTCCTTGATGGCCTTGGCCTCAGAGATATCACCAACGTGGGTAGAAGTACCATGAACATTGATATAGTCAATATCCTCTGGCTTCATGCCAGCATCCTCGAGCGCATTCTGCATGACGAGCTTGGCACCCAGACCCTCTGGATGAGAAGCGGTGATGTGGTGAGCATCAGCACTCATACCAGCACCCACCATCTCAGCATAGATCTTAGCTCCACGAGCCTTAGCGTGCTCCAGCTCCTCAAGAATCAAGCAACCAGAACCCTCAGCCATGATGAATCCATCGCGACTTGCACTGAATGGACGGCTGGCCTTCTCTGGCTCATCATTACGGGTTGAGAGGGCATGCATCGCATTGAAACCACCTACGCCCGTAGCGCAGATAGCTGCCTCAGCACCACCAGCAACGATGGCGTTGGCCTTACCTAAACGAATAAGATTGAATGCATCAGCGAGTGCATTCGATGAAGATGCACAAGCAGAAGCGGTGATATAGTTGGGGCCATGGAAGCCATACATAATCGAAATCTGACCAGCTGCGATGTCAGCAATCATCTTCGGAATGAAGAAAGGATTGAACTTAGGACCATCGGCCTCATGTACACCATAGTACTTTACCTCTTCCTCGAAGGTCTTAATTCCACCAATACCTACGCCAAAGACCACACCAATGCGGTTCTTGTCTACAGTATCGAGATCCATCTTACTGTCCTCGACAGCCTGCTTGGCGGCAATGAGGGCCAGCTGGGTATAGCGGTCCATCTTACGAGCCTCCTTGCGGTCGATAAAATCATTGATATTGAGGTTCTTTACCTCACAAGCGAACTGTGTCTTAAAATTACTTGCATCAAAAAGTGTAATAGGTGCTGCGCCGCTTACTCCGTTGAGCAGGTTATTCCACATCTCTTCAGGAGTGTTGCCCACTGGCGTTACTGCGCCAAGACCTGTTACAACTACTCTTTTTAATTCCATAAGCTAAAATTAAAGCATAATGGTTGCTTCGGGTACGAAGCAACCATTATGTTGTCAACTTGATTTATTTTGCGTTCTCCTCGATATAAGTGATAGCATCACCTACGGTACCGATCTTCTCAGCCTTATCGTCGGGGATAGAGATACCGAACTCCTTCTCAAATTCCATAATGAGCTCAACGGTATCCAGTGAATCTGCGCCCAGATCGTTTGTGAAACTTGCCTCGGGCTTAACCTCAGCCTCATCAACACCCAGTTTGTCTACGATAATAGCCTTTACTTTGCTTTCAATTTCTGACATAATTGTAATACTTTAAAATGTTAATAATGATTTTGCTATCTTGAAATTTTGACGGCTTTTGCCGAAATCGGGTGCAAAGTAACACATTTTCTTTGAGTTACGCAAATTTTTTTAAGAAAAACTATCATTCTTTTGTACAAAAGGGGGGTGTTTGT
>JAGCDZ010000009.1 GCA_017650905.1 Prevotella sp. | reverse complement strand
GTTCTGGATAGTGGTCGATGTCGTATGCTGTATGCTCTATATCCAGAAAGGTATTCCCTTCAAGGCAGGACTTTACGGCCTGTATGTCATTATCGCTATTGCCGGCTATTTCAAGTGGAAGAAGATGACCAAAATCACCAAGTATGACCGGGTTTGATGCTGTTATTCTGGCCAATGGACTGTTTCCTACAGCCGAAGAGCCATTGCGGTTGTTGCGCGAGGCCCGTTACGTGGTCTGCTGCGACGGCGCTGCCCGTCATTGGCTGCAGTGCGATGCTATTGTGGGCGATGGCGATTCCGTGCCTGAAGAACTGAGAAATCGTCTGATACAGATTGACGAGCAGGAGGATAATGACCTGACGAAGGCCACGCGCTATTGCTTGTCGAAGGGCATGAGGCGGATTGTCTATCTGGGTACAACGGGTAGACGTGAGGACCACACCTTAGGAAACATCTCGCTGATGGTGCGCTATGCACGGGAGATGGGTGTGGAGCCATTGATGGCAACTGATGAAGGCTGGTTTGTCGTATCAAAAGGCGAGGCATCGTTTGAGTCTTTCACTGGACAGCAGGTCAGCATCTTTAATGTTGACTGCAGGCAGTTGTCGTCAGAGGGGCTTAAATGGGCGTCTTATCCTTATAATCAACTATGGCAGGGAACACTCAATGAGGCTCTCGGCTCTGTCTTTACACTCAAAGGCGACGGCTATTATCTTGTTTATCGCACTTACCTTCCAAAATAAAGAAGAGTGCCCTATTGCTTTCTTGCTTTGGATATTACCACGGAGGCCAGCATCGACAGTAACAATACGCCAAAGATAAACAGCAGTGAATGTGAGGTACGTATCTCGATGTGCCAGGGTGACACTTCCAATAACATCTTCACACCCACAAAACTGAGGATGATACCTAAGCCGTATTTCAGGTATTGGAAGTATTTTGCGATGGCTGCCAATGCGAAATAAAGGGCACGCAGTCCGAGGATAGCGAAGATATTCGATGTGAGCACGATAAACGGATCGCGGCTTACGGAGAATACAGCGGGAATCGAGTCTACTGCGAAGGCCACATCTGTGGTTTCAATCACCAATAGGGCGATGAAGAGTGGGGTCGCTAAACGTTTGCCGCCTTCGATGATAAAGAACTTGTCTTCGTGCATCTGATCCGTCACGGGGAAGAACTTCTTGAACAGCTTAACAAAAATATTCTTCGAGGGATCCACGCTCTCGTCGTCTTTGTGGCTGAACATCTTGATGCCCGTATAGATGAGGAAGGCACCAAAGATACCCAATATCCAGTCAAAGCGCTGCACCATCGCTGCTCCCGCGAAGATAAAGATGCTTCTAAGGATCAGGGCTCCAAAGATACCCCAGAATAGCACCTCATGCTGGTATTTCCGCTGAACACCGAAAAATGAAAATAGCATGAGGAACACGAAGAGATTGTCCATCGACAGCGATTTCTCGATGAGATAACCTGCCAAAAACTCCATTGCTTTGTTATCACCTTCATAGAACCAAATGCCTGCGCAGAAAAGCAACGATACAAAGATCCACACGAACGTCATCTGCAGGGCTTCTTTGATGCTCACCTCATGTTGCCCCTTACGGCCGAACAGCTTCAGGTCGGCATAGAGCATGACGATGACGAGTGCATAAAACAAGATCCAAGCCCACATGGGCATACTGATTACTTCCATAACGGCTGCAAAGGTACAAAAAAATAGTGAGCGGCAGCAAATTTTTCACTTTTCACTTTTCACTTTTACCTTTTTTTATTATCTTTGCAGCGTTAAACTTAAATAATATGGAAAGCAAATCGTTTGGTGATGAGATTCCGTTGTTGCGTTTGGCCATCTGTCTGATGGTGGGAATCGTAGTTGGTGACTTTGTTGTTCCAGAATGGCGGTTGCTACTGGCGATATTCGTAATGATGGTTATAGTTGCGCTGTTGTTGTGGAAACATGAGCATTGGCAGTCGGTAGCTATTGCAGCTTGCTTTGGCGTGTTGGGCTGGTTGCTGATAGAGCGACAGAAAGCGGCGCTGGAGGTGGTATGGCCAAAGGGCGAGGTGGCCTATGAGGCAGTGGTCATATCTGAGCCTGTGGAGAAACCGAAGACAATGGCAGTGGATGTATTGTTGGCTCAGAGTGGTCGCAAATTGAAATGCTATCTTTATAAGGATGATCGGAGTAGGGATTTGCGAATTGGTGACGGCCTGCAGATCCAATCGCGTATTGAAGCGAACAGTGATTGGCGAAGGGGGTCGTTCGACTATCGGCGCTATCTGGAGATTCACGGCTTTACAGGAAGGACGTTTGTAGCCAGTTGGAAATGGCGAAAGGCAAAGGTGTCGCTCGCGCACTTATTAAGGCTGGAGCGGATGAGGCTCACATTTCTGAAATATCGCAGCCAACTTCTTTCTCGTCTCCACTCTGCAACGGTGGCGGATGACGATGCCTATGCAGTTGTAGCAGCGATGGCGTTAGGCGACAAGTCGGCTTTGACGCAGAATCTGAAGGATGTATATTCCGTTACGGGAGCCTCGCATATCTTAGCGCTTAGCGGTCTGCATCTGGGCATCATCTATACACTCTTGTCATTGTTTGTGTTCAGACGACGTTGGCAGGTGGCGTCGCAGGTCTTTATCATTCTGAGCGTTTGGACATTTGTGTTTCTCGTAGGCATGTCGACGAGTGTGATGCGCTCTGCGATGATGCTGAGTGTCTATGCCCTTCTTTCGTTGGGCCACCGCGATAGGATGTCTGTCAATACACTCGCCTTTACGGCTATCGTCATGTTGATGATCAGTCCGATGGCACTTTTCGATGTTGGTTTTCAGATGTCCTATCTGGCGGTGTTGTCTATCTTATTGTTCATACCTTTGATGGAGCATGTCTTCACGGCAGAATATCTGATGTCGCATCGGATGGTAAGATGGCTGTGGGGTATGGTGGCTGTATCACTGTCTGCACAGATAGGCACAGCGCCTCTGATTGCCTATTATTTCGGACGGTTCTCCTGCTATTTCCTCCTGACGAATTTCATCGTGATACCAGCAGCGATGTTGATACTTTATCTCTCGTTCATAGTGTTTCTGATACCTTCGCTTGCGTACATCTTATTTAATATAGTCGCTGCCCTCAATAGTTTACTGGCAAAGATAGCTATGATACCTGGTGCTAGCATCGATAATCTGCACCCCACAAAAATACAAACCACGATGATTTATATGATCATCGTGGCTGTATATCTCTTGGCAGTAAAGCTTACATGTATCCGAGCCAGCGCAAGATATCGTTGAGGTTCGCCACTACCATCAGGAGTATCAGGATACCGAAACCGACATACTCGGCACGGATCATAAAGGTTTCTGATGGTTTGCGACGGGTGATCATCTCGTAGATCAAGAACAGCACGTGGCCTCCGTCGAGGGCTGGAATGGGCAGAATGTTCATGAAGGCAAGGATGATAGAGAGGAAGGCGGTCATCTTCCAGAAAAGATACCAGTCCCAGACAGGTGGGAAGAGACTTCCGATAGCGCCGAAACCACCTAACGACTTGGCGCCGTCAGCGGTGAAGACATATTTCATATCGCCTACGTAGCCAGCCAGCACGTTCCAACCATATTTAATGCCAGCGGGGATGCTCTCGAAGAAACCATACTCGCGGGTATAGGGCTCGTAGATGCCGGCAAGGGTCTTCACGAAGAAGCCTACCTTAAGGTTTGGAGTCAGAGTAATAGTAGCGGTATCTGCTACAGCTGAGGCTTCTGCAGTTTGTTCATCAGCAGAAGACTTCACGAGGCCGGCGCGTTCGATGACAATTGTAGCTGCGCGAATCTTCAGACTGTCAGCCTGACTCTTGGCAGCGGTCATCATATCCTCGAGCACACCAATCTGCTCAGTAAACTCATTGTAGGAATCAACGGGTTTGCCGTTCAGGGCAATAATCTTGTCACCCTTCTGGAGCCCGATCTCTGCTGCGGGGGAGTCGTCCATCACACTATCGATGACCGCAGGTATCAATGGACGCACAAACGAAGGCTCGGCCTTCAGCATATTCAGCAGGTTGAGGTCGCCAGGCAGGTTGAGGCTCATCTCCTTGCCATCGCGGATCAAGTCCACGCGTTTGGCTTCGGAGAGGTCTCGATAGAGGTCGGCTGAGAAGTCTTTGAACTCACCCTTATCGGTACCCACAAGAATATCTCCATCTTGGAATCCAAGGGCTTTGGCCTCCGTGTTGAACTTCATACCCAAGGTCATGTCCTTCACGGGGATATAGGTGTCACCCCAATGGAAAAGGATCATAGCGTAGATGAACAAGGCGAGAAGGAAGTTGACGAGCACTCCGCCTATCATAATCAGCAGTCGCTGCCAGGCGGGCTTCGCACGAAACTCCCATGGTTGCTCGGGCTGTTTCATCTGCTCTGTGTCAAAGCTCTCGTCGATCATACCGGCTATCTTACAGTAGCCACCAAGGGGCAGCCAACCCATACCATATTGTGTGTCGCTGTTCTTGGGCTTCCACTTAAACAGACTACCGTCCCATTTCCAAATGCTGGGGTCGAAGAAGAGATAGAACTTATCTACGCGTACACCGAAAAGTTTGGCGAAGAAGAAGTGGCCGCCCTCGTGGAGCAGCACCAGCAGGCCAATGGCCAGCATGAATTGAAGTAATCTAATTAAGAATATTTCCATATATAATGTTTCTATTTCATTAATTCATTGGCTATGCGGCGTGCTTCTGCATCCGTCGCAATGTAAGTCTCGTAAGTGGGATTCTTGTCGAAGGTGGCACGTTGCATCGTTTCAGCGATGATGTCGCCCATCTGCAGGAAACCGCATTTGTCTTCGAGGAACCCACGATTCACAATCTCATTGGCTGCATTCACAATACAAGGCATATTACCACCCTTGTCGATGGCCTCGAAAGCGAGCGCTAAGCAGCGAAATTTGTTCAGGTCTGGTTCGAAGAACTCCAGATGTTGGGCCTTAAACAGATCAAGACGCTCGCCACTCAGATGCAGACGCTGTGGGAACGAGAATGCATATTGTATCGGTAACCGCATATCGGGCACACCGAGCTGGGCCTTTACAGAGCCGTCCTGGAACTGCACAGCGCTATGCACTATCGACTGCGGATGTACCAACACCTGTATCTGCTTGGCATCGACGCCGAAGAGCCATTTTGCCTCGATGACCTCGAAACCCTTGTTCATCATCGAAGCCGAGTCGATGGTAATCTTTGCACCCATGTCCCATGTCGGATGGCGCAGGGCATCGGCCTTTGTTACGTGGGCAATCTCCTCCATTGTCTTCAGACGGAAAGGTCCGCCAGAGGCTGTCAGGAGGATCTTCTCTATCGGATTCTGGTCTTCGCCCACGAGACTCTGGAAAATAGCCGAGTGCTCGCTGTCGACAGGTAGGATAGGGGTATGGTACTGTTGAGCCAGTTGCAGAATCAGTTCTCCTGCCACCACCAGTGTCTCCTTGTTTGCCAATGCGATAGTCTTGCCTGCCTTAATGGCGTGGATGGTGGGGTTGAGACCTGCGAAGCCAACCATCGCAGTGAGTACCATGTGGATGGGACCTGCTTCCACGATCTCGTTGAGGGCCTGGGCACCGGCATATACCTTCACATCAGGCATGTCGCTCATCAGCACTTTCAACTCGTCGTAGCGCTGCTCGTTGGCGATGACAATGGCGGCGGGCTTGAATTTGTGGGCCTGCTCTGCCAGCAGTTCTACCTTGTTGTTGGCGGTCAGACAATAGACCTCATACAGATCACTGTGCTCCTCAATCACCTCGAGGGCCTGCGTGCCTATCGATCCCGTAGAGCCGAGAATGGCTATTTGTCTTTTCTCTTTCATTGCTTCTTTTTCACAATTTGGCTGCAAAGGTACTACTTTTTAGTGAGATTGCCCAAATTCGTTCATGCTTTTTGTGTGTTTTTTGATTTTATTGCTTATCTTTGCACACTGGAACAGATTCAATTGTGAAAAATGAAGAAGATATCGTTATTATTTCTGTCACTGATTGTCGTGCTGGGCATCAAGGCGCAGATGGTTAATCCCGTGCATTTTACTTCAGAGTTGAAAACCGGTAAAGGAGCTGAGGCTGAGATCGTATTCCATGCTACAATCGACAAAGGGTGGCATGTCTATTCTACGGAGATTGGCGACAACGGCCCTACTGAAGCTACATTCAACGTGGTGAAGATGGACGGTGCTGAATTGGTAGGCAAATTGGAACCTCGTGGTAAGGTCATCAAGAAGATGGACAATATGTTCAATATGGAAGTGAAATACTTCGAGGGCGAGGCTACTTTTGTCCAGAAGATACGCTTCACAAAGCCTAAATACGACATTGACTGCTATTTGGAGTATGGCACCTGCAACGATGAGAGTTGTCTGCCGCCTACCGAGGTTGAACTGAAGAAAAGTGGAGATAGCCCGTCTGTTGGTGCAGCCCCGACCAAGGTCGAGGATAAAATGGAAATCACGACTCCTGTTGTAGAGGCTCCTGTCTCAGAATTTGTTGACACGATGGCTGCTCCCACGGAGGAAACTTCTTTGGTGTCTGCTGCCGATTCTTCTGATGTTGCAAACTACCTTTGGGCTCCTGTTACGGAGGAATTGCGTGCCTTGGGTTCTGGCGAGGATCTGGCCAGTCACTCATTGCTCTGGCTGTTGTTGATGGGTTTTGTGGGTGGCCTGCTGGCCGTCTGTATGCCTTGTATCTGGCCGATTATCCCTATGACCGTCAGTTTCTTCTTGAAGCGTTCAAAGGATGATAAGAGAAAGGGTATTCGCGATGCCTTTACTTATGGTCTGTCTATCATCGTAATCTATCTGGGCTTAGGTCTGCTTGTGACGGCTATCTTCGGTAGTGACACATTGAATGCGATGTCGACGAATGCCGTATTCAATGTGTTCCTCTTCCTATTGCTCGTGGTATTCGCCCTGAGTTTCTTTGGCTGGTTCGAGATAAAACTGCCAGACAGTTGGGCCAATGCAGTAGATGCGAAGGCTTCTAAGACCAGTGGCCTGATCAGTATATTCCTGATGGCCTTCACGTTGGTGCTCGTATCATTCTCTTGCACGGCTCCTATCGTGGGTACGCTACTCGTAGAGACCACAACCACTGGCAATTGGTTGGCGCCAGCCATCGGTATGTTCGGTTTCGCTTTGGCACTGGCCCTACCGTTTACACTTTTCGCTATGTTCCCTTCCTGGCTGAAGTCTGCACCGAAGTCTGGCTCTTGGATGACCACGATCAAGGTGGTGCTCGGATTCATCGAACTGGCTTTTGCTTTGAAATTTCTTTCTGTGGCTGATCTGGCCTACGGCTGGCACATCCTCGACCGTGAGGTGTTCCTGTCGCTATGGATTGTCATCTTCGCACTTTTGGGTGCTTATCTCTGTGGATGGCTGAAGTTCCAAGTGGATGAGATAGGTGGAGAGTTGAATAAACCTATGCCCGTGGTGTGTATCATGGGCGGACTTGTGTCATTGGCCTTTGCCATCTATATGGTTCCTGGTCTGTGGGGAGCACCTTGTAAAGCCGTCAGTGCCTTCGCACCACCAATCAGCACACAGGACTTCAACCTCAATCAGAAAGTCGTTGAGGCTGAATATCGTGATTATGAATCCGGAATGGCAGCTGCCCGTGCTCAAGGCAAACCTGTATTTCTTGATTTCACGGGCTTTGGTTGCGTGAATTGCCGAAAGATGGAGGCTTCGGTTTGGACTGATGCCCGTGTAGCCGACAAACTGAAAAACGACTATGTGCTTGTCTCGCTCTATGTGGATGACAAGACACCATTGGCTGAGCCTTTTGAGGTGACTGATGAGAACGGTAACAAAAAGACTTTACGCACTGTGGGAGCGAAGTGGAGTTACTTGCAGAGTCATAAGTTCGGTTCCAATGCCCAGCCGTTCTACGTAGCGCTTGACCCTGTTACTGGCAAACCACTCACTGGTAGCTGTGGTTTCAATGAGGATATTTCTGCCTATCTGGACTTCCTTAACCAAGGACTGATAAGCTCAGGAAAATAGGCAATAACAAAGAGATGTTATAAGTCCAAGAGCCCTTCAGGCAGGTGCATGGTGATGGTGCGTGCCTGTTGGTCGATGGCGGTGATAAGATCCTCGGAAGCGGGGATAAGGCTGCCGTTCTCAAGTTCAAAGAGGATATTGATGGTCGTATCGTCAACAGCGGCGATGCGACCGATTTTATTTCCGTTTTCGGCTTCGATGATTTCGAAACCCACGATGGCTGCCCAAGAGATATTGTCTTCGTCAGTGTCTGCAAGTTCACGGGGGAAGTAGACTTCGCAGCCCGTCAGTTCGCGGGCACGCTCCTGGGTGTCGATATCTTCGAACTTTATGATGGCGCTGGCATCGCTCTTGAAACGGTATTCTTCGATGAAGAAGGGTACAAAAATACCATCGACTTTCAGAATCAGATAATCGGCATCGACACGGTCGAACACATCGTCGTCGAAGAGAAAACTGATCTCTCCCTTTACGCCGTGCGTCTTGCCCAGCTTTCCAATCTGATAAACCTCTTCCTCTCTAATCATACCTCTCACCTCTTACCACTTACCTCTCTTGTTATTTTGGCGCCAAGAGCGTTCAGGCGGTCCTCGATATGCTCGTAGCCGCGGTCTATCTGTTCGATGTTGTCGATGCGGCTTGTACCTTTAGCACTCATGGCGGCAATCAGTAGGGCGATACCCGCACGGATATCCGGACTCGACATGCGGCCTCCGCGCAAAGTGATTTTCCTATCGTGGCCCACAACGACTGCACGATGCGGATCGCAGAGGATAATCTGGGCACCCATGTCGATGAGTTTATCGACGAAAAACAGGCGGCTCTCGAACATCTTCTGATGGAAAAGCACGCTGCCACGAGCCTGGGTGGCTACCACAATCAGGACAGAAAGGAGGTCTGGCGTCAATCCGGGCCAAGGGGCATCGGCCAAAGTCATGATAGTACCATCAATAAACGACTGTATCTCGTAATGGCGCTGTTTGGGAATCACCAGATCATCGCCCTCCACCTTGATCTTTACGCCAAGACGACGGAAGGCATCGGGGATGATGCCGAGATTGTCAACAGAGACGTTCTTGATACGGACACCGTCGCCACACATAGCGGCCATACCGATGAACGAGCCCACTTCAATCATGTCGGGCAGAATCGTGTGCTCAGCCCCGTGCAGGCTCTTCACCCCCTCGATGGTCAGCAGGTTGGAGCCAATGCCGCTGATGTTAGCACCCATCTGGTTCAGCAGATGACAAAGTTGCTGCAGATAGGGTTCGCAGGCGGCATTATAGATAGTGGTGGTGCCTTTGGCAAAAACAGCGGCCATGATGATATTGGCAGTACCTGTCACTGAGGCTTCGTCGAGCAGCATATAGGTGCCTTTGAGTTGCTTGGCAGCAATCTCGTAGACATTACGTCCCTCGATACGGTTGAACTTAGCACCCAACTTCTCGAAACCGAGGAAGTGGGTATCAAGTCTGCGACGGCCTATCTTGTCGCCACCGGGCTGGGTGATGATGGCCTTGCCCATTCTGGACAGCAGCGGACCAATCATCAGCACGCTACCTCTGAGTTCTGCGCACTTCTTTACAAATTCGTCGCTCTCGAGATAGTCGAGATTCAATGTGTCTGCTTGAAAAGTAAAGGTGCCGATATCTTTTTTTGAGACTTTTACCCCGATGTCATTGAGCAACTGGATCAGGTTGTTGACATCGCGGATGTCGGGGATGTTGTGAATGGTCACCTCCTCGCTCGTCAGCAAGGTGGCACAGATCACCTGAAGTGCCTCGTTCTTGGCACCTTGTGGTGTAATCTCGCCACTCAACGGATAGCCTCCCTCAATGATAAATGATGCCATAGGCTGGTCGTTATTTTATTTCTTTTTCTTGCCAGATTGCTTGCCGTCGTTGGGATTGACCTTCTCAAACTTAAACGTGTTCAGGTCAAGCTGTATTCTTCCGTCAGTAAATCGTGCCAGATCATCTGCTACGCGCTCGTCCTCTATAGAGCCGTGACCCCAGAGCACCAAGTCGCGCTTCATCTGATTAGCGGTCTTCCTAACTAAGGCATCGCGCTCTTCGCCTGGCTCCATCGTCTTCAGGAGCTCAAGCAACTCCTCTACCAAATGACCGTAATGGCGCAGTTTGATATGACTGTCTGGCAGGGGCAGAGGCTCAGGCTTGGATAGAATCTTATCGGCTTCTGACACGTCGTAAGGCCACTCGATATCCAGTTCGCGGTGACTCATCAGATAGAGATGGTTCCACAGAGTTTGCTCGTAGTCGGCATTATCTCTGAGCTGAGGGTTCTTGTTCTCCATCTGATGGATGATGGCCATTGCGCACTTCAGCCGTTCTTCTTTCGTAGGCAGTTCGCAGGCGTATTCCACCATTTTCTGTATCTCACGCCCATATTCCGACAAAATGAGCTTTGAGCGCTGCGTGTTGTAGTCTAATCCTTTGATATCCATATTCTTTTTTTGTTATATCCTTAAATTAATTTTTTCGGAAGCTTTGCCACGAAGTCCTTCAGATAATAGGGCACAAAATAGGCTACATCCTCGAACTGCTCGTTCAACAGACGGCGTTCAGCCAAAGGCTGCATCCATTTGGCCAGCGGTTCAATGCCTTCTATCAGATGGGCATTCGGGTGATTGATGGTTGCCATGCATTTTTTTGCGCCGTTGCCGAAAAAATACACGGGGTGTGCTTCAAGATATTCCTTATAGGTCTCCTCTGTCACAATGTCTGCGCCGATTTCCCTGACGGGCTTCAGCGCTCTGTTGTAGATACCTGCATACACTTCCATCCGTCGTGCATCGAGCATTGGACAGAGTAGGGCATCTTCCTCTGGGATTTCGCGGAGCAGCACAGGCACACAGAGCAGTTCCAGCGTTGGCACAGCAATCAGTTTCAAGTCTCTACCGTAGCAGATGCCCTTGGCCATCGACACCCCAATACGCAGACCTGTATACGAGCCTGGACCGCAACTCACGGCTACGGCATCAAACGGAATGGCGTGATTGTCCGTAAACGATAGGGCCTCGTCAACCATCGTTCCCAGTTTCTCCGCATGACCCAGACCGCTGTGGTCGTCCTGTTGGAAAATCACCTGCGAGTCTTCCGACACGGCTACGGAACATACATTGGTACTGGTTTCTATATGTAGTATCGTTGACATTCTTTCTTTGTCTTCTCTATTAATAAGGTGCAAAGGTACGAACTTTTCCGCCAATTTCAATCGTTTTATCAGAAATTAACTTAGAAATGCCCTTTACTCATCTTTGATGGCAGGGTAAACCTCTCGCATAATTCATAGCAAGGGAAAAAATTATTCCCACGCTGGGAATGAAATGTTCCCACCTTGGGAATAAAACGTTCCCAGCCTGGGAATATTTAGTATGATACTAGAGCCCCTCTACCCTAACACTAAACACCCTTTAGTGTCATACTATTTAATGATTCGAAAAACCTTTTGTGAGTACATATAAATCTACTGAGACCCCTATGGCAAAGAATAAGATTGAAATGATATGCCATTGAATATGTTTGTAATGCGGGTTATTCCTAAATTCGCTGAAATATGTTTTGTATACATCGTTTTTGACTATTCTTAGGCAAAAAGGGAGAATTAAAGCCGAAATTATGGCTATTGCGAAGAGTGCATTTTTGTTCCATCTTAAATCTGATATATAGCACAATATTTGACATATGATGTATAAAAATCCTAAAATATAGCCACTTAATGCAATAGATAAAGTCGTGGTTGCAGTATAGCAGGCACTTTCTCTTGCTTCTATATCGATGGGATTAAAAGTAATAAATCTATCGAAAGAAGCATATGAATAGAAAATGTGATTTATAAATCTTTCAATTGTCATATATCATACATATAAGAACCGCCCTCTGTTCCAAAATGATTATTAGAAACTTGGTTCAGCTACATCAGGATTGGTTATTTTGTCATTTTCATGACATCGTCCATAGTGAAGTTACCGGAGAAGATCATCACCGTTGCGCTGTCATCTTCGTCCATTAACATGACAACAACGGACTGTTGCTTGCCTACGCAGTGGTAGATATCTACCTTACTGTCGTCTTCTCTGATCTGCATCAGCACTTCATACTTGTCTCGTGCAAGGATGTCTTTGACGTCATTCTTCAGTTTGGCACGTGCTGTCTTTTCTTCTGAGCTGACAATCTGTATGCCTGTCAGTTTGCTGGCCAGGCTTTTCGTATCCACACCAGGAACTGAAGGCATAGATGAATTACTGGCCATTCGTAACATATATTTGGAAATGTACACGTACGACACATTCTTCATGTCAGCATATTTCTCAAACGCTTTTACCTGAGCATTGACGGTGAGACTTGCCATTGTCACCATTATGCAAAGCAGTGTTCTTATCATTTTCTGTTTCATGTTATTTCAATACTTTTAGTTGTTTGTTTAATGTATTCTCGGCTTTGTCGCTTAGGGCTTTTGCCTTTTCCAGATGCCCCATACCCTTGTTCAGGTTGGCAGCCAGAAGGTTCAAGGCGCGTTCAGCCTCCAGTTGTGCTTTCACAGGATCCTGATAGGTGTCCTGTTCTGCAAGATTCACAGGCTCGTCCAATCGCAGGTAGTGATATCCTATTCCAAAGACGAGGGCGATGCTGGCGGCAACAGCCGTATAGCGCAGGACACTGGGCAGCAGGCGATGGCGCTGGGCCTTTTGTTTCCTCTCCTCTTGTTCCCACTCGTCAATCTTGGCCGAAAGTCGTTCTTCCAGTCCTTCGGGAATGGGGATTTGCTCTAACGCTTTATAATTCAGTTGACTTCGTCTTCTTCCTTCTCGCTCGGCATAGCTCAAGCAAGCTTGGCTCTGCTCTCGCTCGTTCGTCAGTTCGTCCATGTCTTAGTGATATTTTGGAATTGTTGTTTAAGTTTCTTTTTCGCTCGCATCACGATGATGCGGATATTGCCTTGAGAGAGTCCTGTGTCGCTTTCTATCTCTTCGTAGGAGCGGTCTTCCATCAGGTGCATCTGGATAATCTTCGCGTCTCGTTCTGACAGTTGCCAGATGAGTCCTTCCACCTGTTGGACCTCGTCTCGAGAGTCAATCTGCTCGTCGAGGCTCCGTTCGTCAGGAGGCGACGCATGGGCTTCTATATCCTCTGAGGCGTCAATGCGTTTATGGCGCCGTTGGTCGACGAACAGGTTTTTCATCATGGCCACGAGATAGGCTTCTTTCATCGCCTCGTCGGGCAGGTCTTCGCGCTTCTGCCACAGCCTCAGATACATATCCTGAAGCAGGTCTTCGGCATCCTGCGCATTCCCTGTCAGATAATAAGCAACCCTGTAGAGTAGCTTATAATGAGGCATGAACCGTTGCTTGAACTCCCGTGCTTCCATTTAGTTATTTCTGCTCTTTCTCTTGCCTTGAAAATTCAATGACCACTTTTTTGTCGGTATTCGGATATTTTTCCTTGACGGCACTACCAACCACCCACGATTCATGATTAAAGTGGAAGTTTTTTTTCTCCATATATTCTTTAGCCTCATCCAAGGAACGGAGTTCAGGGTGCTCATCTCCGTTGATGACGATGAGAGCGTTACCGTTTTTCACCTCATTAACGACATCCTTCATGTTCACAGCGTCCTCATCCTCTTCAACCTGAACCATATTGTCATTGTAGAGACCTTTCAATATGAAGTCTTTCTTGATTTTTCCGATATGATGTAATAATACCACCTTGTCCCACATGTCGAAACGAATCAGCATGTCATTGACTACGTCGCCTTTCACCTTGCCGTAAACACGGAATTGGTAATCAGGGCTAAAAGTCTGATTAATCATATTCTGAAGGATGTTCTTTCCTTCCTCTGGTCCCTTGTTATCATTAAGCACAAACAACATCTCATAACCCCTCAGTGACTGAAGGTCTTTTCCTAGTTGTTTCTTCTGGTCATCGTCTAACGTCAGTTGTACCTGTTCCGATTTCTTGAAGTGTTTCAGCGCATAGGCGTAGTCTTTCTGGCTCAAGCCGGCTTTGTTCTCTTCAATACTCTTGCGACTTTCCTCGGTAGTATTCTCATATTGGGCACCTTCCAGCGCCTTGTATTTCTCCATCAGTTTCTCTGCGGTCTGACCATAGGCACTGCCCACTGAGAGCAGTACGATAAATGATAAGATAATCTTTTTCATATTTGTATGGGGTTTAGTCTTCTTTGCTCATTTGCTCCATCAGTTGTGCCATATCGAGTTTGCCATCGATGACTACCAGCGAAGCCTCGCCGTCTTCTTCTGCAAAGATGATGACGGTGGTGTGCTTGCCATGGTGGTTCTGATATATTTTCGACTTATAGCCTTCCCCGTCAGTCGCATCGATAAGCGGCTCCCAACCTTCACCATCTAAAATGCTTCGTACTTGCTGGCTCAGTTGCTCTGCAGAATTCTTCTCTTCACAGGTATATACATCAACTGTATCTATTTTCTTAAGCACATTGCCTGACTTGTCAGAGATGGAAATATCCTCTCCAAAATTGATGTCTCCCCCATTCTTTGCAGCGAGGTTCAGCAGTAACTTACCGATGTGGACATGCTCCACACCATCAATCTTGGCCAACTTCTTGAAGTCTTTGTTTGATGCATCCGCACCAGCTGAAGTGAGCAGGATAGCAGCGCAAAGAGCTAACTTTAATAATAATGTATGCTTCATAACAATTTTAATTTTACGTTTGACATTTTAATCTGAAGATGCATCCTTCTATTTGAACTAACGAGATTGTTGCACCTTTTGTTACAAGGACAATGTCTTTTTTATAAAATGCCTGACGTAGAATTGCTCATTTCCTCAGCACATAGTACTTCTGGCTCCGGCTTCCTCTGCTGGCGATGCCCGATGAAGGATTGAGCGCCAACTGCCGTAGTTCTTTCGTGGCAGAAGGGCGGGAGAGACCTGTTAGACGTACATAGTCTGGCACTCTCATGAACATATTGGTTTCGAGGTATTCGTGGGCTTTCTGAATGCGCTCTTCGAGTGTCAGCTTTGTCTTGCGGATTCTGCTTACGCCTCCCTTTACCAATACGCATTTCTGACGCGTGGTATCAATGAGGTCTGGGTCGGCTCTGAACGACACACCTGTTACTGTGATGCTCTTGGCATTATGGGTAGGCTCGCCCTCCTCGAAGGCATCCTGCAACATATCGCTCCTCATGCCGAGTTTTGCGTGAAAGGTGCCGATGCCATTTAGCTTTACGGAAAAGCCTTCCGCCATACATAGAGCTAATTTCTCACTCACCAATGTCAGGACGCCTAAGATTTGGGCTTCTTCCATCTTGCCCTCACGAGCACACTGGCTTATAAACTGCTCAAAGGTCTTTGGTGTGAGTTCCATCTTGTAGTAGGCCTGCGTCCGTCCAGTCCCGTTCAAATCGGGGATTTCTTGCTTGATATATTTTGCGTACATAATGATAAATTGTTTGATTACGTAATGATTATTGCTTGATTACGATGCAAAGATAATCAAAACTTCTGAGAAACTTATAATGCTGCCGTGATTTTATCAAATACTGCCTGGATTTTAATAAATCCTGTCAGGATTTTAACGAATACTGACAGGATTCTAACTTTACTTAGTACCTCCCTGCCTTTTTGCAAGGCGCTTTCTACCTTTTAGCAGGCATGAAAGTAACTTTTTGTAGGTAACTCTTGTAATTATCAAGTATAATATGTATCTTTGCAACCAAATTATTGAACTAAAATATATTTACGGATGAATAAGAAACAACTCATTGTCATTATCCTTTCTGTCTTTTCTATACTTATATGTAAAGGAGAGAATAATACTGGTTCAATGGCGAGTTTAAGGGACATTACAATTAGCAACTTTCCTATATTGGATGGTTCTGATTCTACAAGCCCACTTCGATATATATTAATGTGCAAACTGTTGGAGTTTGATTATGAGTGGCAATCAAGTCCATTTATTCAGAATCCAGATGAAGCTCCAAAACAAGTTGCGCCAATCTATTCATGCAGTGAGGAAGATGAACGTGAATTAAGGACAAAACGCTTGCTGAATTCCAATACGCACAAATCGTTTGTGAATCTTATTGAGGATAAAGTTGAGGTTATTATTACCGCCAGAAGTATATCTCGTGATGAAAAGGCCTATGCTGAAGAACAAGGGGTAACACTGATAGAGAAGCCCATTGCAAAGGATGCTCTTGCATTTATGGTGAATTTGAAGAATCCCATTAACACCCTCTCCATCGAGCAAATACAGGGCATCTATACAGGGAGCATCGTGAATTGGTCAGAGGTAGGTGGATTGGACTGTATGATTAAGCCCTATGTGCGAAATAGAAATTCTGGTAGTCAGGAAAAGTTTGAAACTATGGTAATGGTAGGATTGACTATCAAAGATTTTCCTGAGATGCAAATCGGAACAACCATGATGACTCCATATTATCAAATTGAACAAGATACAGCAGGTATTGCTTTCACTCCTTTTTACTATTATAAGGTTATGGTCGGAAGTGGCAGTACAAAGGCCATTGGAGTAAACGATGTGGCAATGACTAAAGAGAACATCATAAACGGCACCTATCCATATACTTCTAATGTTTATACTGCTGTACGTTCTGACATTGATAAATCTTCCGTTGCCTACAGATTATTTGAGTTCCTTACAAGTGAAGAAGGCCAGGCAATCGTTGATGAAAGTGGGTATGTGCCATTGCAAACATCAACAGGAATACGTACATTGGAAGGCGATGGGTTACAGATGAAATACAGTAATCATACAATAACTTTTTCATCCTCAATTTTGCCAAAAAGGATTGAAATATGTGATTTGGGTGGAAAAACCGTTTTTAGAAGTTCAGTGAATTCACAAAGCATAAAAATACCGTATAATTTGTGCGGTTTTTATATAATTAATGTATGGTTCAATGATGATGTCTTTCTGCACAAGAAAGTGTTGTTTCGATAAGACGCCTATACAAGCGGGGGCAGGACAATTGTGTAATTATACATCTTTCCTGCCCCCGCTATGTGTTACTTTACTTTCGTTACAGCGCTTTTATCCACGTCGCAATGTCCTGCAGCACTTCTGGAGAGATAGTTTCTTCTATCTGGCCGTATTCCTCAGGAAGACCGGTTGTGCAATGCTGAAACAGATGGTTGAGCGAGGGATATTCCTTGATGAGGTGCTTCTTTGAAGGCGGCAGCAGTTGCTTGAGGGCAGGAAGACATAGGGTGGAAATCACCTGGCAGTCGCGGTTGCCATTGAGGGCGAAGACGGGACAGCTAGTCTTGCGGATATTGTCTGAGGGATCATAGTCGTTGAACCAGTCTATCCAACGATTCTTCATTGTGGCTGTGGTCTGGCGATATTTCTCTACGGTCATCGTGGCGGGCTGGCCAGAGAGCCCCAGTATGCGATTGCTTTGAGCGGCCAACAGAGTATCGCCCTTGACAGTGGGGCTTGCTAGCGACACGATGAAATCTACCTTCTTCTGCGCGCCAAGCATAAATGCGATGGTGCCTCCCTCGCTGTGGCCAATAATACCGACTTTGCTGAAAGCCTTCTTGTTGCGCAGGAAATCGATTCCAGCTGCTGCATCGCGAGAGAAATCCTCCGATGTGGCGTTCTTGACTTTTCCTCCCATGGACTTGCCTGTGGCTCGGTCGTCATAACGCAAAGTGGCAATGCCCTGACGAGCCAGATAGTCGGCGATGACGAGGAACGGCTTATGGTTCATCAGTTCCTCATCGCGGTTCTGCTGTCCGCTGCCAGAGACAAACAGCACGACCATAGGTTTTTGCTTCTTGTCATAGCCCATTGGGTAGGTCAGCGTGCCAGCCAGTGTGGCGCCATCGGCTTTGTTAGTGAAGGTTACTTCCTCCGTCTCGTAGGGATAGGGTGGCTTCGGCATCTGCGGACGTTTTACTTCGGGCACGCCTTTTGTCATCATAAGCGGAAACGAAAAACCGCTCTGCGAGAATGTACCGGCGAGCTTTCCGTCTTTCAGGCGGGCACGATAGGTAGCGCCAAGCGATTGTACTTTCACGGCAATTGAATCATCCGACAGATATTCTTTAAGCCCGGGAATGCCTTTGGCACCCTGATCAGGACTGTCGAGTGACACCTTGATATTGCCGTCGGCCTGTTCGAGATGAAGGACAATTGTTAGCGATGTTGCGCCCGCCTTGAGCTTGCCCGACCATGAACCGAGCAAGGCTGTTGTTGAACCGCCTTGAGCCTGTCCCGTCAGCACGACGAGGGCAAGCAGAATGGTGATAATGTTTTTCTTCATACTGTTTTCTTCAAAATTTGCAGCAAAGGTACAGGCACACAAAGAATCTGAAACATCGTGTCACAATTAATAGAGTTTTCTGACTTTGCCGTGCGGCAGATAGATCTTTTGACTGGTTCCGCTTTTGCTCAGATATATGTACAGACCCTTCGTCGTCGGCTTACCGGAGAGGCGACGGCCGTCAATGGAGTACCACACGACATTTGCCTCATCGGTGATAATCGTTGATGCTATTCCTGTGTCATCAGATTTAGATTTCATGAAGTCGAAGGAGATGGTGCCGTCGTCAGCCATACGGATGTTGGTGATGGGCTTGCCCATGAGGACTGGGGTGCCAGAGGGCTTGCTCTGAAAGAGTGTAGCGGCAGGCGATGACTCGTCGGTCAGGCTGTTGTTCACCACATGCGATATCGGGTCGGTGTAGGGATAGGACGAGGTGCTCAGGTACCTGTTGCGCAGGCGGGGCTCCATTGTCCATTTGGTGATATCTTTACCATTATTGTCAGGATCCCAGGCCTTATAGTCCTTGCCGTCGGCATGGAATATATCGTAGAGGAAATGGGTCGGCGAGATATTCACATAATTATCGCGCCAGCTATCCATCTTGAAATCTATGTGGTAGATGAGCAGCCCGCTACCCGGACAGCCGTAGTCCCAGCCCGACTGCTGGCGGTTCTCCAAGAGATAGAACTCGTCGCTGTTGTCGCTGCTGCGCACGATATAGGTCTTGCCGCCGTCGCCCAGCGGCTTCATGCCCTCGATGGTGGCGGCCTCGGTCAGTTCCTCGGGTGAGGCCCAACCCAAATACATCCGCTCCATGGCGCTGAGATTGGGCGGGCACCAGCCGTAGTTCGTGTAGTTGCCCCCATCCATCAGATCCCATTCATCCAAGACTGAGTAAACATTTGCAGCACTAGTGACGGGGTAGATGTCGGGCAACCCTAAGAAGTGGCAGAACTCATGGAGGATGGTGCCGATGCCGCAGAGTTTGTCATCACCCCATAGCTCACAGGTGAGGGAGGCAAAGTAGGCATCCACGCCCCCGGGCAATTCCTTGAGGAAGTATCCGGTGTTTGGATAGAGATTGCCTTTCACTTGGTTGCCGGTATAGCCTGCGGCCACAAACAGCACGATATTGGCAACCCCCTCGCCGTCCCAGTCGTAGACGGAGAAATCCACCTCGGCGTTCTCACTCAAGCGGTTGATGGCTTCTTTCATTTCAACATCACTGGTGCGGTAGGTAATTTTAGGATTATTGACTTTCGCGCTGATCTTCACCGGGCCGTAGATGTCGAACTGCAGGTTGACGCGGCCGGCCGACTGGTCGCGGAGATAGTCGGCCACGCAGCCCGGCCCCATACGCTCGTTGAACCCACGCTCGTTGAAGAGGCGGTCGTAGTAGGCCGCAGGGTCGTCCATCGAGAAGTCCTGGTCGGCGAAGGAGAAGAGCACCACCGGCACGCGGTAGGTCTTCTGAGCATCGAAGTCGTAAGGCGGCGGCAAGAGATGGTCATAAGAGGCTCGCGTCGTGGCGTCGACTCGTATACAGCCTATATGCTGTGCCTGGACTCCCACGGCTGCCATTATAGTGGCGGTTATCAGTAGCAGTAATTTCTTCATGAGTTTTTTAAATAATAATACTATCTGCAAAGGTATGAAAAATCCCCGAACCAGCAAAGAGTTTCGGGGATTTTTATGCTTAAACTAATTGATCGCTATGTCTCAGATAGCAAAAGTAATCAGTCGATGCTCCAATCTTCTGTGAACTCAGAAGGGAGTTCCAAGTGAGTCCTGACGGAACTCATTCAGAACCCCAATTAGTTAAAATCATAAGATTTTATCATTTTCTTACTAATTTAGAACGTTTTTTCGTTTTTTATTCCTAAATTTGCGCAAGATAAAAGTTAGTAACACGATTCTGACACAATTAACAAAGACAATATATGAAAACAAAACCATTTTTGATGTTACTGTTGTTGTGGACAATGATTGTAGGTGCTTGGGCAGAAGAGTATGGCACATTGTTCGTCCATCTGAAGGATGGCACTATGGTGCAGTTTGTACTGCCCGTGCAGAAACCTGTGGTCAGTTTTACCCGTGGTATGATGAAGGTCGCCTTTCAAGAGAACGGAGATGAGGACTATGTGTCTTTTGACCGTGACCAAGTAGAGAACCTGACAGTGGGGACAACTGATGTCACCGCCATTGAAGATGTGAAGAGCGACGATAACATGCGTGTCAGCTTCGATCTGACCAGTGCCGGTGTAGTGCGTGTTAGCGGACTCCAGCCTTCCGATCGCCTGCAAGTGTTCGGTCTCGACGGCAAGAATGTCAGTGCTGCCGTGAGTCGCAATGACGCTGAGGCTACTGTTGATCTGACCCAGAAGCCTCGTGGCATTTATATCGTGAGTGTGAACCAGCGTTTCAAACTCCTCCATAAAGTTGAGTATGCACCTGATCCTTGTGATTAATTCTTGTTTCATGTTCTTGATTCTTTATTGTTATACACTTATTTGATAGTATTGTCATCGTCTGTATTCCCTTGCTGTAGGGAGT
>JAGCDZ010000055.1 GCA_017650905.1 Prevotella sp. | reverse complement strand
ATTTTTGTTTTTTTAGTTTGCAAAAATAGGTCAGAAAGGTAAATAAAGTAATTATAATTAATAATATTATATATAATATTATTAATTATAATTACTTTATTTACCTTTCTGACCTATTTTTGCAAACTAAAAAAACAAAAATGCAAAAATGCCAACTTGCAAAGTTGTAATAGACCAATTGTCTTTTTTACCATCTTTTTTGCGATAACAAATTGTGACTGCAAATCTGTATCACTCTCATTTTCAGAATGCGGAGACAGACACTACGGAGTTTGACCTAAATGTCTACCCCCATGATTATTACTAAATCCAATTATCTGGTCGACGCAATACATGGCTGTTTGGTCATCAAGAGGACGTGCAGAATAGTAATTCACTTCAACTAATTCTTGGTCTTTCAGCATCATGCGTTCAAAGAACTTCACGATGTCCAGCCAATAGACACGTTTCCACTTGGCTCCACCATTTCTCATACCAAGGATGATGGTTTTAGAGATAAAGTAACATAGTTGCCGCGGGGACAGGTATGTATAACAGGAGGGCTCTTTTGTGACACATAGGGTGAAGGAGAGGGTTTTTATAACAGAAGAAGCCGCCCCCTTGTCAGATGCAAAAGGCTCGCAAAAACTGCGAGCCTTTCGTATACATGGAATAGTGTCTATTTTCTTTTATTGTTCATTTGCACTGCGCTCCTCAATCTTCTTGTTGATATCATCGATCACTTCGTCAGTCAGTTCATACTTCGAAATGATGAAGATGGCGAGACCAAGCAGGATGGCGGGGATGACGCAGACCAGCCACAGAATACCTTCTTCGGCTAAAGGAGTCTGATCGATAACGTCGGGGTCGTAAGCAACATAGGCCAATACGGCAGGGCCGACAATGCTTCCGAAAGTCATACCAGCCTTGAAGAACAAGCCTGTCAGGGCGTTGACGATACCGGAAATGCGGCGGCCGGTGGTGTACTCACCATAGGAAATCACCTCAGGAACGAGTGCCCACATATAACCTGTAGCCACAATGACACCGGTGCTCTTGACAAACTGTGCGATGTAGATCCAAAGCATACTGGGACTCTCCATCTTTGAGATGAAATAGAGCATTGCCATACCGATGATGGCTGCACCAAGGAACAGATAGAACATATTCTTCTTGCCGACCATGCGCTTGAACCAGGGCACCAGCGGCATGAAGATGAATGCGGGAATCGAACCTAAAGCCATGAAGATTGACAATTCCTGAGCCGAACCGTGAAGGTTGCTGTTCATGAAATAGGCTCCGGCAGCATTACCGACAGACATCATCGCAAAAGCGGTAATGAAGAAGAAGGCAAGCACACGCAGAGGACGGTTGCGCATGAACTCCATCCACAGGTCGCTGACCTTCACGGTCTCTGTAGCTGCTGCATCCATTACCACACGCTCCTTACACTGAGAGAAGCAGAACATGAGCAGGCAGAAGCCGACGATGGCGTAGATGGTCATTGTGGTGAACCATGCTCCGGAGTCTTTGGGAAGACTGTCGGATGGTGCACCGGCAATCAGGGCAATGAACAGCGGCAGACCGGAGTTGACGGCCAGACCACCGAGATTTGCCATGAACATACGCACTGAGGTGAGGATGGTAATCTCGTCGGTATCACGCGTCAGCGAGGAGTTCAAAGCACCATAGGGCACATTGATAAACGTATAGAGCAACTGCATGGAGATATAGGTGACGTAGGCATAGATCATCGACGGTGCAAAACCATTGTAGAAACACAAAATGGCAAAGCCCGAAAGCGGAATGCCCACATAGAGCAGATAGGAGCGGTATTTACCATAGCGGGGATTGCTCTTGTCGATTAACGCACCGACAATGGGGTCCCAGATGACGTTTGCCACATTTCCTACAAGGAACATAACGGCCACCGCCGATGGCGAAAGACCATAGATATCGGTGTAGAAGAACAGCAGGTAAGTGCATATTACCTGAAAAATCAGATTCTGCGCCAGGTCGCCCGAGCCGAAGCCGATGCGCTGGAGCCATGACAGCTTGTAAAAGCCTTTTGTTTCGTTGATAGTTGACATAATGTAATATTGTTAATTATTTGTTGATATTTAGTTCAAATGAAGACATGGGGAGGCCCGTCAGTGAACGGACGTCTGATTTGGGATCGTCCTTCCAGGCGTAACGGATGTTAAGAGGTGAGCGGTTAAGCGGTGAGACAATAGTGATGCGGTTCCCATCGGCGGTGGCAGTGGCGTTGACGAATTTGCCATCGGCACCGGCAACTTCAAATTCATGGAGGGTGCCTGACTGGATGGGCTGATCGAGGGTGAGGATGAGCTTGTCGTCCTGGATCTCGGTTGCGATGACTTCAGGAGATAGACTCACCTTCTTGTCGTTGAACACAAGACGGTCGAAACAGAGACCGATGCGCTCAGCAACTTCTTTCTTACGAAGCGGATGGATATCGACGGTCTCACCTAAGTCGTTGATGACGGCCAATGCTGCATAAGGATCTGCTTTGGCAGCTGTACGCTGAGCCTCGCGTAACTGTGCCCAACCGCTGTTCACAGGCTCTTCAGGATAGACAATGGGCCTTGGGAAGCCTGTCTGTTGACGGCCGTCGTAGTTGGCCAGCTGTACAATGCAGAAAGGCATCTGCTGGTCTTGCCAACGGTCGCGCCAGCAGCCCATCAGCTTTTTCAGATAGTCGGCGTATGGTGCTGGGTTGCCGGTGTTCGATTCGCCCTGATACCACACCACGCCGCTGATGGCGTAAGGAGCCAGCGGATGGAGCACGGCATTATAGAGTGTTGTGGGTTGGTTTTGGAGTGACACATCACCACCAGGACTGGGTGGCATTTCTGCACCGATATGGCATTTCCACTCCTTACCGAGCGGGATGACATCCTTCGGCATGGGGTTCTGCGAGAAACGGTCGTCGCCGAAGCAGAGCATATAGGGCTTCTGCGGGATGAAATGAACGGCCCCGTTTTTGTTGATGAAACGGATGGCTATCACATTATCGCCTTCTTTGAGAAGACCTTCGGGAATGTCATAGCGGCGCGGAGGATACTGATAGCCAGTGCTTCCGATCTGCTGGCCGTTCAGATAGGTGATATCCTGGTCGTAAAGGGTGCCCAGCAACAGACGGGCGGGCTTTCCCGCGTGTACCTTATCTATAATTATATGCTGTCGGAGCCAGATGCTACCGGTGTGCCGCAGGCTCCAGCTGTCCTGGTTGATAGTCTGCCAGTCGTTATCCTGACAGGTAGGAGAGGAATAGGTCTCAACGTTGTCTTCTTTGTTGAGCATCTCGTTCCACTGTCTGCTGGCAGCCCCATTGGCCTGCATCTGAGCCCTTACATAATTGTCATTCTGATAGATTGCCATCCGCTTTAGCAGCATGGGATAGTCGTTTTTCAGGGAATCGGCACTGATCCATGCCTCGATGGGAGTACCGCCCCAGCTGTTGACGATGATGCCCTGAGGCACCTTGTTCTTCTCAAACATCCGTTTGCCTAAGAATGAGCCAGCGGCGGAGAAGAGCCACGCGTTCTGCTTGGTGAGCGGCTTCCAGTTGATGTTCGTCTGACGGATATCGTCTTTCACCCCGTGGGTAGACGTCTCATTCTGTACACGGAACAAACGGACCTGGTCGATATTGAACTGGTCGATTTCGTTGACATACTGCGGATAGACGCGCTCGATGGTCACGTCGATATTCGACTGTCCGGAGAGCAGCCAGACATCGCCAATAAGGATGTTGTCGATTGTCAATTGGTTAATTGACATTTGAAAGGGGCCCCCTGCCTTCATCTTGGGAAGGTCGATGCGCCAACAACCCTGATCATCGGCTGTGGTGGTGTATGTCTTCTTCTGGAAAGTGATGGTAACCTGTTCTCCCTTATCGGCCCACCCCCAGACGGGAATAGGCTTGCCACGTTGCATGACCATGCCCGACTGAAACAGCTGGGGAAGTCTGACTTCTGCGCTTGCTGCGAACGAGACGCAGGTAACGGCGAGTAGTATGATTAATAGTTTCTTCAGATTCATGCTGCAAAAATATAAAAAATATTCGATTCCTTCGGTATTTTTTCATCTTTTCTTGTCAAATGAAACACAGTATAAAGCATCTGTGACATATTAAAACGTCTAATTTCTTATTAGTGCGTAACTTTGCGGCATGAAACGAAACATCACCCAAAAGGTATCATTTGGCGAGAAAGTAGGCTACTCCCTTGGAGATGCAGCCGCTAACCTCGTGTTCCAGATGATTGTGATGTTCCAGTTGAAGTTCTACACCGATGTTTTTGGACTCGACGGAACCGTGGCGGGCAGCATCCTGATGATTGGCAGTGTTTTTGCAATCATTATCGATCCGTCAGTGGGTCTCTTGGCCGATCGCACAAAGTCGAAATGGGGTAAGTTCCGTCCATGGATTCTTTGGACGGCTATACCATTCTGCGTGTTCTATGTCCTCGCCTTCTACAATCCCGGTATCGAGGACAAGGGCATGGTGGCTTTCTATGCTACCATATCCTATGTATTGTTGATGGCGGCGTATTCATCGAATAATGTCCCGTATGTCTCTTTGGGTGGCGTGATGACAAGCGACATCAAGGAGCGCACAAGCATTACAACCATCCGTTTCGTCGCCGTGACCATTGCCCAGTTTGTGGTGCAGGGCCTGACGCTGCCGATGGTGAACCGCTTTGGGCACGACAATGCCCAGCATGGTTGGTTGTGTACTATTTCCATTTTCGCGTGCGTTGCCTTCGTGTTCTTTTTGGTGTCATTCTATGTCAGCCGTGAGCGCATCCAGCCGCCTCCCCATCAGGAAGTGAATATCAAAGAGGATATCAAGAATACCATTTCCGACATTCCCTGGTCGGCGTTGTTCCTGTTGACCTTCGCTTTGTTCATCACGCTTGCGATGTGGAGCTCTGCCATGAGCTTCTATTTCCAGTATAATGTCGATCAGAAGTCACTCTACGATTTCCTCCGGATATTCAAATTAGTCGATTCCATCGAAGATTCTTATGCCGTTGGCTTCTCTTTCTTTAATATTGTGGCTGCAGTGGTGCAGTTCATAGGTGTGATTACGTTGTCGCGTTATCTGGCCAATAAATATGGCAAGAAGACGGTGTTCATTGTCTGTCTGACGCTGACAGCCTTCTTTACCTTCCTGTTCTATCTGCCATCGCCTACGGATGTAGGTCTGCTGTTTGTGCTCAATATTCTGAAGTCGTTGAGCTATGCGCCTACCATCCCGCTGTTGTGGGCGATGATAGCTGATGTGGCCGATCATATCGAGTACGAGAACTACCGTCGTGCCACAGGCTTCTGCTTCTCTGGCATTACAGTGGCCTTGAAGGTTGGTCTGGGTCTTGGTGGAGCTGTGGCCGGTGTGATTATCTCAGCCTTCGGTTATCAGCCAGGCAGTGTATCAATACAGAATGAGAGTGCGATGGAGGGTATCCGTCTGGTGTCGAGCATCGTGCCTGCACTGTTGTTCTGCGTGGGCATCGCCGCTCTCTATCTCTACCCCATCACCAAGGAGTATAATGAGAATATGCAGGCAGAGCTTGCAGCTCGCAGGCGGAATGCTGACAAAGAAGAAGATGTTGAAATATAGATAGTATAAACTCTAAAAAATCCAAAGCAAATGAAACCACGTTATCTTTATCCGCAAGATTATTATGCAGACCCGTCTGCCAATGTGTTTAACGGCAAACTTTATGTATATCCCTCTCACGACTGGGAGGCAGGTGCTGCCTTCGATGACGATGGCGGTCACTTCCAGATGAAGGACTATCATGTTATTTCTATGGAGGATGTTGAAAATGGCGAGATTACCGATCACGGCATGATTCTGCATGTTGATCAGGTGAAGTGGGCCGAGAAACAGATGTGGGACAACGATGTCGTTGAGAAAGACGGCAAGTACTTCCTCATCTTCTCTGCAAAGGACTACAACGGTGTGTTCCATCTGGGTGTGGCCATCGCCGATAAGCCAGAGGGCCCGTTCATTCCCCAGGAGCATCCCATCCGTGGCTCTTTCAGCATCGACCCCAGTGTGTTCAAGGATGACGACGGACAGATCTACACCTATTTCGGTGGACTTTGGGGTGGCCAGCTCCAGTGGTATCAGGCTCCTCAGAAGTTGGTGAAGGAGGGTGTTGACCTCGGTCCTGCTGCTGATAAGAAGACACAGCTCTTTGCGCCTGCCGACATTCCTGCTTTATCAAGCTTTGTGGTAAAGATGAGCGACGACGTGCTGCAGTTCGCTGAGGCTCCCCGTTCAGTGCTGGTACTCGACAAGGATGGCCAGCCTCTGAAAGCCGGTGATCCCCATCGTTTCTTCGAGGCTTCATGGATGCACAAGTATAATGGTAAGTATTATTTCAGCTACTCCACGGGCGACAGCCACATGCTCTGTTATGCTATCGGCGACAATCCTTATGGCCCCTTCACTTATCAGGGCGTCATCCTCGATCCCGTCGTAGGCTGGACCACACACCACAGCATTGTGCAGTATAAGGGCGAGTGGTTCTTGTTCTATCACGACTGTGTACCTTCAAATGATATCACCCATCTGCGCTCCCTCAAGGTACAGCGTCTGTTCTACAATGAGGATGGTACCATTCAGAAGGTTGTGAATGAATGATCAGATGATCGATGAATAAATTTCTAACTTTAACCAATTATTACGTTACTCACCGTGACGAGCTGCTGGCATACGTCAGCAGCCGTCTCGGTAATTCGGTCGAAGCGGAGGATTTCGTGCAGAACGTGTTCCTTCGCCTTCTGACCTCCGACAAGATGATTACCGATATCACCTTGCCAGCCTTGGTCTATACGACAACACGCAACCTGATAGCCGATTTCTATCGCCGTCGTACTCATTTCGAGGCGTACGAGCATTATCTGAAAAACACCGATTCCATCGATGAATCTGCCGAGTCCATACTGAGCATCCACGATATTACGGAGCAGTTGGAGCGTGGTCTGGCCCGTGTGCCGGAGAACTGTCGGGAAGTCTACCGCCTGCATATATATGGTGGTATGAAGGTCGCTGATATCTCCGAGTATTTAGGTGAGGGCTATAAGAGCGTGGAACATCGTTTGGGAGCAGCCCGGAAGGCTGTACGTCAGCAACTCCGTGGCATTGCATGAACGAATCTAAGAACCCAAAGCTTATGGAAATTATTGATTTCAGCAAGAGCAACTCGATTCTCAATCAGTTTATGTCGGAGTTGCGTGACAAGAACTATCAGCGTAACCGTCTTCTCTTCCGTCACAACATCAAGCGCATCGGCGAGATCATGGCTTACGAACTGTCAAAAACCTTAGAGTATAAGCCGAAGACGGTGACGACCCCTCTCGGTACGATTGATATCCCTCTGCCAAAGGATGATATGGTCATTGCCACCGTACTGCGTGCAGGACTGCCCTTCCACGAAGGATTCCTGAATGTGTTTGATAAGGCAGACAATGGTTTCGTTTCGGCTTTTCGGATGTATATCAACCGTGAACATACGGAGGTGGGCGTACATACGGAATATATCGCTACACAAAGTGTCAAGAACAAGACCTTGGTAATCGTCGACCCGATGTTGGCCACAGGTGGCAGTCTGGCTGCAGCCATCGATTCGCTGCTACAGACAGGAAAACCAAAGAAGATACATTTGTGTTGTGTGATTGCGGCTCCTGAGGGACTTGAAGTAGTGAAGGAAACACTGCCCGAGGGCTCCACAATCTGGTGTGCAGCTATCGATCAGGGCATGAACGAGCATAAGTATATCGTGCCAGGCTTTGGCGATTGCGGCGACCTCTGTTACGGAGAAAAACTACAGAGCTTCAGAAAGATTGCAGATAAATAAAAGAAAAGCCCGCTCAGTATCGAGCGGGCTTCTTATTTAGATCAGGTGTAGCGTTCCCATCAGATAGACGAGTCCGATGCCTAATACCATAGCAAGGGCACCCATGATGATTCCGATTTTTGACATGTCTTTCTGCTGGACGTAACCAGTGGCGAAAGCCAGGGCGTTCGGCGGGGTAGAGATAGGCAGGATCATAGCCGACGAAGCAGCGATGGCCACACCAATCAATACGGTACCCGTGCCACCAATAGGTGCGAGCTTATCACCCATAGCACCGCAGACCACAGCCAGGATAGGCATCAGCAAGGCTGCCGTAGCAGAATTCGAGATGAAATTGGACAGCACGTAGCAGATGGCACCACCCAACACAAGGATCAATAGCGGCGAGAAGTCACCGAAGGGGATGCTCTCCACAGCATTGGCAGCCAGACCGGAAGCATTCAGACCATAACCGAGGGCGAAACCGCCGGCCACCATCCAGATCACGCTCCAGTTGATCTGCTCCAAGTCACGTTTGTTGATGACACCCGTCAGGGCAAAGATGCCGAACGGAACCATAGCCACCGTGTTGGCGTTGATACCAGTGAACTGGTCAGAAAGCCAGAGTGCCACGGTAAGGATGAAGGTGAAGATGACGATCTTTGACTGGATGCCCTTCTGCATACCACCGTCAATCTTTAATTCTACGGTCTTCTGTGAGAACGGGAAGAATTTCAACAGGATACGCCAGCTGATGAACAGCAGCAGAACCACCAGCGGGAACATGAACATCATCCACTGACCGAAGCCAAGGCCCATGTTCAGACCCTCAGGATCATTCAGATACTTCAGGGCAATATTGTTTGGCGGTGTACCGATAGGCGTACCCATACCACCGAGGTTGGCTGCAACGGGAATCGACATAGCCAGGGCGATACGGCCCTTGCCTTCTGGAGGCAACTGACGGAACACGGGCGTAAGGAACGTCAGCATCATGGCGGCAGTAGCCGTGTTCGAGACAAACATTGAGAACAGACCTGTTACCAACAGGAATCCCAACAGCACCATCTCACTCTTAGTACCAAAGGGCTTGAGCAGCACCTTGGCTAATTGGGCGTCGAGTCCTGTCTTCGTAGCGGCGATGGCCAGTACGAATCCACCAATGAACAACATGATTACAGGGTCGGCGAAGCAAGCCATCACACCCTTGTAACTGAGCAGCTTGCCCACTTCTTCCTCATTCACCATCGGCATGATACCGCTGTCCGTACAGAAGAGCAGCATCAGCACCATGATGGCGATCGACGTAGCCCATGATGATACGATTTCCAAAATCCACATCAAGGTGGCAAAAGCAAAGATGGCGATGACACGCTGCTGGATCACCGTCAGGTTCTGAATACCGAACCACTCCGTCGGAATATTCCAGAGCAGGAGTGTTACAATGGCCACAAGGGCGATTTTAATGACACGCTTGGTGCTGTCTTCCGGATGATACTTACGCTGGTGACGCATCTTATGGTACGTCTCTACCAGATGGAAGCCTTCATAAATATGAAACATATCGATTGATTTAAATTAAGTTCCAAAAACGCCTGCAAAGGTACAAAAAACTCTAAACTCTAAACCATAAACTATAAACAAAATTTCGGATATTGAGTGTATAAATACACGAAAACTCTCCTAAAGCGATGAGTGTCAGGGCGATTGTCAAGTGGACTTTGCAAATAATCCGAAAACATTTGGTCGTTCGGAGAATAATGCGTACCTTTGCACCAAATAAATCAAAACCCATTATGAAACAGATTTTTACTTTAGTTATTCTAATGGCCATGAGCCTCCAGTTAAACGCCCAGAACGACGCTGCAGTCAATTTTAAGAAGCCGGGTTCGGTTAACCCTATCAGTGGTTGCGTATTCTGTGCAGACCCTACAGCCATCGAGTATAATGGCCGTCTTTACGTCTATGGCTCCAACGACCACCAGGAATTCGTTGCAAACGGAAAGAAAGGAGAAAACAGTTACGGTAAAATCAAGTCGCTGGTGGTCTTCTCTACCGACGATATGGTAAACTGGACCTTCCACGGCACCATTGACGTGGCTAAGCTCTGTTCTTCGTGGACGGGCAATCCTTGGTATAAGGGCTTTATGAACTCGTGGGCACCATCAATGGTCTGGCGTACTACAGAAGATGGCCAGGAAGAGTTCTTCCTTTACTTTGCCAACACCAGCCACGGTGTCGGTGTGCTGAAAGCCAGTTCTCCAGTAGGTCCTTTTACATCGCCACTGAAGGCTTCCCTCATCAATCGTGATACCCCAGGAGCACTGCCCTGCAGCTGGATCTTCGACCCGGGAGTGGTAATCGATGAAAGCGGTACGGGTTGGCTATCCTTCGGCGGTGGCGACCCGAACGAGAAAGGCACCAATATCCAGCCCAATAATGCACGAATCGTGAAGCTGAAGCCCTCGATGATTGAACTCGACGGCAGTGCTGTCAAGATTCCGGCACCCTATCACTTCGAGGCCAGCGAACTGAACATTATGGATGGCAAGTTTGTCTATACCTATTGCTCTAACTGGGCATCCCGCCAAGATGCCGACTGGAACAAATACAAGCAGGAACAGGGCATCACCGTATCGAAGCCCGAAACTTGCACCATGTGCTATATGGTTTCCGACAGTCCGATGGAACCCAATTCCTGGAAGTACAAGGGCGTCTATGGCCCTCATCCCGGCTCTTCGCCTAACAACCATTCCCACCTGCACAAATATCAGGGCAACTATTATCACATCTTCCACAATGGTTCTTTGTTGGAGGGCATGAAGAATAATAATGGTGTCGATGCCAATGCATCAACCTATCGCTCCATCTGCGTTGCCAAAGCCACTGTCGACGAAGCCACGCAGACCATTAACAAGGTGGATCTGACCAACACGGGCGTCACCCCGATCAAGCCCTTTGACCCCTATCAGCTCCAGCAGGCAGAGACCATGGCCTCCTGCGGTGGTGTCAACTACGAGGACTTCAAGAACCTCAAGCCCATTACCTCGAAGAACACCATGGGCAACGATGCCTCTGAGAATATGTACATCAAGATGGCTCCCCTTTCGTGGACAGCAGTGCGCAATGTTGATTTCGGTGAGAATGGCGCCAAGACGTTTGTCCTCAGGGCCAAGGGTAGCGGCACCATTGAATTCCGTTTAGGCAAGAACCAGAATCCCATTGCCAAGGTAGAATTCTCCTCGACCGATTGGCAGGACCATGTGTTTGAAGTCGATCCTGCTGTATTCAAAGGCACCAAGAACCTCTTCTTCCTCGTGTTCACCCAAGCCGACAATGTGCAGTTCGACGCCTGGCAGTTCTTCGAGACCGACCCCAGTGCCATCACTACTGTTTCTGGCGCAGCCGCCCAGCCCGCAGTCCGCTACGATCTCAATGGCCGTCGCCTCTCCAACGCCACCGGTAAGGGCCTCGTCATTGAGCAGTATAAGGACCACAACGGTACCACCCGCACCCGCAAGCGCATTCATCAATAAACGATACACAGGGATTTATCAGCGTGACAGCAAAGCCTATGAGACAAGTAACAAGACTATGGATACTTGCCGCAACATCGTGGCACTGTGGCTGCAAGCCGATTCCACGCTGACGCCTGACCGCATTAAGGACATCATCAGCAAGACAAGCCGCCAGTATGACGATACGTTGAAATATCCTAACAATATTTACGGTCACGGCCTGATAGATGCCTATGCCGGTATGCTTGCCAAAACGGCCTAATGGTATCTGCGTGGTACAGGTACGCAGCAACGAGCAGGGCATCACAGGTTCAGAGTTGCTCCGTTTCTAAGGAATGCGGTCAAAATATAAATTTCTTATGAAGCAAACTTTTATCACCACCTTGCTCGCCCTCGCCACAATGGCTGGACAGGCACAAGAGAAAAGCGATAGCATTCCTTTCCTCTATCACAGCCATATCTATATACCAGTTGTTATCAACGACTCTATCAAGTGTAACGTTATTTATGATACCGGAGCGGCTGGTATGTTCGGCGTAGACAGTGTGTTTCTCTCCCATTCAGCATGGAAGCCTCAGAAAGTGGGACATGCCTTTGCTGGTGGCGGGGCCGGAAAAACGAAGGTCCGGGTGATAGCTGAAAAGACCAGGATAATCGCCGGCACTATCGTCGACAACTATAATATTGTGCCTATTTTTCAGTTGAGGGATGTCGTGAGTTGTCACACAGACGGCATCATGGGCATCAAGAATATTGCTGACCATCCGTTTGAAATCAATTTCGAGCACCACTATTTGAAACCCCATAAAAGCGGATTGCCAGATATTGCAGGCTACGAGAAGCTGCCCATTAAATACGAGGACGACCGTCTGTTGTTGCAAGCCGAGACCTGCATGAATGGCACAAGCATCAAAGGCTGGTATCTGATGGACACGGGTAGTGGCGGTACTGTTGATTTTACAGCGCAAACCGTCAGTGAATACAAGCTTGATGAGATGACCGCCAAACGATACTTCACCGATTTTACCCAGTTTGGTATAGGCGATAAAGAACAAGAAGTGGTTGTAGACATGATGTCTGACAGGATTGTGATAGGTAGCGATACCATCCATCGTAGGTCTATATCTTATATGCCCGAGGGTACTGGCGCCTTTGGCAACAGAGATTATGTAGGAATTATCGGCAATGATATCTGGTCTGACTACAACATCATTATCGATGCCAAGAACAGCGTGCTATATCTGCGTCGTTTCAAGCCTGCGGCTCCCGAGGGACCAACCTATGATTATGGTTTCCGTAACCGCACAGACATTTGTCGTGGATGGATTGTATCTTCGCTTGTCAGGGATGGTGATGCCGTTAAGGCAGGGATGGAACTGGGCGACACCATAACCACCGTCAACGGAAAAAGTGTGTCAGAATACTCGTGGGACGAAGAAGATGCTCTGCATCGCACACCCAAACAGGTTCTAACCATTGCCACCGCCAACGGCCAGGAAAAGCAAATAACTTTAGAGGCCAAAGAACAATGGTGATTAAGAAGAACCGATCCTTTGATAAAAAACGTCAAAAATTTGGAAGTTAGTACCAAATTTAGTATCTTTGCACCAAATGTACTAAATAATGGAATTAAATGAAACGTAACACAATTCTTGCCGTCATCGCCATCCTTCTTTTGGCATTTTATTACAATATCTGGCTTCTTCTCCTGCTGATAGTTATCCCTGTGGGGTACTTTGTCAATAAATATATGGAAAAGAAAGAACCTCCAAAGGTTACATTCGCTAACACTGAAGAGGTAAAATTGAAATACGGAGAGCCTGATGACGTTGTGGTGTTGGATGCCTCAAGGGCCAACGAGTTGTCTGCACTCATTCTGTTCTATACGGCCCAAGATGTAATGGTGGTGGCTGGCGAAGAACAAAAGATAAGCGACATGATTAGCGTGATGCCGAAGAATATGGCAACACCTTATACTGTTGATGAATATGCCGTGATTATCACTACAAAGAACCCACAGCGCCCAAGCATACATCTACGGGTGGGCTATGATGGCGGATTGGCAAGGGAGATTTCGGCACAAATATATGCCCATTGTGAGCTCAGTGGGGATGGTTCTGAGTGAGCTGCGACTCATTCGGAACCGTCCCCCCGTGAGTCCAATAGTAAAACTTTGTTAATTATTTGGCTCTGCATGCAGTCTTTTTCCAATTCTATGACACTATAATAGTAGGAAAGATTTAAATTTGCAGAGTCGATAAAATGATATGAAGAAAAGTTTGAACTATTGGCTGTGTGCCATGCTCGTTTTGGCAGCAGGATGCTTTAGCTGTAGCGATGATAGAGATAAAGACATCAATACGGCAGGCCTATCACTCTATGCTGTAGCGCGCCAGAGTGCTGATGCGCCAATGCAATATAAAGCAGAGATGCCGCTGTTCTCACTTGACAACATCAAGAGTTTCAACCCGGAGACAGGCGAATTGAGGTTGAAGAATGTCGTCCTCGACACACACCTGTTTTCTGATTATAGTTGCCAATATCGTGTCTATTTCTATAGTGATAAGAATTTGCTGTTCGATGCCCGTGCTGTCTCATGGTTCTCCAGTGCAGCGTATTTCAGCGATCTCACATTCCAATGTGTCGGATTCGGGCCTGGTGACGAGTTTGACGTCTCAGAGATTCCATTTTATATCCGGTATGGCTATCCAGGAATCAACGATGGTGATGAAACCGTTAAGGAGCTCATGAAGAAGAACGAAGCAGGAATGGAACGTTTCATTGAAATCCTCCGTCGGGCAGGAAAAATCGTTAATTCCTAGATCTGAAGACAGGATTAATGGAAACCCATGAACTGGTAAGCAGATGCAAGGCTGGTGACCGCCAAGCCTTACAACTGCTTTATCAGCAATTCAAACCACAACTGCTTGGCATCTGCCGACAATACACCAATGAAGAATCGATGGCAGAAGACCTGCTGCACGATGCCTTCGTGGTAATCCTGACTTCATTAGACAAATTAAAAAGCGATGACAAACTGGAATCGTGGATGACCTCCATTGTCAGAAACGTTGGCTATCACTACCGTCAACATCTGAATAAGGAGCAGGCTGCCATCCAACAGATGGCAAAAGAGGGCGAGACAATAACAGAAACAATCCTCGCTTCTGACTATAATCAACTGCAGGCACTTGTTTCGCAATTGCCGCAGGGGTATCAGCATGTTTTCCGACTCTCTGTGTTCGAAGGTCTCACGCATCAGGAGATAAGTCAGATGTTGGGCATTGCCCCACACTCCTCTTCCTCCCAACTATCCCATGCCAAGCGGACGCTGCAGGCTCTGATCAAGAAATCGTGGCCACTCATCCTACTACTCATTGCCGTTCCGACGGCGGTGTGGAGGCTATTGTACAAGCCATCACCAAAGACCAAACCAGTGATAGTCACACCAAAGCCCCAAAAGCCCAAACTTATCGTCGAGAGGCCAGACGTCCAACCTGTCTATGCCGCCATTAGTAAGAAACCATCATCCCATCTTATTCGCTATCAGGCAGAGGCCGTTATTGCGCCAGACTCCATACCTGATTATTTAAAGGATCAGGTAGACTCCTTGACAGAGACAACTCAAACCACGGAGAAGAAGGTTCCTCAGCAAGATACGCTTATCTATCAGCACATACCCCTTCCTTCCCAAGAAGAGCCTGTTGATATCGCATCTACCCATATTAGGAAATCTTCTTGGGACATCAAACTGGCCTACAATGGACAATTAGGACAACATGACGATTATCTGACAGGAACCACCATCGGTAAAAGCAGTTTCGATGCCACAAGCAACCTTATGATTCCAACCGAAGTAGCTTTCAGCAACTGGATAGACTATCATTCCTATTTGAACACCCATCCACAGGCGTCCCCCGATATTGAAACCCGCTCCATTATGGACATTGCCGCCCAGAACATTTCAGTCAACAACGGCATGATGGAGGCACACTACGAGCATAAACCACCTGTGACCATTCAGCTCCTGCTCAACCGACAGTTGTCCAAACATCTTTCATTGGAAACGGGTCTCAGTTACACAAAACTCAGTTCTACCATCAATACAGGTAGTAGCCAGGCCTATATCCAGGAACACCAGCGGCTGCACTATCTCGGCATTCCGTTCCGCTTCGGCTGGCATTGGTTCAGCAAGGCACATCTCAGTCTCTATTCTTCGGCAGGGGTCATGCTGGAACTACCTATACACTGCTCTCTTGAGGTCAATCACGTCAACAACGCCAGCAGCACCTTTAGAAAGGAGACATCCCTTGATGTCAATAACCAATGGTCAACAACCCTAGGCCTTGGTCTGCAATACGACCTTACGCCCCATCTCGGCATCTATTTGGAGCCCTCTCTGCAATATTTCTTTAACGACGGGAGCGACCTGAAGACCTATCGCACAGAGCATCCTCTCAGTGTGACACTGCCTTTCGGCATCCGCTTCCATTGGTAATAGTTCGTCAAAACATAATAGACTAAAGACTTATGAAAAAGAAAAGATTATTCATCGGAATTGTGTTCCTATTTACTTCAATAGCAGGATTTGTGGCTTGTAGTAATAAAAATGATATTTCTGAGGAAATAGACAAATCTGTTCTCTATGATTTCTATGATAGTAGAATAACCAATTCAACAGACGAGAAGCCGTCATTAGACAGTCTGCCGGAGTGGATACAGGATTTAGTTGCTGAGCCAGAGAAACATCGGGATGAAATAATTGAAGGGCTTTGGGGATATAATATGCGGATTTATCAACTCATTTGGAATAATGAAGTCTATTATTTCATTTGGGAGGCAGGGAAGTCCTGTACATATTGTGATGCTTTGCACCATGCAGATGGAACTTTGGTTAAGTGGCAAAGCTCAGATGAAATCCTGAGATTCAAATCAGAATGCTCATCGTGGGATTGCATCTACTCTATTTAGTATAACGAATAACGAAGGGATGTTTTGTTCATTTATTATACTTAAACTTTGTTAAATTACAGGTTTTTCATGCAGTATTTGGGGCGTTCTGTTTTTTATATATGAGAAGGTTTCAATTTTATGGATAAATAAAATGCTTAATGCGTATGAAAAAGTATCTGTATATTCTGATGAGCGCCATGCTGATGACTGTTTCGATAGGGTGCAGTAACGATGATGAATCGGAATTGAATCCAAAGGATGTGGTTTATGAAAGCAACCCGACAACTCTTGATGGTATATGGCACATGATAAGTGCCAGCTATGGAGAGGGTGGCACTGAAACGTATCAGGCAGGGGAAATAACTGTCACTTTCAATGAGGCAAAAAAGACCATGAAGGTTGAGGATAAGAAAAACATATATTTCCTCAAAAGCGGCAAATACTCCTACAATACCACAATCGAAAAAAGTCGTATCTACACCTATCAATGGGTTGATGTAGAATATCAGAAAATAGTCATTCAATATTCCGACAAGGCGTTTGGTGAACGGAAAGTAAGTTACACCTATTTCTTCTACAACGGGGAGTTAATACTTGATGGTGGGGTAGCTTATGACGGCCCAGGCTATTATTTCAAGAAACTGGCGAATTAATGACATAAAAGGGCAGAACTGTCCTCCTATTAGAGACAAGAAAAATCCCCTGACCGAGCGGCCAGGGGATTCTATTTATTTAACTTCCCAGATATCGTTGGTTTCGAGGAGCTCAGTAAAGTTATGGTACTTCTTCTGAGCGGAGACTCCAGCCAGCTGAGCGTGGACGGCATCGTTGTAGGTGGGAGCCACCACGTCGCGGATTACGCCGAGTGCGATGGGGAAGCCATCCTCAGGCGTCATCATGGCAAGCTTGAGCTGCAGGGTGTTGTCCTCGCAGTGGGCATCGTGAACGAGTACATCGTCGATGGTGTAGCCATCCTTGCCGATCTCGACCACTTTCAGGCCAAAGCCTTGCTGCACGAGTCCGAACTCATTGTTCTCGCCAAAGACGAGCTTCTCGCCGTGGCGCACATAGATGGCGTTCTTTTTACGGCCCTCGTTGTTGTAGACGATGTCGTGGCAGTGGTCGTTGAAAATGACACAATTCTGCAACACCTCGGTGACGCTGGCGCCCTTGTGCTCATAGGCAGCCTTCAGCACCTCGACCGTTCCCTTGGCATCGGTAGCCACGCAACGGGCGAAGAAATGTCCGCGGGCACCGAAGCAGAGCTCGGCAGGACGGAACGGATCCTCGACGGTGCCGTAAGGGCTCGATTTGGAGATGAAGCCACGGGGTGAGGTGGGTGAGTACTGACCTTTGGTCAGACCGTAGATGCGGTTGTTGAGCAGGATCATGTTCAGGTCGATGTTACGGCGGTTGGCGTGGATGAAGTGGTTACCACCGATAGCCAGTCCGTCGCCATCGCCGGATACCTGCCAGACGGTGAGGTCGGGGTTAGCCACCTTGGCGCCGGTAGCGATGGCAGCGGCACGACCGTGGATGGTGTTCATGCCGTAGGTAGCCATGTAGTGGGGCAGACGGCTGGAACAGCCGATACCGGAGATGACTGCGACGTTCTCAGGGGCTACGCCGATTTCGGCCATAGCCTTATGGAGTGAAGCCAGGAAGAAGTGGTCACCGCAACCGGGGCACCAACGAGGCTGGCCTTTCTTGAAATCTTGTGCTGTATATTCCATAACTCTTTACTTCTTTAAAATGTCCTCGAATGCGTTGACTAACTCTTCTACCACGAAGGGCTGGCCCTTGACCTGGTTGAACTGGAAGGGGACGAAGTTGTCGACCTTCATGCGGAGGTAAGCGGCGAGCTGGCCCATGTTCTGTTCGGCCACCACCACCTTTTTGTACTTCTTCAGTACATCAGCCGTGTTCTTGGGCAGCGGGTTCAGATACTTGAAGTGGGTCTGAGCCACCTTGTAGCCCTTCTGACGGAGCTCGTCCATGGCAGAGCGCAGGTGACCATAGGTAGAGCCGAAGCCTACAATCAGCAGATCGGCATTGGCGTCGCCGTCGACTTCGAGGTCGGGCACCTGGATATTGGCAATCTTCTGCTGGCGCAGACGTGTCATCAGGTCGTGGTTCTCAGGATTCGTAGAGATAGCACCTGTGTTAGAGTCCTTTTCCAGTCCACCGAGGATATGTGTGAAGCCCTCACGACCAGGTACTGCCCAGTAGCGGGTGCCGTTCTCGGCACGCATATACGGTGTCCACTTGCCCTTCAGTTCCTCAGGAACATATGGCGGATTGATGGGGTCGAGCTTGGCGATGTCAGGGAGTTTGAAGGCGCCGGAACCATTGGCCACGAAGGCATCGGTGAGCAGCACAACGGGTGTCATGTGCTCGAGGGCAATCTTACAAGCCTGATAAGCAGCATCAAAGCAGTCGGTAGGACTGGTAGCTGCCATGACGGGCATCGGACTCTCACCGTTACGGCCGAAGAGGGCCTGCAACAGGTCGGTCTGCTCCGACTTCGTAGGAAGACCGGTGGCAGGACCACCACGCTGCACGTCGAGCACAACGAGTGGCAACTCCATGATCACAGCGAGGTTCATAGCCTCAGACTTCAAGCAGATGCCAGGGCCAGAAGTGGAAGTGACACCTAAGGCACCAGCGAACGAAGCGCCGAGGGCTGAGGAGCAGCCTGCAATCTCATCCTCGCACTGTACGGTGATGACACCGCAAGACTTATGCTTTGACAGCTCGTGGAGCACGTCGGTGGCGGGGGTGATAGGATAGGAACCCAGGTAGAGTTTCAGACCGGCTTTCTCTGCAGCGGCAATGAAACCGTAAGCTGTAGCCTTGTTACCTGTGATATCCATATAGCGTCCAGGCTCCTTTTCCTTAGACTCTACACGATAAACGTTGACGGTAGAAGAATGGGTGTTGTGGCCATAATCATAACCAGCCTGAATCACCTTGATGTTAGCCTCGGCGATGGCGGGCTTCTTGGCGAACTTTTCTTTCAGGAAGTTAGCAACGAGGTTCAGGTCGCGGTCAAAGAGCCAGCAGACGAGACCTAAGGCAAACATATTGCGGCACTTCATCATGGCCTTCATGTCCATGCCGGAGTCAGCCAGGCAGTCCTTCACCATCGTGGTGAGCGGGCATTGGATGACACGGTCTGGGTCGATGTCCATCTCGCCCAGATAGTCGGGGGTAGCAAACTGTGCTTTCTCCAGATCCTTCGGTCCGAAGGAGTCGGTGTCGATGATGATGGTAGCTCCCGGCTTGGCATAGCGATACTGCGTTTTCAGCGCAGCAGCATTCATTGCCACCAGCACATCGCATTTGTCGCCAGGGGTATAGACCTTGCCGGCGCCAATGTGTACTTGGAAACCAGACACACCGGTGAGCGAACCTTGCGGGGCGCGGATGTCAGCGGGATAATCGGGGAATGTCGAGATGCCGTTACCAACGGTGGCACTGACCGTAGAGAAGATGTTTCCTGCGAGCTGCATACCGTCGCCGGAGTCACCTGAGAAGCGGACAACAACCTGGTCCAGCTCCTTCACTTCTAATTTTTCAGCCATATTTATAAGGTTTATTACTAACTTATCGTTTAAACGGCTGCAAAATTATGCATTTTTATCCGAATATCCAAAGGAAAACGCAAAAAAATGCAATTTAGGTTTGATAGGGTGATATAAAGCACTTTTGGTTCTTGTATAGAATATATAGTGTCCGATTGTGTTATAAGCACAATCTGGACACTGAATTAGTTGATAAAAGTTTTGGATATTTACCGAATTTTTATATCTTTGTACCCAAATTCTAACTATACCCGCTAACTTAAAATGAGGACTAAGAACTTTCTGATGTTGTTTCTGGTTTGGATGGCAATAAGCCTTTCAGCTCAGGAAAGATACGATATACTGACTTTTGGTGCTAAGGGTGATGGAGTGACAGATGATGCAGTGCCCATACAAAAGGCCATTGACCGTTGTTCGGCTGAGGGTGGCGGTGTAGTATTGCTGCCCCGTAATCATGTGTTTTTGTCTGGTCCCGTTGAGTTGAAGAGCAATGTGGAGCTCCATTTGGAGGCCACTGCAACGTTGAAAGCCAACCCTAACGAGGAAATTTATCATCTGAGTGCCTTTGGAGCCAACCGGGGCGAAGGTATGCTGTGGCTCTGGGCCAAGGATGCCGAGAATATCAGCATCACTGGTAAGGGTACTATTCATGGAAATGGTATCGCTTTTATGGGAGCCGAATTGGAGGACTCGTATGAGTTGAAGCCCCTTGCAGACCAGACGTTTGATCCCCGGCCGCATGTGCTGACTCTGACGAATGTCACCAATCTCACCATCCGTGATGTGACAATCAAGGAAGGTGCTTATTGGACGGTGCATCTGATTGGCTGCAACGAGGCTGTCATCGATGGCATCAATCTGCTCAACAACCTGAAGATCCGTAATGGCGACGGCATTGATCTCGACCATTCGAAGAATGTGCGCATCGCCAATTGTCATATCACTTCGGGCGATGACTGTATCTGTCTGAAGAATCGTCGCGAGTTTGAGCAGTATGGTTCATGTCATGATATCGTGGTGACTAACTGTGTGATGTCGAGTCGCTCGTGTGCCATTAAGATCGGCAGCGAGAACATGGATTCCATCTATAACGTCGTGTTCGACAACTGCATCATTACGGGTTCTAACCGTGGTTTGGGCATCCAGAACCGCGACGAAGGAACGGTGACGGATGTGGTGTTTTCGAATATCCAACTTGATTGCCGGTTGTGGAGCGATGTGTGGTGGGGCAAAGCTGAGCCCATCTATGTGACGAGCTATCCCAGAGCCAATGGTAACCATAAGGATGCCAACTGGCGATTCCCCAAGGGTCAGATAGAGGGCCGTTGCGGGGAGGTGGGCCGAATCTACTTCAACAATATCACCGCGCTGAGCGAGAATGGCTGCTTCGTAGGTGGCGATATGCCTGGTAAGGTGAAGGATATCCATTTTAACAATGTGCGTGTAAAACTGACTTCTTCAGGCTCCTTTGTCATGGACAAACGTCCTTGCAAGGGTGAGGGTTTTGTCAAGGTCAGTGCCGAAAAGCTGTTGAAGGCAAAGGTGCCCGTGATAACAGAGAATGCTGAAATAACAATTGATTAATTTTTTTATATACTAACAACTAATTAATTTATTTATGCAAAAGATCCTAAATCTCAAACAAGGAATGCAGAAGACCATGTTCTTTGCCTTCTTTTTGTTGTGCAGTACGGTGATGATGGCCCAGCAGAAGGTGTCAGGAACTGTACTGGATGCAACTGGTGAGCCTCTGATTGGCGTAAGTGTCTTAGAGGTTGGAACTACTAACGGTGTTGTGACTGACTTTAACGGTGACTTCACACTGACAGTCAGGCAAGGTGCCCAACTGGCATTCTCGTACATTGGTTATGTCTCTCAGACCTTGAGTGCCGCCAATGGTATGAAAGTGACCCTTGAGGAAGACAACAAGGTGTTAAACGAAGTGGTGGTCGTAGGTTATGGTACGATGCGCCGTAAGGATGTGACCTCATCAATTACCACCGTGAAGGCTGAAGACCTGAACAAGGGTGTGTTTACCGATCCTGGTCAGATGCTTCAGGGAAAGGTTCCCGGTCTGGTTGTCTCTTCTACAGCCGACCCGAATGGCTCTCCCACCATTACACTGCGTGGTGCTTCTACACTCCGTTCTGGTGCTATGTCACCTTACTATGTAGTAGATGGTATTCCAGGTGTCGACATCTCTATCGTTTCTCCAGATGACATTGAGAGTATCGACGTGCTCCGTGATGCTACTGCTACTGCCATCTATGGTTCTAAGGCTGCCAATGGTGTGATCATCATCACTACCAAGAAAGGCTCCGAAGAAAAGACCAATGTGACTTACAATGGTTATGTAGCCTTTGACAACATCCTCAAGAAATATGATGTGGCCACAGCCGACGAACTGCGTCAGTATGCAAGGACAAATGGTGTTGCCCTGAAGGATGGCGGTGCCAACACGGACTGGCAAGACGAAGTGCTCCGCACTGGTATCAGCCACAGCCATAATGTAGGTATCAGTGGTGGAAATGGCAAGACCAACTACATGATCAGCGGTAATCTTATCAAGCGTCAGGGTGTCGTCAAGATGACGGGTATGGATCGCTTCAATTTGCGTTCTCTCGTCTCAACAAAGGTACTGAAGGACCGCCTCACCTTGTCGATGAGCGCAAACATGATGTATGGTAAGCATTTCGGTGTGCCTACAAGCAGTGAGGGCGCATCGGTGTTGGATGCCATGAACTATTATTCTCCGACGAATGCCATCAAGAATGCCGACGGTACATGGACGACTGGTGCTGGTTCAAAGAACTATAACCCGCTTGCCCTGATGTATGAGGACACTTCAGAGTCTATCTGGAAGCGCAACCAGTTTATCGGTAAGGCTACACTTGAAGTGATTAAGGGTTTACTCTGGAACATGAACTATTCGTGGAGCAACTACCAGAGCACCTATAGTGCATACGACACCCGTAATTCCCAACTCGAGGGTATCGGTAACAAGAACGGTCAGGCTGAGCGTAATACTTATTTCGGACGTGAACAGACATTTGAGACCTATTTGAACTATGGTTTCACATTGGGCAAGAGCAAATTCGACCTGATGGCTGGTTACACATGGGAAGAGAAGAAGAACAATGACGGATTTGGTCTTAGAGTAGAAGGCTATTATAACGATGACCTGACATGGTACAACTTGTCTTACGCACAGACCATTCTTCCTGTTCAGAACTCTGTATATAACGGTTATGTTGAGAACATCCGCAACATCTCGTTCTATGGTCGTATCAACTACTCTTTCGACAGCCGTTATATGTTGCAGGCTACCATCCGTCGTGACGGTTCTTCTGTCTTCGGTGAGAACAAGCGCTGGGGTACCTTCCCATCAGTATCAGCAGCATGGAATATCACTGAGGAGAGCTTCATGAAGAATCAGAATATCTTCGATAACCTGAAACTCCGTGCCGGTTATGGTATTTCCGGTAATGCGATGGGATTCGATGTCTACTCTTCATATGCCACATACGGCGCTACAGGTACATTTACTTATGACGGTAAGACTTATCGCACTTACGGTGCTACCAAGAATGCCAACCCAGACCTCAAGTGGGAGACGACATCGATGTTGAACATCGGTCTTGACTTTGCATTCTTGAGAGGACGTGTCAACGGTACTGTCGAAGTTTATCATAAGAAGACCAAGGACCTGATCTGGGGCTATCCTGTTCCTACAACACAGTATGTATACGGTTGGATGGATGCCAATGTGGGTGAGATGACCAATAAGGGTATTGAGTTTACATTGAATGCCGTTCCTGTACAGACCAAGGACTTCACATGGAACACCACCATTAACCTGTCACACAACAAGAACACTGTAGACAAGATGCAGAATGACCAGTTCCATACCACCAACCTCACACAGGGTGACCCGATGGTAGCAGGTGTTTCTGCTAACGGATGGACGCAGAGAATCATGGAAGGTGAGTCAATCGGTACATTCTATACTTACCAGTATGCAGGTACTATCAATGGACATTCTGAGTACTATGTGCTGGATGAGAACGGTAATCGTACAGGCGAGACAACCAACAATCCTGGCCTTAAGGACCGTGCTATCACAGGTTGTGCACAGCCGAAGCTCAACGCAGGCTGGAACAACACTCTTTCCTACAAGAACTGGAACCTGAATGCATTCATAACCGGTGTGTTCGGTAATGATGTCTACAATGGCCCACGTGCCCACTATACCAGTGCACAGATGTTCTCTGATGGTAAGAACGTGCTGAAGGACTTCCTCGGATTCCCTGCTGGCGATGCTTCCGGTTCACTCCCATCCGACCGCTGGATTGAGAAGGGAACTTACGTTCGTCTGCAGTCGCTCTCTCTGAGCTACACCTTCAAAAACTGCTTCAATGACTGGATTCAGGATCTGACTCTGTATGGCACAGCCAATAACCTTCTTACCATCACCGACTATGAGGGTCTTGACCCCGAAGTTAATCTTGGTGGTATTGACCCAGGTATTGACTATCGCTGGAGCCGTTATCCGCATACACGTACCTTCATGGTTGGCGTAAAGATCAACTTCGGTGGTAGCAAGGCTAAGAAGGCTGCAGAGCCTGCTGTCAGAGAGGTCGTCAAGGAAGTGCCTGTCGTGAAGGAAGTTGTGAAGGAGGTTGTCAAGGAGGTTCCTGGCAAGAATACGGAGACTTATGTTCAGAGTACATTTGTCGTCACCTTCCCAGTGAATTCGTCTGAGATTGAGAATACGTCCGAGCTTGATGGCATCAAGAGCGGCGCTAACGT
>JAGCDZ010000054.1 GCA_017650905.1 Prevotella sp. | reverse complement strand
ATCCTGCACGACATCGGCACTGCCGACGACCTGCTGTCGATGATGCCGCTGGTGAAGAATATCAATGGCAAATACGAGGTGCTGGCAAAGGGCGAACCGGAAATCTACATCAATAATAAAAAGGTGCGCAACCCGATTGAGCTGAAGCAATTGAAATCTGTCGACATCAAGAGCGTTGACATCATCACCGCCCCAGGTGCCAAATATAATGCTGAGGTGAATGCCGTCATCCGCATCAAGACACTGAAGACGCAAGGCGATGGGTTCAGCTTGATGGCTACCAGTCGGACGTGGAAGAATAACAAGTGGAGCAACTACGACGACTTGACCGTAAAATACCGTACAGGCGGATTGGAGGTCTCTGCTAATGTAGCGCTTGACAACGGGCATTTCAGTAATGACCAGACGATCGATCAGGAACTGCATATCAAAAAAGACCTGTTCGATGTTCATGCTACTTTGCCTGGCAGGAGTAGCTGGACGCAGTTGGCGTATCAGACAGGGGTGAGTTATGACTTCAATACCGATCATTCCATCGGTCTGAGCTTCTCTTCGCAGCATATACTCTATGACAATTATAAGTCAGAGATGAAGCAGAACTATCTCAAGAACAGAGCCTTCTATGGTGACGTCGTTCTGAAAACAGATATCGACGAGCTCGATAAACCTGTGTGGGAACTGAACACATACTACGTTGGAAAGGTGGGGAAACTGGACATCGACCTAAACGCTACGATGTTGCAGCGCAAAACGGAGAGCCATCTCAACCAGCTGGAGTTCAGCAAGGAACTTAGCGATCGTACCATCACTACCCTCAACAATGATGACCGCAGGATGGTGGCAGGAAAACTGGTGCTGGCTTATCCCGTCTGGAAAGGCATGCTGAGTGGCGGATCGGAGGCTACCTCTACACAAAGTGAAGGCAGGAATGTCAATCAGGAAGGCATCATACCAGAGGCTGACAACGAGATGAAAGAGAAGAACATAGCCGGTTTTGCGGAATACGAATTACAGTTAAGCCAGTGGCGCCTGAATGCTGGTCTTCGCTTTGAGCATGTTAAAGCGGATTACTACTCGTTTGGCGAATGGCAGCAAGAGCCCAGCCGGACCTATAACGATTGGTTCCCTAACCTGTCGGTAGCCTGGCAGAAGGATAAGTGGAGCGCCCAGTTGAACTATAGCAAGCGTATCACCCGTCCGCCCTACCGCATGCTGGAATCCATGATCGTCTACGACAGTCGTATGTTCTATGAGGGCGGCAATCCGTTATTGCGCCCATCGGTGCGCCAGAGTGTCGATCTTAATCTGACCTGTTCGTGGCTGACTTTTGTCACAGGCTTTACCCGCGAGAACGATCTCTTCACCCATATTGGCAGAGTGTATGATGAGGAGAAGGAGATTGCGATCTTCCAGCCTGTCAACTTCGACCATCAGGATCGCGTCTATGCCACTCTCGTCGCCTCGCCAAAATTCGGCTTCTGGCAGCCCAACCTCACGCTGCACTACTATCAGCAGATGTTTGATGCAGAGTCATACGGCGCACCGAAGAAACTGAACAAACCCGAATTCTCCTTCGATCTGAAGAACTGGTTTGTCATCAATCCCACCATGAAAACATTCCTGCAAGTCAGCTATACAGGTAGCAATCACTGGGGATTTATGTATCGTGGCAGCTACTTTGAGGTAAATGCCAGTTTGAAAAAGTCTTTCTTCAAGGACCGCCTATCGTGTACACTGTATGCTAACGACATCTTCCGCACGTCAACGACAAAGAACATCACTTACTATGCTATCGGCCAGACAGCTCAGGATTACTACGCCTATGAGCAGTGTGTGGGCATCACTCTCAGCTACAACTTCAACGCCAGCAGTTCGAAGTATAAAGGCACAGGTGCTGGAAATGAAGAGAGAAATCGATTCTGATAGAAAGTGTAATCGGGCGAATCTTTGCTTTGTATAATGAAAATCCCCGCCTTTCGAAAAGGGCGGGGATTTGAGTTTTACTGATGCTGCTCGCGGAGCAGATCGTTGACCGTCTTGACGGGGTTGAAGGTGCCGAGAGGTACTTCGACGAATACCGTACTCCAGTTGCTCATAGCACCATTCCATAGACCTGGTAACTCTAAGGCTCTCAGTTCTTTACCGGATTTTGATTTAGAAGAAATGAAACCTGTAGATTTATCGACGAAGTCAGGTAGGTTGAAAGGCTGGCCCTTGTAGTCCTTGACAGCGCAGACGAGATCAACGGGGTTGAAGTGCGTGCCCTGGGTGAACATCTTCATATAGGCCTCGTTGTTGGTGTCAATCTGTGAACTCTCAAGGATCTGAAGCGATACGGTGCCATCTTGGTTGTAGGTGAGGAACGGACCGCCACCAGGCTCGCCAACATTCTTCACAACGCCACAGACACGCATCGGGCGGTTCAGTTTCGTGCGCAGATAATCAGCATCTACCTTGTTGTTCTTGGCATCAGTGCAGAGACACTCTGACACGAACTTGGCAATTTCTGCCAACTGGGCCTCAGAGGCACCGGCATCAAGCACTTTCAAATAGTCGAAAGCCTTCTGCTGCAGGGTAACGAGCACACCGGCGATGACCTGCTTCCATTCGACGGTTTCGGGCTTCAGACGGTCGGGCACCACATTGTCGATGTTCTTGATGAAGATAACGTCGGCCTCAATCTCATTGAGGTTCTCGATGAGGGCACCGTGACCACCTGGACGGAAAAGCAGGGAGCCGTCGTCATTGCGGAAAGGCGTGTTGTCGGTATTGGCAGCGACCGTATCGGTTGAGGGCTTCTGCTCTGAGAAGGTGATGTCATACTTGATACCATATTTCTCTGCGAAGAGGTCGGCTTTCTCAGCTACCTTGGCCTTGAAGAGTTCCATGTGTTCGTGGGAGACGGTAAAGTGGACGTGGGCCTCACCATTGGAAGCGGCATAGAGCGCACCCTCTACGAGATGTTCCTCCATCGGGGTGCGGGCTCCCTCAGGATATTTGTGGAAGAGCAGTAGGCCTTTGGGCAGCTGACCGTAGTTCAGACCTTCGGCCTTCAGCATGTTCGCAGCGACGGCCTTGTAATTACCCTCGGCGATGAGTGTCTGAATGCCCTTGCCCTCGTTTTTCTGACATGCGGCATCGAGAGCGTCATAGAAAGCGAAATTCTCGATCTGGTCGAAGTATTTCTTCTCGAAGTCGGTGGTAGGCACGTCATAGTCGGCATCGACAAAGGCAAACATATTCTTGAACATACGGCTGGCGGCACCCGAGGCGGGCACGAACTTTACCACGCGTTTGCCTGCGGCCTTGTACTGTTTCCACGCCTCCTCATATTGCTGACGCTCCTGTGCATCGGGAGCGATGATGCCACGACCGATACTGGCGGCTGCCTCCAACTTCAGGAAGGGGAATCCGGTTTTAAACTCATTCAGCTGATTCTCGATCTGTTCAGCGGTGATACCCTTTTGGGCAATCTGCTTTAAATCTTTTTCTGATAACATAAAATAGGTATTTAGTTAAAAATATAGGGCAAAATTAGTAACTTTTCCGGAAAAAAGCGAATTTATCGAAAGAAATTTGTATCTTTGCCCATATTTTTTTGAAATTATGGTGGAGGAATTCACTTTTACATACGAAGAAAAGAAGAAAATGGCAGCGCAGACGGCTGAGATCCTGACAGAGGAAATCGGTCTGAAAGGCGATGCAATACAGGCTGTTCATCTTATTCCCGAGATTGATGCTGGTCACCTCACGATAAAGGAGGTGGGTGAGCAATATGGTGAGTCGGTTGTCCGGATTCTGCAAGGTCTCGACCGTATCCATCAGCTCTATCAGAAGAATCCTGTGGTGGAGAGTGAGAACTTCCGCAACCTGCTCCTCTCATTTGCCGAGGACATGCGTGTGATTCTGATCATGATTGCCGACCGCGTGAACCTGATGCGTCAGATCCGCGACACGGAGAATCAGGAGGCCAAGATGGCCGTGAGTCAGGAAGCAGCCTATCTATATGCGCCGCTGGCCCATAAACTCGGTCTCTACAAATTGAAGAGCGAGCTTGAGGACCTGTCGCTGAAATACATGGAACACGATGCCTATTACCATATCCGTGAGAAACTGAACGAGACGAAGGCCTCACGCGATGCCTACATAGGGCGCTTTATCGGTCCTATCGAGGAGAAGGTGAAGGCGGCGGGCATTAATTGTCATATTAAAGGTCGCACGAAATCAATACACTCCATATGGCAAAAGATGCAGAAGCAGAAGTGTCCGTTTGAGGGCGTGTATGATTTGTTTGCCATCCGCATCATCATCGACTGTCCTGAGGGGCAGGAGAAGATGCAGTGTTGGCAGGCCTATTCGATTGTGACGGATATGTACCAGCCGAATCCCAAGCGACTGCGCGACTGGCTCAGCGTACCGAAGTCGAACGGTTATGAGAGTCTGCATATCACCGTGCTCGGTCCTGAGCAGAAATGGGTAGAAGTGCAGATCCGTACCGAGCGCATGGATGAGGTTGCAGAGCGGGGTGTCGCCGCACATTGGCGTTATAAGGGTGTGAAGGGAGAATCGGGCCTCGACGAGTGGCTCACGAATATTCGCTCGATGCTCGAACATTCCGATGGTCTGGAGGCGATGGACCAGTTTAAGATGGATCTCTATGAGGACGAGGTCTTCGTGTTCACGCCCCGTGGCGACCTGCTGAAGTTCCCCGTGGGAGCGACAGTGCTCGACTTTGCCTATCATATCCATTCGAAGGTGGGTAATCAGTGTACGGGCGGTCGTATCAATGGCCGTGTGGTACCTATTCGCTATCAGCTGAAAAGCGGCGATCAGGTGGAGGTGCTGACATCGGCTAATCAGAAGCCTCGTCAGGAGTGGCTGAACATCGTGAAGACTTCGCGCGCTAAGTCGAAGATCCGTCTGGCGCTGAAGGAGACACAGGTGAAGGACGGCCTCTTTGCCAAGGAGATGCTGGCGCGAAAGTTCAAGAACCGCAAGATCGAGATGGAGGACTCCATTATGTTCCATGTGGTGAAGAAGATGGGCTTCAAGGAGGTGAGTGACTTTTACAAGCAGATAGCTGATGGTATCCTCGATACCAACGATGTGATTGAGAAATACCTCGAACTGAAGGAGGGTGAGAAAGTCGTCACAGGCGATAATATGGCCCGCAGTGCTGAGGAGTTCGTGCTCGATGAGTCAAAGGTGGCTGGGCTGAATATGCCGGTGAACGATGATGTGCTTATCATCGACAGAAACCTGAAGGGCATCGACTATCAGTTGGCTCGTTGCTGTTCACCCATCTATGGCGACTCCGTTTTCGGCTTCGTTACCATTAATGGAGGTATCAAAATTCACCGTACTGACTGTCCGAATGCCCCAGAGTTGCAACGCCGCTATGGCTATCGCATCGTCAAGGCGAAATGGAGTGGAAAGGGATCGTCGCAGTATTCCATCACCCTGCGTATCATAGGCAACGACGATATCGGCATTGTGAATAACCTGACGAGTATCATTTCGAAAGACGAAAAGCTCGTGTTGCGCTCTATTAATATCGATTCACATGACGGTTTATTCAGCGGTAACCTGGAGGTGATGATCGATGATACTTCGCGACTGGAGGCGCTTGTCAAGAAGTTGCGTGTGGTGAAAGGTGTGAAACAAGTAGACAGAATATAAAACCAGCAATATGAAGAAAACCTTTTTATTGGGCATAGCTATGGTGTTGCTGACAACGACAGGCTGCCGACGGTATCTTTACAGACCACCCGTCTATCGTCCTGTGGATTTCGTAGAAGACTCGCTCATTCATAACGATGTGCCCAAGGCGGAAGATGATTTTCGTGACATACTCGATGAAATGGAGGACGAGCCGGTTATCACTGTGCCTGACATTCCACAGGAGTCGGATCTGATGAATGATGACAATCAGATGGATATTGATAAAGTAATGCGGGAGGGATTCTAATGAAAATAGGAGATCAAGTGAGGTTTTTGAGTGAAGTCGGAGGCGGACGTGTGTCTGGCTTTCAGGGAAAGGATATCGTGCTCGTCGAGGATGAGGATGGCTTCGATGTGCCCATGCGCATCACCGACGTAGTGGTCATTGGTGAAGAGGATTATGACACCAGGCATGTCGTCGAAGTGAAACAGAAACAGAAGACTCAGGCTGCAGCGCCAAAGTTGGAGGAGGAAGAAGAGCTGGAGCCAGCCGACAGACCGATTACCTTCCGTGCGAAGCCTGAGGAGCGTAAGGGTGGCGACAAGCTCAGCGCCTATCTGGCCTTTGTGCCGATGAATGTGAAGGAACTGATGCAGACACGCTTCGAGTCGTATCTGGTGAACGATTCCAACTATTACCTGCGCTACACTTTACTTTCGGCAGAGGGTACGGCCTATTGTGTGCGTGCTACGGGTGAGGTGGAGCCGAATACGAAGGCCTTCATCGAAGAGTTCGGACGTGAGGACCTGCAGGGACTGGAGCACATCTGTATCCAGATGCTGGCGTATAAGCGCGACAAGCACTTCCTGCTGAAGCCGCCTGTGAATGTGCCGTTGCGCATTGACGGAGTGAAATTCTATAAGCTTCATACCTTCGAGGAGAATGATTTCTTCGAAGAGCCATCGCTGATATATACCATTATAGAAAATGATGTTCAAAAAGTAAAGATATGAAATACGGATTTATCAAAGTTGCTGCCGGTGTGCCAGCCGTTAAGGTGGCTGATGTGGAATACAATGTCCAGCAGATAGAAAGTCTCATTGCCCAGGCCGAGGGCAAGGGGGTTGAGATGATTGTGTTCCCTGAACTGTGCATTACGGGCTATTCCTGTCAGGACTTGTTCCACGAACAGCTGTTGCTCGACAAGGCTGAAGAGGGGCTGATGCTGCTACTCGATTTCACCCGCAAACTTGACATCATCTCCATCGTGGGACTGCCTGTGGTGGTCAATGGTCTACTCTACAATTGTGCAGCCGTTATTCAGCGGGGATCTATACTTGGCATCGTGCCTAAGACATATCTGCCCAACTATGGCGAGTTCTATGAAAAACGCTGGTTTGCTTCCGCTCAGGATCTCACACCAGCTGATTTCTATCTCGCAGGCAGTCCTGTCAGCATCAGTCCAGAGCCGGTGGTCTTCGTTACGGGCGACGGTGTGAAGTTCGGCATCGAGATCTGCGAGGATGTCTGGGCACCTATTCCGCCCAGCAACAATCTGGCTCTTGCCGGCGCTGATATCATCCTGAACCTTTCTGCCAGTGATGATCTCCTTGGTAAGCATCAGTATTTACGTTCCCTGCTGGCTCAGCAGAGTGCCCGTACCATCAGCAGCTATGTGTATGCCAGCTGTGGCTTCGGAGAGTCGACGCAGGATGTGGTCTATGGTGGCGCTGCGATGGTATTCGAGAACGGACGACAGCTGGTAGAGGGCGACCGCTTCTCCTTACAGCCTCAGATCAAGATTGCCCAGGTGGATGTGGAGCGTCTGCGCTCGGAACGCAGGCATAACACCACATTTATCAATGCCCAGCGTCATGCATCGGCACGTATGGTTGTTGCGAAGTCTGTGGAGCCTCACGACTTCGAACTGATCCGTGACATCGATCCCCATCCCTTCATTCCGAAGGAGGCCGATATGCAGACTACGTGCGAGGAGATTCTGAATATCCAGGTGGCAGGTCTTGCAAAGCGCCTTTATCATATTAAAGCCGAAAAGGCTGTCATTGGCATCAGTGGGGGACTCGACTCCACGTTGGCACTGCTCGTCACGGTGAAGGCTTTCGACAAGTTGGGACTTGACCGCAAGGGTATCATCGGCATCACAATGCCAGGATTCGGTACGACCGATCGTACCTATAATAATGCGATGACACTGATGAAGACATTGGGTGTCACTATTCGCGAAATCAGTATTGCCAAGGCTGTCACACAGCATTTCGAGGATATCGGTCACGACGCTAAAGTGCATGATATCACCTATGAGAACAGTCAGGCTCGCGAACGTACGCAGATTCTGATGGATGTGGCCAATCAGGTGAATGGTATCGTGGTGGGTACTGGCGATCTGTCCGAGCTGGCTTTAGGCTGGGCTACGTATAATGGCGACCACATGTCGATGTACGGGGTGAATGCTGGTGTTCCCAAGACGCTTATTCGCTATCTGGTGACTTATGTGGCAGGTGAGATGGCGACAGAGACGTTGCTGGATATCGTTGATACTCCGATATCGCCCGAGCTAATTCCTGCTGATAAGCATGGTAAGATCAAGCAGAAGACGGAAGACTTGGTGGGTCCCTACGAGCTCCATGACTTCTTTATCTATTACTTCATGCGATTTGGTTTCAGTCCGCAGAAGATATATGTGCTGGCACAGAAGGCCTTTGCCAAGAGTTACGACGATGCCACCATCAAGAAGTGGCTCACCATTTTCTGCCGACGATTCTTCACTCAGCAGTTCAAACGCTCATGTCTGCCAGATGGCCCGAAGGTGGGTACCGTGAGTCTCTCCCCTCGTGGCGATTGGCGCATGCCGAGTGATGCCTCGTATGCCTTATGGCTCAAAGAATGTGAGAACTTGTAGAAATGTATAGTGAAAAAATGAGTTAGCTGAACGCTAACTCATTTTTATTCTCGTGGAGTGTGATGTGGATAATGGAACCTAAGGGGAGGTTACCGTTGACAATCAGGTCACTCACCCCGTCCTCAATATAGTTTTGGATGGCCCGTTTCAGCGGACGGGCACCAAACTGCACATCATAACCCTTTGAAGCTACAAATTCCTTGGCTTCATCAGAGAGGTCAATCTTGTAACCGATCTGTTCGATGCGCTTGTAGAGACCCTTCAACTCGATATCGATGATCTGCTTGATGGCATCTAGGTCGAGCTGGTCGAAGGTGATAATCTCATCGAGACGGTTCAGGAACTCAGGCGAGAACTGCTTCGAGAGAGCTTTCTGTACGATGTTACGTGCATGTTCCTTATCCTCTTCGTTGAGCATCAGTCCGTTGCTGCCAGCAGCACTGAAACCGACGCCACGTCCGAATTCCTTCAGCTGGCGTGTACCTGCATTTGAGGTCATGATAATCACTGTATTGCGAAAGTTCACCAGTCGTCCGTTACCATCTGTCAGACGTCCTTCGTCGAGCACCTGCAGCAACAGGTTGTAGACATTGGCATGAGCTTTCTCGATTTCATCGAGCAGCACGATGGAGTAGGGGCGACGACGCACACGTTCCGTCAGTTGTCCGCCCTCCTCATAGCCCACATAGCCCGGAGGCGCACCAATCAGCCTCGAAGTGTTGAAACTCTCTGTATATTCGCTCATGTCGATGCGGATGAGGGCATCGCTACTGCCGAACATGAATTCTGCTAATTTTTTGGCCAGATAGGTCTTACCCACACCTGTAGGGCCGAGGAACATAAACACGCCGATAGGATGATTGGGATCTTTCAACCCCACACGGTTTCTTTGGATGGCGCGCACCATCTTGTCGATGGCTTTGTCCTGTCCGATGACGGAACCCTTCAGTTCCTGTGACATGCCCTTCAATCGGATACCCTCCTGCTCAGCCATACGCTGCACGGGTACGCCTGTCATGATCGATACCACATCGGCTACCTGTTCAGCATCTACCACCTGACGTTCCTCACCTTCGCCCTTGCTCCAGCGTTCGTTCATCTCCTTCAGTTCAGCCTCCAAGACGGTCTGACGGTCGCGGTAGCCAGCAGCCAGTTCGAAGTTCTGATTCTTCACGGCTTGGTTCTTGCGCTCCTTCGTACGGGCAATCTCCTGTTCCTTCTCGACAATCTCGGGTGGAATCTGTGCATTAGAAAGATGTACGCGAGAGCCCGTCTCGTCCAGAGCGTCAATCGCCTTGTCGGGCATGAAACGGTCTGTCACATAGCGGTCTGTCAATTTGACACATGCCACCAGGGCTTCGTCGGTATAGCTCACGTGGTGATGATGCTCGTAGCGGTCCTTGATATTCCGCAGAATCTGCAAAGTCTCTTCCTGCGTGGTGGGCTCCACGATTACTTTCTGGAATCGGCGCTCCAAGGCACCGTCCTTTTCGATGGAGTTACGGTACTCGTCAAGGGTAGTGGCACCGATACACTGGATGGTGCCTCTGGCCAGCGCAGGTTTCAGGATATTGGCGGCATCCATCGAGCCTGGTGTCGAACCGGCACCGATCAGGGTGTGTATCTCGTCGATAAACACAATCACCTCGGGATTTGCCTCTATTTCCTTCATCAGGGCTTTCAAACGCTCTTCAAACTGTCCGCGATACTTCGTTCCAGCCACCACACCCGTCATGTCGAGGGTATAGATACGCTTGCCGAAGAGCATCGGACTGGTATGATGGGCGGCTATCTGTTGGGCGAGGCCTTCTACGATAGCACTCTTGCCCACGCCTGGCTCACCGATCAGGATAGGGTTATTCTTCTTGCGACGACCGAGTATTTCGATCACACGCTGTATTTCTTTCTCACGGCCTACGCAGGGGTCGAGTTTGCCCTCAGTGGCAGCATGCGTCAGATCAACGCCGAATGTGTCGAGCACGGGCGTCTTCGACTCTGGCTTCTTCTGCGTCGTAGCGGTCGTTCCGGTTTTTCCGGATGATCCGGATTTGCCAGAAGCACTATTCGTCTCCTCGTATTCCTCCTCCTCTTCATCGGGGAGGCCGATGCCGTTTCTGATTTCTGTATTTTGCGGGGCGAAGAGCATCGCCATCGCATCTTCGTAATTCATATTGTTCAATTCTAATATCTGTTTGGCACTGTTGTTGGCGGCATCGTGCAGGATGGCCAGCAACAGATGTTGTTCGTCAACTTTTGTAGTCCGCTGGATACGGGCTTCGAGCACGGCCAGCTTCAGAATATTGCTTGCCTTCTCGTTGAGCACCAGCTCGTTGGTATAGATGGGCTGTCGGATTTCGTCTTCCCTGACGCGGTTCTCGAGTTCGGTCTTGATTGATGGCAGGTTCAGGTTCAGACGGTTGAACACGTCGATCACTGGTCCGTCCTTCATTCTGAGCATACCTAAAAGCAGGTGCTCTGGACCTACCGAACGACTGGCCAATCTTGCCGCCTCCTCACGCGAATAGGCGAGGATTTCGGACACTTTGGGTGAAAACTGACTTGTCACTATATTTATGATTTTACTAATTACTATTTACTATTTTGTGCAAAGTTACAAATAATTCTGCAAACATCGTGCCAAATTCTCAAAAAACTTTTGGCTAAATAAGCTTAAAAGGTTTGGTAGGATGCAAAAAAATGACTACCTTTGCACGGTTAAAAACGCGTCAGCGGGCTTAAAAATGCCCTTAAACGCAAAATGACGAGAAAAATAAAGGAATGAAAGAATGAAAAAATGAAATAATTAAAAAGCAATGGATCAGACATTCGACAACGACAGAATTATCAAAATTAACATCGAAGAAGAGATGAAGTCCAGCTACATCGACTACTCCATGTCAGTCATTGTAGCCCGTGCCCTTCCCGATGTTCGCGACGGCTTTAAACCCGTACACCGCCGTATTCTCTACGGTATGATGAATATTAACAACGTTTCAACCCAGCCTTATAAGAAGTGTGCACGCGTCGTAGGTGAGGTGCTCGGTAAGTACCACCCCCACGGTGACAGCTCCGTCTACGGTGCCCTCGTCCGTATGGCACAGGATTGGAACATGCGCTACACACTTGTCGACGGACAGGGTAACTTCGGCTCTGTCGACGGCGACTCACCTGCTGCCATGCGTTACACCGAGTGCCGCCTCTCGAAGATGGGAGAGCATATCATGGACGACCTTGATAAGGAGACGGTCGACATGGCGCCCAACTTCGATGACTCGCTCGAGGAGCCAACCGTTATGCCAACCAAGATTCCTAATCTGCTGGTGAATGGTGGTAACGGTATTGCCGTCGGTATGGCAACTAACATGCCTACCCACAACTTGGGTGAGGTGATTGACGGTTGCTGTGCATATATCGACAACCCCGACATCGACACCGATGGCCTGATGCAGTATATCCCAGGTCCCGACTTCCCTACAGGTGCCTATATTTATGGTCTGTCGGGCGTGCGTGATGCCTACGAGACTGGTCGCGGCCGTATCGTGATGCGTGCCAAGGCAGAGATTGAGGCTGGTGATACCCACGACAAGATTGTCGTCACTGAGATTCCTTACGGTGTCAATAAGGCTGACCTTGTAGCCTATATCGCCGACCTTGCCAACCAGCATAAGATCGAGGGCGTGGCTAATGTCAATGATGAGTCAGGCCGTCAGGGTATGCGTATCGTCGTTGATTGCAAACGCGATGCCAATGCCAATGTACTGCTCAATAAACTCTTTAAGATGACGGCCCTACAGAGCTCATTTTCAGTGAATAACATTGCTTTGGTTAAAGGTCGTCCCCGCCTGCTTACATTGAAGGAATGCGTCAAGTACTTCGTTGAGCACCGTCACGATGTGACTATCCGTCGCACCAAGTATGACCTGCGCAAGGCTCAGGAACGTGCCCATATCCTCGAGGGTTTGATCATCGCCGTCAACAATATCGACGAGGTGGTACACATCATCCGTAATAGCAAAACTCCTACCGATGCCCAGCGCAACCTCGAAGCCCGCTTTGAGCTTGATGAGCTTCAGTCGAAGGCCATTGTCGATATGCGTCTGGCTCAGTTGACTGGCCTGCGTGTCGATCAGCTCCATCAGGAGTTTGAAGACCTGCAGAAGCTCATTGCCGAGCTGCAGGAGATTCTCGACAATCCCGAGCGTTGCAAGGAGGTCATGAAACAGGATCTGCAGGAGGTGAAGGAGAAGTATGGTGACGAACGTCGTACAGAAATCATCCCCTTCGACCACGAGTTTAATGCCGAGGACTTCTATCCCGATGATCCTGTGGTCATCACCATCAGCCACATGGGCTATATTAAGCGTACCAAGCTTGACGAGTTCCACGAGCAGGGCAGGGGAGGCGTCGGCGCCAAGGCTGCACGTCATCGCGACAACGACTTCACCGAGTATATCTATCCTGCTACGATGCACAACACGCTGCTCTTCTTCACCCAGAAGGGTCGCTGCTACTGGCAGAAGTGCTACGAGATTCCCGAGGGCGACAAGAACTCGAAGGGTCGTGCCATCCAGAATATGCTGAATATCGAGCCCGACGATTCCATCAACGCCGTGCTGCGCATCAAGAACTTCAACGATGAGGAGTTCATGCAGTCTCATTATGTGGTATTTGCTACCAAGCAGGGTATCATCAAGAAGACGCGCCTCGATGCTTATAAGAACGTGCGTGCTGCCGGAGTCATCGCCATCAATATCAACGAGGGCGATGAAGTGGTAGGCGTTCGTCTCACCAATGGCCACAATGAGCTGCTGATGGCTAACCGCAACGGTCGTGCCGTACGTTTCGACGAGAACGATGTCCGCACCATGGGCCGTGTGGCAACCGGTGTGATTGGCATGCGCCTCGATGGCGACGATGATGAGGTGGTTGGTATGGTCTGCGTCAACGATCCTAACGAGGAGACTATCATGGTCGTTTCTGAGAACGGCTACGGCAAGCGCTCTGAGGTGGAGGACTATCGTAAGACTGCCCGCGGTGCGAAGGGTGTGAAGACCCTCGCCATCACAGAGAAGACTGGCCGTCTGGTAGCCATCAAGGTGGTGACCGACGAGAACGACCTCATGATCATCAACAAGTCGGGCATCCTGATTCGTCTGAAGGTGGCTGATGTGCGTGTCATGGGCCGTGCCACCCAGGGCGTGCGTCTCATCAACCTCGCCAAGAAGAACGATACCATCGCCAGCGTCTGCAAGGTGATGCACTCGCAGGCTGAGGAAGAGGACATCGAGGAGGCAGAGGTCATCAACGAAGAAGATTAAACCCCCAAATATTCCAAACGTCAAATGGTTAAATCGTCAAATGACGAAATAAATTGAAAAATAATAAATTGTATAATTGTAAAATTAAAAGGCTTATGAAAAAATTAATGATGATGGCAATGATGCTGGTGGCCAGCGCTACCGCTTTTGCCGGTGACAGCGACGCTTTGAAGGCTATCCTCAAGGCAAAGGACTATGCAGAGGCTCAGTCTCTGATCAACAGCTCTCTCGCTCAGCTTGCTAACAATGAAGAAAAAGCTAAGGCTTACAACAAATTGGTTGACCTCGCTTACGAGAAGTATAAGAAGGAAGACGATACAAAGACCACTAATGCAGTGATGCAGAAGAACGATCCTGTGGACACTGAAGGCATGTATGCTGCCGGTAAGATTGCCCTGCAGGCCGCTATGGAGTGCGACAAATACGACCAGCAGCCCAACGAGAAGGGTAAGGTGGCCATCAAGTTCCGCCAGAAGAACCAGGATCGCACGAAGATCATTCGTCTGAGCCTGCTCCAGGCAGGTATCGAACTGGCCAACAACGACAATAACAAGGATGCTTTCGAGAACTTCGACGTTTATCTCACCACAGCTAAGTCAGCCTTCTTCGAGGGTGTTGATGGTGTATCGAAGAATGACCCCAACCTTGGAGTCGCTGCCTTCTACGGAGGCCGTGCAGCTTACAATCTCGAGAAATATGCCAAGGCAATTGAGTACTTCAAGATTGGTATAGCTGATACTGCCAAGCAGATCCACGACCTGTCGTTCGATTTCCTGCTTTACACCCTGCGCAACTCTCAGAAGACCGCTGCCGACTCTGCCAAGTTCATCACCGATATGCTCGACCTCTACAAGGAGTATCCCGATGCAGAGCAGATCTACAGCTCGCTTTCTGATGCTTACATTTCCAAGGGTATGAACGCTGAGGTGATCAAGCTCGCTGACGAGCGCATGGCCAAGTATCCCGATTCTTCACTGCCCCATGTATACAAGGCATTCCTGTTGATGCAGGATAAGAAGTACGACGATGCTATTGCTGAGTTCGCCAAGGTGAAGGAAGACAAGTCACCCGTGTTCTTGAACAGTATCTTTAATAGTGCTGTCTGCAAGTACAACAAGGCTTCTGAGTTCAACGAGGCAAACTCTGACCTCCGTACCGGTCGTCTGAAGCCCGCTGATCATGAGAAGTTCATGAACATGCTGAAGGATGCCCAGGGCGACTTCGAGAAGGCTAAGGAACTCGATCCCGATCAGCTGACCGTAAAGTGGCAGTATCTGCTTCACAATGTCTATACCCTCACTGGTCAGACAGAAAAAGCTGCTGCTCTCGAATAATTTACATTATTGATATAATAAAAGACAACCCTCGCCAAATCGGCGGGGGTTGTCTTTTTAGATTGATTTTCAGTCCAGGATAACCACTGATTATTCAATAGTCTGCATCTTGTTAATAGTGAGTACACCGGCGGATAGGGCGGGGACGGAGAGTACGACATCGTTACCATCGGTCTTTGGGGTCGCTTTCTGGAGAGCGACGGCTTGTTTGTTCTCCATACTGTTAGCTACGGTCAGCGAACCTGGAGCGTAATATTCGAAGGCAGCATCCTTCACACCTGTCCAGTCGCCTTTGATGCGCAAGGTGGCAGGCTCTTCGGTAGGATTCACCACCTTCACAATCACGCCGGCACCATTCTCCGACATCGTGGTGCTTACGCTTAGATTGCCTGTTTCGCCGCTGAAGGCTAGACGGTACTTCGAGAAATGGTCATACCAAAGTTCGGTCACCTGGCAATTAGGTGCCTTGAAGAGGTCCTTGTAGTCGAAGTTGATGAAGGCGTTGTTCCAGTCGGGGGCATCGGTACGGCGTATAAACAGCGCAGCAGCACCCATTGCCACCACATCGCGAGCCTCGCACATATTGAGGAATCCGCCTGCAAACAGGCCTGTGCGCCAGTCGATGCTATTCAGGTTCCACTCGGAAATAAAGAGTTTGATATTCGGATTAGGTCCATCGGCAATCATCTGGGCATAGCGGTCATATTGCTGCCCCAGACGTACGGGACCAGTGGCATAGCCGCCCTGTTGTTCATAGTGGTGCAGACTCAGGTAGTCAAAATAGTTGCCGCTGCGCTTGATGAACTGCTCATCCTCGCGGAAGCCGCCGCAGGCGATGATTTTGATGGAAGGGTCGATCTTGCGCATGGCGGTGCTGAAGTCGCGCACGCATTTCTCATAGCGGTCGATACCCATCTCCCACATCTCATTGTCAATCTCCCAGTATTTCACATTGTAGGGTTCCGGATGGCCGTTAGCAGCACGCTTCGCTCCCCACTCGTCGGTAGCAGGAGCATTACAGTAGCGCAGCCAGTTCACGGCATCCTGAAGGATGCTGTTATACTCTTCGGCAGGCCGCTCAAACTTGACGCTCACCACGATGATGGGCTCGGAATTGACCTCACGGCAGAAGCGGATGAACTCATCAGTGCCGAAGCAGTTCTGGTCGTAGTCCATCCACATCCAGTGTGCCCAGCGCTCGCGGTTCTCCTGCGGGCCGATGCCCCATTTCCAGTCGTACTGCGCCACATAGCCACCGCCTGGCCATCGCAGACAGGTGGGATGTAGCTCCTTCACAGCTTGGAGGATATCAGGACGGAATCCGCCCAGATTAAGGCCCGTCTGAGTGGTCATGGTTGCCATATCGACCTGTATGGTACCACCTTTTACGACTATAGCGAAATCGCCGTCGAAGCTGATGGCGTTGCGACCACCACCTATAGAGGCCCTGAATGGTCCTTCTCCATCGAACTTCGGCTTAAGCGTAAACTCGTATTTCTTCCAGTCTTTGCTGACCTTGCCTAAGGACTCGAGGGCTACAAACTTACCTTCAGCATTACGTAGTCCTACCATCAGTTCACCTTTCCCCTTGGCATATATCGAGCCGACATATTTTTCGCCATCGATGATGTTCTGCGGACCTTGGAAGATACCGGCCTCGGTCTTCCCTGCCGTGATCTCCTGTGAATAGCGCATGTTCACGGCGTCGTCCTTAATGAGACGGTACTTGCCACCATCGCCGAAGGCCGTCCACTGTTGGGCGACAGCTGGAATCCGGACATCGCCAGGTGTACCCTCAAACAGCACCTTGCCATCTGTAGAAGTCAGACGGATATTGCGATAGGTGGCCTCTGTATAGTTCACCCAGAAGGTCACGAAATTGCGGTCGGCACGCTCCAGACCGTCGTAGCTCAATACTGCCTTGTCGTCCCAGAACACGGTCACCTTGCTGCCCCGACTCTCCACGCGCAGTTTGTGCCACTTCTGCTCCTCATTCACCTGCTCTTTCGTAGCAGGAGCCGATGCTAATGGTGTCAGCATATTCATGCGGCGTCCTGGTCGTCCTCCAAAACCTGCTGATTCGCGGACTTCCATCTGGCAGATGGAGAAATCGGCTGTGGCGTTCTGTTGTTGGAGTGCAGCGCGTGCTGCAGCCTCGTTGGCTGCGTCAATCTGCGACTGCGTCTGTGCTGGGGTAAAGGTGCGGCTCTCATAATACGGGTCATGTATGCGGACGAAATAGGGTGAGCCGTCGGCCTTATTACGGATAGCGAAACGGATGTCCATCAGTCCCCCGCTCCAACTGCGTCGTGCCAGTTTGTATGCACGCCAGTTCACGTCCATCGTCAGGTCGAAGTCACAGGTGTTTATGCTGTCAATCTTGAGTGGCTGCTCGTATCGGGTAGGAGAGTGCAGCACCATGTCGTCGTCCATAAACCAGCCGTCGAAATAACCGTCACGCGGATGAATGCCCGGATACTGCTCTGGCTCGAAGGAGCGTTCCTGTATGAGTTCCTGCCAGACACCGTTGTTGGCACTGAAATAGATGTGCTCAAAAAGCTGTCCGTAAAGCATCTCGTCGATGATGCCTGAGGGCTGCTTGCTCTCGATATTGATTTCATACTTACTTTGACTATGCTCTCGCTGCTCTGTCCCTTGGGCTCTGGTAATAGTTCCAATCACCAGAAATGCCAACAATAAAATCTTTTTCATTCCTGTTTGTTTTTTGTAATCTGTTGGTTTTCATTTTGTAACGGATAATATGTTTGCTTGCAAATATACTAAAAAAAATGCCTTTGATATGATTGCAAAGACAAGATTGAAAGACTTTTAGATAAGAATTAAGCCAAAATAACGATTTTTTAACTATTTTATCTAAAGGAGAACTATTGGACTCCTGTGCAATATAGCAAAGATTATGGGTGTTTTGTCTAAAAGTTGAGTCTGTTTGAATTCTAATGTCGTATCTTTGACTTCGTCTTAGATACTCACGTTCGAAAATACTCAAATAAATTTGGTGTTTTGCTCACTTAATCGTATCTTTGACTTTGTCTTAGATACTCACGTTCGAAAATACTCAAATATATTTGGTATTTTGCTCACTTAATCGTATCTTTGACTTTGTCTTAGATACTCATGTTCGAAAATACTCAAATAAATTTGGTATTTTGCTCACTTAATCGTATCTTTGCAGCAGATAACAAACGACTGTAATTATATGAGAAAGTCTGCTTTGGTTTTAGCTTTGATGCTCCTATCGCTTAGCGCGATGGCGCAGGTGGTGTGGTTCGACGGCAAGCATCCGATCACCTATAGCGTGCCGAAGCAGGTGGAACCTGTGGTGCAGATCGCACTTGACATGTGGAAGGGCGATATGCGGCAGGTGACGGGCCTGACGCCCATTGCTTCTGCAAGACCTGCTGTCAGAGTGGTGCAGGGTAGAGGTGTAGACGACGGCTTTCGTATTTACGTCAAGGACGGGCAGATTGTCGTAGAGGGTAACAACGGACGAGGGATGGCTTACGGTCTGCTGGAGCTCTCGCGGATGGCCGGTGTGTCGCCATGGATATGGTGGGGTGATGTGGTGCCGGAGAGGAAAGACCTACTGACCGTCGATAGCGACTATACAACCGAACAGCAGCCCAGTGTGGCGTATCGCGGCATTTTCCTGAATGACGAAGACTGGAGCCTGCGTCCGTGGGGCCATGCCTTTGAGTCAGGACCGAAAGGCCAGATAGGCCCTAAGACCTATCGCAGAATATTCGAACTCCTGCTGCGTCTTCGTGCCAATGCCATTTGGCCTGCCATGCATGAGGGAACGGTGGCCTTCTTCCAGACGTCTGGGGCGAAAGCGATGGCCGACAGTTGTGGCATCGTCATAGGCACTTCCCATTGTGAACCGCTACTGCGGAATAATGTCGGCGAGTGGGATGTCAAAGAAAGGGGTGCCTTTAACTACCGCACCAATCGCGAGGCTGTACAACGGTATTGGATAGAGCGGCTTCAGGCCGTAAAGGGGTCGAAGAACAATATGTTTACCATCGGCATGCGTGGCATCCATGATAGTTCGATGGAAGGATACCAGACAGAAGAGGAGAAGTTTGAGGGATTACAGCAGGTCATTGACGATCAACAGAAACTGATTCGGACATATATAGGCGATCCTGCCCGGCAAATGCAGATGTTCGTGCCTTACAAAGAGGTGCTGCAACTGTACGAAAAGGGCTTGCAGATTCCTGACTATGTGACGCTGATGTGGTGTGACGACAACTATGGCTATCTGACGCGTCTTTCTGATGCCAAGGAGCAGTTACGCAAGGGTGGGGGCGGCATTTATTACCATCTGAGTTATTGGGGCCGTCCTCATGACTATCTTTGGCTCACCACGACACAGCCGGGACTCATCTATACGGAGATGAAAGCGGCCTACGACCACAACTGCCGGAAACTGTGGATTGCGAATGTACACGACCCGAAAGTGGCTGCCTATGACCTGGAGTTTTTCATGGATATGGCATGGGACATCAACAGCATCACGCCCACGACCATTAATCAGCATCTGGAGCGCTGGCTTTGCAGGCAGTTTGGTGAAGAGGCAGGCAAACGGCTTTTTCCTGCTATGCAGGAATTCTATCGTCTTTGCGCCATCCGCAAGCCGGAGTTTATGGGATGGACACAGGTGGAACTTGATAAGAAGGTGTATCCCCGTGGCTTGTCGACGGTAACAGATGTTCCCATGACGCCTCAAGAGGCTGCTGTCCGTATCGCTGATTTCGAACGTATCAAGGCTATCGTAGCCAACAGCCGTCCACTGATCCGTCCACAGTTGAAGGATGCCTTTTTTGCCGCTGTCGAATACCCTGTCTTTGCTGCTGCGGCCATGAACCGTAAGATACTCAGCGACTCTATTGAAAGTCATCGTGCCTATGAGGAGATACAATCGCTGACCAGACAATACAACGATATGAAAGATGGTAAGTGGCGTGGCCTGATGGATGCCGCACCACGCAGATTACCAGTATTTTATGATGCTTATGCTAAACTAAAGGGAGAACCTTTCAATACCCTGATTGCTTGTAATGCCTGCGATTACACAGAGGCTTCGGCGGGTTGTCAACCTATCCAGATGTTAGGGCATTCGATGAATGCTGTAGCCATTCCCAAGGGTGGTGAACTGACATTCCGTTTCAATGTTGAAAAGGAGGGCAATGCCACGCTTCTCACGGCTATGATACCCACGCAGCCCTACGACAAGGGTGACTTGCGCTACGCTGTTCAGATGGACGATGCTGCTCCCGTCATCATCTCGTTGAAGGAGAAATTCCGCTCGGAATCCTGGAAGCAGAACGTGTTGACCGGTCAGGCGCTGAAGGCAACCTCAATATCATTATCGAAAGGCTGGCATACACTGAGGCTTAAAGCCATCGATGACCATATCATCGCTGATCAGTGGATGATGAATCTCAGCCCAGAGGAACGGCTTTTATGACATAGGGTGAAGAAGAGGGGTTTATAATAGAATGCCCTTCCCTGCGAGTTTACAAGGCAAAAATGAGGTAAAACAGGATCTTGTCACATTTTTAATGTGGTAAATGACGGCGTTTGCAGGATTTTTCGTATCTTTGCAGCGATTTAGGTGTTTTTTCAAACAGATGTACGATATGCATAAAACCACATGCGATAAAATGTCATGGTACAAGAGAGCAATGATGCTACTGTTTTCTGTACATCTCTCATTGGCTGTAGCATTTGCCCAATCGGACACCACACGGGTCTTCTCAGTAGATAGTCCGCTGATTTATGAAGACGTATGGGACCTGTGGCCATACTCGTTTCTGAACGACAACGGCGACCCCGACGGCTTCAACGTCGACCTGATTCGGCTCCTGATGAAGGAGTTGGATATTCCCTACGTTATCAGGCTGAAACCGTCGTCGGAAGCCTTCCGAGACTTGAAGGAAGGAAAATCAGACCTGATGCTGGGACTGGCCATAGGATTCCACGACGAGTTTGGCAAATTCTCGAAGAATGCTGTTACACTCTTCACCCAGAGCGTGGTGACGCCGAAGAATAACGAGGTGGTCATCAAGCGCTTCCGTGACTTGAGCAACCACAAGGTGATAGTCTGCGATAGTTCGCTGGTCTATCACTTAATGTTGGAATATGGGTGGGGCGAGAATGCCATTCCCGTCGGGGACATGAGCGAAGCCATTCAGGAGGTCAGCGCCAAGGAGGAGGGGCAGATCCTGTGGAACACGCTCTCGCTGAAATGGCTCATGCAGCGCTATCACATCGACAATCTGGAGCTGACCCCCGTCAACATGCAGCACGGACAATACAAGTTCATGTCGAACAACCAGCAACTGCTCGACAAACTCGACGAGGCCTATACCAAACTCTATACCAACGACAAGATACAACCCTTGCAGGACAAGTGGTTCTATCCCGAGCGTCAGGATATGGAAGAGTCGGAAGGACTGTGGTATCTGCTGGGCGGCGGCTTGCTGTTACTCGTTTTCATGGCCGTCTATGGCATCAGTTACCGTATCCAAAGCCGGAAGATAAGACTTGAGAACGTCAAGCGCAACAATCGTCTGGCACTGATTCTGCAGACCAGTCAGGTACACATCTGGACCTACGACATCAAGAAGAACCAGTTCTCCTGGCATAACGATAATGGACAGGTGGCCTACACGTACTCGATGGAGGAATTCTCGCAGCGATACAGCCGCGAGGATTTCGTCAGGCTGAAATCGGCCCTGGACAAACTCGCTGAAACCAAGAAGACCGATGAGGAAGAGAAAGAGATAGAGTTGAACCTGCGTGCCAAGGATGTTGAAAGGCTACAGGTAGGCGAGCGTAGCTCGGGAATGGGCAGCGACACCAACGACCGCGACTACCACATTGTACTGTCTGTATTGAGCCGCGACAAAAAGGGCAACCCTGCTGTTATCATTGGCACCAAGAAGGACGTGACAGAGGAACAGCAGCAGAAGCGGCTTGACGAAGAGCGCACACTGCGCTACTGGTCCATCTTCTACACCCCGATTTTGGGCATCATCCTCTTCAACAAGGACGGCCGGCTTGTCAACATCAACCCCAAGGCCTGCGACATTTTCGGATGCAATGCCGAGGAAATCATTGAAAAGAGTGTAGACATCCATTCGATGTTCAACATTGACATGCAGGATTTGGAAGACGTGAACGGATATCAGGCCACTCAGACCGTCGGCCACGGCATGATAACCGAGTTCCGCCTGATGACCATCCACGACGATGCCGGCGAGATGCTGGGCGTCTTCGCCTTCTGCCGCGACATCACCATGTCGATCAGCAGTAAAGACCAGGAGCTGGAAGACCAGAATAAGATTGACGCGTTGCGCGACGAGCAGCGACAATATACCGAGATCCTCAACGCCGCCATCAGCGATACTGACATCCGTCAAGTCACTTACTCACCCGACTCCCACACACTGACTATTTACCGGGGTAACGACACCATTCAGCATGCATTGACGCAGACACGTTGTATGACACTGGTCGACGAGCAGTCGCAGCGACAGGCCTTGCGCCTTTTAAGCGATATGGACGACTATGAAGACAAGGTGATAGAGTATAACATCAGGACCACCCTCCGCTCGACGGGCGGAAGACCCTTGATTCTGTATTTCCGCTTAGAGCCCTGCCACGACAACGATGGCAAGGTGAGGGAGTACTGCGGTATGCTGCGCGACATTAGCGAGATGGACTGGATTGAGCGTCAGATGGATCTGCAGACTGCGAAGGTGCAGGAGGTGGAGAAGACAAAGAACAGTTTCGTAAAGAACATGGTGCAGGAGATTCGCAATCCGATGAATGCCGTGGTCGAACATGTGGCGCAGATCAACGACGACAGTTCTTCAGCCAACGAGCCGGAGCTGTGCAAGGTCATTGAGCAGAATGCCGACTACTTGTTGCATATCATCAACACCATTCTCTTCCTGTCGCGCTTGGAGGCACGGATGGTCGAAATCAACCGGCAGCCGCAGAACTTCGCCGAGCTGTTTGAGTCGCAGTGCGCTGCGGGCTGGATGAAGTTTATGAATGCTGACACCAACTACATCGTGGAGAATCCTTACGAGCAGCTGACCGTTGACATCGATGCCGAGAACCTCGGCCACGCTATCGAACAGGTGACGCGCAACGCTGCGCAGTATACGAAGCGTGGCACCGTCAGGGCCCGCTATGACTACATCGGCCGCCGACTGATTATCTCGGTCGACGATACGGGTGAGGGCATCCCCGAGGCCGAACTTCTCCGTATTCAGGAGGAGGAACTGGGCGGTGTCCACAACACCAAGGGTTTGGGCTTGGCCATTACCAAGGAGCTGGTCAGCCAGATGGGAGGCACCTTTGAGATTAGTTCGGAAGAGGGGTCGGGCACCACTATCTACATTATGATTCCGTGTCACGCCTCAGTCATTAAACGCAAGAAAACCGCTTAGCTCATGAAACGCCTATATACATATATTATTGTGTTGTTGCTCAGTGCCACTGCCATCAGGTCAATGGCACAGCAGCTCTCCGATACGTACACTAAGCAGCGACCCGTCATCATTGTCTGCGACTGGGACAAGGCGCCCTACGAGTTCCTGAACGACAAGGGGCAACCCTCGGGCAGCAACATCGATGTGATGCAGGCCGTGATGAAAGAGCTGAACCTGCCCTGCCGATTCGTGATGAAAGACTGGAGCATCGCCCTGAAGACCTTTGAGCGCGGCGATGCTGACATCATCCTGGCCAATGCCCGCCGCTACCGTCGCGAGCCCTACGTCCTCTCGGATAATATCGTCAACTACAATCGCATTCGCGTGGCTATGCACTCCGATTCCGTCGGAATGGTGTCGCTCAATCAGTTGGAACGCGATGGTGCTGTCTTCAAGCCTGGCGATTACTCCGCCTTCTACTTCATGGACGGCGACACGATGCGCAACAGCCGCATGGAGTTCCAGACGCCCAAGGTGGCGCTGCTGGGTGTGCTCAACGGCGACTACAAATACTATGTGTGGGGCGAGGAGCCGCTGAAGTGGAAAATCAAGGAACTCAACCTCGAGGGCATCGTGCTCAACGATGTGGGCATCCCCATCTCCGAAATCCATATTATCGGCCGCGACCGGCAATTGATCGAGCAGATAGACGACCAGTACTCGCGTTTGAAACAGAGCGGCGAGATTGCTGCCATTCAGGATCGCTGGTTCCATCCTGAGCGCGTTCACGACCACTCGTCGCCTATCGTCTATTATATCATCATCGCCGTGTTGCTGCTGACAGCCCTCTGCTACTTCCTCGCGCGTCTGGCGAAGGCTCACGTGCAGAGTGCCGCTCGCAAGTCGACTGAGTTGAACAGCATGATGTACAAGGCCTTGCACATGGGCAACTTTATCATCATGGTGTATGACATCAAGAACGATCGGATGACCAACAGATACGGCCAGATACTGCCCAAGGAAGGCCTGACATTAGAGGAATTCACAAACCATATCCACCCAAACCAGCAACAAGAGTTCACCCAGAAGATGAAGCGCCTGACCGATGGTCGTGAACGTCAGTTCGTGCTGAACAAGTTGTTCAACAACGCTACCGACGACGAACCCCATTGGCTCAATTTCCACGGCCATGCCATCCTGGAGCTCGATAACGAGGGACATCCCGCCTATGTCGTCAATGCCATCCACGATGTCACTCACGACGTAGAGGAGAACAAAGCCGAGCGCGAACTCGTCAAGAAGTACGAGCAACTGTCGAACATCCCGTTCATCGCCATGTCGTTCTACGACAAAAACGGCTTTCTTATCGACCTCAACGACAACATGCGGGAGCTCTGTGGCATGACCGACGAGCGCCCCGATAACAAGCGATTCTGGGAGACCGTCTGCATGTTCGATGTCCCGCTGTTCCGCAACATCTATTCACCCGATAGTCGCAACGACATGCTCATCTGCCAGCACATGGACTATCCCGAGATGGGTATCGACCGCTACATTGAGTTCTACATTCTGCCGCTGTTCAACAGCGATGGTGAGATCTGCAACTACTTCATCACCACGCTCGATGTCACCGATGACCGCAACCGCGATCATGACCGCCATCTGCACGACAAGGAGGTGCATGCTATCGAGACTGACATTGAGCGCAAGAAGCAGACTCTGGCCTTCCTCTTGGAACATAGCGACCGCCACTTAGAGCAGGACGACGACGGCAGGATGCGCATCGTCGTCGATAACGCCAAGCTCGAGGAGGCCCGCCAACAGTTGCAGGCCGTCACTACGCTGGCCGATGATAGTGTCAGGCTGAAGAGTGGTTTCATGGCGTCGATGACTCACGAGTTGCGCACGCCGCTGAACGCCATCGTCGGATTCACTGGCGTCCTCGACACGCTGGGCGACAATCCTGAGCGCGGCGAGTACATCCGCATCATTCGCAACTCTAGCGACATGCTGCAGCGACTTATCAACGACATTATCGAGGCCTCGTCTATCAGTGGCGGTACACTCACCGTCAAACCAGAGACCATCGACTTCGCCACCGCCTTCGACGATATCTGCCTGACCCTCCAGCAGCGCGTGCAGAGTAAAGATCTGAAATTCATCAAGGAGAATCCCTACGATACCTTCGTCACCACAATCGACTTCGAGCGCATCCAGCAGGTGCTAACCAACTTCGTCACCAACGCCGTGAAGTTTACCGAACAGGGCCATGTCCGACTGGGCTACCGCTACGAGAAGCACGGCATGTACCTTTACTGCGAGGACACCGGTATCGGCATCCCTAAGGACAAACAAAAGATAGTCTTCGACCGCTTCGTCAAGCTCAACGAGTTCGTGCAGGGCACTGGCATGGGACTGGCCATTTGTAAGTCGATTGCCGAAAGTTGTGGAGGCGATATTGGTGTCATCAGCGCTGGTGAAGACCGCGGCTCCACCTTCTGGCTCTGGATTCCCTGCGAGAACCATGCCTGATTTTTAGCTTTCACCTTTATTTTATGCTGACGCAGAGCATGGTGAGGTCGTCGCTCTGCTCGGCGCCGTCGACGAAAGCGTCGAGGGCGCATTTCATTTCGTCTATGAGGAAATGGGAGCGGGTCTTGGGGGTGCGCTCGCCGAAAGGCTGTGTGGACTCACGGAGTACACGGAGCATACGCTTCTCGCCAAACTGCTCCTGCATGCGGTTCTCGGCCTCATTGACACCGTCGGTGTAGACGAAGAGCAAGCTGCCGCGGATGTCGCCGAGGTGGCCTCCGACAAAGGTATAGTCGGGCCAGAGTCCGATGGGGACGTTAGACTCGACATCGAGGAAGCGGAAAACGGTCTGCGAGGTGTGTATGCGTCGCTCGCCATAGACGGGCGAGTTGTGGCCGCAGTTGCAGTAGTCAAGGTTGCCGGTCTTGAGATCGATGATGCCGATGAACATGGTGACGAAGACGGCGCTCTCATTGTTGGCGGACATCGTGTCGTTCAGCTTGGTGGCGATGACCTCGGGGGAGAAGCCTTCCTTAGCGATGGTGCGGAACAGGTTGATGGCAACGGCCATGGTGAGCGATGCTGGGATGCCCTTGCCGCTGACGTCGCCCACACAGAAGTAGAGGCGGTCGTCTTGTAGGAAGAAGTCGTAGAGGTCGCCGCCCACCTCCTTGGCGGGCACGATGGCGGCGTGAAGGTCGATGTCGCGGCGGTCAGGGAATGCGGGGAAGGTGCGAGGCACCATCGACATCTGAATGTCGCGTGCGATGCGCAGTTCGCTTTCGATGCGCTCTTTGGCGGTGGTCGTGTCGGCCAGTTGGTTGTAGGCTTGGCGCAGTTCCTGCATCTGCTTGCGGCGTCGGAAGTAGTAGAAGATGAAGAAGGCGAGGGTGATAAGGATGATGACCAAGGCGGCCTGTATCTGCAGTTCCTGATTGGAGAGGCGCAGGTCTTTGGCCTCGTTTTCTGCCCGTGTCACGTCAAGCTGCGCGGCGTATTCGTAGGACATCTGTTGCACCTCGGCGGTGTTGGTCGAGTCGCGGTAATCCTTGTAGAGCACCTGGTAGTCATAGGCGTTCCGGTAGTCACCGAGACTGGCGTAAGCTTTTGACATGTATAAAAGGCGGTCGCTGGCGCTTTTGATGCTGCTGGCATTGTTTAGGGCCTCGGCGTAGCGGCCGTTCTTCATGGCGTAAAAGTAGTCGACGGTTTGGCCAAAATTGTCGTCGTGCCCGATTTCGCGCTTCACATTCTCGCGCTCGGCATAGGCGCTGTTAAAGTCATCGCGGCTGTACTGGTCGTCGTGGTACGCGATGCAGATATAGGTCCACGCTGACAGTTTGTGCTGCATGATGACATCGGGCTCGGCCAATGCCTTACGTGCACAGTCGAGTACTTTCTCAGACTTCTTCTGATTGACGTAGATTTTCGCCAGTCCGAGGTAGGGGGCGGCGGCGCTCTCGTCGGGGAAGAAGCGGTGCTGGTAGTTGATAGCCTCGTTGAACTCGCGCTCGGCTTGGGCAAAATGGTGCAGGCTCGACGACATGGTGGCCAGCGCGTAAGTGGACGTGTAGAGTCCGAACTTGCTGTCGTGCTGGTAGGCGTAGTCGTGAATTTGATGGGCCAGCTCCAGGCCGCGCGTGCGGTTCACCTTGGTGAAGCTGTAGATGGCCTGGTTCGACCATGCCTTGTAGAACAGCCGCTCCTGGCTGGGTCCAGCCTCGCGACACACCTCTATCAACTGGTCGGTGACGAGCATGAAGCTGTCGGTTGCGTTCGAGCTGTAGTAGCGGTACATCTCCTTCTCCAGTTGTGCGATGCGGTCGTCATCGGTATCCGATGTCTGCGCCGCCGCAGCAAGCGTCGCCATGACGGCCATCAATGCGGCCATATATAATTTCCTCAGCATGCTCTACTTTATTTATTATAGTGTGAAACCGGTTCATTTCTCTACGACAATGGCCACCGACCAGTGAGTGCGCTTCAGCGGGGTGTAGTAGACACGCGACGGCACGCCGTTCACCTCCAGTTCGGCCACGCCGCGATGATGCTCTTTAAGACTGGCGACGAATGTCTCGTCGTTCATGGTGACGATGTCTCCGTTGGGGTGGGCGAAACTGGTGCCATCGTCGTTCAGGATGACGATGAAGAAATCGTCGCTCCCAGATAACCGATAGTTGTTCAGCAATTCGTCGTTCTTTACCTCGTCCTCTATCTGACGCAACTGATCTATCATCCATTCCTGTGTCATGTCGGCTCCGCAGATGCATGCTAAACGGCCCTGCGCGTCGAAAATGGGCGTGGCAAACGTCATGTAGTAGCCACTGGTCACGTTCAGGTCATCCTCGTAATAATACGGCTCCGACCAGAAACTCTCCTTCTCCTTTACGCCTTGCACGTACCACGTCGATGTGGTATAGTCGTGGCGCGCCGAGCCCACGAACGTCAGCACGAACTCCGTCGAGTCACCCTGGTGCACGTAGGGTTGGAACCACTGGCCCTCCTGAGGGAAGTAGTTGGGCACGAAAGCCGCGAAGTAGCCGATGACGTCGGGGTTCAGGCTGGTCTTGCTGCTGAGGGCCTCGACGACAGCTTGTGGCGACTCCATGTGCTTCGCTACCTCGTCGAACACGTTCTCTGCGTTCATCTCCACGCCCCTGACGGTCTTCGACAGTTTCTCCGCCACCACGTTCATCATGCCCACGTAGCGCGTGTTGCGCTCTGCCCGAACCGCATAGTTCAGTGCCATCGCCAACAGTACTGCCACCGTCAGCACACCGATAACAACCGGCCACAGCCATTTTTTTTGATTGTTTTTTATATTCATAGAATCAATGCTGTGTTTGACTTTTCTCGGCTGCAAAGATACAAAAAAAACTTGTAAAAAGCAACGGATTTTGGAAATTTACGGAATTATTGCTATATTTGCAACGAATTTAGGATAGATTATGTATTTAGGCATTTCATCATCATTAGTACATGGCTCACCGCAAGAGTGGGCTGCAAAGCACAAGGCCTTGGGCCTCCAGACCGTGAATTTCCCCGTGAGTTGTGATGACGGCGAGGATACTTTTATGGCTTATAAGCAGGCTGCTGATGAGGTAGGGCTCACCATCGCCGAGGTAGGCGTGTGGCGTAATACACTGGCTGCCGACCCTGACGAGCGTCAACATTGGATTGACTACGCCATCTGTCAGCTCCGCATGGCCGATGCCATCGGTGCAGCCTGTTGCGTGAATGTGGTAGGCACTCCCTATGGTCCACGCTGGGATGGTGGCTATCGCGAAAACTTCAGCTCCGAGCTTTGGGACATGGCCGTCTCGATGATCCGTCAGATTATCGACACCGCTCGGCCCCGTCATAGCAAGTTCTGCATCGAGTCGATGCCCTGGATGATACCCAGTAGTCCTGACGAGTACTTGCGCCTGATAGAGGCTGTAGATCGACCAGAGTTCGGTACCCATCTCGATGTGGTGAACATGATTACCACGCCGCGTCGTTATTTCTTCAATGATGAGTTTCTCGAGGAGTGCTTCCAGAAACTACGTGGCACCATCGTCAGCTGCCATCTGAAAGACATACGCCTCAAATCCGAATACACCTTCCAACTTGAGGAGTGCGCCTGCGGCCAGGGCACCTTGGATTTACAACGCTATCTCCGTTTGGCCACTGCTGAGAATCCCCGCATGCCCATGATTATCGAGCATCTCACCACCGATGAGGAGTACATCTCCAGTGTACGGTATGTGCGGGAAATCCGTTATGATTCTTAAATGCAATGTTTCTATTGAGAGGCAATTTAAATCACGAGTCAAAAGAATATGAAGCGAATATTGACTACTTGTATCGCGTGCTTCCTGATAATAGGATTTGCGAACGGTCAACAGAAGATGGCATCTGTGGATCTCACCAAGGCAACCATCGTATATCATGATAGCGACATGCCGCTGGTGAAGCAGATGGCGCAGGTATTGGCCGATGACATCGAGCGCGTTTCGGGCATGAGACCAGGGATAAGTACCCGGAAGGTCAGTGGAGTTGCCATTAATATTGGTACGTTGGCGAAGACTGGCCGTCACCGCGAACTGCGGGGTGCTTGGGAGCGCTATGCCATCGACACCAAGGATGGTAATATATACATTACCGGCTCTGATGCGCGTGGTCTGGCTTACGGTGTGCTACATGTGAGCGCGGCCATCGGTGTCAGTCCGTGGTACTGGTTTGCCGATATACCCATCGATAAGACAAACAAGCGTGTCTATGACTTTGTGGAGAACTATGTCAGTCAGTCGCCCAGCGTGAAATATCGAGGCATCTTCATCAACGATGAGGACTGGGGCCTGAAGACTTGGTCGGCAAAGACCTTTGAAAAAGAGTTGGGCGATATTGGACCCAAGACTTACGACCGCGTCTGCGAACTGATCCTTCGCCTGAAGGGCAATATGCTCGCTCCGGCCATGCATACCTGCACAGGTGCCTTTTATTCGCATCCTGAGAGTCAGAAGATGGCCGACAAGTGGGGCATCATGATCACTACTAGCCACTGTGAACCGTTGCTCTTCAACAATGCTGCACCTTCGGAATGGGACAAGGCACGTGACGGCGAGTGGAACTATGAGACCAATAGTGCGACCATCCTGAAGAAACTCGACGACCGCATCCGTGAGACCGCCCAGTACGACAATATCTATACGATGGGCATGCGTGGTCTGCACGACGAGGCAATGAAGGGAAGTACTGACCCCAAAGACCGTGCCCGTACATTGGAAAAAGTCTTTGCTAAACAACGCGAGATTCTTGTGAAATACAAACATAAGAAGGCCGATAAGCTGCCACAGATCTTTGTGCCCTACAAGGAGACACTCGACATCTATGACACAGGTCTTCGTGTGCCGGAGGATATCACCCTCGTATGGCCAGACGACAATTACGGCTATATGAAGCGGGTGAGCAACGCGGCAGAGCAACGGCGCAACGGACACAGCGGTGTGTATTATCATATCTCCTATCTCGGCACGCCCCACGATAATCTGTGGATTCCGACCACTGCCCCTATGCTGATGTACGAGGAACTGAAGAAAGCCTACGATGCGGGTGCCGACCGATACTGGCTGCTCAACGTGGGTGACATCAAGCCGATGGAAATTGAAATGCAGCATTTTTTCGATATGGCCTACGACTTCAAAGCGTTCAACTATAACAATGTGAACCACTATCAGGCCAAATGGCTGGCCAAGGAGTTTGGTATGAAGCACCTGCCGACATTCCAGTTTATCCTCGATAATTACTATCGCTTGGCCTGGAATCGTAAGCCTGAGTTTATGGGCTATGAGATAGAGTGGGATAGCGAGGAGAACAGTCGTTTGCACGATACCGATTTCTCCTTCCAGACGGGTACTGCACAGAAGCGGTTGACTGACTATCAGGATATCTGTTTTGCCTATGATGCCATAGAGTGTGAACTGTCGCCCGAACTTCGACCTGCTCTTTTCGAAATGCTGGGCTATGCGGTGCATTCCGCCTACCAGATGAACCGTAAATTCCTCTATGCCCAGGCCAATCATGAAACGGGCAATAGTCTGTATGCTGAGCAGTCGAAGGATGCCTGCCGTGAAATAGAAAGACTTCTGGAACGCTACAATACGCAACTCGACGGCAAGTGGAATCAGATGATTTCGGAAGTGCCGCCTGGCTATACGGCACTCTATCACCAGATGCCGGAATATTCTGACAAACCAACAGATGCCTATCGTCTGCCCGATAGTCAACATCATCCTGAGTACCACCATCAGATTGATCTTGCATCGCTCAAAGTATCTGAGCCGTTCCGTTTGCTCGAAGGTATCGGCACCGACTGGATAGCACTCCAATTAGGTCAGCCACTTGACTTGCAAACCACAGGAAGTATCGACATCGCCATCCCTGTCAATACACTTCCCAAGAATGCTGATTCCATTTCACTTTGTATCTCCGTGGTTCCGATGTGGCCTGTGGCTACCGACCGCAGCAACCGCTTCTCGGTCAGCGTAGATCATGGTAAAGCAGAGGTTTGTGAGAACATTTTCAAGGAGTGGGGGGATGAGTGGAAGATACAAGTGCTCGAAAACCGCAAGGAGTTCGTCGTGACACAGCCTCTCGACAAAGCTCGTCACAATCATGTCATCACCCTCTCGATTGTTGATTCAGGTCAGATTATCCAGAAGATTACCTATCAATAAGCTTCGTTATGATCTTTCTTCTTCATATAACTCTTTTACTTCACAACGAATAAACCCCATTTCCTTAGCTTTTTCTTGGTTCATTAGGAAGTAGACAACTTCGCCCTCGTTGCAGAGTTCTCCCTTCGAGTTGGTTATCTCCGCATTGATATACACCAAATTCCGAACCTGTTTTGTGACCTTCGCCCGAATGGTCAACTCTGGCTCTGTTGTAGAAACTGCCTTGCGGAACTTCACATTCAGTTGTACGGTATAGCCGCTAGTCTGTAGCTTACGTGTGACCACCCACCCACACACTTCATCAATCAGTGTACTTAGGATTCCACCGTGTATGGTGTTCACCCATCCCTGATAATTATGCTGTGGATTCCATTTACTTACGATATAATCTCCATCCTCATAGAACTCCAAATGAAGTCCGATGGGATTGTCTGGACAACAGCCGAAGCAGTTGTACTCAGGATGGTTGCGCCAAGGGTTTATTATCTTCTTCATATCAGTTCTTGCTAATATGCGTATACTAATCCGTACTTCTCATGTAAACGACGGAGCGTGCCATCCGATTTCATTTGGCGGATGGTGTTATTGACAATTTGTAGCAAATCATCCTGACCTTTGCGCATCAGCACACCAATCTCTCCATGGGTGAAAGGAGTGTTTATGAGCGGTGCAGCGAGGCGTGGGTCATTCTGCACATACCACGGAGCCTCAGTTATTTCGGTAATCATCACGTCGGCATTGCCCTCGGCCACCTGATTGGGGATTTCCTCGTTCTTCTGATAGACGATGATGGTGGCATGAGTGAGATTCTCATTGGCAAACTTCTCGTTAAGTCCTCCCGGGTTCACCATCACGCGCACTTCTGGCTTGTCTAAATCTGCCAGAGATTTGTAGCGGTCAGCTTCTGATGAACGGCAAATGATGGTCTTGCCATTGGCCAGATAACCTTCACTCATCAGCATCGACTCCTTTCGTGTGTCGGTAATGGTGATGCCACCGATGGCGAGGTCAAAAGTCTGTGGTTCTGTCAGCACATCGGCAGTCAACGTTGGCCATGAGGTTTGTACGAATTCAATGCCTACACCGATACGCTCGGCTATCTTCTCTGCCATTTCAATGCCGAAGCCCCAGTAGTTACCGTTGGCCTCGCGGTACGAGAGAGGTCGATAGTCTCCAGTGGTTCCTGCCAGCAGTTTGCCTCGCTCAATGATGCGTTGTATGGTGGGCTGCTGTGTCTCAACAACAGGATTATCGTCACTGCTGATGCAGCAAGTCGTTATACAAGTGGTGCAAATGCAAAAGATGGCAGCAAGCACCCAAATCCATGTTTTCTTCTTTTTCATTTATTTTTATTTGCAAAGATAGTGATAATTACTGAATTATCGCTATCATTGCCTGCATAATTCAAAAAAGATTAGAAAAACGCGCGAACTTTCATGAAAAAGTAGTAACTTTGACCTTATTTGAGGTCGAAGATAGGCTGCATCTCGGAAAAACTCAAATAAAATTTGGTTTTTCACTCGATTTGTACTATCTTTGCATCGTGATTCTGAAAAGAGTCACCCGTAAAGGTGCACTTAGCTGTGCTTAATTGGGAACTGGGGTGTGAATCCCCGACTGTCCCGCAGCAGTGAACTCCATTATGGCTCCTAAGCATAAACGCCATTGAATTTCGTTCGATGACGTTCACGCTCTGCAAAGCTCGAATGTATTCGGCTTTGCCCTCGCTAAAACACGCCATTGAGTATTTGCTCGAGAAGGCGCTTGGGAGTGGAGGAAAGTCTGAAGACCAGCCTTTGTCGGTAACATGCCAAACGACCCTCGATGTAAGGGTGTGAGGCGCAAGCATATTTTTATGGAATAATGTCCAGGAAGGACTGTCATGCATTGTAGTCTCTCTTTTTATCAGCGCAACTGTGCGCATACGTGTATTATTATATAAGTTTTACGGGGCAGCCTGTCGTGAGACAACGTTTCCCCTTTTCATCGACTATTCAATGATATTGAGATATGAAACATGAATCAATCGTCGTCGTGTACGACAGCTGTCAGGCTATTGCTGAAGAGATAGCCGACAAGTTGGGGGCTGAGACCGTCAGCGTCCAGAGTATGAACATCAGGCAGATTGAGAACTCTCAGAGTCTTGTCCTTGCCGTTGAGTTTCAGGCCGATGGCCCGTTGTCACCCCATTGGCAGTACGCCTGCCAGATGTTCCGTGGTGCCAGCCTGAGTGGCAAGAATGTCGCTGTCATGGTGGCCTTGGGCAATAGTCAGGACAATGGCATCTATGCCGAAGCGTTCAATAGCGAGCTCAGACAAAACGGAGCGCACATCGTTGGTGACCAGCTCTATGCCGACACGTCCGGGTGGAACCTCGACAATTGGGTGTGCGCAGTATCACCGAACCTTTAACCCGTCAAAACTTAACCATTATGATATACATTTTCATCGTAGCCCTTGAGTTCCTGCTGGCCTTCGTCGGTGTGGGCATGTTCATCAAGTACTACAACCACAAGGCATAGTTTATCTCTTCGTTATAGTTTTACACCAAGAATCGTAGCATACGATGGATTCTTCCGATGGATTTCCGTCTGTATGAAACCTGCATCGTCACTTTATTTTATGAAGTGAAGATATTACATATCCAATTTGTAACACACGCAATCCTCATCGTGGTAAAACTCTTTTGCACCCCAGCGTTGCCAGTATTGATGAGTCTTGAGGCGATACAGCACGGGAATAAAGATGAAATCGAATTTGGTTTTCAACTCAGACATGATTGACATCAGCATGTCGTAGTTCAATCGGGTACCACGATATTTTTCAGCCACGATGAACGAAAAGACAGCGATATACCGCTGAGCGTTCAGGCTTTTAATCAGCTCCGGCTTGTCTTTCAGGATCTGCGGCGTTTCCTCCTCAATCCGATAATCACTCATATTGAGCAGCCCAATGACATGGCCGTTTTCATCTAAGGCCTTGACACTCAACGGCCAGTTGAAATGCAGGTCCTGCACCCATGACTCCACCTCAGCGCGGTCAAAATCGTATTGTTGCACCATCCAGTCAACGGTCAACGGCGCGTCATCTTCAGTCATTCTTTGTAATATGTACGACATTGTAGGTCAATAGTATTTCTGGGTGATACGACAATTTCGCTTGGCGAAGACCTGGGATTCCCATATCTTCTTCGCGGTTAAGATAGACATATTGCTCAGGCAGATGCTCGGCGAACTGCTGGTTGATGATGGTAAAAGCACCCTCCACATGGCGATCGGCTTTCTCCACACAGACGTCAAAGGTGTCGGTTGTGACAGCGGAGCCGTATGTGAAAGCCACCATACGACCGTCCACGAAGATGCTTCCGCCTATCATGCCGAGAGCGTCCCAATTCGAAAAGATGGTCTCCATCACCTGTTTTTCAACATCTATGGTATCGCTGGCATTTTTATCCCCCAACCATATTTCCGTAAGTCGGCGACATTCGTCAAAGTATTCCGGCGTTAAAGGACGATATTCAAAATCAGGATGCTCCGCACGGAAACGATGGATGTGATTGCGCTTGGCGTCCAGATGT
>JAGCDZ010000008.1 GCA_017650905.1 Prevotella sp. | reverse complement strand
TCCTTATAGAAGCAATCATCATTCTCAATTCTTATTTCGAACTATCTTCCAGCCGATGGAGGCAACAAAGATACTCATCAGCGGCGAGAGATAGTTGAAGAAGCAATAAGGCAGATAGGTCAGTGTGGCGACGCCAAGGACGGTGCTCTGCGTGAGGCCACAGGTGTTCCAAGGCACTAGCACAGAGGTGACCGTAGCGCCATCCTCACATGAGCGGCTCAACAGTCTGGATTCATAGCCTCGTTGAAGGTAAGTGTCCTTAAACATTGAACTGGAGAGCATAATCGACAGATACTGGTCTGCCATAGCGATATTACAGAAGAGAGCTGTACCCACGGTAGAAGCCACCAGCGAAGCCGTACCACGAACCAAACGAAGGACAACACGCATCAGGTCTCGCAACTGTCCGGTTGCCATCAGTGCACCACCAAACGTCTGTGCACAGATAATCAGCCAAATGGTAGGCATCATACCCGCCATACCACTCGTATGTACCAATTCATTCAGTACAGGAATACCCGTCTCTATATCGGTACTGCCATAGCACACCTGCATCATGCCCTTGTACTGTGCGAGCAGGCCCTGCCCTGCCTCACCGGAAATCTGATGAACAAGTTGCGGCTGTACCAATAAAGCAACAATCACTGCTAAGAGAATCGCCAGGAACAGCACTACCATTGAAGGCCAACGACGGGCAATCATTACACCCGTCAGCACTGGCACAAGCAATAGCCAAGGCGTAATAACAAAGGTGTGTTGAAGTCCCTCCATAAACTCGACAACGTTGCCATGCCCTGATACATTCATCGTCAGACCTGCAATCAGGAAGATAGTCAATGAGATACAAAACGTAGGCACCGTTGTAAAGAGCATATAACGGATATGGGTAAAAAGCGGTGTACCGGAAACACTCGATGCCAGAACCGTCGTATCAGACAGCGGTGAGAGCTTATCGCCGAAGTAGGCACCTGTAATAATCGAGCCTGCAATCCACCCGTCATCAAAGCCATGCGCCTTACCAATACCCATCAGCGCCAATCCAATAGTGGCCACCGTGGTCCATGAGGAACCAATCATCAGACTCACCAATGCACAAAGGATACTGCTGCTGACAAGGAATACCTCAGGACGGATAATCTGCATGCCATAGTAGATCATTGTGGGCACAATGCCGGACACCATCCACGTGCCGCCTATGGCACCAATCAACAGCAGAATAATAATCGCAGGCGTACAACTGGCAATCTTTGCAGTTATCTCCTTTTCAAGGTTCTCCCATTCCAGGCGCTTTGAGAAATGCCCGATCAGTACGCTGACAGCCGAAGCCACCAGCAACGACACTTGAGAGGCACCATCCAATGTTGCGTTGCCAAACACGGCAACGCAACATGTGATGAGTACAATCAGTACCAGAAATGGGATGGACGACAGCATTTAGCAGACTTTCTCGAGTCGCTTCATCATAGCGAACATGAAGACGGCTGCTATCAGGCAAACGCCCAGGAATACGCTCCAGCATACCCAAAGAGGAACTGCGCCCCAGAGCAAGCCACCGACGACAACGAGCTGGTTACCAATAGCCGTAGCCACGAACCAACCACCCATCATCATACCCTTATACTTAGGAGGAGCCACCTTCGAAACAAAGGAAATACCCATCGGCGACAGCAACAACTCACCGAATGTCAGCACCAGATAAACCATAATAAGCAGGTTCGGTGTGACGTCAGCCACATGAACGGCCACAGGATTACCATCAGCACCCATCTCAGTCTGAGGCATCGGCAGTCCGAACGAACCAATAGCCATCAGTGCATAGGCGATGGCAGCCACAATCATACCATAGGCAATCTTACGGGGTGCAGAAGGCTCCTTGCCCTTTGCAGCCAAGGACCCGAAGATAGCCATCGAAACTGGGGTCAATGCTACCACATAGAATGGATTGAACTGCTGGAAGATAGGAGCAGACACCGTCACGCTGCCATTGGCATCATACTGCAGGAAAAGGAAAGCCAAGGCTGCCAAGATCACAATAGCAGAGATGGTCTTACCCTTATTGGTCTTCGACTGGAACAGCGAAAACAATGCATACACAATAAAGATCACTGCCACGAGGTTCCAAACATCGAAACACATAGCCTGCAAACCCTCAGCCGACTGTGCCGTGAACTCATCAGCGAAATACGTCAGCGACAAACCGTTCTGGTGGAAAGCCATCCAGAAGAAGATAACGACGGCGAATACCAAGCAAAGGGCCACGATGCGCTGCGAAGTTTCTTCCTTCGACAGTTCCTCGACAGGAGCGGCATCAGCAGCGGCAGCCTTCTTGGCACCTCCCTCCGTATGACGGAAAGTACTACGGAAGATATAATAGATAGCGATCGACAGAATCAGCGAGGCACAGGCCACTGCAAATGAGAAATGGTAGGCATCGTTGGATGAATAGCCTAAGGCAGTCTCTGCATATTCCTTAATCTTAATGGCTGCCGTCGGAGCAAACAGAGCACCGATATTAATGGCCATGTAGAAAATGGAGAAACCAGAGTCACGCTTGTCCTTAAACTGCGGATCATTGTAAAGGTCGCCCACCATCACCTGGAGATTGCCCTTAAACAGACCTGTACCGAAACCGATGAGTAGCAGAGCGGCCAGCATGACGATCAGTGCCGTATTGTCGCCTCCCAATGGCACTGCCAGCAACAGGTAGCCGGCGAACATGATCAGAATTCCCGTCGTCACCATACGGCCAAAGCCGAACTTGTCGGCCATGATACCACCGATGAGGGGGAAGAAATACACTAACATGAGGAACGCACTATAGATAGTACCAGCCAAGGCAGGCGACAATCCATAGTTAGCTCTCAAAAACAATGCGAAAACAGCGAGCATCGTATAGTAACCGAAGCGCTCGCCAGTGTTGGCCAATGCCAACGCGAATAAACCTTTAGGTTGACCTTCAAACATAATTATTTAATTTTAGAGTTTTTGGTTCTGACAATGTCGAACAAGTATGTAAACTTGATGATGATATTTCCGAAGTTGGAACGACCAAAGAAGTCACGCTTCGAACTACCGTAGATATTGCCTAAGCCGTAATAATAGCGACCTTCCACAATGAAATGTCCCAATTTGCGATGACTGAACTCCAAACCTGCACCTGCCGCAATACCATAGTCAAAAGTATTCTCGACAGCCATCGAATCCTGTGCCACAGTATGCGAGACCCGTTTATCACCATAGAGATAGTCCGGACCAAAATATCCGTTTTCATCGATTGCAGGATTGAAAGCTGGATCATGTACATCAAAGTTCGCATCTGTCTTTTCACTGAGAAAGAAACCCACCTGCGGACCAATCTGGAAAAAGCCTTGCAGTCCTTTTCGTTCACGCCCCCACCCCATACGGGCCAGAATAGGGATCTGAACATAAGTCATCTTTCGAGCATACTTCAAGGTCTGTGTCTCGTCCGTATGCAGAACAACAGGTTCATCGTTTGCATTCAGGATATCCTCCTGCCATCCCATCTGTGTGAGATTCACCTCTCCCACTACAGCACAGATACTCTTGAAGTATTTCTCACAGGTATAACGAGCCGAGAAACCAGCTGTTATTCCTCCTAATTGACCTTGAGGGACCTTTGGCACATAAGCGATGGAACTCATGGAATAACCACCGTTGAAACCCACTGCAAAATCAGACCGATATTCTCCAACCTGAGCTGAAACAGTAAAAGGTATAAAGGTAAGAAGGTAAAAAGGTAAAACCTTTACCATACTCTTTACTGCTCTTATCACAATCCTGCTCTGCATGTTTTCACACTTTTACTTTATACCTTCTTACTTTCTAGAATTTAATCGACTCCACTCTGTGTTCGGGCGTATAATGCACAAAGAGCAGACTATGATTCTGCAAACCGCCATTCCCCATCCGTTCAAACACCAAAGGTGTCTGGACTGGAGTATAGCCGAACATGCCTGCAGCACCATTAAACGACTTCCCATATTTATGAAGTCCTCTCAGGAAGAAATAAGCATGGTCAAAGCCGGTCAAAGCAAAGCGGGGAAGGGCATTCTGCATATCCGAATGGAAATTCCAGCGATATTTCTGTTCCAGACGTTCTGTCTGCGACGATAATGGGTTGTAATAAAACACCGAAGGTATGTAAGTATTATACTGATAGAAGTTTTCAAGATGTGTACGTGTGTACATCAGCCATTCCGTATAACCAAACATTGTGATATTGATATTGGGCATACTCGCCTTCATACCATTGATCTTGGCAAAGGCAACGCCCAATTCCGGTGAACGGCCCGTATTAAGAATCACGATATTCGGTTTTGTCTGACTAAAGGATTTCGAGAAAGCCGTCTCGGAAGACTTCAGATTCGTCACATGATACTCTATCTGCCGGCTTTCCAACTGACGACGCAGACCAAAGGTGAAGTTTCCCTTCTTACTGGTGGTATCATTGCAGTCGATGAAGACAGGATGATAGTCTTTGAAACGTTCCAGGAACCGTGCAATCGTGGCATCATTGATATTGGTTGGCGACTGCCATATCTGGAAGATATTACGGTTCGTCAATAGTTGAGGGGCACTGATGGAAAAAGGAATCACCAAACGGATGTCATGAGCAGTGACGAAATCCGACAAGGCATCCATCTGTTTCGAGTACAACGGACCAAAGATAATATCGCACGCTGCAGCAGCCTTGTCGGCCAAGACTGTTGAGATATTGCCATCCTCAGGGGTATTCCAAGCATGTAAATCAACAGAAATACCAATCTTCTTCAAACTGTCACAGGCCATAAGGATGCCACGATAGTACTCCACCATCCGACGCCCGTCTCCATTGATGTTATGAAGCGGCAGCATCACACCCACACGAATGGCACGCTGACGGATATCATCAACAGGAGTTATGACTGCTGGGGAGACAACCGTACTCTGAACAGTCTGGGCTTTCGTCTCAACAGGAGCAGTACCTTTCTTATAGGGGATTCTGATGACATCACCTTTCTTAAGTTCATAATCAGGCTTACGCATCTCAGGATTTGCCTCTATCAACTCTTCTATCTGGATTTCATATTGTCGGGCTATTCCAAAAATCGTTTCCTTACGCTTCACCTTGTGAAGTCCCCTGATCTGTTCCGACACCTGAGCAATAGCCATGTCCGTAGAAAAGAGAATGGCCAAAAACAGTATTGAGTATCTCAAAAATCGAGTCATAAGTTCAAATAATTACATTTTACCGTGCAAAAGTACAAAAATAATGTGAACCAACGGCCTTGGAATTGTTAAAATGAGTAATCAAAGACACGGAATTATGAATTATTTAGTATCTTTGCACTCAAAACAAGTAAAATGAGAGCAATAAAAACCATCTTATTGTCATTTATGACCATCATAGCGTTGTCTGCTCATGCCCAGGAAGTGGCAGACAACGATAGCGTGGCTTCGGACAGCACTGTGGTACTGACGAGCACCCTGGTCATCCCCAATGCCTTCTCACCCAACCATGATCAGATCAATGATGTCTTTAAAGCCAAGAGTTATCAGAACATCGTTGAATTTCATGCCTACATTTTCAACCGATGGGGTCAGAAACTCTTTGAATGGACAGATATCAATGAAGGCTGGGACGGCACTTATCGTGGGAAAGATGTCAAGCAAGGTACATACTTTGTGCTTGTAAAGGCACGTGGAGCTGACGGTGAGACCTACAACATCCGAAAAGACGTAAACCTGCTTCGTGGCTTTTCCGAGGGGACGACAAAAAGTGAATAGGCAATCATGAGCAGAGAAGACGAAAGGATCTGCGTTTACGGTGCTCGCGTACATAATCTTAAGAATATTGATGTCGTCATTCCGCGAAACACCCTGACTGTTATCACTGGCCTTAGCGGTTCAGGTAAATCTTCATTGGCTTTCGACACAATCTTTGCTGAAGGGCAGAGACGTTATATTGAGACCTTCTCAGCCTATGCCCGTAATTTTCTTGGAGGCATGGAACGGCCTGATGTTGACAAGATTACAGGTCTCTCCCCCGTTATCAGTATCGAACAGAAGACTACCAACCGGAATCCCCGTTCCACTGTAGGCACGACAACAGAGATCTACGACTATCTGCGTCTGCTCTATGCCCGTGCCGGAAAGGCATACAGCTATATGACAGGTGAGGAAATGGTGAAATATACCGAGGAGAAGGTGATTGATATGATTCTTCACGACTACCAAGGAAAAAAAATCTATATCCTTGCCCCATTGGTACGCAGTCGTAAAGGTCACTATCGCGAGCTCTTTGAATCCATGCGTCGCAAAGGCTATCTGAACATTCGTGTGGATGGAGAAATCAAGGAAATCATCAGAGGCATGAAGGTCGACCGCTATAGAAATCACGACATCGAAGTGGTCATCGACAAGATGCAGGTCAAGGCAGAAACGCCAGGAGTACCCAACACCCCTGATGAGCGCCTGAAGAAAAGCATCCTGATTGCCATGAAGCAGGGCGAAGGCCTCATCATGATTCTCGACAAAGATACTAATGCCATCAAGTATTTCTCCAAGCGATTAATGTGTCCTACGACAGGCATCAGCTATAGTGACCCTGCACCCAACAATTTCTCATTCAACTCACCTCAAGGTGCCTGTCCACATTGCAAGGGATTGGGCACCATCAATGAGATAGACTTGAAAAAAGTGATTCCTGACAATAAGATCAGCATCTATGAAGGTGGCATTGCGCCCTTAGGCAAATACAAGAACCAAATGATCTTCTGGCAGATAGATGCTTTGCTTAAGAAATATGATGAAGATTTGAAGACACCTATCGAGGAGATTCCTGAGGAAGCCATGACCGAAATCCTCTATGGCTCCTTGGAAAATATCAGAATAGAAAAGGAACTGGTACATACCACCAGCGACTACTTCGTTAGTTTCGACGGCATCATCAAATACCTGAGAAATGTCATGGAAAATGACGAAAGAATGCAGGGAAGCACATTAGCGGGAATAGCTGCATCCGGACAGAAATGGGCAGATCAGTTCCTGGCAGAATGCGAATGTCCCGAATGTCACGGCCAGCGACTCAACCGTGAAGCACTCTCCTACCGCATCTGGGACAAGAACATCTCAGAACTGGCCGCAATGGATATCAGTGAACTGCGTGAATGGCTCGATGAGGTAGAAGACCATCTAGATGACCAACAGCAGAAGATTGCTCATGAAATCCTTAAAGAAATCAGAACCAGAATCGACTTCCTGCTTGAGGTCGGTCTTGACTATCTGGCTTTAAATCGCCAGTCGGCTTCACTCTCTGGTGGAGAAAGCCAACGCATACGTCTGGCCACCCAGATTGGATCACAACTGGTCAATGTACTTTATATCCTTGATGAGCCAAGTATCGGACTCCACCAACGAGACAACGAACGGCTGATCCATTCGCTCAAGGAACTTCGTGATTTGGGTAACACCGTCATTGTCGTAGAACATGATCAGGACATGATGCTCAATGCGGACTACATCATCGACATCGGTCCTCGAGCAGGCAGAAAGGGAGGCGAAGTTGTCTTTCAAGGAACACCAAAAGAAATGCTTAAAACAAACTCGGTTACAGCTAGTTATCTTAACGGAACATTATCTATACCCATCCCTCAAGAACGAAGAAAAGGCAATGGACATAAGCTCATCATCAAGGGTGCATCAGGCAACAATCTCAAACATGTCGACGTCACCTTTCCACTCGGTGAACTCATCGTCATCACAGGCGTCAGTGGAAGTGGAAAATCCACCCTTGTCAACGAGACCCTGCAACCCATTCTCTCACAACACTTCTACCGATCCCTCAAAAGACCCATGCCTTATGACAGCATCGAAGGGTTGCAATTTATAGATAAGGTGGTCAACGTCGACCAGTCACCTTTAGGCCGGACACCCAGAAGCAATCCGGCAACATACACAGGCGTTTTCAGCGACATCCGAAGTCTGTTTGTCAATCTCCCTGAGGCCAAGATACGAGGCTATAAACCGGGACGTTTCTCCTTTAATGTAAAAGGGGGCCGTTGTGAAGCTTGTGGTGGAAACGGTTATAAAACTATTGAGATGAATTTCCTCCCCGACATCCAAGTTCCCTGCGAAGTCTGCCATGGCAAACGCTACAACCGAGAGACCTTAGAAGTCAGGTATAAAGGAAAATCCATCGCCGACATTCTCGACATGACCATCAATCAGGCTGTTGAGTTTTTTGAAAATGTACCAGACATCCTTCGGAAGATCAAAACCATTCAGGATGTTGGTTTAGGCTATATCAAACTTGGCCAACCTTCCACTACGCTCTCTGGGGGCGAAAGCCAGCGTGTGAAACTGGCTACAGAACTTTCAAAAAGAGATACGGGCAAGACGCTCTATATCTTAGATGAGCCAACAACCGGTCTGCACTTCGAGGACATTCGTATTCTTATGGATGTGCTCCAGAAACTCGTTGACCGAGGCAATACTGTGATCATTATCGAACACAACCTCGATGTCATCAAACTGGCTGACCATATTATCGACATGGGACTGGAAGGCGGACGTAAAGGCGGAACAATCCTTGTAACCGGCACACCGGAAGAGGTGGCAAAAAAGGACATTGGCTACACTGCCAAGTTTTTGAAACAACTATTCTAATAAAGAATAAAAGTGTTCTAAAATTACATAAACCCTATTTGTACGTAATATTTTTTGAATAAATAATCGGTTATTCAAAAAAAAATAACGATATTTGCAGAATGAAAGAAACTCTAAATATTAACAAACCATATGTCGGCCTGACAGATTATAATTATCAGGAACTCGACTATTCAGACGGAGAACTTGCAATTATCAACCACTTGCTTTTCAGTTCTCGCATGCATGCCACCCAAGTCAATTATGTTTTTGTTGTCATTTGCAGTCAGGGAGAACTAAGATTTGAGATGGACGGTACAGACTATATGATTGGCAAAGACGATGTCTTTGTGGGCTATCCCAATGCCATCTATAACCATTTCGAGGCTACCTATGACCTGAAATGCCGTCTGATATGCATGACAAAGTCGCTTATGCAGGAGATGCTTTATCCTAATCAAGGCATCTGGAACAAGACACTTTTCCTGAAGAAACATTATATTTTCCATCTGTCCGAACAAGAAGTTTCCATGCAAAACTGCATGAATTCAGTACTTACATACAATCTGAGGAGTAACAAGACAACCTTTCGCAAGGAAATCATACACTCACTTGTTCAGTGTATCATTTTCGAGCTCTGTCGTACATTGAGCACCTTTGAACAGACAGAAAACACCCAGGAGACCAATCAACGTAAAATCTTGTTCGACCGTTTTGTCTCCCTCCTGTCTGAGAGTGAGATTAAGAAACGTCCTCTTTCCTACTATGCCGACAAACTATGTGTGTCCACTCGCTATCTCACAATGGTGTGCAGGGAAGTCAGTAAAAAAACGGCCTATGATTGGATCTGCGAGTATGTTCAGAACGATGTTCGTTTCTATCTGTTACACACCAATCTGTCCATCAAGGAGATTGCCGTCAAGTTGGGATTCTGCAACCTGTCGTTCTTTGGCAAATATGTGCGTGAGAATTTAGGAAAATCGCCATCAGAGTTCAGAAGACAACTCAAAGACAAATAGAAAAATCCCCATTTATTTGGCGGAATTCAAAAAAATGCATACTTTTGCACCATGAAAACATTTGAATCATGATGAAAAAGGTATTATTCTTATTTGTAAACCTATTCTTCTGCTGTACCTTTGTCTGTGCACAGGAGGTCAAAAAGAGTGATCTGCAGCAACGGGCAGAAGCCGTAGATCCTCAAAAAAATATTGCATCAGCCCGTTCTTTGTATATCCACGCCTTCAACGACTACGCCAATAAGGGAGAGATACGTCAGGGGGTAGAGTGTGCAGTTAAGGCAACAGCCCTGTATTACAAGGAGAATTTCTGGAAAGAAGCTTTCGATCTGTTGCGTCGGGCCGACCAGACTATCATCGCCAGCAAACTCCCTGCCAGCGAGAAAGCCGCCTCACACTATCTGGTCACCAAGGAGCGCATGCAGATGTATATGAAGCTCAGAAAGGCTGAAAGTGTCAAGGAACAACTGAGAAACATGGAGAACCTGGCCAATCAGTCGGGCGACGAGACCATCAAAAACGACCTGTTGTATAATAAGGCTATCTATTATTATACGTATGGCATGAACCAACAGGGTAATGCCGTCTTCAAGGAAATGGCCAGCAAACTGACGGCACAGAAGGATTACGACAAGGTCGACGAGGTCTACCAGACGCTGATTGCCAATGGTCGCAGGAGCAACAATGCCAATATGGTGGCACAGTCATATAGCAACTATCTCGCATGGAAGGACTCAACCAATGCCATCAAGCATGCAGATGAGATTGAAGCCCTGAAGAAGCAGATTGCCGACAATGAGACTGCCATTGCAGAGAGAGACAGTTCACTAACCACACGCTGGATAATCATCGTTGGTCTTGGCATTCTGGCCGCAGCCCTCGCTGTCGCCCTGATTGTAGGAGCTGTCATCCTCATGCGTTTTATCTTCCTGACCCGTAAACAGAAGAAAGTCATCAAACTGGCCAATGAGAGCAATGCCCTGAAAGCAAAGTTTATCAGCAACATTTCTGCTCAGTTGGAGCCTACCTTCAAAAAGCTCGACAGCCGTCAGCCGGAGGTGAAGGCCCTACTCGACTTCTCCAACCACATCCAGACGCTGTCGGAGTTGGAGAACACGCCTGATGATGCCATACAACTGGAAGATACGCCAGTTCAGCCATTCTGCGAAGGTCTGATGGACGGCATCCGCGACAAAGTGAAGAGTAATGTCACTCTGGCGGTGAATGCCCAGAAGATGACTGCACCACTTTATAAGGAATATGTCAGCCACATCCTGAAGCATCTGCTGGAGAATGCAGCAGAGTTCACGCCCGAAGGTGGCAATATCCACTTGGAGTTCAAGAAGCGCGGTCCGCATTCCTACCAGTTCCTAGTATCTGACACTGGTTGTGGCATTGCAGAAGAGCGACGCGAAGATGTGTTCAAGCCCTTCCTCGAAATCCATGATCTCACCGAGGGCGACGGACTTGGACTGCCTATCTGTAAGCAAATGGCTCTGAAGATGAATGGCGACCTGGAGATTGATCCTCAATTCACCAAGGGCACCCGTTTCATCCTCGACCTACATTCGTAAAAACACAATAAGAGCTCGCAAATCACACTGCGAGCCCTTAATTTATTCTTGATAGTATTGGGCATCATTCTCTGAGAAGCAGCAGACGATGACCTCACCCTTATAACCGTTGCGGATATGTTCTGATAACACCCGTTTGGCTATGACGGCAGCCTCAGCTTTGGGAAATCCGTAGACGCCTGTGCTGATGCAGGAGAAGGCAATGCTTTTCAAATCATGGGCCTCTGCCAATCGCATCGCCGTATCATAGCACGAGGCCAGCAACTCACGCTCATGGTGATTTCCACCATACCAGATAGGGCCTACGGTATGTATTACCTTCTTACAAGGCAGGTTGTAGGCATCCGTCATCTTACTCTGCCCAGTTTCGCAACCTCCCAATGTTCGACACTCCTTTAACAATCCAATACCAGCAGCCCGATGGATAGCTCCATCCACACCACCGCCCCCCAACAAACTCCTGTTGGCAGCATTCACAATCGCATCCACCTTCAGCGTCGTGATATCACCTACTACAATCTTTATTCCTTCCATATCATCGGCAAAGATAATCATTTTTTCAAAATAATATACTCAAACGAGTATAGATTTCAATAATTCAACAAAAAGTATACCCGAAGCAGTCCATTCCTGCATGCAGAGCCAATGATTTTGAGTATTCCATAACCAAAACAACTTGTTTTAAATCAAAAGAAATCCTCGTCAGGATTGACGAGGATTTCTTATCAAAGCAAAGCAGTCTTCGTTTAGATACCTGCTGCTGCGATCCAGTGGTAGACGCAGGAGACGACACCGAAGAGAGCGATACCGGCTGTACAGACAGCAAGCGCAACTTTGGTATTGGCGTCGCTCTGGAAAGTAGGCAGCGGACTGTCGGTCTTCGTGATATACATCGCCTTGACAATCAACAGATAGTAGTAGAGTGACACTACCGTATTGACCAAGGCAACGAAGACGACGAAATAAGCCCAGGGATCACCATTCTGAACACCAGCCATGAACACGAAGAACTTCGAGAACATACCAGCGAACGGGGGAATACCTGCCAGTGAGAACAGCGCCAGCGTCATCAGGAACGACAGCTTGGGGTTAGTCTGATAGAAACCATTATAAGCTGACATATCAGTACGGCCTCCGTTATTCTGTTCCACCACATTGATGACTGTGAATACTGCCATATTAGCTACAACGTAAACCAGTACATAGTAGGTCAAAGCAGCCACGCCCAACTGATTGTTACCAACCACAGCGAGCATGATATAACCGGCCTGCGAGATACTCGAGAATGCCATGAATCGCTTGAGCTCGCTCTGACGGATGGCAAACAGGTTAGCTACTGTGATGGAGAGCACAATAACGATATAGAGCATATAATCCCAATACTCAACCATCGGCTGGAACACCTTCATCAGGATGATGCACAGCGTGATAGCAGCAGCTCCCTTAGAGATAACACTCAGATAACCCGTCACTGGTGTAGGCGCACCCTGATAGGTGTCGGCTGTCCAGAAGTGGAAGGGAACAAGCGAAATCTTGAAGCCAAGTCCGCTGAAGAAGAAAGCCAAGCCCATAATCGTGAGAGGCTCTGCACTGATGCGTTGAGCCACATCGTCGAAGTAAAGTGTACCTGTAGCTGCATAGATGAACGAAATACCGAACAGCATCACACCGCTAGAGAAGGTAGCCACGAGGATGTACTTGGCAGCACCTTCAGCACTTTCCTTGCGATGACGATCGAATGCCACCATACATGCCAAGGGCACAGAGGCCATCTCGAGACCAAGGAAGAACAACAGGAAGTTGCCAGATGACATCATCACGAACATACCCAGCAGCGTAGAGATGATGAGCATATAGAACTCACCCTCCAACTTCAAGGCTGACTTCTGGATCCAAGGCTGAGCCATAATACATACAATGATGGTACCAGCAGCAAGGATGACCTTCATCACATTGACGGCTGCAGAAGTCACATATAATCCGCCAAAGGCAGACTCCGGCTCCGCAAGCAATAATGTGGCAGCAGCCGTAACAATCAGCATACCGACAGTCATGAACTGCATGGTATAACCCTTCACCTTTGTCTTGGCCAGACAGAAATCGACTACGAATACCATCAACAACGAGAGAACCAAGAAGGCCTCAGGAATCATTTTCAGAAATTCACTATAATTCATATCTAAGTCCTCCTATCTTTTACATGACACCAATAGACTGAAGTATCGTTCCTGCAGCAGGCGAAATCATGTCGCTGAAGAAGAACGGCATACAACCCAGACCAGCCACACAGAAAATCAGGCAGATCACTGCGACGCGCTCATCCCATGTAGCATCAGTGAGCTCGAGGAAGTGCTTGTTCTCCACCTCGCCATAGAGGATCTTACCGACCACACGCAGGATGTAGACAGCTGTGACGACAATCGACGTACAAGCGATGATGGTAGCCACCATGCGGAACGACGTGTTGGGATCGCCACTGACAGGGTCAGCACCAAAGGCTCCTACGAAGATGGTCATCTCAGCAATAAAGCCAGAGAATCCAGGAAGACCCAGGTTGGCGAGACCGGCAATCACATAACCCACAGCCAGGAAAGGCATAATCTTCATCAGACCAGCCAACTCGCGGATGTCACGGGTATGCGTACGACCGTAGATCATACCAATCAGAGCAAAGAAGAGAGCCGTCATCAGACCGTGTGACAACATCTGAAGCACAGCACCTGTTACGGCCGTCTGACTCATCATCAACAGGGCAAATAGCACCAGTCCGCAGTGAGACACTGACGAATAAGCATTGATATACTTCAGGTCAGTCTGTACGCAGGCACTAAAGGCACCATAGACCACAGAGATGGTGGTGAGGATGAGGAAGATCCACGACAGATCCTGAGCAGCCTCAGGCAACAGATACATGGCGACACGGAAACAGCCGTAGCCTCCGAGCTTCATCAGCACACCAGCGTGCAGCATGGATACGGCTGTAGGCGCTGAAGCATGACCATCAGGAGACCATGTGTGGAATGGGAACAGAGCGCCCAGCACACCGAATCCGATGAAGATGAAGGGGAAGAAGATGTTCTGAATGTCAGCTGGAATACAATGATTGGCTGCAATCGTAGTCAGTTCGAATGTATAGCTACCACTGTACTGACCATTGAAATAATAGATACCCAGCAAGCCGAGAATCAGCAGGGCAGAACCTCCCATCAGCATCAGCGTCAGCTTCATGGCCGAGTACTCCTTATGTCCAGAGCCCCAGACACCAATCAGCAGATACATCGGGATCAGCGCTACCTCATAGAACATGAACATCGTGAAGAGGTCGGTAGAGATGAAGAAGCCGAACACACCTGTCGAGAGCAGAGTGAACCAGAGGAAATACTCCTTGGTAAGAGGCTTCAACTGCCAGGAGGCAAAGGTACCGGTGAACACGATGATGCTCGACAACAGCAGCATCACTACAGAAATTCCGTCGACACCTACCGAATAGGCAATGTTCAACGGTTTGAACCAGGGCACACTATAGGTGAGCAGCATCTCGGCTGTATTTCCAGCCGCACGCTCCTGGACAAAATAGATGGTCAACCAAATAGAGAGGGCCAGCAGACACGAAGCACCCGTTACCATCACACCACGCACCTGATTAAGATTCTTAGCCAACCAAAGACCAAGAAGCATCAGGGCGGGAATTATTACGAAAACACTTAATATACTCATAAATGTAATTTACTATTTGACGATTTACAATTTACGGTTTAAATGCATAGCAGTATCAATGTCAAAGCTACCGTGCCTGTGAGGAACCAGACAGCATACTGGCGGACATCGCCACTCTGCCAACTACGGATACTCTCACCAGCCTCGTTAGCACCCCATGCCATGAAGTTGAACGTGCCATCGACGATGTGACGATCGAACCAGGCAATCGGTGTGCTGATGCAACGGAAGATAATACGATGAGTGACATACTGCCAAATCTCGTCCTGATAGAAGCGCTTATAGGCTGCACGATGCAGTTTGGGGAACTGTTTGTACAGACGGTCGGCGATGGGCTGAGTCTCACCTTTATAGATATAAGTGGCCAGACAGATGCTCAGGATGGCAATGATGGTAGAGGTCAGTGCAATCTGCGTATTGAAATGGATGGTGTAGTCAGTACCTTCAGCAGAAACATAGCTGCCGAAGCTGCCACCCCAGCCAAGGAATCCGCCTAATGTAGAATAGATACCTACACCAACGGTGATAACACAGAGCACAATCAAAGGAATCGTCATTGAAGCAGGTGCCTCATGAGGTGTATGATGCTCATGGGCCTCCACATTCTCTGTTCCCCAGAAGATGCCGTAGTACAGACGGAACATATAGAAGGCGGTCATAGCGGCGATACCCGTCATGATCCAACCCACCACAGGACTGTACTGCATACAGGCGGTGATAATCTCATCCTTCGAGCTGAAGCCCGAGAAGAATGGAATACCAGCAATGGCCAGACAGGAAATGAGGAATGTGATGTGTGTGATTGGCATATACTTGCGCAAGCCACCCATCAGGGCCATCTCATTCGAATGAACGGCGTGGATGATACATCCTGCACCCAGGAACAGACAAGCCTTGAACATAGCGTGGGTGAACAGGTGGAACATACCAGCCATATAACCCAGTTGTGCGTGGTTGTCAAAGATAGCTCCATGATGACCGGGCTGCGATACACCCAGAGCCACCATCATAAAAGCAATCTGAGAAATCGTCGAGAAGGCGAGCACACGTTTGATATCGCTCTGTGCACATGCTACAGCAGCAGCATAGAAAGCGGTGAACACACCTACCCAGACCACAATCGACATGGCCTCAGGAGCATACTGGATCCAGAGGGGGAACATACGGGCAATCTGGAACACACCAGCCACCACCATCGTAGCAGCGTGGATAAGTGCAGATACAGGTGTCGGACCCTCCATAGCATCAGGCAGCCAGATGTGCAAGGGGAACATAGCACTCTTACCGGCACCACCGATGAACATCAGCACCAGTGCGGTAGGAATGATGAAGCTCCCAGCAGCTACGGCCTTGGCAATGTTACCCTCGATGAAAGGTGTCGTGCCCTGTCCCATTACGATATCGCCGGCAAACGAGAAGCTGAACGAATCAACGAAATAGCCGAAGGTCAGGATACCCACAAGGAAGAACATATCAGCAAAGCGGGTGACGATGAAGGCCTTTTTAGAGGCGGCGATGGCAGGCTTCAAAGGATAGTAGAAGCCGATGAGCAGATAAGAGCTCACACCCACCAACTCCCAGAACATGTACATCTGGAAGATGTTGGTGGCCAGTACCAGACCCAGCATCGACATCGTGAAGAGGCTCAGGAAAGCGTAGTAACGCTGGAAACCCTTCTCACCATGCATATAGCCGAATGAGTAGATGTGAACCATCAGTGAAACCGTCGAGATCACAATCAGCATGACCACGCTGATAGGATCCAACAGGATACCGAGGTCGAAGTGCAGATTGCCCAGAGGCAACCAGGTGAAATTATACGGAACAAACGTCTGATAGACTCCATCTACACGTGCACCGCCAAAATACTGGAAAGCACAGAGATAAGAGAGTATCGTGACGATGCCCAGCGAACAGGTGCCGATCAATCCGGCAACCTTGTGCTGCATCTTCATGCCAGCCAGTCCAAGAACAATGAACGACAGCAGCGGCAGAAGCATGATGAATAATGTGTAACTAAACATAATCTTTACCGTTTTTATCGTTTCATATTCTGGATGGCATCAACGCTGTCGCTCTTGAACTTGCGATAGACATTGATGATAATAGCGATGGCCACAGCACTTTCGGCAGCAGCAACACCAATCACAAAGAGTGTCATGAACATGCCCTCCATACCATTGGGATAGAGCAGACGGTTGATGGCGGCAAAGTTGATGTCGACGGCATTGAGTACCAGCTCAACAGAGATGAGCATGGCAATCAGGTTGCGACGAGTCACGAAACCATAGACACCAATAAAGAACAACAGGGCACTGAGTGCGAAATAACATTCAATGGGTATCATACCTTATCCTCCTTTTCTTTACGTGCAACAACCAGTCCTCCAATGATACATGCCAGCAGGAATACTGAAATGAACTCGAAGGGCAATACATACTGATACTTCCCGGAACCGACGAGAGCCATACCAATGTCTTTCATCGGTACCTCTACGTTGGCAATCTCTCGAGAATAGAAGCCGGTCTTCAACAGAATCAGACTCACTACGACCAGTCCGGCAAGAGCTGCCAGACCACCGACAATCATCTTACTGGACTTCACCCGCTCTTCCAATCCCTGAAGCGTACGCTTGCTCACCAGTTGAATGGCGAACACATAGATCATCGTAACGCCTCCGGCATATACTGAGATCTGAGCAGCGCCCAGGAAGGTGTAGTCGAGCAGGAAATAGATGCCTGCTACACCAAAGAGCACGAACAACATGAATGTTGCGGCTCGCATAATTCTCGTCGTGGTGACACACATCAGCGCTGAACCGATGATGAACACCGCGAGAATGATAAACATAACTGTATTTGCCATATTGCGTTACTTCGTTTTAGTGTTAAACTTACCGATTTCCCACTCTGCACCACCTTCGATGAGATCAGGCAGTGAACCGCCCTGATAGACTTCCTCATTTAGGTGGAGCACCAGCTTAGAGCGGTCGAACACAGCGTTCTCGAAATCATTCGTAAACTCGATGGCGTCGAAGTTGCAGGCGTTGGTACAGAGCTGGCAGAACATACAGTCTCCCAGGTCGTACGCATAATCGTCAAGCACCTTCTTTTTCTTGCCCGTCTCAGGATCCTCAGCCATATGGGCTGTAATCTTGATGGTCCCGTTCGGACAGGCCTTCTCGCACAATGTGCAAGCCGTACACTTGTAGCTGCCATCCTCGTTGCGCTTGAATATCAGGCGACCGCGATGACGCTTAGCCACATGCAGTGTGGTCTTGCGGTTCTCGGGATACTGCTCTGTCGACTTGTTGGTGAAGAAGTCCTTGAAGTATTCCTTCCAGGTGGTCTTCATACCAATAGCCAAAGTCTTCAGGCCGTGCCCGATTTCTCCGAAATATGTTTTGTTATCTTCCATATGCTAGTATTTCTAGTCTGACTAGTACACCTTATTTAATATATAAGCCTAAAGCCACAATGACTGTCATCAGTACCAGGTTGATGAGACCCAGAGGCATCAGGTACTTCCACTCCAGCTTCAGGATCTGGTCGATACGCAGACGTGGAAACGTCCACTTAATCCACATCAGAATCCAGACCAGGAAGAAGGCCTTACCCAGGAACCAGACGATGCCGGGGATATAGTCCATCACAGCATCGAAGGCTTCAATACCGATGTTCACAGGAGCCCAGCCACCGAGGAATACCGTTGCGGCAATACCTGCGATGATAAACAGATTGAGGAACTCTGCGAGGTAGAAGAAACCGAAACCCATACCGGAATACTCGGTATGATGTCCGGCTGTCAACTCACTCTCAGCCTCTGCCATATCAAACGGACCACGGTTGGCCTCGGCATTACCTGCGACAAGGAACACGAGGAAAGCAATGATGGCAGGGATATGGCCCTGGAAGATCAACCACTTCCAAGGACCTGTCTGAGCTTCCACGATACCACTCATCTGCATCGTGCCTGTCAGGATCACAGCGGTGATAAGACAGAGGCAGAGCGACATCTCATAGGAGATCATCTGCACGGCACCACGCATAGCAGAAACCACAGAGTACTTGTTGTTGGAACCCCAACCTGCGAGGAAGATACCTACCACACCAATCGAAGAGATGGCGGTGAGCAGGAACACACCCACATTGAAATCGAGAATGGTGGCACCATTGTTCCAAGGCAGGAACGAGAAGGCGCCCACAGAACCGATAATCACCAAGAGAGGAGCCACGAGATAAAGCAGCTTGTCGGCCTTGTCAACGATGAAGATCTCCTTGATGAGCATCTTGAACACATCGGCAAACACCTGCAGCAAACCCCAGTAACCTACACGCATCGGGCCTAAGCGGCACTGGAAATAGGCACATACCTTACGCTCCATAAATATCAGTACGATGGCCAGCAGGGCATAGCCGCCAAGGACAGCAACACCCACCAGCACGCACTCAATCAATATCGCCAACCATTCAGGACAACCCAATGTTACCTGCAGCAGTTGGTCGAACCATTGTGTAACTATAGAAAAGTCGAACATATTTTACCTTTTTACGATTTTACTTTTTTACCTTTCGACTATCTGTCAATATCTGGAATTACAACGTCAATAGCGGCACAAGTAGCGATGAGGTCGGCAATCTTCTGACCACGGAGCATCGGGTCGAATGCACCAACCAACGAGAGACCCATCGGACGCATCTTCATGCGGTAGGGGCTCTTGTCGCCACGAGAGTCGAGATAGACACCAAACTCACCAGCCACACCCTCGACAGAGAAGTACCACTGTCCCTCAGGCACCTTGATAATAGGCTTCTGCTTCACGTAGAAGTCACCCTCAGGAATGTTATCGATGAGCTGCTCGATGATATTCAGGCTCTGGTACATCTCATTGATGTGAACGAGATAACGATCCATCGAGTCACAGCCGTTGAGTGTACACTGCTCCCACTCCACCTTATCATACATGTCATAGGGGTGGTTCTTGCGCACGTCGTTCTTCCAACCTGAAGCACGTCCGGCAGGACCTGTCACAGCGTAGTTGATACAATCCTCAAGACTCATCGGTCCACAATTCTCCAGACGGTTGTGGGTGATGACATTGTCACCAAACACATCCATATATTCCTGAATCGTCGGACGCAGATAGTTCACCAGATCCTTACAGTTCTTCACGAAGTTCGGATCGATGTCGTCCTGCAGACCGCCAATACGATAGTAGTTCTGAATCAGACGACCACCAGTGGTCTCCTCCATGCAGTTCAACACATGCTCACGATCACGCATACCATAGAGCATGGCTGTCAGGGCACCCAGGTCCTGACCTACACAAGAGGTATAGAGCAGGTGGGAGTCGAGACGCTGAAGCTCATCCATAATCGTACGGATGTACTTGATACGGTCGGTCAATTCAACCCCCATAGCCTCCTCAATAACACCTACCAAAGCATGGCGATGTTGCATGGCTCCCAGATAGTTAAGACGATCTGTTAAAGCAAGTGTTTGAGGATAGGTCATGCTTTCCCACATCTTCTCAATAGCACGATGGATATAGCCCAGGTGCGGATAGATGCGCT
>JAGCDZ010000053.1 GCA_017650905.1 Prevotella sp. | reverse complement strand
AGGCATAAAAAAGCAGAAATCCCTCTCTCCATAGGAGAGAAGGACTCTGTTGTTTGTTTGGAATAAGTTTTTTTCTTGTTTGAAACTGTTTAGGCCTCAGCGTTTGGAATCACTGAAACAACGCTCTTGTTGAACTTGCCCTTGTGGAAGTTTACAGTACCGTCTACGAGAGCGTAGAGGGTGTCGTCCTTACCAATGGCAACGTTGTTACCAGGATTGTGTTTTGTACCACGCTGGCGAACGATGATGTTACCAGCCACACACTGCTGACCGCCGAAAATCTTAATACCCAGTCGCTGAGCTGCGCTCTCACGACCGTTCTTAGAACTACCTACACCTTTTTTATGAGCCATTTCTAAGTCCTCCTTGATTAAGCGATTACTGATTTAACTTCAACCTGTGTGAACTGCTCACGATGACCGTTGCGCTTACGAGAGTCCTTGCGGCGCTTCATCTTGAACACAATCACCTTGTCGCCCTTTACGAGCGGGTTCACTACTTCACACACTACCTTTGCTCCCTCTACGGTCGGAGCACCTACCGTCACTGCACCGTCAGCATCTACGAGCAGCACCTTGTCAAATTCAACAGTCTTACCTTCTTCGGCATCCTTGATGTGGTGAACGAAGAGCTTCTTGCCCTGCTCCACCTTGAACTGCTGACCCTGAATCTCTACAATTGCGTACATTTATTTATTGTATTAAAGGGTTTTTTCCGCGAGGCGGCGTACGTTCGTACACACTTCACTCTGCCCCAACGGACTCAAATCGGGGTGCAAAGGTACAAAATTTTAATGAAGTTATAAGAAGTGGGATGTAAGATGTGCTTAGATTTAGGAAAGTTTAACACTTCGCGTAGGGGTAAAAAATAAAGCGACGACTTTCTCAAGCAATCGCTCCATATCTTCAATAGGTATTAGCATTCTAAGGTAAAAAGATTGTTTTCAGGATAACGGGTGCAAAGTTATAGGTTATTTTTGTAACACGCAAACTTTTTCGTTATTTTTTTTAGACGAAATCACCTGTGCACCCGCACAACCAATAAATTTATAAAACTTTAACATAAAAATATGCACAAACGTTTGATTCGTATTCTATATGGTCATCTCTCCACGTATGGATTGTTGCATAAGTTGTCTGACCATTTCAGGGTCATTCGGATAGTGTGACTGCAGGAACATGAGTTTGGTCACAGCACTCTCTACCGTCATGTCGCGCCCACTGATGACACCAGCCTCTTGAAGATGATAGCCGCAGTCATACCTTGACATCTCTACTGCTCCCTGTAGACACTGGCTGATGTTGACGATGATTTTCCCATTGGCAGTTCCTTCCTTGAGGGCATGCAATAGCCACGTCGATTGTGGGGCGTTGCCGCTACCAAAAGTGCGCATTACAATGGCCTTCAGGTTGGGTGTATGGATGATATGCCTGATGAGGTCTTCGCGGATACCAGGAAAGAGCGAGAAGATAATCACATTGTTATCCAATCGGAAATGCGGCACCATCGGCTCGTCCCAATGCGGTTTCAATATCCGTTCGCGATGGTAAGCGATATTCACGCCTGCATCCACCAGATGGGGGTAGTTGAATGACTCAAAAGCATTAAACTCCTCTGCACTCTGTTTAGTGGTACGATTGCCTCGCAGCAGGTGTGAGTTAAAGTAGATACCCACTTCTGGTACTAATGCATGCCCTTGGTCATCGCAGGCTGCCGCTATCTCTATCGATGAGATCAGATTTTCCTTGCCGTCGGTGCGCAATTGGCCTATCGGTAGTTGAGACCCGGTGAAGATTACTGGTTTTGTCAAGTTCTCCAACATATAGGAAAGCGCAGAGGCTGTATAGGCCATCGTGTCGGTGCCGTGCAGCACCACGAAACCGTCGTAGCTGTCGTAGTGGTCGGCAATACAGTGTGAGATGTCTGTCCATCTGGCAGGCGTCATGTCGCTGGAGTCGATGGGCGGATTAAATTGGAAGGTTTCAATGATCGTGTCGAACTGTTTCAGTTCGGGCACATTGTATAAAAGGTGTTCAAAATCGAAGGGCTCCAAAGCACCCGTCTGTGGATTTCGGTTCATTCCGATGGTACCACCAGTGTAAATGAGAAGGATTTTTCGTTGCATTGATAACGTTTACGTTAAATTTATGCTGCAAAGATAGTTCTTTTATGTGAGATTATTGTTATCTTTGCAGAAAATTTTAAATACAACTTAAAAACAAGTCACATTTATGAAAGCTTTCAATGACAAAAACTTTGTCCTGGAGACTGAGATTGCTCAGGATTTGTATCACAACCATGCATCCAAGATGCCTATTATCGACTATCACTGCCATTTGATACCGGAGATGGTAGCCAATGATCACCGTTTTAAGAGTATTACAGAACTTTGGCTGGGTGGCGACCACTATAAGTGGCGTGCTATGCGTACCAACGGTATCGACGAAAAGTATTGTACTGGTAAGGATACCAGTGATTGGGAGAAGTTTGAGAAGTGGGCCGAGACTGTGCCTTATACTCTTCGCAATCCGCTTTACCATTGGACTCATCTGGAGCTGAAGACGGCTTTCGGCATTGAGAAATTGTTGTCGCCCAAGACTGCTCGTGAGATTTTCGACGAGTGTAATGAGAAGTTGCAACAGCCAGAGTTTTCCGCCCGTGGTCTGATGAGACACTATCATGTAGAATGCGTCTGCACTACCGACGATCCCGTTGATGATCTGCACAACCATATTGAGTATGCCAAGCATAAGGCAACCGACGACCCGATGATGATTCCCGCCTGGCGTCCCGACAAGGCCATGAACATCGAGAAACCTGAGTTCCCCAAATATGTAGAACAACTGGCTGGGGTGTCGGGTGTCACTATCACGAAGTTTGCCGATATGATCGACGCCCTCCAGAACCGTCATGATTTCTTTGCAGCCAATGGCTGTAAGCTTTCTGATCACGGTATTGAGGAGTTTTATGATGAGGAGTACACAGACTCTCAGATTGAGACCATCTTCGAGAAGGCCTTGCGCGGTCAGCAGTTGTCCGCCTATGAGGTGCGTCAGTACAAGAACTGCTTCCTTACCGTGATGGCTGAAATGGATGCCGATGCCGATTGGACCCAGCAGTTCCACTATGGTGCTATCCGCGATAACAATACGGCTATGTATAACCAACTTGGTCCTGATACGGGCTTCGACAGCATCGGTGAGTTCAACACTGCCCGTGCTATGTCCAAGTTCCTCAACAAGCTCAATATGGAAGGTAAGCTCACGCGTACCATATTATATACATTGAATCCTTGTGCCAATGAGGTCATTGCTACTATGCTCGGTAACTTCCAGGGAGGCGAGCCTGGTAAGATCCAGTTTGGTTCAGGATGGTGGTTCAACGATCAGATGGACGGTATGGTGAAGCAGATGAACGCTCTCTCGGTACTCGGCCTGCTGAGCCGCTTTGTAGGTATGCTGACCGACAGCCGTTCGTTCCTCTCTTATCCGCGTCACGAGTATTTCCGTCGTATCCTCTGCAATCTGCTTGGCAACGATGTTGAGAAGGGACTTCTGCCCGATGATCGTGAACTTCTGGGCAAGATGGTCGAGGACATCAGTTACAACAATGCCCGTCGATACTTCAAGTTCTATTAAGAATAAGAAAACAAAGAGGCTGATTTCAAAAAGTCAGCCTCTTTTTATTTCTACTACTTTGGTTGTAGTCACCTCATATACGGATTGTATCGTATTTCGTCGGCGATTGTTGTTTGCGGACCATGACCTGGGTAGATAGTTGTTTCGGCAGGTAGTTGTTGGGCAAGAAGCTGGAGAGAAGAAATCATGTCTTCGTAACTGCCGCGTTCAAAGTCAGTGCGGCCGATGCTCATGCGGAAAAGGGTATCGCCACTGAAGGCGATATGCTCGTTGGCCTCGTAGAAAACGATGCCTCCTGGTGTATGGCCCGGGGTATGAAGTATCTGTAAGGTATGGGTACCGAAAGTGATGGAATCATTATCTGTCAGATAATGGTCAACAGGCGGTACATCAAGACGGATGGGTATGCCCAGTATCTCGCCCGTCTGTCGCTCCATCTTTTCCATGAGGAAATTATCGTCCTGATGTACTTCAGGTTTCAGACCGAAGGCTTTGAATATGTAGCCGTTACCCATGCAGTGGTCGAAATGACCGTGGGTACATAGCAGATGGCGGGGCGTCAGTTGTTGTTTACGGATGTAATTTATGATGGCCTGTGCTTCTTCCGGATAGTAGGCTCCGCAGTCGATAACGACGCACTCGTTGGTCTCGTCGCTAACCACATAACAGTTCTCGGAGAGCATATTACAAGTGAAGGTCTTGATGTTCAGCATGGGTATTGGTTTAGCGTGGAAGATAAATGACGTGTTTCTCCTTGAACCATTCTTCATCGAAGAAACTGCTGATGTCCGTCGTTTGTATTATATTCTTGAAAGGCTGTGTCTCTGCCTGCAGATTACCGCCTTTGAGGCAGAGAATGCCGTTGGGTAAGGCATTCTGACTTTTCCTGGAGATGTTCTTCTGCACAATCTTCACGAGGTCGGGCAGGGGCATGACCGCACGGCTGACCACAAAATCATAGAGGCCTTTTTCGTCTTCACCACGCAAGTGCGTTGGCTGACAGTTCTTCAGTCCGATGGCTTGGCATACTTCTTGGGCAACACGGATTTTCTTTCCTGTGCCATCGATGAGTTTGAACTGGCAATCGGGAAAGAGAATGGCCAGTGGGATGCCAGGAAAGCCGCCACCTGTACCGAAGTCAAGGATCTTGGTGCCTGAGCGGAATCGAATGACCTTTGCGATGGCCATTGAGTGAAGTACGTGGTGCTCGTAGAGATTGTCGATGTCTTTTCGGGAGATAACGTTAATCTTATCGTTCCAATCACGATAGAGGGCATCGAGGGCTTCTATCTGACGACATTGCTCTGGTGTCAGGTTGGTGAAGTATTTGAAGATGAGTGAGTGCATGTTTAGGAAATTTTGTTCAGGATATCATCCAGTTCTCTGTATGCAACCGTTAACTCGATGCTTCCCTTTTCATACGGAGCAATTTCGTAAGGGTTATAGATGAATGTGATGGTCTCTTCACCTAAGATGAAGTTTTCAGAGGGGAACATATCCATGGAGTAGAGATAGCCTTGGTTCTTCAACTCTTTGACATTATCTACACCGACATATTCACAAAGTGCTTTCTGGAGAATGGAACTCAGCTGTCGTTCATAGCCTGGCACAAAGATATCGGCAAGCATAAGTTGACGTCCTGTAGACTGCTCGAAATTCATCGTCAGGTGCTGGTTGATACCGTGGGCACCGCCTTCATAATAGTCGAGGTAAATATGATAGACGATTGCATTTTTGTAACCTTGTTCAGTTGAAGTCTTGATGATATAGTGATAATTGTACCATGCCTTCTTGTTCTCATTAGCCAGGTCCTGATTGTATAGGGGCAGAAGGTTGTTCTGATAACTGGACGTATACACAGTAGCAAAGGAGTCGGCAGCCTGCTGCATGGACATATCTTGCAAATTGAGCAGACGCTTCTCAATGATATTGTTGATGATCTCGGCTTTATGGCCGTTCGACTCTGATGCATAAGACAATTCCAGATGTACACTGCACGTGGGAGAATTCTCGTTTGATGTCATATGGACGGTCTTATCAGCTGTAGCGACTTCAAATAGGATGCTTTCGTCGGTACTGCTACAACCTATTAGAATGAATAAGATAGCCGTAAGGATGAAAATTTTCTTCATATATCCATTTTTGATGTTATAATTGGCACAAAAGTACACTTAATTTAGGAATTTCGCAAATTTCTCGCAAAAAAAAAGTAATTTTGCACCCAAATTAAAGTAAATATGCAAGAAAGGCAACTGAAAGCAGCGCTATTCGACCTGGATGGAGTGGTGTTTGACACCGAGCCCCAATATACGGTGTTTTGGGGTGAGCAATGTCGCCTATACCATCCGGAACATCCCGGACTGGAACACGAGATCAAAGGTTCTACGCTGACACAGATCTATGACTGCTGGTTCAGTGGACCGCTACTGAAAGAGCAACCCATGATTACCGAAAGACTGAATGCCTACGAGCAGCAGATGGACTATGATTATATCGAGGGGTTTATTGCCTTCGTAGATGATCTGCACAGACATGGGGTGAAGACGGCTGTGGTGACGAGTTCGAACCTGCCCAAGATGGAAAGTGTCTATCGCAAACAGCCAGGATTCAAGTTGCTCTTTGATGCTATTCTGACCTCTGAGGATTTTGAACGCAGCAAGCCCAATCCTGACTGTTATTTGAAAGCTGCCCAAAAACTGGGTGTTGAGCCGGATGAGTGCGTGGTCTTTGAAGACAGCGTGAATGGCTTGCGTTCTGGTATGGCTGCCAAGATGAAGGTGGTGGGACTGCTGACAACCAATGCAAAGGATATCGTGGCGCCGCTTTCAGATATACAGGTATCAGACTATGTCGGTATGACGTTTGACACTATTTCAGATTCCCTACATTTTACCGCTGGACAATGAATACTCAGAATACACCTGTACATATCCGGTTGTGGCACCGTGATTTCTGGCTGATGGCAATAGCCAATCTGCTGTTGACGATGGCGGTGTATGTGCTGATTCCTGTCATGCCGAGATGGCTGATGCAGACGGAAAATCTCACGATGCAGGAAACGGGTATGATTATGGGGGCGTTTGGTGTCGGCATCTTCCTGTTTGGCTGCTTCACCTCGTATCTGGTCCAACGTTTCCGCAGGAATATGGCTTGTATATGGGCGATTTTGCTGATGGCGGCATTGTTGGGTTGGCTCTATTATCTGGACTTACAGAAATCGCAGTTCTTTGATTTTCCCATACTGCTTGTCCAAAGAATGGCACTTGGTGCAGCCTTTGGTGTAGCACAGATGATTCTGTCGAGTACCTTGATCATCGATACCTGCGAGTCTTTCCAACGCACGGAAGCCAACCATTCTGCTTCTTGGTTCTCAAGGTTTGCCCTCTCTTTAGGACCTTTGACGGGTATCATTGTCGACCGTCTGGCGGGCTTCAGCATGGTGTTGCTGGTATCTATTGGATGTACTATTGTTGCCACCGTCTTTATCCTGTTGGTTCATTTCCCCTTCAGGACACCCGATGAGAATGTCCGCGTGGTGAGCCTTGACCGTTTCTTCCTCCCTCAAGGCTGGCCGTTGACTATCAATCTGATCATCGTGACGTGTATCATGGGATTACTGTTGTCGACCACGATTTCAGAATTGTTTTTTGTGATGGTGATGGTGGGCTTCTTTGTGGCCTTGTTGGCGCAGCGCTTTGTGTTCCGTGATGCTGAAATAGAGAGTGAAGTTATTACGGGTCTGGTGATGATTGGTGTCGCTGTCTTGATGATGCTGACTCGCCAGCAGACGATTGTTTCTTTCGCAGCCCCGATGTTTATTGGCTTCGGACTTGGAATTATCGGCTCACGCTTCCTGCTGTTCTTTATCAAATTAAGCCGTCATTGCCAACGAGGAACGGCACAGAGCACATTTTTCCTGGCTTGGGAATTTGGACTGGCACTTGGCATCGGGATGGGCTATGGACTTTTGGAACAGCAGACGAAAGTTGCGCTGCAGGTGGCTCTCTGCATAACGGTGGTTTCGCTTCTGTTATATCATTTCTTTACTCACGGCTGGTATCTCAGGCACAAGAACCGTTAGGATATCCCGCAGAGATTTGCATACGGACAGTGTTGGCATTGTTTTCTGTCATCGGTAGGCGTAAAACTGATAGCAGGATTGAAGATGTCGCTGATGACACTATCAAGCTGCTTCATATACGCTTCTGAATAATTTGCGATGTCGTTGACAGGTTCACGGCCCAGGCAGAGGGTGGGGTCGTAGTCTTCGCTACCGGCATGCTGGATGAAAAGTAGGGCTGGTGCCACAGGAACGTTCTTTGACTTGAGCCTGACAATATGGCTGTAGAGAAAAGCCTGCAGATAATAATCGCTATGATCTTTTAAACTCTCCTGTGCAAAGATGGCATCCACATCGGCAAGGGCCTTGAGCCGGCGGCTTCCTGTCTTGTAGTCAATCACACGAATCTGCTCTGTACCATCTGGGGTTGTGATACTGTCAAGACGGTCAATTGTTCCTCCAAGCGTCGTCGAGAATGTGTCCTTGCCAATAGAGATCTCATAGTCCATCATCTCTGGTTTTTCGAGTTTAAGAATGGAAAATGGTGTCAGGCGACGGTCGATCTCAAGTAGTTGCCGGATATATTTGATGATGACCTCTCGATTGATGATCTGCAGTCCGTCGAGTGGTGGCAATGGCCGGGTGGCATCCTTTATGTGGAACAACTCCTGTTTGATGGCTTCATCAACTGCCCGGTGAATGTCTACTTCCGTTTGGAGTAAGTACTCAATGTCAGCCGCCATGATCTTTCGGCTCTTTTGCATGAGTTTCTTGTAGAGGATGTGGGCAGCGAGGTGGAAGATATTTCCAAAGACGCGGTTGTCGATGGCGTCTTCATCATCATTGTCGGGTTCGATGATGCCGCTCACGTAGCGATAGAAGAACTGCAGTTGGCAGCGCATGTAGCGGTTGATGGCCGTTGGGGTAAGCATGTTGGCTTCAAAATGCTTCCGTAGGATTTGCATAACGGCATCGCTCTTTTCTATAGGTTGGAGTGTCCGCGGTATGGGTACCTGACCTGCCATCAGAGCCTGTATATTAACCTTGTGCCCACTCTCAACCATCATCTGCAGCATAAAGCGTGACATCTCACCCGTCTGACCATCGTTGGTGGAATTGTTATAGACCAATGTGATATCGCTGGCACGTTGCAGCAGCCGATGGAAATAATAGGCATAGATGGCCACCTTATGGTCGATAGTGGTGAGCCCGTAAGCTTTTCGGATGCTGTATGGGATGAATGATGTGTCGCTCAGTCCTTTGGGCAGATTGCCTTCATTGCAGGAGAGCAGCAGCACATGCTCGAAGTCGATGTTTCGCGTTTCCAGTACACCCATTATCTGAATACCTTCAACGGGTTCTCCGTGGAAGGGAATGCTGGTGGCAGAGACTATCTGCGTGATGAGTCGTTGCAAAGTAATGGTATCGACTTGAAGACTACCTTTTTCAACGAGGTCGCTCAAACGATTCAGCAGGGTATACATCCGGAACAGACTTTCCTGAGTCAGGGGAGAGGATTCTGTTTCGTCCTTGCTGACGGTTTTTGCTATCTGACGGATGACAGACATCAGCCAGAGAAGAAGTGTGCTGTTAAATCGGTCTGCGCTGTCATGCGCCATAGAGAAGAGTAACTGAAGACCTTCATCTTTTGAGAGCAGAGTTGCGTCAGGATAGTAGATCTTCTGTGCATTCAACTCATCATATAGACTGTTGCAGGCTGTAGAAACATGGTGGGAATAGGGGTGCCGCAACACATGGTTGACATGTCGGAGACGATAGTGGCCTGTTTCAGCTACATAGCCGTTCGTCTGTAGGTTGACAAGCAGATTGACAAACGAGGTAATTGGGGTTTGCGAAAGCGGATAACCTGTTGTGATATTCACTTTTTTTGCTTTGGAAGGGATGCAATGAATCGCTGTCTGCAGCAGATTCTCATTACAGAGCACAACGGCTGTTCGCCTGTTGTCGGCGATGCGGTTCTGCTTTTGCAGCCAGTTGTCGATATAGCGTGCCTGGATGTTCTCTGTCGGAGCAGAGATATAGTTGATGGTCTTCTGTCTGGTGAAGTTGCTGTATATTTCATCATTGCGATCGTCCAACTCGTTTGGGAAGTCGTTGAGATATTGGGCAATAAAGTAGCCTGCCTCATTGGTATTGAGGTAATAGTGGTCGTAGTCCCAATAGAAACGGGCCTTCCCTTGTTGCTTCATACGACGGAAGAGGGTCTGTTCGACCTGCTGTAGCATATTGAAGCCGATGAAGAGATAGGTGTCGTATTCGAATTCGATGTCCTCACGTTCTGCCACTTCACGGTAGAGTGCCCCTTCATAAGCCAGTCCTTGCTTAGCCAATCTGTCATTAAACGATTGATAGATATCGAGGATATGACTCCAAAGCTGGAGGAAGCGCTGCTTTAGTTCACTGTTGTGTTCCTCGTTAAAGTTACTGAAAAACCTTTGAAGTGTAATTCTCTGTTCTTCAGTTAAGTATGATGTATCGTCGTACTCGTGGATATCGCGCAGGTTGGCGAAGACATGTTCCGCTGAGGCCATATTCTTGTCGATATCGTCGAAATCGGAGAGCAACAGCTGTCCCCAGCCATAGAAATGATCAAGGGTTTCATCGATGCCTGTACACTGCGTGAAGCACTGATGCAGTTCGCAGACCAGTTGGATGGAGTCGGCCACCTGTCGCTGGCTGTGTTTACGGAAAAGGTCGCTGATGGTGATATAGGCCGGACTCCAGAGCGGTTTACCTGTCAGACGAGCCAGATGTTCATTGAGGAAGAGGGCTGCCCGTTTGTTGGGGAAGACCACTGCGATTCTTGACAGGTTGGTGCCGTATTTCTGTAACAGGTCGGCTGCGACGTATTCGAGGAAGGATTTCATAGCGTGGGATTTATTGTTGGTTTAGTGTCACTTCTTCAATTTTATTAGAATAAACGAACCAGAGATAGCCCTTGATGTCGGTATGGCCCATGTTGGCCAGTAATTGCATATATTCGCGTACCTGCTTATGGTAGTCATCCTTCGGCTTTCCGAACTTAAAGTCTACCACCACCCATTCCTTGCCGTTGGTCATCACGCGGTCAGGACGTCTTTCGATGACTTCCCCATTCTCTACTGAAAGGATGGTACATTCGTTGAAGAGTGTCCATCGGTCAGAGAACCAATCAGCTACTCGGGCGTTCTGTAACCGCTTGCGAAGCATGGATGATATCTTTTCAGCCGTCACCTCTTCATCGTAGAGGATGCCTTCAAGCTGAAGACGCTTTAAAGCATTGTCAATATCGGCAGTGGTGCGGATGGTTGAGAAAATCCGATGGAGGATATTACCTGTCTGGATGTATTGCCGCTGCTGTTGTTTCTCGTTATCATCGTCTTGTGCAGAGATGAAGTCCTTGCTGCGATTACTCTGGCGGAAAGAGACGGGATTGTCGAACGTATTGATATCGAAACTGATGGTTTTCGCCTCTTGCAGGAAAGGATTGGTCGATTCTTTCTTTGAGGCGTCTTCTTCTGGTACCAGAGTGCCACAGGTGAATTCAATCGGATCGCCTTCATTGTCAATACCTGAAAGGTTGGCTTCAGGTATCTCTTGGGCCATAAGTGGCAACACCTGTTCAATAAGCATGGATCGGCTGTTCTTGGCATTGCGCTTGCCGATGACGAACAGACTCTGACCAGCACGTGTGAAGGCGACATAGAGCAGATTGAGATTGTCGACTGTATTCTGCAGGTGTTCATGCTGATAGTCGTCTTCATAGATGGTGCCCGTCATCTGCTTCGGGCTATAGTCAATCGGCACGATAGGCAATTCATTAAATGGCGCTTCGTCAGGTCTGCACCAGAGAATGTTGCCTTGCGATTTCTCCAGTTGCCAGTCGCAGAAGGGGATGATGACATGATCGAACTCCAGGCCTTTCGACTTGTGGATGGATATCAGCCGTATACCATTGATCTCGTCACTTTGAATGGTTTTTGAACAGAGGTTCTCTTCCCATTCGGAAACAAAGGCATCAATACCTGTCGCATTTTCGCTGGTGAAGTTGAGCAGTTGGTCATAAAAAGCACACAGATAGGCACTCTGACCTTCCAGATGATTGAGTTTGAAGATATTGTAGAGGCGTTCTGTCAGTTCGTATAACGACAGGTTCGTCAGTTCTTCGAAATGGTTGATATAGGCCTCAGGCAACAGCTCGTTGAGTGGATTGGTGCTGAGCAGCAGTTCGTTGTCGGTCGTCTTTGTGCCCAGCACATAGCATTGGTACAATTTGGCAATATGGGCTTTGGCAAGGATGTCGTCGGGGTGGGTGATGAGATGTAGGGCTCCGACGAGCAGATTGACGGCAATCGAGGCATCCAGGCGGAAGGCTTCATCGGAAACGATGCGTATATCGGGCAGATGTTTAGTGAAATAGTCGGCTATCTGTGGGATATAGGCATTGGTCCTCACAAGGATGGCCATCTTTGAGGGCTTCACGCCTTTGTCGGTTAGCTCACATACGATGTCGGCTATTCTCGCGAAGGTCTTTTCCTGATAATCGTCTGATGGCAGCAGTTGAATGTTGATCAGTCCGTTGTTACCCAGTTTGTCGGGCACGGTCTGCTTCACGTCGGCATAGGCACGCTGAAGGGCTGCGGCTTCCGGATTGTCCTGTAAGGCCAGATATTCAAGCTCTGCTGCAGAACGGAAGAAGGCGTTGTTGAATTCAATGATGTTGCGCTGCGAGCGGTAGTTGGTGTCGAGGGTTCGGATGTCGAGTTGTGCCTCAGGCGAAGGGAATTGTGTCTGGATATCATTCAGTAGTCGCCAGTCACCCGAACGCCAGCGATAGATGCTTTGCTTCACATCGCCTACAATCAGGCTCTCTGATCCTTCCTGACTCATGGCTTCTGAGAGCAACACCTTGAAGTTCTGCCATTGTACGGTCGACGTGTCCTGGAACTCGTCAATCATGATATGTTGCAGTTGGGTGCCGATTTTCTCAAAAATGAAGGGTGTGTCGCTGCCGTCGATCAAGGCGTGGAGCAATTGTTGGGTGTCGCTTAACAAGAAACGATTAGCACTTTCGTTCAGTTCCCGCACTTTCTTCTCAATGCTGCCCAATAGCCTTAGCTGATTGAGGTGACGTAGGGTGAGTTCAGCTGTCTTGTAGCGCTTCCATTGACGGGGACGCTCTTCGATAACCGTTCTGAGGATATTGTCAAGCGACGTGTCCACAAGGGTATAGATCTGTTCCCTGCGGGGATGGGTTTTCTTGCACCATTTCCCGGAATCGCCCACACTCTCGGACACTCGTTTACTGACGATACTCTCATCAAACAATCCCTCCTGTATTTTCAGGAAGATGCCGCAGACGCCGGATTTACCGTATGAGAAATCATCGATGGTAAGACCTTCGCTGTCGATCGTCTCAAAGAATTCACGGGCCAGCCCTTTCATCCGTTCCTCTGCAGCCGTACGTAGCTCTTTAAGCCGGGTGGTATAGTTGTCAAAGAACCCGGGCTCCTCCATCTTCTGTCGAAGTATGTTGCTCACGTTTTTGTATTCATCATGGAAGATTGTCTTGCCGAAGGTCTTGATCTGTCCGATCACATTCCACGACTTATCGTCGGAGATGTTCTCCATAATGTATTTCAGCAACCATTGGAGGATGACATCTGTCGAATGGAGGTCTTCAATCAGTTTGTCAATGGCGAGTTCCTCTACTTGGGTGTCATTGAGTCCGATGCGAAGATTAGCGGTGAGGTCCAGTTCTCGTGCAAGGTTGCGGAGCACCCCTTGGAAAAAGGTGTCGATGGTCTCCACGCGGAAATAATTGTAGTTATGGAGCAGATGGCTGAGAGCGATACCGGCATGCTTGCTGACAAAGCTTTCCGATTGCCCTGTCTTCTCGCAGATGGCTTTCATGTAGTTAGCAGAATCGGGCAATTGCATCCAAATGCCATAAAGCTGACTGAGAATGCGCATTTTCATCTCTTCTGTGGCCTTATTGGTAAAGGTCACAGCCAGGATGTTACGGTAGGATTGCGGATTCTCAACCACCAGCTTGATATATTCTGTGGCGAGCGTAAATGTCTTTCCGCTCCCTGCGCTTGCTTTATATACTGTCAACGGCTTACTCATATTTCTCACTTCTCATTTCTTTCTTACCTCTTACCTCTTACCTCTAACTTCTTACCTCTCACCTCTTACCTCTTACCTCTTATTTCTACCATCGTCTGAATAATTCGAAATCAAACTTAAAGCCCACATGTTGAAAATGGCTGTTTTTGAAACTCGCAAAGCCTGCAACGGAGATGTATCTGTTGGTGAAGCCATAGCCGAACTCATAATAGGGCCGCGAACGTTCCAATTGTACAAAGTTAATATAAAACCTTTCTTTTTCGATGTATTTTCCTACGTATGGAATCCAGGTGGCAAACACCAGCGGTGACTCATAGGAGGCATTGGCTCTGATATAATAGTTGGAGCGGTTGAACTCGCTGCCGTCTAAGAGTTGGAAGTCACCCGTCCAGTCATCATCCCATCCATCGGGCAGGTTCGTATCTTGGAAGTTGTCAAAGTCAACGAAATAGTTCTGCTCCCGATGTGTGTAGGTGCCGTAGCCTGCCCTCAGATTCAACACCCGGAGTCCTGGAATGCGCTTTTTCCATTGTGCGTCGGTTTCCCAACGCTCATAGCTGATGTTCGACGAGCCGATGCCTTTGATACCCCGTTCCCAATCAATGGTGAACAGCGGTCCTTTCTCCCAAGGCAGGAGCTTGATGCCGATCATCGGTGCAAAACTGGTGTAGACCGTCGGCATATTGTATCTCCTCATCATTTCCTTGTTGACGGCACTTCGCCTGTGGAAAACCATACCCGACTCAATGTCCAACCAGTCGAAGAGCATGATATTGTTGAAGGCTCGGATATAAGTGTTCTTGAACTTATTCATTTCCATGTTCGAGAAGTCGAGGGTGTCGCCAAACTCCTCTTTGATCAGTTCCTCCACCGTCGAGTTGCTGATGCGATTACCATTACCCATCGTCAGTTCTGCATATCCGTTACGTTTCGGGTTGTAGGTCATACGCAGCGGTGCGTCGAAGAATATCTGCTTGATCTTGAAATTGTAGCCGAAGTAGGGGTTAAACGTCAGGTATCGGTGTTTGGAGAAAGTGTACTGGAAGCGCAGTTTCATCTTATACGAGAAACCCTTGCTGTCGCTATATCTGATGGCGAGGGGGTCGATGATGGGCGATAGCTTGAAGTAGGTCTGCTCCGACTCGGCCCTGATAGGGGTGACGAGGGTTTCGCCAATGGTGTCCCAGAATATCTTCTTGAAGATGTTGGGCTCCTTGGTGATGGTATCTTCAGGGACTGGTGGTGCGGGGAAGTAGTCCTCGGTCTTCTCATAGAGTTCTTCTTCCTCCACCGTCAACGGGATGGGGCGCAGGGTGTCCATCGTCGCCTTGCCTTCCGCCCAGTGAATGCTGTCGGGCATTTCTGCCTTGCAGTTATGCATGGATGTGAGATTGGCTGAGATGCGGTTGCCGGCAAATCTGAATGAAGCGGCAGTCGACGACCGCCAGGGGATGACAAATCGTCCGCCCTTGCTGCTGTAGTTGATTTCAGTGCGGAAGTTGAACATGTCGAATTCGCCGTTGAGCACCGACTTGAGAATGCGGCCTGTTTCCGTTTCAATGATGGCATAGCCGTTCAGTAGCTGGGTATTATAGAGTCTTGGTTTGAAATCAATGCGCGTTGTACCGTCATCGTTGGTTTCCTGGCGATATTTGTAATATCTCTTATTGACTTTGTTGAAAGGCGAGAGAATATACCCGTTATATAGCGCCACATCGTAGATCTTCGGGGTAGTCATGTCCACCAGAGTCGGCATCGTATTACGGTTATGCCTGATGGTGCCAGATTTCACCTGACCGATGATGTCATAGTCGTGCTCATTCGTGTATAATATCTTGTTGTATGTTTCCCGAATGTATTTCCGGTCGTCCTTTGCTAATACGTATAAGGTCGGGATGAGCCAAATGGTGGGATTGCGACGCTCAACGTTCAGGCGGAGTTTCATGTAGACATTGTCTGTGATGCTGTCGGTGTATGGCTGATGGTATTTCGAATAGGCATAGATACGTGGCAGGATCAGGGAGTCTTTTTTCTCCCGGGCAAAAACACTGCTGGGCATACATGTGAGTATGCCCAGCACTATCAGATATATCAGCCTTTCGCATTTCACAGCCCCAAAGGTACAAATATTTTTGGAGCTGCAAAAATTTTAGCCTAAATATTTCATTAAAATTTTCGCATTGCCCGAGTCACGCAGTTTGGCGATGCTCTTCTCGCGGATCTGGCGCACGCGCTCACGCGTCAGACCAAGCTGGTCGCCAATCTCCTCAAGACCTTTCTCGTGACATCCGATACCGAAACACTCGCGGATAATGGTAATCTCGCGCTCCTTCAGCACCTTGTTCAATACATTATTCAACTCGAGTGCCATCGACTCATGATCCACCTGACGGTCGGTACGGCTGTCATCACCGCTGGCCATCACATCGAGCATACAGTTGTCCTCGCCATCCTGGAAGGGGGCGTCGATACTCACGTGGTGACTGTCAGCCTGCATAGACTGGCCGATCTTTTCCTCGTCGATAGAAGTGGCCTCTGCCAGCTCCGATACAGAGGGATGACGCTGATGCTCCTGCTCGAACTTGTTGATCTCATGATTGATCTTGTTCAGAGAACCTACCTGATTCAAGGGAAGACGAACGATACGGCTCTGCTCTGCAATGGCCTGGAGAATGCTCTGACGAATCCACCACACAGCGTATGAAATGAACTTAAATCCGCGAGTCTCATCAAACTTCTGAGCGGCCTTGATCAGTCCGATGTTACCTTCGTCAATCAGGTCGGTCAGGGTCAGACCCTGATGCTGATACTGCTTGGCAACGGATACGACAAAGCGGAGGTTGGCAGTCACCAACTTCTCTTTTGCACGTTCTCCTTCCGGACCTCCCTTGCGGATCTTCTGGGCAAGCTCGATTTCCTCATCAATGGAAATCAAAGGTGCACGACCGATTTCTACAAGGTATTTGTCGAGTGCCTCACTCGAACGGTTTGTGATACTTTTCTGAATTTTTAATTGCCTCATCTTTTTACCTAAATCCTTACTAACTGATTGATTCTCAAACTAATATCCTAAAACTATCTACAAAAGCGGTGCAAAGTTACGAAAAATATCAATACGTTGTTCTCTTTTTAACATTTATTTTAATTTTTCTTTCAGGTATTGTCCTGTGAAACTGCCTTCGCATTTTGCCACCTCTTCGGGCGTTCCTGCCACAACGAGATTGCCGCCTCTGTCACCGCCGTCTGGTCCCAGGTCTATCACGTGGTCAGCGCATTTAATCACCTCCATATTATGTTCGATGATCAGGATACTGTGTCCGCGTGAGATCAATGCCTCAAATGAGTTCAGCAGCCTTTTGATATCATGGAAGTGCAGACCGGTGGTCGGCTCGTCAAAGATAAAGAGGGTAGGCTCCTGCTTCTCCTGATTGATATAATAGGCGAGTTTCACGCGCTGGTTCTCACCACCTGAGAGCGTGGAGGAACTCTGACCGAGCTTGATATAGCCCAGACCCACGTCGTTCAAGGCCTTCAGGCGCTTGACGATTGCGTCTTGATGATGCGCTGCAAAGAACTCCAAGGCCTCTGAGATGGTCAGGTTCAGCACATCGTCGATGTTCAGCCCCTCGAATCTCACATCGAGGATGTCGTGCTTGAATCGGTGTCCGTGACAGGCTTCACATTCCAGCACGAGGTCGGCCATGAATTGCATCTCCACCGTGATGACGCCCGCTCCCTTACACTCATCGCACCGTCCGCCGTCGGCATTAAAGGAGAAATACTGCGCCGTATAGCCCATCTGTTTCGACAAGGGCTGCTCGGCAAACAGCTCGCGGATGGCATCGTAGGCCTTCACGTAGGTGGCGGGATTCGAACGTGAGCTTTTGCCTATCGGACTCTGGTCAACAAACTCGATGCGCTTGATGGCATCGATGTCGCCACCTAAGCCCAGATATTCGCCTGGAGCATCGCAGACGTCGCCGATATGACGCTTCAGGGCAGGGTAGAGGATGCCTTTGATCAGACTCGACTTACCGCTTCCTGAGACGCCTGTTACAACCGTCATCACATTGAGTGGAATCGTTACGTCAATGCCTCTGAGGTTGTTCATCCTGGCTCCCTTGACATCGATATGCAGGTTCCAGGGCCTCCGGCTCTTGGGCACGGGAATCTCCTCCTGATGGAGCAGATATCTCACCGTATGGCTTCTGGTCTGGCTAGTCAGGCTATCTTGGCTTGATAAGCTCTCCGCGCTCCCCTCGAACACAATCTCTCCCCCGAGCCTTCCTGCATCGGGGCCTACATCTATCAGATAGTCAGCGGCCCGCATGATTTCCTCGTCATGCTCCACCACTACCACCGTATTGCCCAGCGACTGCAGTTCCCGCAATACGCGTATCAGCCGGTTGGTATCTCTCGAATGCAGGCCTATCGAGGGCTCATCGAGGATATATAGCGAGCCTACGAGACTGCTGCCAAGCGAGGTACACAGATTGATGCGCTGGCTCTCACCGCCGCTGAGCGAATTCGAGAGGCGGTTGAGTGTCAGATAGCCCAGACCTACATTCAACAGGAACTGGATGCGCGACCGGATCTCCGTCAGCAGGCGTTTGCCGACCTCCGCATCATGCTCGTTGAGCTGCAGGTTGTCGAACCATTCCTTGAGTCTGATAACCGGCATCTGCACCAGGTTGGTGATGCTGTGGCCGTCAATCTTCACATACTCTGCCTCAGGCTTCAGACGGGTTCCGTGACACACGGGACAAGTGGTTTTTCCACGATACCGGGCCATCATCACCCGATATTGTATCTTGTACTGATTGTCCTTCACCATCTGGAAGAACTCGTCGATACAAGGCTTCTCAGTCTTGCCCTTGTCTGAGGGCAGTCCGTGCCAGAGCCAGTCTTTCTGCTGACGGCTCAAGTTCATGTAAGGCTCGAAGATGGGGAAGTCGTCTTTCGCCGCATGCCGGCAGAACCAGTCCTTCCACTCTTTCATCTTCTCCCCGTGCCAGCACACCACGCAGCCGTCGTAGACGCTGAGGGTGGTATTGGGGATGACCAGCCGTTCGTCGATGCCAATCACACTGCCGAAGCCCTGACATTCAGGACAGGCTCCTGCTGGCGAATTGAAGGAAAAGAGGATGTCCGTAGGCTCTTCGAATGTGATGCCGTCGGCCTCGAAGCGCTGCGAGAAGTCATAGCAGATATTCGATGGCGGGAACATCAGCCGCAGTTCACCATTGCCCTCGAAGAAGGCGGTTTCTGCCGAGTCCACCAGTCGGGCGATAGCATCCTTCGAATCATCCACCGACATACGGTCGATGACGAGGTAGAGATCATCCTGGCTATCCTGCCTGGTCTCGCTATCAAGATAATCATCAATCCTCACGAAATCGCCCTCTGCGTATATCCTCGCATAGCCCTCCAGGATAAATGCTTTCAGTTGCTGCGTCAGCGTTCTGCCCTCCGGCACATGGATGGGCGCCATCACCACAAAGCGCGTACCCTTCGAGTATTCCAGCGTCTTCTGCACCACATCTTCCGTCGAGTGCTTCTTCACCTCTTGGCCGCTGACGGGCGAGAAGGTATGCCCGATACGGGCAAAGAGCATGCGCAGATAGTCGTAGATCTCGGTCGTTGTGCCTACGGTACTGCGGGGATTGCGGGCGATGACCTTCTGCTCGATGGCGATGGCAGGAGGGATGCCGCGGATGAAATCACACTCGGGCTTGTTCATGCGGCCGAGGAACTGTCGGGCATAACTCGACAAACTCTCTACATAACGCCTCTGACCTTCGGCATACAGTGTGTCGAAGGCCAGAGATGATTTACCGGAGCCACTGACTCCGGCAATCACTGTGAATTGGTTTCGGGGAATCTTTACGTCAATGTTCTTCAGATTATTGACCTTCGCCCCCTTGATTTCAATGTAATCGCTCATTAAAGGATTGACTTCACGGCTTCGAGCATGCCGACGCTCTGGATGAGCTCGAGATCCTGCTTCACCATCAGGTTCAGGCCGGGAATCTTGTTCAGGTTCTCCTGCCAGATGAACTCTGCGCCGAGCACACCGTCGGCCACCTTCTGCGTGTCGCCGGTAGCCCAGAGGTCGGCGAGCAGCTGCATGATCTTCGGATCATCGTTGGGGATGATGTCCACGCCGTCGGCACGCTTGCCCCCTTTATAATAGGTAATAATAGCGGCCAGACCGAACACGAGGCCCTTAGGCAGCTCGCCCTTGCGCTCCAGATAGGTCTTCACGCCGGGCAGGTCGCGGGCCTGGAACTTCGGGAACGAGTTCAGCATGATCGATGTCACCTGATGGTCGACATACGGGTTGTCGAAGCGCTCCAGCACGTCGCCGGCAAACTTCTCCAGCTCGTCTATCGGCAGGTCGAGCGTCTGCATCAGCTCGTCGAACTGCACCTTATGGATATACTTGCCGATCACCTCATGGTTGCAGGCATCGCGCACGATATTCACGCCACTGAGGAATGCCACAGGGCTCAACACGGTGTGCGGGCCGTTCAGCAGCGTCACCTTACGCTTGTGGTAAGGCTCCTCTGATGGCACGAACAGCACGTGCAGACCAGCCTTGTCGGCGGGGAACTCCTTGGCCACTTCCTTTGGGGCCTCGATCACCCAGAGGTGGAAGTTCTCGGCCTGAACCACGAGGTTGTCGCGATACGAGATCTTCTCCTGGATCTCTGCAATCTCCTTGCGGGGGAAGCCCGGCACAATGCGGTCTACGAGGGTGGCATACACGCCGCAGGCCTCTTCGAACCACTTCTTGAAGTCGGCGCCCAGGTTCCACAGGTCGATATATTTATAGATGCACTCCTTCAGCACGTGGCCGTTGAGGAAGATCAGCTCGCAGGGGAAGATAATCAGGCCCTTCGACATGTCGCCGTTGAAGGTCTTGTAGCGGCGATAGAGCAGCTGCACCAGCTTGCCGGGATAGCTCGAAGCAGGTTTGTCGTCGAGCTTGCAGGTGGGATCGAAGGCGATACCGGCCTCGGTGGTGTTCGATATCACGAAGCGGATCTCAGGCTGGTCGGCCAGAGCCATGAAGGCATCGTTCTGGCTATAGGGGTTCAGCGCACGGCTGATCACGTCGATACGCTCCAGTGTGTTCACGGGCTTGCCGTTCTCGCGGCCTTGCAGATTCACGTGGTACAGGCAGTCCTGGCCGTTCAGCCATTCCACCATACCCTTCTCGATGGGCTGCACCACGACGACCGAGCCGTTGAAGTCGGTCTTCTGGTCCATGTTCCAGATAATCCAATCTACGAATGCGCGGAGGAAGTTACCCTCTCCGAACTGAATCACCTTTTCAGGCATCACGCTCTTGGGAGCGAATTGTTTGTTTAGCGGTTTCATTTTTAAATATTGTTTTAATGTGATTTTTATTTGCGACTGCAAAGATAGCAAATATCTGCAACATTTCCAAATCTTTAACGTCGTATAACGCGAAAAATCCACGCAAACCTTTGCGTCAATTCACATTTTCCCGCAAAAATTTTGTTTTATTGAGGTTTTGCTTATCTTTGCAATATGAATGCGAAAAACCTATACGTAAATATGGGAATTTCGACATATAACATGTTGGCTATCAATACGGTAGCCGCGGAGATAGGTGGCTGAGTCATACCAAGCGCCTGGCCTGCGACTAATGTGACTGATGTATAAGAATAAACAAGAATCAGATAAAATACAATTATGAAAAAGAATCTTTTATGGATGATGGCCGCCATCTTATTTTGCGGCCTGACTGCCGGGGCACTGATGGCCTGCGGTGATGACAAAGATGAGGATGACGCGCAGAAAGACACGATGGAGGCTCTGTGCCATGTGATGGTGTCTGACGACGTGCTGAAGGTGGCCGACATCATTGTACACTACCTCGACGTGAATGGTAAGGAGGCCACGGAGCGGATGACTACCAAGGAGTGGAAAAAGCAATGGAAGACCACCACACTGCCCGCTCAACTCGGTGTGTGGGCACAGATGACGCCAAAGTCTGGATTGACAGAAGAGAATTATCATCTGAAGATCGTGACTACCGCTGGCTACTATTTCATCTCAGCCAAGGGTGGCGAATGGGCTGATGGGCACACTTCCGGCAACCCCTCGGCCGACCCCACAAGCGTCAGTATTGACAATATAAACGAATGGTGCAGCAATACGTCAGAAGTTCGCTTCGAAGTAGATAAGCAGGGTTTATGCATCTACTCGGGAGGAAACAATGCATTCTGCGAATGGGTGATGAATCTATTTGGTTACTCACTTAAACTATGTTATTAGCAATTCTTTAGATTCCAATCTATATATCAGAGGGTCGGTTCTTTTATTATATCAAATGCGCCGTCCCTCCGTTATATAATCGGGCCGGCATCTTCATCGATGTCGGTCCGAATCTTTAGAATGTCAGGGGGCCTCGTCCCATGCAGCTCGTAGTCGTAATGGCCGTCAGGAAGGCCGTGAGTGCGGCTACTACTACCTTCACCGCAATCTCAATCACCCGCTTCTTCATAGGTCACCTCCTTTCGTTAGTCCTTGTCGAAGCCGTCATCACCCTCAGCCGTGCCCGTGTTGATCACCAGCGTGCTGGCCTGTGCGGGCATCGCGAAGTTGCCGGTATACACACCATCTGATTCAGTGAGCTCAACTTCCGAGCCATTCAGGGTAGCCGTAGGCACCTGGTCCTCAGCAGGCGTGATGCTGATCTCCACCTCATCGTCCTCATTCAGACTTGCGCCCGAAGTCACAGCATTGCCATCGTGGCTGATAGTAGCCGAACCGCTACCGCTGGTGCTGATCGTCAGCGCGAAGCCAGTAGGCTGATTCTGCTCACCACCCTGTGAACCGCCCTGATTCTGGCTACCCGAGCCGGAGGCTCCACCATTCGTGTTCGAACCGCTACCACCGTTTCCGGATTCTGAGCCACCGCCGTTGCCACCCTGCTCACCGCCCTGTGACGGGCTGGGGGAGGTGCCTCCCTGAGCAGCGGCCTTGACAGCTGCGATCTCGGCAGCAGCCTTGTCGGTCCAGCCCAGCTTGCCGTCCTTGTTCAGTTCCTCGCGGGTGTACTCACCCGTGGCCTGTGCCAGAAGCTTCAGACTGTGTACGGCAGGCCCGGTCTTGTCGGTTCGGGCGAGGGTACCGATGCTGGCAGTGATGGTCTTGTCGGTGGCAGGATCATACAGTTCCTTGCAGCCGTTACCAATCACGCTCACCTTGAAGATGGCGAGGTTGTCCACCTTGACGGTGTTGCCATTCAGCGTCTGCTCACGCACGCACTTCACGAAGTCTCGCAGGATACCCTCGATGGTTCCCTCTGAGAAGGGCGTATTATGCTCTGCCATGTGTACAGCCATTTCGTGAATGCCCAAGGTCTGCTTGTAGCTCACGCGAGGATAGTACTTACCGTATGCCTCACTCGCAGTGTTCTTGTTTTGTGAAATGTAAAGTTCAATCATACTTTAAATTTTTAATGGTTAGTAATAATGTTTATTAGTCTCTGGATCCAAATGTGTGCAAGAGAAGTGTATCTTCAAATACACTGCAAAGTTACGAAATCCCGAAACCCACTTATCGAGTTATGTCGAGTTTTATCGACTTTTATCGAGTTGTTGCGCCCGGAAGCTGCTAAAATTTGGTTTTCCGCGAAAAAATGCGTAAATTTGCATTGTAAATCAAACATGTTTAACTCATTAAAAATCTTTCTTATTTATGTACAACCATCACAACGTTCATGCCACATCTTTCAACCGTACTGCTCTGGCTCAGCGCTATTTTCCCGATCTCCTGCCCCTCTCCGCCTGGGCCAAGTTCCGCAAATGGCTTCTCACAAATCCCCGCCTGTCGCCGCTTCTTGCCTCCAGATCCCGCTCCTTCACCCCCGCGCAAGTCGCCCTTATCTACTCTGAACTGGGGGAACCATAGCCGACGGGCGTCCCAAAACGCCCGTCAAATTAATCAAATTAAAAAGAGCCACTTATTTTCTGATAATACGATTTCTTCATTCTGATAAGCGCCACTGGATAAAAATCTGGTGGCGCTTTTTATTTATGTATAAGATTTAATGAAACTGAAACATATGAAACATCGAAACATGAGGTGTTGGGGATGTAGAAGGGTAGAATCGTAACCTATTCTCTTATCTTATATATATTAATATATATATAAAATTAAATATATACTATAGAGTATCAATTTCAATAATTCCATCCGAAGACCGTTCTGTCTACTAAATCCGAATATTGAATTCTGCTAATGTTTCGGTGTTACACTTGTTTCACTATTTTGGCCCTGATTTTGAAGTCTGTATCTCTTTCAGTGCCTTTGGGTATGGAAGAGGGGCGGATTCTGATTAGTTATATAATAAAGGTGCGACAACAATCGCACCTTTATTGAAATATCATAGTACATCTTAATAACTCCAAATGCTTGTGCCTGAGTAATTGCTCCGATGTTGCGTGGTTGTATTTCCGTATGAATCCGTGTAACTCGATGACGAACCTATACTACGTCCATAGGCATCATTGTAAGTCGTCGATCTGTTACCGTAGCCATTTGAATAACTGTTAGAAGATCCAATGCTTCTGCCATAAGAGTCGGAATATGTTGTAGAGGTGTTTCCAAAACTGTCTGTGTAACTTCTGGCGGTACCAGTCGTATTGCCATAGGCATCACGGTGAGTCGTCGTGGTGTTGCCAAAGTTGTCAGTGTACGATGACGAGGAACCAATGGTGTTGCCATATCTGTCTCTGTGCGTAGTTGTGGTGTTACCAAAGCTGTCCGTGTACGAAGAAGAAGTGCCAGTTGTCTGCCCATACTGGTTGCGATGGGTGCTGGTAGAGTTTCCGTAACTATCGGTATATCTTAAAGAAGAACCGATGTTGTAATACTGAGCGTTTGCTGCAATGGCGAATACGACTGCCATCAGAGTCATCATTAACTTTTTCATAATTCTAATTTTTTAATTGTTAATACTAAAATTTGTTGTTCTTTGTCTCTTTATACCCGGAAATATCAAAAGGTAACCATCTAAAACAACTTTTTTTCATTTTTTGATGCAAAAATAGTAAAATCGACCATCAAATCCATGAAAATTTGGATAACAAGCCTTGTGAAAACCACTTTCTTACTTGATTATTTGCATAATTCGGGATTATTACTTATATTTGCCAAATGAAACCCTAGGCGTTTTACTAAAACATAAAAATGAAAAGGTATTTATTAGTCTTTTGTTTTGTTGTCTATATTATTAATTGTGCTTCACAAGTATATGAGGCCCCAATATTTGATCGTTCTGATCGTGATAGCATTCGCATTGAAAAAGTTATTATAACAGAGGATACAACATATTTGTATTTTACATGTATTATCGAAGACGATTGGGTAAATATCTCTAGCCAGACATTCTTAGAAGACCCTGAAACACAAGAGCGATTCAGAATAATTAAATCTGAAGGAATTCCTTTATCTCCAGAAAGAAAAGATGTTATTGGTTCTAGAAATATTAGGGCAAAAATGTGCTTCCCCCACGTGAATATAAAAAAAATCAATTTTATTGAGAATCCTAATGATTATGTTTTTAATATCTATGGGATAAACTTAGAAGAAAAGTATGATTCTGTTTATTCTTATGAAGATTATTCACAATTTGAAAAATTATCATATGAATGTGATTCTCTTGGTGATGTAGAAAAAGCAATTGAATATAAACTTGCTCAACAGGAAGCCTCTAATTATTTATGTGGAATGAGATCGCTACCTAGTGGGTGCATTGCATACGATCTTTGTTTGCTTTATGGTAAATTAGCCAATTATGAGAAAGCTTTATATTGGGGAGAACTATCTTTGTCAATACTGTCAGTATTGCCAGCTATTTGTGATGTGTCAAAAGATGATATAGCAAGAATAGAAAATTCTTTATCTGCAGATAGTTATTATTTGAGAGACATTAAGAAGGCATTATATTATGGTGAAAAGTCATTGGCTTCTAGAACGGAAATATTTGGTCCGGATCATATATTATGTTGTAATTCATTATTAAATTTAGCACCTGTATATCGAGAAATTGGGGATTATCAAAAGGCCATTGATTATTATTCAAGAGCATGTAGAATATATTCAAATAGTATAGGCAAATATCATTCTGAATATATAGAATCAAGTAATGGATTGGTAAAATCATATATCCAAAACCAACAATATGAAACAGCCCTTTTAATAGCTCGAGAAATACTTTCAATATGCGATAGTCTATACACAAAAGAAAGTATTGAGTATATTCAGTCTTTGTCTGCAATTACTCAGTGCTATTTTTATACCAATGATATGGAAAACGCACTTCGTTATGCTAATGAGGCTTATTATTTGAGTGTTATAATTGATAGAGATAATTATACAAAATCAACTATAAATAGTATTATTAATTTAATGAGATTGTATAATTACAGTATGAAATATGATAATACAATTCATTTGGGGCAGAAACACTTATCGCTAGTAGAATATAATTACGGGATGGCTACTACATTATCTGAAGCTTATGAGGGGAAAAAAGATCTGAAAAATGCTATTAAATATAGAGCTTATGCCGTTTCATTATGCGCTGAACATTCAACCTCCTATTATCAAGAGATGGATAAGTTGGCATCGTTATATATAGATAAGGGAGACTTCTTGAAATCAAAGGAAATATATGACTATTTGATTAATTTGTATGATAGAGAATCCATTCAAGATTCTGTTGTTTATGCAAACGTACTATCTCATACTTCTATTGTTTATAGTAATATGGGAAATCGTAAAGAAGCTTTGAAGTATTGTAGTAAAAGCAAGCAAGTGAGATATAATCTTCTCAATAGTAACGCGGAAAGTAAAAGTACATTATTTGGCAATTACTTATTGAGTATTGAGAATTTGGTAGCAGAGTTGCTCTCTGATGATATAGATGATGATGTTTTATCATTATTAGATGAAGGTCTCGTTTTTTATGAGAAGAACAGCCAGTGGATAGACAATAAGAACTTGTTTCCTAACCTTATAAGTCTAAAAGGTAGTTTTTATCGTCATAAAGGATCATTTAAAAAAGCTTTGGAATTATTCAATCAAGCATTAAAAATGCAATCAAACTTAGATAGTCTTGACTATGAATCAACACTTCTTCAAATCTCTAGAACTTATAAAAGTATGGAGGATTATGAAACGGCATTGCAATATGCGATGAAAGCCCAGAAAATATTAGAATTAGTAGTAGGTAATAATCATCCAAAATATGCAGATCTTCAAAAATATATCGCATCTTTATTTTTTTATTCAGGTCAGTACCATCAGGCCTTGGTCTGTGCTCAAGATGTTGCGAATATCTCTAGAAAATCATATGGCTATTATAGTCCTGAATATGCCGAAGTGCTTAATAATATAGCTTCCTTTTATTTTGCAATAGGTGATAGACAAAAAGAACAAAAATATAAAAAGGAGGCTTTGCAGATATTGGAACACGTTGGACTTAACTATGGCGAACTTTATTCCATTTTATGTAGAGACCTATCATATTATTCAGATAGTACATTGTTTTATTTGGATAAAGCTAAAAAAAGTCTTATTTTGAGCGGTAATGATAAAGGGTACATAATGGGTAAAGTAATTGAAAGTGAAGCTTCGTATTATTTTAATGTTTTAAAAGACTCAACAAAAGCCAAAAACATTCTTTTTGAAGCAATCAAAATTGTAAAAGAAAATAAAGGAAATAGATCAATTGCTTATGCTGAATTGATAGAACAATTGTCTGATTTCTATGGGAGTAGTGACTTAAATAGATGCATGGAATTGAATGATAGTGCATTTCATATATATCAAATGATGTATGACAGAAAAAGTGTTAAATATGCAGAAAAACTATATGCATATGGAGTAAGATCTTTTCTCGCTCATAATATAAGTGATAGTATTGTCGATTATATGAAGAGTGCTTCAGATATTATATCCTCTCATTTTATTGATGCGTCAATTACAATGCCATATAAAGAAATGAATAATTATTGGTATAGTAATTATTGGCCGATTTATACCCTTTGGATCCCATATATATGTAATGTATTTGATACTTATGAATCAAATCAACTTTTATATAATAATTTGTTGTTTACTAAGGGGCTATTGCTTACAGCGGATATGAATATAAGAGAAAGGGTATTAACAAGTCAAAATGATTCGTTAATATCTTTATATAGGGAATATAATGATATATCAAATAGCCTTAATGTCCAATATTCATTATCACCTGAAAAAAGAATCTTAAATGTAGATTCTTTACTTCAACTTAAAGAAGATATAGGATGGTCTTTATCCCATCAGCTGAGTAGTGATGAGAAAGGACTGTTTCACAAAGTTACATGGGATGATGTTAGAAACCAGTTGAATGAAAAAGATGTAGCAGTAGAATTTGGAAGCTATGTGAATTTAGAAGACAAACTATATAAGAATTACTATTATGCATTAGTATTAAACAAAAAATCAGACTGTCCCAAATTGATAAAGCTTTTTGAAAAGTCAGAACTTGATAGTCTTATGAAGGTAGAACATGTAGATTCACTCAAGTTGTCAAATCTAATCTGGAAGCCTATCTTTGACGAAATTACTGATGCAAGGAATATTTATTTTTCCCCGTATGGATTGCTGAATTTATGGGGTATAGAATATTTACCTATAAATAATGGCAATACATATACATTCTATAGACTATCATCTACTAAAGAACTATGTAATAATACTGCAAAGAAAGACATTACTAATGCTGTATTATATGGAGGGATTGATTATAATTCAAAAAAGAAAAACAAAACTAATGATTATGGTCTCTCGACTTTTGATGAAAGGTTAACACGTTCTATTTCCTCTAGAGGAAGCTTTGACCCGCTTATTAATTCTGGAGAAGAGATAAAGCAAATATCATCAATTTTGTTATCAAAAGGCGTGAATTGTTCATTATATGAGGCTGATTGTGGTACTGAGGAATCTTTAAGATTATTATCAGGAAAGTATAATGACGTTCTTCATTTAGCTACTCATGGAATGTTTGTTAATTCACAAGATGCTGAAGAAATCAAAGTTAAAGATAACTTACGTTTTGTAATAACGGATGATGATGCAGAAATTGAAGATAAGTCCCTATCCCGATCATTTATTGTTATGTCTGGTGGAAATATGCTTATGCATAGGGATTCCACATCTTATGTAGATGATGATGGGATTCTAACAGCAAATGAAATATCTCAAATTGACCTCCATAATGTTGACCTGGTCGTACTTTCTGCCTGTGAATCGGCATTAGGTGATATGTCGTCAGATGGTGTTTATGGTTTACAGCGTGGCTTTAAGAAAGCTGGAGTCAAGACAATCCTTATGAGTCTTGATAAAGTTGATGATGAGGCAACTAAGATATTGATGGTAGAATTTTATAAGAACTTGATGAGTGGAAAAACAAAGAATCAATCACTCAAAGATGCCCAAAAGCATCTTCGTCAGGTTAATAATGGTAAATATGACAAGCCTGAATATTGGGCATCGTTTATTATGTTGGATGGGTTAAATTGACTTATGACATAGTATTCTGATGTAGAAGTAATAATATAAGTATTAACGAAGCAATTAAGGTCCTCAATAGATGAAGAAGTATATTTTTCTAATATTTTTAAAAATAGTTGTTAGCTTAAACGTGTATGGGCAAAATGCTGATGTAAGTGTCGAACGGGCTAAATCTTTGTCAAATATGGCAGATTTTTATTTTACTGCTGGTAATTATGACAAAGCCATTGAACTAGAACAAAAGTCAATGAATATGATTGGCGAATTATTTGGATATAAGAGTTTTGAATACGCAACGTCTGCATTGACAATTGCAAACTATTATTATTCTAAAGGACGCAACGATTCTTCATGTCCGCAAAATGTAACTGACCAAAGTTTCTCCAAAGCAATAAATAATCTTAAGATTATAATGAGTGTAACCACTGATAGTTTACTGACAGGTTATGACAAATTAAATTCTAAAGATAAATATTTATTATGGCAACAAGCTTGTCCTCTATATGACAGGCTTTTCCCATGCTATGTCGCTTGTCTTCGGAATGATTCAACAGTTTCTGATTTATATAATACCGTCCTTTTTTCCAAAGGAATAACTTGGCGAGATTATAATGAAGCTATTAAAGCAGATTGGAGAATTATTCAAAAGAATCTTCATTCAGACGAAATAGCAATAGAATTTATTTCTCCTGTTGATCTTGATGTCGATAACATCATCTATTATGCATTGATAATCAGAAAGGATCACGTTGCACCATATATGATAAAACTCTTTGATTTGATGCAACTAAGAAAAACATTGGAGAGTGCCTCCTCCAAATTCGAAAAAGATATTCAACTTGGGAAACTTATATGGGGGAATCTTGAAAAAGAGATGCAGGGAATTAGAAACATTTATTTTTCGGCTACGCATGTACTTCATCAAATGCCCATTGAATACTTGCCAATTGATAATCAAAAATATTACTTTGAAGAATTCAATTTTTATAGATTGTCATCAACAATAAATTTATGTTCGGAAAGAATTCGGCCAAAATATTATTGTGCAGCTTTGTATGGAGGATTAGATTATGACTATAGCCAAGAACTGGAGAGTGATGGTGAAAGACCAAAGAAAAGGGCTGGGGTAGAGTCACTATATAATACAAGACTCGAAATAGAGGAGATTTCTCAGATACTGAAAAGCAAAGGGGTAAAATGTGAGGAATATACAGGTTTAAAGGGAACAGAAGCTTCATTCAAATCGCTTCCTGAGCATAATATTAATGTTCTTCACTTATCTACTCATGGGAAATACGAAACAACTATAGAAACTTCGAAATATATAAATGAAGACAATGCATTATCACGTTCATATATTGCTTTGTCAGGAGTAAATATGAAACTTTTAGACCCACAGATAGATGAGAACAATGATGGAATCATGTCAGCATTAGATATTTCAAAAATGATATTTAAATCTTTGGATTTGGTTAGTTTAGCTGCATGTGAATCTGCATTAGGTGGGTATAGTGATGACGATGGTATTTTGGGGCTTCAGAAGGGGTTTAAAAAAGCAGGGGCTAAGACAATCCTAATGAGTCTCGATAAGGTTGATGATGAGGCCACAAGAATACTGATGGTAGAGTTTTATAAGAACCTGATGAGCGGGAAATCCAAACTTCAATCACTCAAAGATGCTCAAAAACATCTTCGTCATGTTGATAATGGAAAATACGATACGCCAGAATACTGGGCATCGTTTATAATGTTGGATGGAATAAATTAACGACAAGATGAAAAAAAGTATTATCTTATTATATTTATTGTTATGTGATGCTATATGTATTTCACAAACAATTAATTATCCTGTGTTTGACAGAACGGACACACCTGCTTTTCGTGTAGAGAAGGTTGAAATAACAAGAGATACGACTTGTGTGCATTGTTCATATTATGCAGAAGACCATTCATGGGCAAATATTTCAAAAAGCACAAGAATCGAGGATGTTCCAAATGGTATGAGATTTCCAATATTGAAAGTATCTGGTATACCATTCAGTCCAGAGAAAAGAAATTTTGAAGACCCAACTAGGATTAATGTATTACTATATTTCCCTCATGTAAATTCAGAGAAAATTAATATTATAGAGAATGATGATAATGAGTCATTCAACATATATGGTATAAATTTAAAAAAGTCATTTAATTGTATTTATACGGAGGAAGAACTGGAGTATTCATTTCGTATGGCTAAAAAAGAGGAAGAGTTGGGGAACTTGAAATTGGCTATAGATAACTTTCAAAAGCAACTTGATGCTTCAAAGTTTTTATATGGTAAGCGTTCCAAAGAGTGCGCATGGGCAATGTTTAATATGCTTTTGGATTATGGAGAATTAAAAAAGTGGGATGAATGTATTGAACAGGGAAATGCTGTTATTGATATATTAAGTGACTATCCTCAAGATAGTCTAGTGGTTGATGTTCTTGCTAGAACTTACGGAAGTCTTAGTACAATATATTATATATTGAAGAAGGAAGATGTTGCATCACAATATAAAGACATATCAATCTCATTACGCAAGAAAAAAGAAGGAGTAGGTGCGATACCATATGAACAGTTTCTTAAAGATGCGACTTTGAAGTACTATTATGATGAAGAATATTCAAAAGCTCTGTTATATGGAAAAGAGTTGGTAGATATACTTGAAAAAAAATATAACGAAAACAACGGATACGGCTGTGATTATGTAAATGCTCTATGTAATTTGTGCGAGTATTATCAAAGAATGTATCAACCCGAAGAAGCAATAAAATATGTGAAGAAAGCACAGGGATTAATAGAAAACGGTGTTTGTGATTGGGCAAGGTATTATGTATATCAGGGACTAGCGGGAGCAATGGCTCAACTTGGAAAAGTTGATGAGGCTGTCAGTTTGTTAAAAGAGGTAATAGCCGCATGTGAAAGTAAGGAAGATGAAGATTTGCGACTTTCGCTTAACTCAAGAATGTTTCTATCAGATATACTATTAAAAAACAAGCAGAAAAACGATACTATAAATGCCATTAATGAATATGAAAAGATCCTAAAAATCCGTGAGGATAGTATATCTGCTGGGGTGCCTTTCTATTTCCCAGAATATAGAGATGTGTTACACAAATTGTATGAAATCTATGTAGGTAGGAATGATAGTATTAGTTCGCAATACTTAAATAAGGAAATTCAGATAATTAAAGAAGGAAAAGGAGATGGTTCAATTGCGTATGCCAATTTATTAATTGAGTATATACACAGGATTGTTGGTTTTAGTTTTCTACGTGAGGAAAAAGGTCAAGATAGCATTTTCACTTTGCTAAAAGAAGCATCCGGTATTATTAAGCGTCATATTAATAATTCTATATATAATATTTCTAAAAATGAAAGAGAACGTTATTGGCAACGCTATAAGATGTTTTTTACATGGTTAATCCCTTCCTTTTGTGGTTTGTCAGAATTAGATGCAGCAAGTTCATTGGCATATGATACATCCCTTTTTTATAAAGGTATGTTACTCTCATCTGAAAGAGAATTCAGAGAAGCTATATTGTCAAGCAAAGATAGCGTAGTAAATAATGTCTATTCGAATTATATCCATAATCTCTCTCTTATTGAGAAATATTGGGAAGAACCTTCATGGTCATTAAATATTGATTCATTGAAATCAATAATAAAAGATGAAGAATATTTGTTATCCCAACGAATTACTAGTTTTAATCGTGTTTATAAGGGCACAAATTTCTCTTGGGAGGAAGTTAAACAAAGATTAGGTGATAGTGATGTGGCGATTGAGTTTGTTTCATATGTGGGTATTGATAATTCTAATACATATTATGATGCATATATTATTAGTAAAAGATTAAAAACTCCCAAGAAGGCATTCTTATTTAATGAAAAATGGTTAGAAGATTTTTCTCAAGAAGATAGTATAAAAAATGCTTTGTCATCATGGATCTGGGGTAATGACATTGTTTATGAGGCAATAAAGGATGCTAAGAATATTTATTTCTCGCCATCTGGACTACTGAATAGTATTGGTATAGAGTATTTGCCTATATCTGGTGGACAGTACATGAATGAAAGGTTTAATATGGTTAGACTTTCTTCAACTCGAGAATTATGTTTGTTAGGTGAAAAGAAGCCAATAAAGGATGTATGCTTATATGGAGGTCTGGACTATAATGAGCAAAAAGAAGAGAATGTGTTCAATAAAACAGATACGATCAGATTAACACGTTCTGTTGTTGACTCAATTGAGAAAAGAGGTGGTTTTGAACCTTTAACTGGTTCAAAGGAGGAGGTTGAACAAATATATAAAGAGATTATAGGTAAAGGGATTAAATGTCGAGCCTATACTGGTTCTGTTGGAACAGAATCAAATCTTAAGCAATTATCCGGAAACGATATTGATATTATACATTTGTCTACTCATGGAATGTATGTACCAATAGAAGAAGCTGACACCAATAAGACTAATTATAGTTTTGTTATTTCTGATAACGCTATAAATATTGATGAAGAGGACCAATCATTAACTCATTCTTTCATAGTCATGTCTGGTGGTAATTTGCTTATAAAAGATAAAAACAAGCAAAGTGAAAAAGATGATGGTATATTGACTGCATTAGAAGTTTCTCGTCTTGACTTTAGTAATTTAGACCTTGTGGTATTATCTGCCTGCCAGACAGCCTTAGGTAAAGTTGAATCAGAAGGTGTTTATGGACTACAGCGTGGTTTCAAAAAGGCTGGGGCCAATACAATATTAATGAGTCTTGACAAAGTGGATGATGAGGCGACTAAGATGTTGATGGTAGAATTCTACAAGAACTTAATGAGTGGAAAAACGAAACACCAGTCATTCAAAGATGCCCAAAAGTATCTTCGCCAGGTTGATAATGGTAAATATGATAAACCAGAATATTGGGCATCTTTTATTATGTTGGATGGATTAGATTAAGTGGCCGTCCAAAAACGGTCTAGGACGTTAAATATATGACCGGGACTTAAATCTTAAAGAAATGATAGCAATAAAAATAATGCTGTTAGTCTGCTAGATTGGGTCGCTACAAAAATTGCTGGCCCAATCTACAAAATGTAGAAAGGATGTGTCATATAACATAAACGTGACACGCGAGCTAATATAGATTGCGATAGGTTTATGGGACATATTTGCCTAAGGCAATTCTGCCTGCACCTTTGGAAAGTGCAGGCAGTTTTGAGTTCTCCTTAAATCTTTGGCTTATGATGCCAAACATTTCCACAATTCGGATCTGAACAAATATACACTTCGATGTACTCTCCCGATTCAACTCGTGAACTACTTTTTGCCATTGGCTTTCCGCATTGCGGACAAATTTTTTCTGTCATATTTTATTGTTTTTGTGGGGCATACCTCAAGCCACCGTTAAACTTTTCAGTTATTTCGATTGGCTCAGAGGCTCGGTTAGAATCAAAAATAAAAGGAGAAAGAGGTGTTTCTCGTGTGCAAAGATATGAAAAACTTTCTAAAGTTCCAAATTTATTTGAACAAAAATATACTTGCAGTTTCTTAATGAGTTATACGGGAGATGCAGATAAGGTGCTCGGGTGGTCAAACATTGTTCTCATCTGCCATGAATTCTGCAGCAGTCATAAAGGGGAGTTCGCAGAATTCAGCAAAGTCGTGCTTGTTGTTTGTGATAATGACATCGCAATTACCGGCCTTGGCACACTGATATTGGAGCATATCTTCGAAGTCGTGCACTCTTTGACCAAGTGCATTATGTAATTGCTCATTGTCCATGGGAAGTACCTTAATGAATCCCGACAAATGCTCTAGCAATGCATATATGTCAACCTTTGTCCTCAAGATATATGCCATATTTGCAAATGTAAGATAGGATGCCATCAGGGACACCTCTCCATCGTGACCACGCTGGAGCAATTGCTCTGCATCATCACCAAACTCTCGCCCTAAGGCATAGTCCACAAGTATGTTCGTGTCAAGGAATACGCATTTCATCTGCTCAATATGGCTTTAAGACGTGGGTCGTTATCCAGCTCCTCTTCAGTAAACGAGGCGCAACCACTCCATTTCTTGATATCGGGTGAGATGGGCTTAACTTTGTATGATTTCTCTGAAACTTTTTCAGAAGTCTGTTCTTCCTTTGTGGACTCCAGTAATTTGCTGGCGAGCCATTCGCGATCGCTCCGCCCCAATGTCAGTCCCTGAAGATAGGACCAAAGATTGTTCAATGCATACGTGGTCATAATCTTTTCATCACTTTGGTTTCTGGTGGCAAAGATACTATTTTTTTCTGAATTAACAAGCAAAATGCAAATAATTATCGTTATTCTTGTAATTTCTTTAGGAGTTCTTTGGCCTTTGCAGCGATGGGGGCATCAGGATTGTCTTCTTCCAGTTTCTTTAATACAGGGATAGCGTTATCTATCTGATCATCCTTGATGTATGCAAGGGCCAAGTTGAGGGATATGTCGTTAGCATAGGTTGAATAGGCGATGTCGGAGTCGAGAGAGGCGTAGATTGGTTCCAGTTCTTCGATGATATCACTGACGTTTCGCTGTTCCTTTATATTATTAAATAAGGTATAGAGATGAGCAACGGTGACAGAATCAATATCATCGCCACGAGAGTATTCACTCATGCTATATTCTGAATAGTAGGGTGATACGATGGCGGACAGATCACGATATCTTTTCTCTTTATAGACTCCGAAGAGGATAACGAATAGAGCTGCAATCGAGCATGCCCACAGCATAATGGAACGGGCTTTGTTCTTGGTATTCTTTTGGAAGAGTACTTTTTCTTTTTCTGCTTCTTGCGTGCGAATGCCTTTAATGAGTGATATCGTAGCCAGAACCTGAGCACGGAGTTCTGGGTCTGCTTTGATTTCTTCTTTGAAAGCAGTCTCTTCCTCTTCTGTCATCGTACCACGAATGAAAGAATCTATTCGTTCATCGATAGCCTCTTGCTGTATATCGTTATACTTATCCATAAATCTTATTCTTTAATTCGTTGTACTTGTCTCTGAACTTCTTCACGCATTTGTATTTCTGGGCTTTGACAGAATTGGCATCAGAGAAACTAAACATATCGGCAATGGTAGAAGTTGAGAGGTCGTTCCAGTAGTATCCATGCAAGATGTTTTTGCATGTGTCCGTCATCGATGCGATAATGTTGTTGACAAGCAGTTCCATGCGTATCTTCCTGTCTTCTTCCTCAGTATCCATGCAGAAACCATAAAGCTCGTCAATCTTATCGTCTCGAACGGAATTGGTATTTGAAATTCTGTTTTCGTCAATGAGGGGCATCACTTTACTCTTTTTACCCATGAACTTCAGAGTCTGATTAATGCATACTTTCATGAAGTATGTGCCTAATGAACTGGTGAGACTAGAAAGCTTGCCATCGCGAATATTCAGGTAGAGAGCTACAGAAGCTTCCTGGAAGATATCATCAATATCATCGTCTGAGACAGAATAGTTCTTTCTCAGATATGTTTGAATCTTGCTTTTCTCTCCAGAGATAAAGCGGTTCAAATCCTGGTTCTGCAATGATATCTCTTTTGCCATGTTAGAAACTTGTTTCTGTCACCATGTTCTGATTATTGGGCCAAAAGCCGCCACTCATGATAGAGGCTTTGACATTATTCAGGAATTCATTTGCATTCGTAGAGATGGGCTTTGTTTGTAGAGCCTGTGCGATGTTGTAAGAGAGGGGGCCGTAGCGCTTATCCTTAACCTTGATTTCCATGTTAACCTGATCTGGGCGACAGGCTTCGAGGTACATAACATGTGAAATCTTTGCTGAAGCCTCAATCCTATAATGGGATTTCTTCTGAGCAGAAGGCTTAAACACCTTATTATTATATGTAAAGCCGACTTTTGTGCCTCTGACTGTTTCATCGTTTGCTCTCGAAGAAGTGCCAGCATGGCAGGCATCAATGACTACATATAAGAATCCATTGGGGCCAATCTTCTCTCGTAGTTTCTTCACATATTGGTTCAGTTGATCGTCAATGAGATGTTTCTTTCCCTCGTAAGTACCTTTTTTATATAGTTTATAGGCATCAATAGGAATAATGGCCTCATCCCAACCATCTTCCTCATCACCATTCAGATCTTCCACAGGCTGGCCATGGGTTGAGAAATGAAGATAGACAATATCGCCTTTCTTGGTTTGCTTGGTAAAGGTGGAAAGCTGTCTGGTGATATTCTGGTAGGTGGCCTTTTCATCTAAGAGCGTGGTCAAATAAAAACCTTGTTTTTTCAGAATGGGGCTCAAAAGATTGATATCTTCGACTCCATTAATGTTGTTCCACTGATAACCGGTCAAAGCAGTATCATAATGGGATATTCCAACCATGAAAGCCCTTTTCCGCTGGGCATTCCCAGCGATTGATGCCATTAGGAAAAGGCCTGTTATCAGTAGCAGTTTTCGCATCATAGATTGATTTTTTGGGCAAATATACAAAAAAAATCGAAAACTCGGTTACTTTTTTGTTTTTTTCGGTATAAAGAGGCAAATAACAAACAAAGTATTAACAATTTAAACATTAAACAAAATGAAAAGAGTATTTGCACATTTAATGAGAATCTTTCGTAAGTTCTGGTTTTTCCTGCTTATCATTAGCCCAATCTCACCAATTTTCACTTTTGGAGTCATCATTATCATGACAGTGATATCTTTGTTATGTTTCGATGATCCAGTGGATGTCGAGAGTGCAGTAGAAGATATCCTGAACAACTTTTCTGAAGAAGAATTAGAGATTATCTTTGCTGAGAAAATGGATAAAAATGTAAGCGATGACAAATATCTTGCCTTAGTAGCCAGATATCAGTCCTATGTCTGCCCCAAGAAATTGGATGCGATTACCACTTGGGTAGGATCTGAATCTAAAAAAGACGCCTATATATATAATTATGAATTGAATGACAGGAAGTTTGATAGTTTTGATGTGGATGTACAAAAGCAGCACATACTTCCAAGTATCAACAAGGATAGCATACAGACATCTAGAGTCATTAATTCTGGCCGGGGAATCATCTTTAGCTATACATACAAAAACTCTGGCGAAACCAAGGATGTGGTATTCACTAATGAAGAACTGAAAAGTTTATAAAAACAAAGGAGTAATAAATAAAATAATACAACTATGGCACTATTAAATTTATTCAGCAGCAAGAAGGTTGCTAACAGCGACGTGAATCCTGTAGAAATCAATGAAGAACAGGATGTGAACAATGAAAATGAGAATCCTACTGAGGATTCAAAGGACGAAGAGGGTAAGAAGCATCTCATTACGATTACCTGGGGTACAGGAATGCCAATCGACGTGATCTTCCATTACATTCACAAGAATTATGAGGAAGAAGGATTCCAGGATGCATTGATTGATCAAGATGTATCGTATCGTGACACTAGAGTTCTGATTATCCGGAATGATCTTGAGATGCTATTCAAAAGAATCAAACTCCGCTATAGCGATGATATCAGAACAATTAAGATGAAGATAGAGAACTATCGCAAAGCCTTCGCCTTTACTGCGATATCACAATTAGAGGCAAGTCTTGCTACTTATGAGGAGCATCTGGAAGAAATAGAGAATATGGAACAACTATTGGCAGACAACGATCCAAAGATGACATCCATGATAGAATCTTATAAGCGTGGATTCATGAAAGGTATCAATGCAGCGACTGTGGATTTCATCAATGCAAACCATTAAACCAATTAAGATTATGAATATTTTGACAAACATTGGTTGCCACCTAATTGGATGGAACAAAGATATATTGAAAGAGTGTGGTGAAGCAAGTCATCGCCAGTTCTTAAAACTGATATCAGCTGTAAGCATTATGATGCTGCTCTGGGGCACAATCGGATATTGTCTTGCAGAAAAGTATATTAACATTGAATCGGACGTAATTAAAGTATGTGTTTCGTTGGCATTCGTGTTTACTGTGTTATGTATAGAAAGGATTATCATCTTAAATGTTGGAAAAGCTCGTCTGATGTCAACAATGAGAGTATTACTTGCATTGTGTATGGCATTCTTGGGGTCCTGCATATTTGATCAGATGTTCTTTGCTAATGACATTAAGCAGATGATACAAGAACACCGTGAGGATGTAAAACTAGAGATGATCAATAAGCAGATGTCGATTTATGAAAATGATGAAAGGCGTATCGAAAGGGATATGGATTCGCTAAGCTTGTCAACCATTGCTATAAATGAAAGGCTGCAAAAGAATCCTACGATTGATATAACAGATGTTACTACTGATACAAAAATAGTTGGAAGGGATGAAAACGGAAAGCCTATCTATGAGAAATCTACGATAGTAAATCGGAGGAAGATGCCTAATCCGCAGGTTGCACAATTGAATGCCAATAATGAACAGATTTTGCTATATCAAAAGCAATTAGAGGAGATTCGTCAAGACAAGAAAGACATCTCTATCAAAATAAATGAAGAGGTTGATTCTCGCCCCCTTGGCTTTATTGAAGAATTGGAAGCTACGGTAAAGGTTGTCTCTAACAGTTGTGCGTCTCTGGTTTTCTATGTGATTCTTTTTTGTTTCCTCACGTTCCTCGAATTATTAGTATTGACAACCAAGATGGGAGAGAGTAAATGTGATTATGAGTTAATCGTTGAACACCAGTTGAGTTTGAAGAAAAGCTTGTTGGCTCAGACAGAAAAGGGTATTATGATTGGTAAATAAAAAGAAATAGCTATGGATAAGCAGATGAAAGAATTGATTTCAAAAGAATTGGAGCAGTTCCATTGCTCCATTCTTTTGGACGAAGTAAAGGACAAAGTACGCAAACTTAAGGCGTATGGCGTGGAGGATGCGGAGATCGTGGCAGCTATGAATGAAGAAGAACTGTTCCCTCAGCTGATCGTGACAGAAAATTATAAGATTATTCTAGCTGATGCCCAGAATTCAGAGGTTAAGATGGAACCTATCGTGAAAGCTGTCTATCTGCTGTTTCTCTCACATCCGGAGGGAATTGTACTGAAATGTCTGCCTGATTATCGGAAAGAATTGACAAAAATCTACTTGTTGCTGAGGCCGGCTGGGATGACAGATCGGGTAGAGAAGAGCATCATAGATGTTACTAATCCCACACAGAACTCAATTAATGAGAAGTGTGCCAGAATTCGAAAAATGTTCTCTTCATTGCTTCCCAAAAGCGTGGCCAGATATTATGCAATTTCTGGCAAACGAGGAGAGCCTAAGAAGATTGACCTCGTTCGCGCTAATGTGATCTGGAAATGCAAATTGCCAAGTTCACAAGGCTTGTGATTGAAAAACACTTTGAGAAATGGGAACTAAAGCTTATTTTTGCAATCAAATAGGAGGTTTGTTATGAGCATAGGAATAACAATTGCGACAGTCATTTTCTGCTTCTACCTATATCAGTATATAGAGGAGAAAAAGCAAGCAAAGGAAGAAAAGGAGAATCGTTTCTTTGAAGAACTAAAGAACGGCGATAATCATAATGAGGACGTTACTGAAGAGCCTACATATCTTGATGAAAGAACCATTACTGGGTTGGTTTTATGTACTTTACGTAAGATTGGGTGCGAACCTGAGACTGAGGAACGAGGAGATCTAACGTGGGTTTACTTTACTTATCAAGGTGAGAAGTTTACGATAGAATGTAATGACAGTTGCCGATTCATCGTGATTTATGACACTTGGTGGTTTCAGATGTCTGTCTATAGCGATGTCGAAGAAATTGCAGATCTTCATAAAGTAATTAATCTTGCAAATCAACATGCTAATGTAACAGTAATTCACACTGTTAATCAGGAGATAGAGGAAATTGGCGTACATAGTAGGAGAAATATACTTTTCATCTCTCAGATACCAGAGATTGACCAATATCTTATCTGTGTCCTGAATGACTTCTTTAAAGTTCAGAGGTATGTCGTGACAGAATTGGAAAAATGCAAAGTAAGAGAAAAACAAGAAACGAATAGGTAAATAAGGATATGAGAAAGAAGACATTAAATTTATTATTCGTATGTATAATCTCAGTTTCTTTTGCTTCATGTGAAAAGAAGATTGAGAAAACCAAAAGTTCACAGCCTGCAAAAGTAAATAGTAATTGTGATAGTGTAAAGGCTGTATCCATTATGGATAGATTCTGTGTAGATAGTATTTCTGATTATGTGTTAACAAAATACTTTTATTTGGCGGCTGATGGGTCGAAATATCCGATCTGTCAGTCAAGAGAAGGTAAATGTTTCATCATCAGAACTAACACAAAAACAGGGGAAAGATACAGGCAATATTTGCCAGAAGTAGACATGCAGTTAAATAGAAAGTAAACATATGGTCAGAAGAGAATTAGAAAGAAAGTCGAAGGATGAGTTGATTACCATTATTCTTGATCAGGAAGAATCATTTTGGAATTGGATGGCGATTGCCCAAGATATAGCAAGAACTAAAGGAATTGTGGACAAAAAGTATGAGCGTTTGATGATTGTTGTGACTATATATACTATGATATTGATTGCAATAATAGTTGTGTTTGTAAAGAATCTGGTATGAATGGTATTGAATATGAAGAAGTTCGTATTTGGGACAATAATTGTGATTGTGGCTTTGAGTTCGTGTTTTTCTCATGAGCAGAAGAAACCTGTCAATCGATGGTGGGTGCCTGAGAAGAAGGACCTGATCTCGTGGGAGAAGTTGGATACGATTATCGTAGGTGATGGTCTGTTTAAGTTGGAATATCCAGACTGTTTCGAAATGGATGAAGTGGTTGATGACAGTAGTGTAACGGTGACCTATAGGGGAATTGCCGGCCTATTTCTTATGGCGAATGCAGAAAAGAATCCGTATCACTGGGATGTTGATACCTTGGCGGAGTTCGTTGTCAGAGACAGGAAAACGGAAGGAAATGATTCTATTGTTGTGAAGGATATGCATGACGGGTATTTCTATTTGAAGGGGATCATGGGAAGTACGAGATATTGTTTTTACGAACAATATGTGGTTTATCATGAATATATCTACAAGCTAACTTTAGTGTATCCGTCAAATATGGAGACTAAGATGGAGAATCTTTTCCGTCTGGTACACGATTGGCATCCTGAAACGCATGAGATGTTCAGGACAAAGAAGTCATATAATACGGGTGAACGTATGACTATACTAAAAAAACAGACTGGGGCGCATGACTATCGTGAGTTCTATATTGAAGAACGAGATGGCGCGTGTTCTTTCATGGTTTACGATTCTCGTCATCATAGTCGTTATGCGATTGACTTCCATGAAGGTTATCTGAATGATGGCGCACCTGGTATGTATGCCTTTGTGAGTCCTGATCAACGATATATATATGTGGTTGGCGATATAATGGCCAATGGTCTCGGAAGGTTAAGCACATTTATGATATATCAGGTGAATACAGAAACGCTTCGGGTAAGATTTGTGAATGATGGAGCTGGCGTCAGATGGGAGAAGAATGGTTTTGCTGTTGCTTCTATGACTCGATGCGTTACGCCTGATGCAGAATACACTTATCAAATGGACTTCAATTTTGAGGATATTACCTATGGCTTTAACGGGAAGATAAAGAGGGTGAGTAAGGAGTATAGCTCAAAGGGATTCAGAAAGCGATATGGTAAGCATCTAATCAATATTCAGGGGCTTGGTATGCTCAGAGGGCAGGATGATGAATGAATTGACATGTCAAGTTAAAAATCGGCTGATCCACTATTTGTGATAATTCCAAATTTTTGAGAAGTTTTTTTGTTATTACATAATTTTGCCCTATCTTTGCAGAAATTATGGCGAATACGAAGGACTACTCGATGAGGGAAATGGTGCTGGACCGTTGTTTCAGTACCGGTAAGGAGTTCACGCGCGAGCAGTTGATGGCAATCGTGAACAGCGAGCTGGCACAAAGGGACATGCTGCCCATCAGGTCGCGCAATACCTTCATTCAGGACATCAACGAGATGAATAGCAAGTTCTCGAATCTCTATGGTGTAGACGGCATCGTGTTCGAGGATCGGGGGCGTAAACGGTATTACCGTTATCGCGATGGCATTGAGTCGATCTATAATAGGGAGCTCTCTGCTGAGGAGGTTGAGAAGCTGCATGAGGTGCGCAGTCTGTTGCAGGGTCTTCGAGGTATGGTTGAGATGGACTGGCTGGACCAGATGACGGCCCGCTTCGATCAGAAGGCCATGGGTGCCAACCATACGATAGCCAGCTTTGAAGACGGGACGGCTGGTGATGCGAAACATTTCCTGTCGCTGTTTAATGCCATTGCGCACAAACAGGTGATGACGATTGAGTACCAGCGTTTCGGACTGGACTCCAAGGAGCGCGTCATCTATCCTTACTATCTGAAGCAGTATCGTCGCCGTTGGTATCTCTTTGCCACGATAAAGGACCATGATTTTATCACCTGCTTCTCGCTCGACCGCATCCTCTCCGCAGCCCAGAACCATAAGGACCCTTTTATAGAGAGCAGTGTCGACTTCAACCATTATTTTGACGACATTGTGGGTGTGTCGCATCCTGACAACGAACAGGTGGAGCAGATCGTGCTGAAGGGCGACAAATGGCTGGAGTATTATTTTCGCACGCTGCCCATCCATCCGCTACAGCAGTTGGAAAGCCTGGGCGAGGAGGGCTGCAGGGTGATGCTCAGCGTGATAATCAACAATGAACTGATTCAGGAACTGGCTTTCTATGGCGACCATCTTCGTGTGGAATCGCCCAAACGTCTGCGCGAAAAGATGGCTGAAAGGGCGCAAGACCAGATAGACGACTATCGCCAGATGGAGGATTTTGGCGATAATCTGGAAGACAACTAGATTTTTATCTGATATTTTTTTCAATCTGTCCGCTCTGATAGGACAGATTGCACCTATCTTTGCAAAATAAAAATTTAAAAGCAAAGATTATGGCAGGATTGTTTTTTATGTTTATTGTAATAGTCGTATTTGGCGTAATGCTGGACGGCTATGTGAGTTATTAACAATTAAAATTACTAGTTATGGAACGGAAGATGAAATTTAAAGAGGCCAACATTAAAGAAATAGAAGCAGCTATGAATAAAAACGAATATGAAAAAATCCCTGTGGTGTTTGACACACCTGTGCCCTTCTATGATCTGGGCGTCAGTTGTGGACTTCCTAACGAACTTGGTGAGATTCCGCCTGAGATCATCATGATGCCATGCCAGTTGGCCAGGCCTTCTGTATTTATGTCATGGGCGAAGGGTGACTCGATGGAGGGCGTGAACATCCACTCTGGCGACATGCTGATCATGGACAACGTGCAGAAATACTACAACCATGACGTTGTGCTGGCAAGAATCGACGGTGAGGAGTTGTTGAAGACATATTATGTCGATGAGGAGGGTCGCCATTGGCTGCTTCCTTCCAATGACAAATACGATGCGATATTGTTGACAGAGGATACCAATGTGCAATTCTGCGGGCGACTCATCTGGCATATCGACGCCCCCCGGGAAACCACGCGGAACATCCGCGAGGCCATTACCCGATACCTGAACAAGCATAGGACGCCTGTGGAAGCCTCGCGCGTGCCTACATATGAAGAGGTGGTGGAGGCCCTAAACAGCATTGCTCCGATGGTGAAAGCCGGGCGCAGGTGGCTGGGGGCCTGTCGTGTGCTGATGGATTGCGGATTCATTCATAAGGGCTGCTACGACAAGTTCTGCGAACTGGTGGATAGCGTTCTGCCCACACATGCCCATCTGCCAAAGGCTGCAGAGCTACAGAGGATGGCGACTCTGTGCTTCTCAAAGCCGTTCAGGAAATGGAAGGATGAGACGGCTCCTGTGCATGGAGGACATTTTGAGGCCTATTATGAGATTGGTGAGGCGATGCTCGAAAAACTCCCATAGTGACGCGCAAAAACTCCCATAACTCCCACCAAACTCACAAAAAGTAAGCGAAAAGGGCAAAACTCCCATTAAAACTCCCACAAACTCCCATTGGGCGATGGATTTCTTCCGTCGCCCTTTTTTTATGCCTAATTTCGCCGTGCATGACTAAAGCGTGGCGAAAGGTAAACCCCGAAGATTTCGACGTTGCGGAATTGCTGAAGGCAGCAAGAGAAGGACGTTTGTACGTTGCACCAACAGGTGCCGCCACTGATAGCGTGTGTGATATAGAAAAGGTATGTGCGTACGTAGAGCGTCTCAGGCCGTTTGTCACCCATAACTGGCAGCCGTCAGTAGCAGGGCTTTGGGATCGTATCCTTGCTGACAACGACTTCTGCCGTCTGCTCAAGCCTGGCACCAAAGCGAGGAAATCGCGTGACTTCAATAAGTATCAGGTTTATCGCATTGTGGGCATCCTGCGTGAAAAAGGTGTCTACGAGCAATACAGTGACCGTCGTTTCGATGCCTTACTGGAACCCTCAGTAGCCGATAGTCCTTATCGCCGCTATTTGGGAATGGGACTTGAAGAGCGGTCTCTTCTCATAAAAATAAGGCAGATTGTGGCTAATATGATACTTTAACTTTTGGGTAATTCAAGGAACTTTTTACCCATTTAAAATACCCGCTAATTTTGCACCCAGATTCCGGAACCTAAGAGAAATATAAACTTTTAAAAACAAAAAATTATGGATCAGAATTTTAAAGATAACAACACTACTGTTGAGGTTGAGGCCCAAGTGCTAAGAAGTATGAAGGCTGAAGAGTTGCAGCTTAAGTTGACGATGCAGGATCTCGCCGACCAGCTTGATGATACTCAGGAAGAATTGAAGGCGACAAAGGAGTCGCTGAGGTTGGTGTCGAAGGATCTGCGTGACACAAGACTGCAGTTGCATGCATCAATAGCACTGCAGGAGAAGGCCGAGGATGTTGCTACGCTATGTGAGAAAGTGATGTATGGATTCCTCATGCGTTGGCTGACTAAGAAAAACCAGGAAAGCGTGAAAACGATGTTGCGATTCTATCATCCGACGGAGCGTGTCAAGATGATGCATGCGTTGCTAACGTATCTGTTGTTCGGTAAGAAACTGTACCTGGAGCGTGAGGTAGAACAGACACACTTTAGGATTATCTGTAAGAAGATTGACGAGGATGCCATCACGCTGCCTGCTCACTCGCTGATGGTTCGCCTGATGCAGAAGTATGGTCTTTTTGCGAAAATCAGTTAATAGGGTTAATGAATAAAAAAAAGGAGGAAAAATGAAAAAATTTGTGTTTTTAGTGAATGCCTTCGCAGTCATGGCTAGACTGGAAGATGGATTGAGTGTGGAAGGTAGCCTCTTCAAGGACAAGGAATCGGGCGTGCTGTCGTTCAGACCTTACAACCGTCTCTCGCGGGTTCCAGGGTATATCCCCCCATCGGTGGTGCTGTATGAGACGCCCAACGGATCACTGCGTCAGACGGCTTTGAGGAACAAGATCGTTGTGAGTGTGAAACGTAGTCTGGGTAAGCTGCGTGGAGCCACAGAGATACTGGCGCAGGCGAGAGAGTTGACAGATTACTTGAGGACGATGAATAAATAATAATCGCCTATGGGATTCAGTTATCAGAAGAATTTCTTTAATCCAACGTTGCCCGTTGACGAAGCGCAGTTCTTTGCGCTCGTCAGGGCGACGAAGTGGGGCGAGGCGATTGACAAGTTCCGTGAGACTGGCGACCAGAAACTGAAACGGGGGCTGCCTGCATTCATCTTTCAGGCTACCTTTGACGAGACGGAGTCTGCCAAGGGAAAGAAAGGATGTTGGCGCAAGCAGGCGGCCACCCGCCTGACGGGACTTGTAGTGATGGACGTCGACCACATCGATGAGCCTCTGAAGCTCTATCAGGGCTGGGTCGAAAAGGGCTTTGACTGGAAGGACCTGGGCATCCTGCTCGTGTATATCACCCCTTCAGGTAAAGGTCTGAAGATTGTCTTCAAGGCCGATGCCAGGAAGGGTAATCTCATCGACAACCAGCATGCTATGGCGCAGGTCTTGGGTGTGGAGGTTGACGAAAGTTGCAAGGACGCATCAAGGATGTCGTTCATCTGCAAGGAATCGGATATTCTGTATTTGGATAAAGAGTTATTTACTTATGAGAATAAAGAATTTGCTGAGAAATACGAGCCTGAGTATCGGGCTAATCATAGTGCTGCTACTAAGACTGCTCCTGTGGCCAGTCAGAAAACTCAATCAAGGTCTGAGACTGTCAGCCCAGTGGATGATCAGTCAGTGGAACTAAAATGGCGCGGCTATGATATTCAAGGTATTATTGATGCTCGGTATGGCGACAAGTTGCCATGCAAGGCAGACTCCAACAGACATACTGAAAGTCTCAAGCTGGCCACAGACCTGTTGCTTATGCTCGACGGTGATAAGGTCACAGTACAACGGGCCGTTGAAGCCCAAAGCTGGGTGCAGGAGATTATCGCAGAGCGCGATGAGAATGTGGCCCAGACGGTGGAATCGGCCGTGGCGTGCGTCGCGCAGAAGGAAAAGAAGTATGCAGGTTCGCTGCCATCCAAGGCCATGCTGGAGGCGGTGAAAGCTTTCACGGGAAAGACGTATCAGGAGATTGTTAGAGGAGACAAGGAGACTGGGAGACAAGGAATCCAAGACAATACCATCAATTCGCAATTGGAGTTATGGGGCCATGAGATTGAGGGGATGATGGAGGACTTTCCGCTGTTGAAGGATATCTGCAAGGGGCTGAAGAAGAACCAATATCCTGCTGCGATGTTTGTGGGCGGTGGGCTGCTGATGACCTTGATGACAAGGTGTACATACAGATTCTATCATCGTCCAGAGGAGCTTCGCAGGCTGAACAATTCGACGCTGATTATTGGCGATCCTGCCAGTGGTAAGAGTTTTGCGACAAGGTTGTTCAAACTCCTGGCTGCACCTATCGTGGCGGCTGATAAGGTTGGCAAGGAGGCCATCAATGCCTATCGTGAGCAGATGCGCACCAAAGGCGCGAATAAGGAAAAGCCAAAAAAGCCCAAGGTTATCGTCCGTGTGCATCCGGCCCGTACTTCAAACGCACAGTTCATTCAGGATATGGTGAATTCTGTGGAGGAGGTGGATGGCGAGAAGATGCAACTGCACATGCTGACCTTCGATACGGAGTTGGATAATACGGTGACGGTGCAGAAAGGCGGAAGTTGGATTGACAAGCAATCGCTCGAATTGAAGGCCTTCCACAATGAGGAAGATGGTCAGGCGTATTCGAACAATGATTCGATTTTGCAGGACTTCTACGTGACCTGGAACTTCATCTACACGGGCACGCCCATCGCGCTGAAGAAGAAGGTGAATGAGCAGAACTTCGGGTCTGGCTTGGCGACTCGTCTGACTTGCATCCCACTCCCTGCCACCAACTTCGAGATGATGGCTCGCGAGAGTCATATCGATTTCGAGAGTGACGGAAGGCTGAAAGCCTGGGCGTTCAAGTTGGATCGCACGAAAGGCCTGCTGCCAATGGACAAGATTGTGGACGAACTCTACGACTGGACAGCCCGAAGGATGATGGATGCCCAGGAGAATGATTCCCTAGCTGATGAGATGCTGCTGAAACGCTGTGCCTATCATGGTCTGAACTTTGCTGCGCCCTTCATCGTGATGCGCCACTGGGATCTGCTCAAAAAAGATGGCGACTTCTGGTGTGGTGAGTTTGAGACGGATGACGTAGACTGGAAACTTGCAGAGCTCATCACCAATATCCAGTATGCCTGTCAGCGTCATTACTTCGGAGGTTTGGCGGAAACCTATTTCGACAACAAAGATCGCGATGCGGCTACGAACGTACAGCGGAAGCCAAAGACCATCGAGGCATTCAATCGCTTGCCAGAAGAGTTCACCGTCAATGACGTCATGCGCTGCTTCGGGCTTAACTATGACTCTGCTAGGGTGAAAGTTTCCAGACTTCAGAGGGATCATTTGATAGTGAGAACTGACGAATCAGGAGGACCTACAAAGGCTAATTATAAAAAGACGTCAACCATCATGATATAAGAGAATTAGTGTAACAGTGAAACACCGAAACATTAGTATTTCAGAAATTTGATATTTATGAATATTGTAGAAATTAATAAAGACGTTAAACTTTCCGAACATTTTACTTTGGGAGAGCTATGCAAAACGAGTTATCACACGTTGGATGGAAATATCCCGAGTAGGGTGGCGATTGAGAATCTTCGTAACATCTGTGAGAATTGGCTGGAAGATCTTCGCTATAGCCAAAATACGCTGTATGGAGATAAGAACGAGGATATTCCTATCACTATTTCGAGCGGATTCCGTTCAGAAGAAGTGAACAGATTGTGCGGAGGTGCAAAGGGGAGTAATCACTTGACGGGCTGCGCGGTGGATATCCGTTGCTATGGCCCGGAGCAGATGATCCGCATGGCTGGGATATTGCTCGACATTGCGGATGGTACGAAAAGGGAATTTGACGAACTGATTTTGGAGAAGCGCGGTTCTACTTATTGGGTTCACTTCGCGGTGCGTCCGAAGGATAACCGCAGGAAGATTCTCTTCGACTGCAGCTAAGAAAACGGGCCTGTTCAGTGGATGATGAATCGTTAGAGCGACTGCATGAGTTTTCCCCAGTTGTCGCTGAAGTCGGTCATGGTGGGGAAAAGCAGGTCGGCATTGGCATCGAGGAGCGTCTGCACGGACAACGGCCCTGTATTGATAGCTATGGTGAATATCTTCGCTGCCGCACCGGCCTGTATGCCCAAGGGGGCATTTTCTACAACGATGGCTTCATAAGGCTTTAAATTGCCGGCTTTGCGAAGTCCCGTGAGGTAAGGATCGGGCTTGGGTTTGCCACGACGGACATCGTAGGCGGTGGTGATATGCGCCTCGTCGACAAACGCGCTGAAATCCTTGAGGATGCGCTTGATCAAGGGCTTCTGTCCACTGCCAGTGACGACACCAATCTGGATGTCATTGTCGTGAATCTGCTGCATGAGGGTGAGGATGCCGGGCATGACAGGGGCCTCGGGGAGTTCATGGAAGATGTGGCTCTTGACATCGTACATGCGCTGCGCCTCGGCCTCGTCGATCTCTCGATGCTGTTGTTGCATCACCATCTTCCGGATGGTATCCACACCACGAGCCCCCTCTGTGGCATAGGCATCGTTGGCGGTCATCTGAATACCGAACTGTGCCATCGACTGCTGCCAGGCAATGGCGTGATTGGGCATGGAGTCGTAGAGTACGCCATCCATGTCAAAAAGCACGGCTTTGGGGCTGAGTGCCTCAAAGCCGTGTCTTTCTAAGTATTGTTTAATAGCGAGTGTGAACATCTTTAATATTAGCCGAGTTAGCCGTTCTCATTAGCGAGACAGACTAAGATTCTTTGGCGAGGCGCTCTTTGATGGCCTTGCTGTCAGCCTCGTAGCCGGGCTTGTCGAGCAGGGCAAACATATTCTTCTTATAAGCCTCGACACCGGGCTGGTTGAAAGGATTCACACCCAGCACATTGCCGCTGATGCCACAACCGATCTCGAAGAAATAGATGAGCTGTCCGAGATAGCGCTCATTGAGGCGAGGCATGGTGATGCGGATATTGGGCACGCCACCGTCGACATGGGCCAGACGGGTTCCGAGCTCTGCCATCTTGTTCACCTCGTCGACGCGCTTGCCAGCGAGGAAGTTCAGTCCGTCGAGATTCTCCTCATCCTCTGGGAAAAGAAGTTTCTTCTCAGGCTCCTCTACGCTGATGACGGTCTCGAAGATGGTGCGCTCACCGTCCTGAATCCACTGTCCCATGGAGTGGAGGTCGGTGGTGAAGTCGACGGAAGCAGGGAAGATACCCTTCTTGTCCTTACCCTCAGACTCGCCATAGAGCTGCTTCCACCACTCACTCATGAAGTGGAGCTTGGGCTGGAAGTTGACCATGATCTCAATCTTCTTACCGCTCTGGTAGAGACCATTACGCACGGCAGCATACTGGGCTGCGGGATTCTCTGCGAAGGGAACGTCAGGCGCACAGGCCTTCTCCATATCCTGAGCACCAGCTACCAGTTCCTTGATGTCGAAACCAGCGCAGGCGATGGGCAGCAAGCCTACTGGGGTGAGCACCGAGAAACGGCCTCCCACATTGTCGGGGATGATAAAGCTCGTGTAACCTTCCTTGTCGGCACAGGTACGTGCAGCACCGCGCTTGGCATCGGTGATGGCTACAATCACTTTCTTGGCCTCTTCCTTGCCGCGCTGCGCCTCACACTGTTTCTTCAGCAGACGGAAGGTCAGGGCTGTCTCGGTGGTGGTACCACTCTTGGAGATGTTGATCACACCGAATTTCTTATCTTTCAGATATTCTGTCAGCTCGAACAGATAATCCTCGCCAATATTATTGCCGGCGAAGAGAATGGTGGGATTCTTGGCGTCCTTCACCAGCCAGGCGAAGCTGTTGCTCAGGGCTTCGATGACGGCGCGGGCACCGAGATAACTGCCACCGATACCAGCGACGACGATGGCCTCGCAGTTAGCGCGCAATGTATCAGCGCAAGCCTGCAACTCATCAATGAAGGCAGGGGTGATGCTGGAGGGCAGATGAAGCCATCCTAAGAAGTCGTTACCGGGACATGTGCCCTCTTCAAGTGCTTTCTGGGCAGACTTTACTTGAGGCTCGAAAGCCTCTACTGCGCCTGCTTCCAAGAAGCAAGCGGCCTTTGTGATGTCAAGTTTGATGTTACTCATTGTCTTGTTTTGATTGGATTAAGTTATATTTGCTTGCAAAATTACACATTTTATTCGTAACGGGCGAATGTTTTCGATTTTTTTTCTATCTTTGCAACCAAAACCTCGCTATGATGGAAGAAAAGAAATACAATCGTTCGTTTGCCTCGAGACTGTCGCGTTGGGTGATGCTGGTGTTGCTCATCATGATGTGCGGACTGTCGTACCTGATTTATACCAGTCAGAAGGCTGCCGTTGTGGAGCTCAGCGCCAGCGGCTTTCATTCCAATATGAAGTCTACCGTCCGCTTTATCAGCGATGTGATGTCGGATGTCAATGTGGCTGTGAGCAACAATCTTTTCGATATTGAGCGTCATCTCGGCCAGCCTGACCAGATGCAGGCCATCGTGGAGCGCATCGTCGAACAGAACCCCCGCATCCGTAGTTGTGGCATCAGTTTCATCGAGAGCTACTACCCCAAGCAAGGCCGCTGGTTCTGTCCCTACGCCTGGCGCAACGACAGTATGCAAGTGGAAACGCTGCAATTGGGCGGCGCAGACTATGACTATCTGGACAGTGAATGGTTTAAAGAAGCCATTGCTAGTGACTCGGTTTATTGGTCGAAGCCCTTCTTCGACGGTCAGGATGCGAAGACCCCATTGGTGGCTTATACACACCCTATCCACGACGCGCAGGGGCGTCTTGTGGCGGTTTTGGGTGCCGACCTCTCACTCGACTTTATGGCCCGTATCCTGGAAGAGCAGGACAGCATCTTCTCTGAGGATGCCTGGACTATACAAACAAGGCGTACGCTTTTCCATAGTTATGTTCTTTCGCACGATGGCACCTATATCACCCATCCTGAACAGCGACGCATTCAGAAAGGCAATTTCTTCGTCCACATCAAAGATATGGATGAGCCGGGACTGGCTGAAAAGATTGTCGGTGAGATGAAAGAAGGCAAGGTGAGCCATGATGAGACGGAGAAGGTGCTGATGGTGAATCGGAAAGAGAGCTATCTCTTCTATGCCCCTGTGACAGGCACCGACTGGGTGCTGGTGGTATCCTGTCCCACCATAGCCATAGACTGCTTCGCTATGCTTCTCGGCGTAACCTTGATTTTCGTCATAGCCTTCGTGTTGTTGATTGCCTTCCTGGTTACCTATCTCACTGTTAAGCGGACGGCCAAGCCCCTGAAATTGTTGGCCGACACTGCCGATAAGGTGGCGCAGGGGCAGTTTGATACAACGCTACCCACTATCAAGCACCGCGATGAGATCTGTCAGTTGCGAGACTCTTTCGAGAATATGCAGCAGTCGTTGGCTGCCTACATAGAAGAATTGAAGGCGACGACAACGGCTAAGGCCTCTATCGAGAATGAGCTGAAGATTGCGCATGACATCCAGATGAGCATGCTGCCAAAGACCTATCCGGCTTTTCCCAACCGCAATGACATCGATATTTATGGACTGGTCATGCCTGCAAAGGCTGTTGGTGGCGACCTCTACGACTTCTTTATCCGCGAGGAGAAACTCTTCTTCTGTATTGGCGACGTGTCGGGTAAAGGCGTTCCCGCCTCGCTGGTCATGGCCGTCACACGTTCCCTCTTCCGTAACATTGCCGCCCATACCGCGGAACCCCATAAGATGGTGATGGGCATCAATGAGTTGTTGTGCGACAACAACGAGACCAATATGTTTGTTACCCTCTTCGTGGGTGTACTCGATGTGGCGACAGGCACGCTGGATTACTGCAATGCCGGACATAACGTACCGCTGGTGTTGAAAGACGGTGATGTCGGCCTGCTGTCATGCGACCCCAACATCCCCGTTGGTGTCATGCCAGGATGGGCGTTTACCTGTCAGCAGATGCAGCTCAAGACGAACGATTCGCTCTTCCTCTATACGGATGGCCTTAACGAGGCGGAGGATATCGACCATCAACAATTTGGCATGGACCGTGTGCTGCAGACGTCAAAGGTTGTGGGTCGTGGTCCACAGGAACTTGTTGAAGCGATGGCATCAGCCGTAAGGCAGTTTGTCGGTGAGGCAGAGCAAAGCGACGACCTGACGATGTTTGCGGTTCAGAAGAGGTAAGCTGGAGGGGAGAGGTTATGGTTTATAGTTTACGGTTTAAAGTTTACAGTTTATAGTTTAAAGTTTAGAGTTTGGAGAGATGTTTGAAGGTGAATATATGACAGTGGTGATAGCCGTGCTTCTTGTTACGATACTGGTCGTTATGGCCTCGGTTGCGATTCCTATCATCGGATACCAGCGCAAGCGTTGGAAAGGGGTGGCTATTGGCTGTATCATGCAGCCTGTGGTCTGTGGCGTCTTTTTCTGTGTTTTGTTAGCAGGAGCCGTCATTTATAGGCTTATTTCGAATAACAACCAGCGTCAATCCATGATGGTGACGGTCAGAACCACCGAACCAGGTGCTTATGGTGTCGACACGCTTGAATGGTATCTGAAACCCGACGACGAATGCTTTGTGGATTATAGGCGGCTGGAGAAGACTTCGTCTACTGAGTCTGACAGCCTGAACATACATAAGTATACTAATTGTTTTGACATCATCCGCCTTGATTCTCTCAACACTTCTGTCTGCGTTGAAGACCGTATCGTGATCCGTTTCGACCTTCAGAACCAGAAGGCTATAGCTACAGATTATGATCAGCCGATAGAGGTTGTCGACATCGACTGGGATAAAGTCAAGGCTTATTTCAATAAATAAAAACGCAAAAAAGAACTAGCCTTATCGGAAACTGTCGGTAAGGAGTTTGATTTCAATCTGTGGGGCGATACGCTCGTACAGAATGTTGTAGACGGCATCGAGGATGGGCATGTTCACGTGCCAGTGGCGGTTGATTTCCTTCATGCACTTCGTGCCGAAATAACCCTCGGCAATCATCTCCATCTCTATCTGTGCGCTCTTGACGGAATAGCCTTTTCCAATCATCGTTCCGAAGGTGCGGTTGCGTGAAAAATTGCTATAGCCTGTCACGAGCAGGTCGCCCAAATAAACACTATCGTAGGCATTGCGCTCAACGGGGTAGACAGCTGTCAGGAAACGGTTCATCTCCTGTACGGCATTGGCCATGAGCACAGCCTGGAAATTGTCGCCATATTTCAATCCGCTACAGATGCCTGCAGCAATGGCATAGACATTCTTTAGCACAGAGGAATACTCGATGCCGAGAACGTCGGATGATATCTTGGTCTTGATGAATTCGCTGGTGAGCACATCGGCAAATGCCTGTGCTTTCTCACGGTCTGCACAACCTACAGTCAGATAACTGAGTCGTTCAAGGGCCACTTCCTCAGCATGCGACGGTCCTCCCAGACAAGCCAGATTGTCGTAAGGGACATCGAACACCTGATGGAAATATTCCGAGCAGACGAGATTCTCGTCGGGTACGATACCCTTGATGGCTGTGATGACGAACTTGTCGCGGAGGCGCGTCTTCAATTTCTTGAGGTGACCTTTCAGATAAGGCGATGGTGTGACGAACACCAGCGTGTCGTATTGCTGCACAATGCGGTTGATGTCGTTATCGAAGTGAATCTCGTTGACATCGAAGTGGACACTGGTAAGATAGGCAGGGTTGTGGCCCATGCGACGGAATTCTTCGATACGGTCGTCACGACGCATATACCAGCCGATATGGTGGGTGTGACCCACCACAATCTTGGCTATCGCCGTTGCCCACGAGCCGCCACCGATGATTGCTATCTTACCAACGTCGTACGACATAAGTTTTTATTTGTTGCTTTTTTCGATCCAGGCAGCGATGTCGTCGACACTGGGCTTCTGAAGATCCAGCTTATATTTCTTGACGATGTCGCCGATTTTCTGCTGCAAGCCCTGTGCCTTTTCAGAAGCGATGTTCTGGACGAGGTTGAAGCCTGCCTTGCGGAGCACGGGCACCCACTCTTCGGGAACACCAATCTCTGCCCACTCTGCGGGCGTGCTCTGAGGAATCTTCTTCTCGGGCTTCATCTGGGGGAAGAAGAGCACTTCCTGAATGAAGGTCTTGCCTGTCATCAGCATCACCAGACGGTCGATACCGATACCGATACCAGAGGTAGGAGGCATGCCATATTGCAAAGCACGGAGGAAGTCCTGGTCGATAATCATAGCCTCGTCGTCACCCTTGTCAGCCAGACGCATCTGCTCTACGAAACGCTCCTCCTGATCAATCGGGTCGTTGAGCTCAGAATAGGCATTGGCCAGCTCCTTGCCATTGACCATCAGCTCGAAACGCTCGGTGAGTCCGGGCTTAGAGCGGTGCATCTTGGTGAGGGGCGACATCTCTACAGGATAATCCGTAATAAAGGTAGGCTGGATGAAGGTGCCCTCGCAGAACTCGCCAAAGAGTTCGTCGATGAGCTTGCCCTTGCCCATGGTCTCGTCGACATCCATACCCTTGGAAAGGCAGAATGCGCGAATCTCCTCTTCGGTCTTGCCATTGCAGTCGAAGCCTGTCTTCTCCTGAATAGCCTCGAGGATGGGCAGGCGACGGTAAGGTGCCTTGAACGAAACGATGTTACCATCAATCTCGCGCTCAGGCTTGCCGTTGACGGCGATACAAATCGTCTCGAGCAACTTCTCTGTGAACGACATCATCCAGTTGTAGTCCTTATACTGCACATAGAGCTCCATGCAGGTGAACTCAGGATTGTGGTTGCGGTCCATACCCTCGTTGCGGAAGTTCTTGCCAATCTCGTAGACACCCTCGAAACCACCTACGATGAGGCGCTTCAGATAGAGCTCGGTAGCGATACGCATGTACATATCCTGATCGAGCGCATTGAAATGGGTGATAAACGGGCGAGCCGTAGCACCGCCGGCAATCATCTGCAGGGTAGGTGTCTCCACCTCGGTATAGCCGGCTTCATCCAGGACTTTCCGAAGTGTGCGGATGACGGTTGCTCTCTGCAGGAAAGTATCCTTGACACCCTCGTTGACCACCAGATCGACATAACGCTGGCGATAGCGGAGCTCAGGATCGTCGAACTTATCGTATGCCACACCGTCCTTATATTTCACGATGGGCAGGGGCTTCAGACTCTTTGAAAGCAGCTTCAGCTCAGAGGCATGCACACTGATCTCACCGGTCTGGGTGCGGAATACCTTACCCTTGACACCAATGAAATCACCAATATCGAGCAGACGCTTGAAGGCATTATTGTATAAATCCTTGTTTTCGTCAGGGCAGATATCATCGCGGGTGATATATACTTGGATACGACCTTTGGAGTCCTGAAGCTCGGCAAAAGAGGCCTTACCCATCACGCGACGGCTCATCATACGACCGGCAATCACAACCTCACGTGGCTCTTCATCGTCCTTGAAGTTTTCCTTGATTTCTGTGCTGAATGCGTTGGTTGGATATTCAGCAGCGGGATATGGGTCAATCCCCATATTACGTAATTCCTGCAGACTCTCTCGTCTGCCAATTTCTTGTTCGCTTAATTCTAAAACGTTCATATCTATATTCGAATATATGTGCTTAAGTGGCTGCAAAGATACGAAAAATCCGCGAAATATCCTACTTTTGAGTAAATTATTGCAAAAATAATGCAAAAGATTTGCGCATTAAGGAAAAAATGTTTATATTTGCGGCATATTAACAAACAATAGAATCGCAAATCAAAAGAGTAAGAACAAATTAATATATATAGATGGAGGAAAGCAATATCAAAACAAAGGTTGTTGGTGTGGATATCAGCATCGAGAGTACAACCTATGCTATGGTGGATGTCAGAGGTAATATCCTGGCAGAAGACTCATTCCCGACATTGGATTATCCTGATGTGAATAATTTCGTGACGGCACTGAGTGAGAATATTGTGATGATGGTAGAGCAGAACGGTGGTTATGAGACGATCCGTTCCATCGGCGTCAGTTGCCCCAGCACCAGCTCGGTCTCCGGATGTATCGAGAATGCGGCCAACCTCCCTTGGAAGGGTATCGTACCGTTGGCAGCCATGCTGCGCGACCGGATCGGATTGGCTGTGGGCTTATCCAACGATGCACATATCTCGGCTTTGGGCGAATATGCTTATGGCTGTGCCCATGGTATGAAGAACTTCATCATCGTCAGTCTGGGTGTCGGCATCGGCAGTTGCTTCTTTTCTGATGGTAGGGAGCATTGTGGTCACAGTGGCTATGCCGGAGAGTTCGGACATACTTGTGTCTATCCTGATGGCCGTGAGTGCGGTTGTGGCAACAAGGGATGTCTTGAAGCCTATGTGGGTGCTAAAGGCATTATCCAGACGGCACTGGAAATGATGGCAGAAAGTAATGCGCCCTCACTGATGCGCAATCTGGATAAGTTGTCGCCGCGTACCATCAAGGAGTGCTGCGACCAAGGTGATGAGATGGCCATCGAGGTTTATCGCCGTACAGGTCTTATCTTAGGTCAGGGTTTGGCAACTTATGCCTCCCTGATTGATCCAGAGGCTTTCATCTTTACAGGTGGTATCTCCCATGCAGGCCACTGGCTGTTGGATTCTGCTGAGGAGGTGTTTGAGAAACGGGTATTCGGTAACTTGAAGCATAAGGTGAGGATGATTGTCTCGTCATTCAACGACCGTGAGCGCGACGTGCTGGGTGCCAGCGCCTTGGCATGGAGCGTACCTGAGTATTCACTCTTTAAGTAAACGTTGTGAATGTAGAAAGAATAAACCGGATTATCAACGAGAAACCAAACCTGAGTACCGCCCTCGGCATGGAGTTTATCTCCACACCAGAAGACGATACCTGTATGGCACGCATGAAGGTTGACGAACGCAATCGTCAGCCTTTTGGCTTTCTAAGCGGAGGGGCTTCTTTGGCTTTGGCCGAGAATGTGGCAGGTGTCGGCTCTTCAGCCCTCTGTCCGCATTGTGCCTGTGTGGGCATCGAGGTCAGTGGCAGCCACGTGAAGGCGGTAGCTGAGGGAGATTGTGTTACGGCCTATGCCCGTCTGCTAAATCGGGGCACCACCCTCCATGTCTGGAATGTGGATATCAAGGACTCTTCCGGTGAACTGATTTCTAATGTCCGCGTTACCAATTATATCATCAAGCATAAGAAAGGATGACGGCCTACGCCATATACAGACTACCCCATGAAGACCACGCCACACTGATCGGACAATCAGAAGGTGAGCCTGAAGCATTTCTTTCTTGTACAGAACTGAATGGCAGAAGGGGTTTTGTGGTGGCCCCTTTTGAGGTGACAGCGCAACAGCCGATACAGCTCATCCGACCTGACAAGGTGGAAAGGGTCACGGTGGATAGTCTGTTGGAGAATAATTATTCCCTCGGAGAGAATGATTTGCAGCAGGAGTATCCTCTCGCCTCTCAAAGCCATTACGCCATCGACTTTGCCAATTTCCATTCCCAACTGGTCTCAGGCACTTTTCGCAAGATTGTGTTGGCGCGCTGTGCCGACGAGGTGTCGCCTGACGCCATCCCGCCCCTGCAACTTTTCCATCGGGCTTGTATGCTCTATCCCCGCATGTTCATCGCTCTCGTCTCTACAACGAAAAGCGGCTGCTGGCTGACGGCCACTCCCGAGATCCTTCTCGAAGGCAATACGGAGGCCTGGCGCACTATCGCACTGGCAGGAACGATGAAACTGGAGGGCGACCAACTGAATAGTGAGGGAGAATCCTTGCGGTGGAGTACGAAGAACATTCAGGAACAACGCATCGTCACTACTTATATCACCGAGTGCCTCGAACAGTTTACGGGCGATTTCCACGAAGAGGGACCTCGCACAGTCAGGGCAGCTAATTTGGTGCATCTCCGAAGCGATTTTACGTTCTCGCTCCCTGATAATCAGCATCTCGGCGACCTGCTTCATACCCTCCATCCCACACCGGCCGTCTGTGGACTGCCGAAACGGGCGACCTTTGAATTCATCATCCATAACGAACATACGCCCCGTCGGTATTATAGTGGTTTTATGGGCATGCTCGACCCCGAAGAAGAGACACACCTCTATGTGTCGCTGCGTTGCATGAACATCGAGGGAAACAGATACCATCTCTATGCGGGTGGTGGACTGCTCAAAGACAGCCAGAAGGAACAGGAGTGGCAGGAGACGGAGGCGAAACTTGAAACCATGCGGAATATTTTAGGCATAGGAACATAAGGACATCAAACAAAATATGTATAGTAGTAAGGAGAATGTAAATATACTGACCAGTCTGTTGGTGGCGCATGGCGTTCGTCATGCCGTCTGTTGCCCAGGCAGTCGTAATTCACCCATTGTGCATAACCTCAATATGTGTCCTGATATCCAGTGCTATCCTGTGACGGATGAACGTAGCGCTGGTTTCTATGCATTAGGCATGAGCCAATGCCTTCAGGAACCTGTTGCCGTCTGTGTTACCAGTGGTACAGCCCTGCTTAATCTCGCACCATCTGTCGCTGAGGCTTACTATCAGCATATCCCTTTGGTGGTCATTTCCGCAGATCGTCCTCAAGCATGGATAGACCAACTCGATGGTCAGACTCTTCCGCAGCCTGATGCCCTTGGCCGATTCGTCAGGAAAGCCGTCTCTCTGCCTGAGCCTTATGATGATGAAACACGTTGGCATTGCAACCGCCTCGTCAACGAAGCGCTAATCGTCAAACATGCTCCTGTGCATATCAATGTCCCCATCTCAGAGCCTCTTTTCGACTATTCCGTGCCGGAACTGCCTGTTGAACGGAAGATCAGCTTGATTGAGAGCGATGCTTCGGCCATTACCCAAAGTCATGTGGTGAGGATGTTCTTGCAGGCCAAAAAGCCGATGCTTATCAGTGGGCAGCCGATGAACCCCAACATGGATGAGGCTGTGTACCTGATTGGTGATGATGAGCGTTATGTGCCAGATTTTGTGCTTTATACTGGGGGCTCCATCGTCAGCAAGCGGCTGAAGCGTTTCCTTCGTAAAGCCAAAGAAACCTGGGCTGTGAACAGAACGGGAGAGATTAACGACACGTTCCAAAATCTGACGTATGTCATACAAGGTGATGGCGACGTGATAGCCGATCTGATCCGGTTTAACCTGGAGCAACAGCCGCATCCTTTCGTGCAGCAGTGGGATGAACTCCTGGAAAGGGTAAGGTCGCAGGCTGCTGCCTATGAGCCGGATTACTCGCAGATGGCTGCGGTGAAGTGTTTTGAGGCAAAGGTAGGGCATGATCGTGTGCATTATGCCAATTCTACTGCCATCCGTCTGGCCAATATTTACGCCCATCATCATGTCTACTGCAATCGTGGTGTGAATGGCATCGATGGCTCCCTCTCCACAGCGGCAGGCTTCTCGGTAGTTTCTCACCTCTCACCTTTGACCTCTGACCTCTCTAAGGTTTTTTGCGTCATCGGCGACCTGAGTTTCTTTTACGACCAGAACGCCCTTTGGAACCAGAACCTGAAAGGTAATTTCCGCATCCTCCTGCTCAACAACGGCAAAGGCGGCATCTTCAATCTGTTGAGAGGTCTCGAACAGAGTCCCGCCCGAGATAAATATGTCGCTGCCGGGCATCATACCTCTGCTGAGGGCATCTGTCTGCAGAACAACGTAAGATATCTGAAGGCTACCAACATGGAAGAGATGCAGCAAGGTATCGACACCTTATTATATTTAGAAAGCGACCGTCCTGTACTTCTCGAGGTCTTCACTGATGTTGCCGAGGACGAGCGCGTGTTCAAGGATTATTATAAAACACTGAAATTATGAGAGATTGGAAAGAAATCCGCAAGTTCGAGGAGATTCTCTTCGAAGAATACAATGGTATTGCCAAAATCACTATCAACCGTCCGCATTACCGCAATGCCTTTACACCCAAGACCACTTGGGAACTCTCTCAGGCCTTTTCCCTATGCCGCGAGATGCAGGACATCTCTGTGGTATTGCTCACGGGAGCGATGTCTGAAGTGCCTGAGGGCAAGACACTGGCCGATGTGAAACATGCCTTCTGTTCAGGTGGCGATATGCATGTCAAAGGGCGTGGTGGTTATGTCGATGAGGAGGGGGTACCCCGTCTCAGTGTCCTCGATGTGCAGATGCAGATCCGTCGTCTGCCCAAACCTGTTATTGCGATGGTGAATGGCTATGCCATCGGTGGGGGGCATGTGCTCCACCTCGTCTGCGACCTCACCATCGCCTCCGAGAATGCTATCTTCGGACAGACGGGTCCTAAGGTGGGTTCTTTCGATGCTGGTTTCGGCTCCTCTTATCTCGCCCGCATTGTGGGGCAGAAGAAAGCCCGCGAGATCTGGTTTCTCTGTCGTCAGTATACTGCGAAAGAGGCCGAGGAAATGGGTATGGTCAACAAGGTGGTGCCCATCGAGCGCCTCGAAGACGAGTGTGTGGAGTGGGCAGAAGTCATGATGGAACGTTCGCCCCTTGCTCTCCGTATGATCAAGGCTGGCCTCAATGCCGAACTTGATGGTCAGGCTGGTATCCAAGAACTTGCTGGCGACTGCACCATGCTCTACTATTTCCTCGACGAGGCTCAGGAGGGTGGCAAGGCTTTCCTCGAAAAGCGCAAACCCGACTTCAAGAAATACCCCAAACTCCCATGACCTATGAGATTGAGGAGCGGAAGCTCCATTTCAAGCAGCCTGCCGGCACCTCTCGTGAGGTCTACACCACTCGTCAAATCTGGCTCGTCCATCTCTACGACGGTAATCGTCATGGAGTAGGGGAGTGTGCCCCTCTCCCAGACCTCAGCTGCGATGCTCTGCCTGATGATGAATACGTAACAGTGCTCGATCAGGCTTGCGCTGCTCTCTGTCGTTGGCAGGACTCACAGGGGGACTTTCCCTCGTGTGAACAGCGCAGTGGATTAGATAGGGACTGTCCCCTCTGCGAGTCCCTCCGTAACTACCCCTCAATGCTCTTCGGCCTTGAAACGGCCTTGCTCTCATTGAATTCCATTCCCGCTGACGCGCCTACCCGTAGCCTTTCTCACCTCTTATTCGACACCGCTTTCTCTCGTGGCGAGGTCGGCATCCCCATCAACGGCCTCGTCTGGATGGGCAATTACGACGAGATGCTTCACCGTCTGGAAACCAAGCTCGAACAGGGTTTTAGATGTGTAAAGTTAAAGATCGGTGCCATCGACTTTGATCAAGAGCTGGACTTGGTCAAGAGGATAAGAGAAAGATTCTCGTTCCATGAAGTAGAACTCCGCCTCGATGCTAACGGCGCTTTTCCTTACGATGAGGCCCTCTATAAACTCGAGCTTCTCTCTCAATACGCTATCCACTCCATCGAGCAGCCCATCCGTCAGGGCCAGTGGGCATTTATGGCAGAACTTTGTCGCGAGTCCCCTCTTCCCATCGCCCTCGACGAAGAACTCATCGGCGTCAATGACCCCGCGATAAAGCGCCACATGCTCAATATTATCAAGCCCCGTTACATTATCCTCAAACCCTCTCTTCACGGCGGCATGACAGGCTGTCGTGAGTGGATTGATATTGCCAACGACCTGGGTATTGGTTCTTGGATTACCTCCGCCCTCGAGAGCAACATCGGCCTCAATGCCATTGCCCAGTTTGCTTCCTCCGTCTATGGCGACCACATCACCATGCCCCAAGGTCTCGGTACCGGCCAGCTCTTCACCGACAATATTCCAATGCCTTTGGAGATCAGGGGCGATCAGTTATGGCGATGTCGTTAGACGAATTCCTTGAAGAGTGGAATAACCCTTCAGAAACCCTGATGGTGCATACCAGCGGCAGCACGGGCACTCCCAAGCCCATGCTGGTTGAGAAACGTCGTATGCTTGCCTCTGCCCGTCGCACTAACGATTTCCTCGGTCTCCAGCCTGGCGATACTGCCTTTCTTTGCATGTCGCTCGATTATATCGCTGGTAAGATGATGGTTGTACGCGCCCTCGAGCGTCATCTGCATTTAGTGAGTGTTGAGCCAAGTGGCCATCCCTTGGCCGCAGTGACACAGGGGGACTGTCCCTCGTGTGAGCAGCGCAGCGAATTACATAGGGACTGTCCCCTCTGTGTCACCCTCAATAACCAACCTTCCCTTGATTTCGCTGCGATGGTCCCCTTACAAGTCTACAACTCCCTTCAAGTCCCCGAGGAACGCGAGCGCCTTAAACAAATCCGCCACCTCATCATCGGTGGGGGCGCTATCGACGATGCTTTGGCAGACCAGCTAAAAGACTTCCCCAATGCCGTATGGAGCACCTACGGCATGACTGAGACCCTCTCTCACATCGCCCTCCGTCGCCTTTCCGGCCCTGAAGCCTCTCTCTGGTACACTCCCTTCCCCTCCGTCCGTGTCAGTCTTTCCGAAGATAGTACGCTCATTATCGATGCTCCCGAGGTCTGCCCCAATCCCCTCGTCACCAACGATATTGCTGAACTATCTTCTGATAATTCGAAATTTCGTATTATCGGAAGAAAAGATAACATCATCTGCTCTGGTGGTCTGAAAATCCAGGCCGAGGAACTCGAGCGCCAGCTCCGCCCTAATCTCTCTTCTCCTTTCCTCATCACCAAGCGTTCCGACGAAAAATTCGGCGAGATTGTCGTCCTCCTCACTGAAGGCTCCGTCGACGAGGCACGTCAGGTCTGCAACCGCATCCTTCCTCGTTTCCACCAGCCTCGCACTTATCTCCACGTTTCCCGCATCCCCCACACCGCCACCGGCAAACCCGCCCGCCACGAGGCAGAGCTATTAGCCCAAATTAGCAATTAACGCTTACAGTATCATTTTTTTATTTTTCAAAAGCATTTTTTCACACCCGGAGTTCCGGTTTTATTTTTATTGTTTGCAATTTTATTGTTAACCGTTTCAATTTTTATAGTTAAGCGTTTTTGGGGAACTCCAATGTTTCTTTTTGTTTGAGAATTGTTTCAAATGCTTTTATGGTGTTGGAGGGATGCTAATTTTTTCTTATCTTTGCAGCAAAAATCAAACGTAGATGAAAAAGACCATTATTCTTTCGCTTCTCCTGATTATGGGAGGACTGCTGCCGATTATGGCAGACAACATTACAGTTAACGGCACCAACCGCTCGTATAATGTCTATGCGCCGAAAAACTTAGGTGAGAACCGTCCGCTGCTCATTTTCTGTCACGGCTACAACCAGGATGCCAACTGGATGCAGAACAATGAGTTTAAGAACAACAATGTCAGTATGGAAGCCGTGTGCGACACAGCCAAGTTTGTTGTGGTATTCCCCAATGGTATCGATAAGTCATGGGATACTTCCGGCGACCGCGACATTAATTTCGTCAAGGCCATCATCGACAAGATGGTGACACAGCATAAGATTGACCGTAACCGTGTCTATCTTGGTGGATTCTCCATGGGCGGCATGTTTACCTACCATGCCATGAACAGAATCCCCGATCTCATTGCTGCTTTTGCCCCTGTGAGCGGTTACCCCATGGGCGGCGCAACGGCTAATGCCAATGTGCGTCCACTGCCCATTCTGCATATTCACGGTACGAGTGACGATGTGTGTGCCTTCAGCGGAGCGCAACCGACTCTCAACGTGTGGATCAAGCATAATGGCTGTCCCACGACGGCCAATGTGGTGAGCAACTACAACAATTTCAATGCCAAGCTTCATAAATGGGGGCCTGGTAATGACGGCGTAGAGGTAAGACTGTTGGAACTGGCGGGAAAGGGCCACTGGATCTGCAAGGAGCCTCAGGTGTATACAGGCAAGGAAATCTGGAACTTCTGCAAGAACTACTCGCTGAACAAGACCTCACCCAACGTCAGCATCACCTCGCCTAATACAGGTGCGAAATACATCAGCTTCGCCCCTTCAGGAGAAAATTTGTTTCCCGACCTCACCATCACGGCTACGGCTGACGACCCGAATGGCACAGTAGAGAAGGTGGAATTCTATGACGGCTCAACCCTGCTTGCCACTTGTACAGACAAACCCTATCAGGCCACTTTGTCGGGCGCCGAGGCAGGAAAACATACCTTGAAGGCCGTAGCTACGGATAACGACGGTGAGACCAGTACAGCCTCCGTCGAAGTGACGCTACAGGCACCGACGACACTCGGCATCTCGGGGGCATTCACTGAAGGCGGCGCACTGCCCGCAGGATGGACCACCTATGATAGCAGTGAGCGGCGCACCGGCTATAGCAACGGCTACTCACAGGGCTGTCGCGTGTTGCAGTTCACAGGCTCTCCACGGGGATTCAACTATGGCTTGTACTTCCGCAATATCGGTGGAAAAGCCCATCAGGGGTGGGCCAGGTACGGACTCTCCGACGGGGGTACTACTCTCAGTTTAGCCCCTGGCCACTATACGCTGAAATACAGGATCTGCAACTGGAACATGTCGAACTTCGGCTCTGTGGAAGTGAACATCGAGAAGCGTGCAAACGGCACAAGCATTGCCAGTCAGACTTATACACCGAACATCAACATCGGTAATGTGGCATCGAATAGTTTTAACACGCCGGAGCAGCAGAGTATGGAGTTTGATGTTACCGAACAGGGTGACTATGTCATTGCTATCTATGCGGCCGCTTCAGAGTGGAGCGACTGCATTGTCGGACAACTCATCCTGACGGCCGACAGTTTTTCTGCTACAAGTATCCGGCAGGTCCGGGACATTCAGTCTGAGCCTGACGCCGCTTATGACCTTTTGGGACGCAAGGTCACTGTGTTTCCTAAAGGAATCTATATCAGGAATGGCAGAAAGATTCTGGGAAAACAGTAAAGAATCATTCCCCCTAAATAAGAGATGCAGCTGCTTTCACAAGTGGCTGCATCTGCGATTAGTTAGTAATATGATTAGGCAATTTAAGCTGATTGGTCCGTTTTCAGAGCCGCGTTTCGGGCGCGGCGGCTGTGTAGTTCTGCTCAGCCCTCGCGATAGAAATCGAGGGCTTCGTAGATCTCTTCCTTTGTGGCGGTCTGGTTGATACGGATATCGCCGATGCCACCGAGCAGGGTGAAGTTGATGCTGCCCGCCGTATTCTTCTTGTCATGTGTCATGAACTCGAAGAGGGTGGGGTAGTTATCGCAGGTGATGGGCATGCGGCCGTAGTGTTCGCGGATGAAACTGACGGTCTGGCGCATCTTGTCGGTGGGGAATCCGGTCTTGACGGCGCTCAGGTAGAGCTCGCAGACAAGGCCGAAGGCAACGGCATAGCCGTGAAGGATGGGAGTGTGGCTGAGAGCGAACGACTCAAAGGCGTGACCAACGGTATGACCGAGGTTGAGTGCCTTGCGGAGGCCGTGCTCCAGGGGATCCTCGGTAACGATGCGCTGCTTGACGGCCACACTGTCTGCCAGCATCCGCTGGAGGGTGGCAAGGTCTAAAGGCTCGGCGCCGAGATTGAAATTCATCAGTTCTGCCCACATCGCCTCGTTGGAGATGAGTCCGTGCTTGAGCATCTCGGCATAGCCGGAGAGGATGTTCTCATGGTCGAGGGTGCGGAGGAACTGTGTGCTGAGAATGACCATAGCGGCATTGTTGAACACCCCGATTTCGTTTTTCAGGCCTCTGAAGTTGATGCCTGTCTTGCCGCCGACGCTGGCGTCGACCATTGCGAGCAGGGTGGTGGGGATGTTGATGTAGTTGATGCCGCGCTTGAAGGTAGAGGCTGCGAAACCGCCCAAATCGGTTACCATACCGCCCCCTATATTTATTAATAAGGTGTGGCGGGTGCCGCCCATGCGTCCGAGTTCTTCCCAGACATGAGCCAGTGATTCGAGTGTCTTATGGGTGTCGGTAGCCCCGATGCTGATGACCTCAGCGCCCTGAAGGCAGGGATAACCGCTGACAACGGGCCAGCAGAGCTCTCGGGTAGTATCATCGGTGAGAACGAAAATTTTGTCGTGCTCGCAGACCTCGATGGCCTTGGCGAGTGACATTTCTAAATGCTCTGCTATTTCTACCTGTTGGGGAGTCATTATCCTTTTAATGGTCATTTTTGCGAGTGCAAAGTTAGTCAAATTTTTGGAATTTCGTTTAAAAAGAAGAAAATAATTGTAGAAAATACATTTTTTTTCTCGGGATTGATTAAACTTTTGAAATTTTGCTGCGTCAAAAGAGCAGAATTTTGTAAAAACTATATGAAAAGATTACTGATTTTAATGATTGTCTGCGTAACGACAATCGCAGGATTTGCTCAACGAACCGTAACCGGTAAAGTAGTAGAACAAGACACTAAGGACGCTGTGATTCAAGCGACAGCCTCTCTTTTAAGTGGTGAGAAAGTGGTATCCAATGCCGTAACTAATGCTGATGGTAATTTCAGTGTAAAGGCACCGAGCGACGGTACCTTTACACTGCGTATTACTTATGTAGGTTTCAAGACTTACAGTAAGAAGATTACCGTATCCGAAGGTAAGAGCGTGTCGGCGGGCACTATTAGTCTGGCGCCTGATGCCATCATGCTGCAGGGTGCTACAGTGACGGCTCACCTGGCTAAGGTGCAGTCGAAGGGTGATACCCTGATCTTCAATGCCGACGCTTATCGCGTGCCAGAGGGCTCCGTGGTGGAGGAACTGGTGAAGCGTATGCCTGGTGCTGATATCGACGAAAACGGTAACATCACCATCAATGGTAAGCAGGTATCGAAGATCAAGGTGGATGGTAGGGATTTCGGTGACACCCAAACGGCGCTGAAGAACCTGCCTACTTCTATTATTGAAAAGGTCCGCGCGTATGATGAGAAGAGTGACCTGGCTCGTATTACCGGTATCGACGATGGTAACGAGCAGACGGTGCTCGATTTCGGTATCCGTGCCGGTATGAACCGTGGTACGATGATCAATACCGACCTGGGTATCGGTACCAAGGACCGTTATTCTGGCCGTCTGTTTGGTATGTATATGCGTGATGACTATCGTGTGATGGGTATGCTGAATGCCAACAATACCAACGACCAGGGTATGGGCGGCGGCGGTGGCCGACGCTTCGGCGGTGGCGGTGGTATGGGTGGCGGTGGCCTGAATGCTGCCAAGACCGGTATGGTCAACATCAACTACGAGAAACCCAAACTGATCATCGGCCAGGCCAGTGTGAACGTGAACCATCGTGACGGTGACTCTTGGTCGCGTCGGTTCCAGGATAACTTTACAGGAGACCCGGAAAAGAAACAGATTTCGAACTCTATCAACCAGAGTTATTCGCGTAGCACCAACTGGAGCGTACAAGGCCGTTTGGAGTGGACGCCTGACACGCTGTGGAACATCGCTTTCCGTCCGACTTGGAGCTTCGGCACCAACGACAGTCAAAGTAGGAACACCTCTGCAACCTTCAGCGATGATCCCTATGCTCATGTCAATTATCAGCTCGATGCCGCTGTTATGGCTGAAATCGTGAAGAATGGCGGCGATTTGAGTGAATATATTAAGAATAGTACGAACAATAAATCACTGGGTTATGGTGAGAACAAGCGTTTGGGTGGTACCCTACAGATTAACCGTCTGCTGAATGGTAGAGGCCGCAACATCACCGTACAGTTGACAGGAAACTACAGCGACAATGAGAATAAACAGTTGTCGAACAACCAGACGAAACTGTTCAATGGACTGGAGCAGAGATTCAATGGTTTCGACCATCTTACAGACTATCAAACCAACCGTTACAACCTGTCGCCGACTACATCGTGGGACTACAGCATCAGGGCTACTTATAGCGAGCCGATTGCTTACGCCACCTTCCTGCAGTTCAGCTATACTTTCCAGTATCGTTATAATGAGAGTGACCGTCAGACGTATGACTATTCGAAACCTCTCCTTTATGAGAATAACCCCTACAAGGATCCGAACTATGGTTTTGACTTCAGCAGCGTGACACCGGTTTACCGTCAGTGGAGCGACTATTTCAACCTGATTAACGGTGGCTATTCTCCATCAAAGGATGATGCTTACTACAGCAAGGATCAGAGCCGCTATTCAGCCTACTCGAACTATATTCATACGGGTGAGATCATGCTGCGCTGGATTCGCGATACTTACGACTTTAACGTAGGTTTGCAAATAGTGCCGCAGACATCGGAATACACGCAGCGCTATCTGGGTGTGGACACCATCGTGAACCGTTCGGTGACGAACTGGAGCCCGACAGCCAACTTCCGCTGGCGTCCCACACAGTCGGGTAGCCTCCAGTTCCAGTATCGTGGTAACACCAGTCAGCCGTCGATCGACCAACTGCTCGTGATCAACGATGATACCAACCCTATGAGCAAGACAACGGGTAATCCTGATCTGAAGCCTTCGTTCACTCAGAGCTTCAACCTGCGCTTCAACAACTATATTATGAATCATCAGCGCATGATCAATGCCAACTTAAACTTCTCGACAACGATGAACAGCATCTCGAATAAGGTGACCTATCTTGATAATGGTGGACAGGAATCACGTCCTGAGAATATCAACGGTAACTGGAATGCTGGCGGTAATATTATGTGGAACTCGGCCATCGATTCATTAGGCTATTTCAGCTATAATGTCTCGCTGAACGACAACTACAACCACCGTGTAAGTTATCTTGGCGATGCTATGACCAGAGAGACCTTGAGGAATACCACTAACCAGAATAATATCGGTGCACGTCTGGGTGGTAGCTACCGCAACGACTGGTTGGAAGTGGAACTCAACGGATCAGTGAACTACAATACGACCCGCAATAAGCTGCAGCCGCAGTCTAACCTCGACACTTGGACTTACTCCTATGGTATGAACTCTACGATTTATCTGCCTTGGGGTACTCAGCTTACAACGGATATCAGTATGAACAGTCGTCGTGGTTATTCCGATGAATCGATGAACACCAACGAGCTCATCTGGAACGGTCAGATCTCTCACAGCCTACTCAAGGGCAAACCGTTGACCCTCTCGCTGCAGTTCTATGACATCTTAGGTCAGCAGTCGAACTTCTCAACGACCATCTCTGCTATGGCTCGTACCGATAACGAGTACAACGCTGTTACCAGTTATATCATGTTCCGCGCCAGCTATCGTCTGAACTTCTTCGGAACACGTGCATCCCGTATGGGCATGATGGGTGGCATGATGGGCGGTATGCCGATGGGCGGTGGCCGTGGTGGTAACCGTGGTGGCAACCGTGGTGGTGGCTTCGGAGGCGGTATGCCGATGGGCGGCGGTGGCTTCGGCGGCGGTGGCTTCGGTGGCCCTGGCAGATTCTAAGAATCTCCTCTGTAATAAAAAGAAAAGAGGCTTCGGTTATTCCGAAGCCTCTTCTTTTGTTTCCTCTGTTTCTTCTGTCTTGAAATCGGTGATGCCGTTCTCGATGAGGATGTTATACCAAGTGATGAGTTTTTTGATGTGGCTGTTCTGCACGCGGTCGCGATCCCATTCGGGCAGCACCTTGGTGAAATAGTCCTGCAACTCTTTGCCAGAGGCTTTCTTCTCGTTGATGCTGGCCTTTTGGCCGTCTTCGAGGTTTTTCATATTGTCGAGTACGGTCATTAGGGGTACATCGTCGGTCTCAGTGAACATGGCGATGTCGTTGAGCGATGTGATTCTGTCGGTGGCGAAAGCAGGCTGACGACGATGCGTGGCGTCGAGCGCTTCCACAATCAGATTGTTCTTGCCTCGTGAAACGAGTTTGTAAAGGCCGGGCTTACCGGCGATGGCTAAAATGGTTTCTTTCATGTTTCTTAATATTTTATTTAGTTGTTGTTCGATATTTGCTTCTCCGTCATTGATAATTTCAAAATCGGCCCTGCGGCGTACTTCCTCCTGTGGTAACTGGCGTGCCATCCATTCGAGCACTTTCTCACGACTGATGCCATCGCGCTGCATGACGCGCTGGATGCGTACTTCCTCAGGTGCCGTGACGACGATGGTCTTATCCACTAGACGGTAGGCGCCCGATTCATAGAGGATGGCGCTCTCCATCCATTTCATGCCACTTGCCTCAAAATCACAGAATACGGCGGGGTGGACGATGGCATCGATGGCCTTGGCGTTATCTTCGGAGACCAACAGGAACTCCGCCACCTTTTTCTTATTTAAAGTGTATTCTCTCACCTCTCCCCTTTCACCTTTCACCTCCAAATAAGTGTCTGGACCGATGAGGGATGTGAGTTGCTGGCGGATCTCAGGCGAGGAGCGCATCAGACGCTTAGCGGCGCTGTCGCAGTCGTAAACCTCGTAACCGCGCGCTATCAATCGCTGGCAGACGTAACTCTTACCGCTGCCGATGCCTCCAGTGATGCCGATTTTCATCAATGAGCCCCTTCTTCCTCTATCAGGTAGTCAACGTGCGAAATCTCTAATCTGGCACGGGAGATGCCCGATGGCGAGTCTTTCAGATAGATGTGACACTTCTCCGACGGATTGTTGGCCAGATCATTGTAATCTGCCACCACCGTGAAATCCTCAGGATGCAAGTTGCGGAATACGTTGGCACCTGTGACAAAACGCACCCTGACCTTAGCGGGGAAGGTGCGGAGGATCTTGCCTGGCGGCATGTTGATGCCATGAATGGGAACACCATCAATGCTTTCTTCCGTCAACACATCGGTAAAAAAACGGATGTTGATTTCGTCGGGCACCGTCTTGACACCCGTCTGTCTCATCAAGCGACAATTAACCTGCAACGTATCGCGGAAATTAACATAGTTCAACTGCTCCGTATAGATGACGTTGATGCTGTCAAGTTTCTCCTTCGGTGCATAGACAGTCACGCTGTCAGGCTGATACTCCACCCTTGAAATGAAGAATAGTTGCTCGGGAATGACACGTCCGCTCCATCTCACAGGAACACGCTTTTTATCGCCGAAGTTATAGTAGAACACCAGCTTGTCAGGCTTGAAGTTGGTGATTCTGGAACTGCTGGCCAGCTGCTGGCGGATAAACTTTTGGAGCTCGCCCATGGGGATGGTGCCTGTGCCGTCTTGACGGGCGTAGTTCTTGTAGTTGACACGCACTTGTGGCAGTGCCTTGCCATACATATAAGTGAGCAAAGTGGTGCCTTTGTCATGGATGGTGATCTTAACTGTATCAGTCTCATCGGAGGTTAGCATGACGTTCTTGGGCACATCCGTGATGGTCACAGGAATGGCAAACTCTTTCTCGTAGCTCTCGTTGAGGGCCAGGAAAAACCAGAATATTCCTGCCAGGGCGAGAAAGAACAAGAAAATCAGAAACTCCCTGTTAGACTTGCTATACAGGAAATCTCTGATGAATTGCCACAGATTGCGCCTATCCATAGTGGTCGGTGCTTTTTACTGCACGGGGACACCCGACATATCTTTGTAGATAGAGGTCTTTTCAACAGTGATAACGACGTCGCGGGCAATCTTCACGTCGACGGTGTTCTTGGCCAGGTCGATGCTCTTGACGACACCATGGATGCCGCCGCCTGTGATGACTTCAGTGCCCTCTGTCAGTTCGTTTTGGAATTTTTGGATTTCCTTCTGCTTCTTCTGCTGCGGTTTAATCATGAAGAACCACATGATAGCAAAAATGGCTATCATCACGATAATAAAGCTCATGTTACCGCCTTGTCCTGCTGCCTGGGCAGCTAATACGATGTTTGTCATATACCTTTATTTATAATTAAATTCATTGTTACTCTTCGTCCTCCGGAGCTTTCTCAATACGCTTGCGTGCTTTTTTCTTTGGCGCAGGGTCGGACTTCTTTTCGGGCTTGGGCTCCATGAACTTCGCCAGACGGCCTGTGTTTATCAGATGGCGTGCAATCGCATCGAGCATACCGTTGATATAGCCGCCGCTCTTCCTGGTAGAATAGAGCTTGGCTAAATTGACATATTCATTGATGGTCACGCTGACAGGGATGTTGGGGAAGGTCATGAACTCAGCGATAGCTATCTGCATGATGACGATGTCCATATAGGCGAGTCGTGAGAAATCCCAGTTGCGCGAGGCCTCGCTCATGAAATGCTGGTACTCGTCGGCATTGAGAATGGATGCACGGAAGAGCTTACGGGCAAAGTCCTGCTCCTCGTCGCTGTCCCATTCCTGCAACAGATCCTGCTTGGGGCCGTTCTGCTCATTGAAACGGTTGAAGGTCTTCAGCACGAAAGTGTCGATAATCTCCTTGTCATCGTTCCAGTAGAGGCTCATCTCCTCCAGCAAGCTGTCCAAATCCTCATTCCTCTGGATAAAAGTGCGGTAGAGCTTGCGCCACAGTTCGCGGTCGGCATCATAGCTGTCTTCCTGGCTGTTCATGTATTCCTGATAGATTTCACTGTTTTCGATATGCTCGAGGAGTGTGGCGATGAACTCTGGATGGTCAGCCCAAGTCTGTTTTTGGGTACCAATGAAGTCGTTGAGCATCTTGTTGCCTTCTAATTGGAGGGCAAAGCGGTTTAATGTGAATTTCTGGGAGGGGGCAGGGGTGCCTTCGCGCGCAGCACGGGTCTGCAGAATTTCCAGACGGCGCCTCGATTCCTTTGTAATAGCTACTACCAAGGCCAGAAGGTTGTTGTATAGGTCATACGCTTTCGACAGACTGAAGAATAGTTCCTTCTCAGCTGTATCGATGTTCTTGCTACCGTTTTGATAGTACGCATAGGTTAACTGAACAATCTTTGAACGAATAATCTCTCTGTTAATCATCTCACTTGATGTTTTTAAATTAATATCGTTTTTGTCGTTTTACGATTGCAAAGTT